>NZ_NEGL01000003.1:0-377192 GCF_002135425.1 Acinetobacter sp. ANC 4654
AAGTTGTTCTTCATAATCTCTTAATGATCTTCTTGCTGATTCGTCATCAACAAGCTAGGTCGGCTATACTACTCTCTTTCCAGAGAAAGTCAACAGGTTTTGTTAAATTCTTTTCCGACAAACCCAAGCTTAAATCCAATCTTAAAATCTCATTCGAAATCTTAACAATCCAACCAACTTATTGATTTACCAGAGGTTTTATTTAACATCACCGCCGATGGATACGCATTATAGGGGAAAAAAATTCCTGCGCAACCCCTTTTTCAATCTTTTAGCAACAAGTGGTTGTTTATCACTCAAAATTAGTCTTTTTGTCTTATTTTTCTACATATTTTGATCAAATTTGTTTTAATACGCGTATTCAAAGACCTGTTAATATAGTTTATTACGTAGTTTCAGCTTTAAGCACCAGCTTACTATAGAGCTCTAGGATTTCTTATGCGTCACTTCCATTATGTTTGGGCCAGCCTTTTATCTTTTGGGTTAATTTCTCCTGTAATTGCAAATGATTCGATTCATAATTCTGAATCACCAACAACAAAGGGCTTAGAAACGCCTTCAACCAAACAAATCCAAAGTGCTCAACACCCTCGTCTTGAAGCATTAAAAGAATTAAAAAATGTAAAAGCTAAAGATTTAAATGTAAATGCGAATGCAACCCAGCCTGAAAGCCAAAAAGATCCGTTACAACCCTTAAATCGACAGGTGTATGCTTTCAATGATGCTCTAGACCGTCATGTAGCTCGACCACTCGCTGTTCAATATAAAGAAAAAGTACCTTCTGATATGCGCGGATCATATCGTCAGTTTCGCAAAAATTTAGGTGAACCATGGAATGCAGCCAATCAACTGATTCAGGGCCGACCACTTCGAGCTGCAGAATCATTAGGCCGTTTTTCCATTAATACTATTACGACTTTAGGTTTTGCCGACCCTGCTCGACGTTTAGGCTTATATGCTGAAGAAGAAAACTTTGGCACCACCTTAGGTTATTACGGCATCCCTTCGGGACCTTATTTGGTTTTACCTGTTTTTGGTCCAAGTACATTTCGAGATACTGTGGGTCTCGTCATGGATAGCCAAGCCCGACCACAAAAATATATCTTCGAAGATCGTGAAGGTGTTTATTGGACAGACCAAGTTTTACGAGGCATTGATGCGCGTTCTCAACTTCTAGAAATAGAAGATGTTTTACAAGGTGATAAATATGCCGCCATCCGTGATATTTACTTACAACGTAAAAATTTCGCAATTGCAGAAAAAAAAGGGCTAGAATCTGAGTCACTGTTTATTGATGATGATCAAGATAGCACTGAGAATGACGTGCCAGAAGATGATGTAGATACAACAAGTAAATAAGTCTTTTCCATTTATTAAAAATATGATCAGTTAAGCATCTTTCTTTGCTGATCATTAGATTGTTATAGTACAACTATAGGCATCATCACTTTAAGGGTCATACAATTTCTTTATGTATTTCATTCAACCAACTCGTAATATTCCTTATTTAGATCAGGTACTCAGTACACTCCCCAGTGTGCAAATGATTTGCATAGATGATATTGATTTGTATGATCCCACCATTTTAGCGATTGCTGATGTGCAAGACTATCTGACCCATCAATGGTCGCTTCCTACTATTGTGCTGGCCTTTGAAAATGAAGGTACGGCCTTAGCTCAAGCTTGGGAACTGGGTGCTTTAGCAGGTTGGGTATGGAATAAACTCCCGCGTGATCCTGAAGGGGCATTACTTAAAATTGATGCACAATATAAGCGCAATCAAGATAGTCGTGATTTACCCTCAGCTGCACATCTACAAAAATGCTTACTGCCTAATCCAATTGAATTGATGAACTATAAGGTTGAAACCTTGTTTCAACCTTCTGCATATTTGTCTGGTGATTGGTACGATTATTGGAAAATTAGCGATAAAGAAATTATGTTTTATCTAGCTGATGTTTCTGGGCATGGGGTTACCAGCAGTTTACTTACGTCGTGGATGGCTGCCTTTCATGGTCGATCTAAAACACCGCGTGAATTGATTAAAAAACTCAATGGCATGCTGGTTCAAGAAAATATTGAAAAGCATATTACGATGATTGCAGGCGTTTTAAATTTAGAAACCCATCAATTACGTTGGTCAAGCGCTGGACATTATCCGCCTGCAATTATCTTTGAACCGAATCAACCACCTAAAATTTTAAACACCAGTAGTTTTCCTTTGGGATTAACTGAAGATCTTGAAGTCGAAGAATTTGTCTGTGTACTGAATCGTCATGCACGGTTTATTATTTGTTCGGATGGTGCACTCGAACCTTTTGATGGTGGTTTGAATGAACAATTTGAAAAATTAGTCTTCCATTTGCAAAATCAATCGTTCCAAGCGCCTGAACATGTGGCAGATGACATTGCAATCTTAAGTTTACGTCGAATGAATTAACTATATAATCAATATGTTAACTTTCAAGTAAGTAAACTACGCCCTTTGGCTACTTGAGTCTCTAGTGGCCCTATGTGATAATTTTACAATCCTTCTCTGCAAATGGCATTTATATGTCAACAGGTCATGTTGAATATGCAAGCTTGAATGGAACGCATATTTTTAAGCTTATTGGCGAAGTGCGTGCCCAATCTTGTATCAGTCTAGACAAACTCCTTAGTAAAATTGAACAGCAATCAAATGTGGTTGGGGCAATCGTAGATTTAACCCAAACCACATTTATTGACAGTACTGTTTTAGGTGTACTCGCCAAGCTTGGTCTCAAGCTCAAGCAAATCCACCACATTCAGGCCGTCATGTTATCTACCAACCCTGATATTACAACTTTGGCCAACAGTATGGGTTTGGGTCAAGTTTTTGTGATCTTAAATTATTGTGGTGACCCCAAAGTATGCACACTTGAATTAATGGAAGAACACATTAGTCATAACACCATGTTAACCACTGTTTTAGATGCGCATAAAACACTGATGGAGTTGAATGAAAACAACCTCAACATGTTTGAGCCTTTGGTTAAACAGCTGCAAAAAGAACAAGATAATATTGAGCAAGTGTCTCAACAAAACGTATAAAAATTATTTATTAGAGCCCACCACATGACTTTACTCTCTGTTGTACAAATGAATTCCCAAGATGATATTGAAGCCAATTTCATCGTGATCGAGTCGTTGATACAACAAAGTAAAGCAGATGGTGCAGAGCTGATTGTTTTCCCTGAAAACTTTGTTTGTTTTGCAGGTGGAAAACAACGCGAGACAGCAGCGCAGTTTGAAATGATTCAACAGCGTTTAGAACATCTTGCCCAACAATATCAAATTTGGATTGTGGCGGGGACACTTCCCTGTCCCTTCCGCCCTGATGGTTCCATCATTGCTGATGGTCGTGTACGGACGGTCAGCCTGTGTATTAGCCCTGAACGTACTGAAGCACGTTATGACAAAATTCATTTGTTTGATGTGCAAGTCGGTGATGCTGTCGGTGGCTATCAAGAATCTAAATTTTTTGAACCTGGAACAGATGTTATCGTTGCAAAAACGCCTTTTGGTCAGATTGGACTGATGGTCTGTTATGACCTCCGTTTTCCCGAATTAGCACTCACTTTACGTGCTCAAGGTGCAAATATATTGACTGCACCTGCGGCATTTACTTACACCACAGGTCAAATGCATTGGCAGTTATTGCTGCAAGCACGAGCAATCGACAGTCAATGTCATATTTTAGGCGCAGCACAACAAGGCTGGCATGGTGAAAAGCGCCAAACATGGGGGCATGCAGGGGCAACCCATAGCCGTGGTCAAATTTTAGCAATTACAGAGGCTGAGGGTGCTCAACTGCTGACCATTCCTTTCGATTTACAAGAACAACAGGCGATACGCGCATCGATGCCTTTGATACAGCATCGTAAATTAATGACTTTATAAATCTTTTTCCTTTAAAGCAAAAAAAATTGATATAAAAATTACAAAATCACCGCTTATTTTTCCCTCCAAATCATCCAAGATAAAATCTTGATAAAATTTATGAGGGATCACAACATGTCTTTAGAAAAAGCGGTCTATACAGCAAAAGCCAAAGCAACAGGCGGACGTGATGGTCGAGCGACATCATCAGATGAAATTTTAGATGTGAAATTAGCCGTACCTAAAGAAATGGGCGGTGCCGGTGGAGGCACCAATCCAGAACAACTTTTTGCAGCAGGTTATTCAGCATGTTTCCTCGGTGCAATGAAATTCGTTGCAGGCAGAGATAAACTCAACATTTCCAAAGATGCTTTTATTGAAGGCGAAGTCGGTATTGGACCAATTCCTACAGGTTTCGGAATTGAAGTAAAATTAAATATTCACTTAGAAGGTATGGATCAAGCTGAAGCACAAAAATTAGTGGATGCAGCGCATATCGTTTGTCCATATTCTAATGCGACTCGTGGCAATATTAATGTCACTTTAAATGTGATTACCTAAGCAAGCTCGCAATCTATCCTAAAATAAAACTCATCATTTTAGGATAGAATTCTGCATTGATTCAATAAGATGTAAATATCAATAAAATACAACTCAGGTCATTCAACCACCCTATTTCATGCACAATGCATAAAAAAATTGCCGAATTTTATGAAGTTCAGCAATTTATCAAATTATAAACAATCAAAAGACTTCACGTTAATCTGCAGCTTCATTGGTCACGCGTAGCACTTCTTCTAAGGTGGTTTTGCCTTGTAACACTTTCCTTAAACCGTCATCACGAATAGAGCCTGATTGCCGACGTGCATAAGCCTCCAATTCATATTCCGCAGCATTACCATGAATGAAACGGCGCATTTGATCATCGACAGGGACAATTTCATAAATTGCAGTTCGCCCCATAAAACCAGTATGTGAACAATGATCACAGCCTTTCGGTTGTGGCAACTTGAATGTAGCTTCGGTATTTAAATGTCGAAAAACTTCAGTTTCAAAGGCATCCGCATCATGCCATGTGGCACAGCGTGAACATAAGGTTCGCACTAAACGCTGTGCGATCACTCCAATCAAAGAACTGGCCAGCAAGAAGGGTTCAATCCCCATATCTTTTAACCGTGTAACTGCCCCAATAGCCGTATTCGTGTGTAGCGTAGACAAGACTAGATGACCTGTGAGTGAAGCTTGAACAGCAATTTCTGCGGTTTCTAAATCACGAATCTCCCCCACCATGACCACATCGGGGTCTTGACGCAACATGGCTTTTAACGCCCGAGCAAAGGTCATATCCACTTTGGTGTTGACCTGCGTTTGTCCAATGCCTTCCAATTGGTATTCAATTGGATCTTCCGCGGTCAAAATATTTTTTGAGCCATCATTTAAGTCCGATAAGGCTGCATATAAAGTGGTGGTTTTACCCGAACCTGTTGGTCCAGTGACCAAAATAATGCCATGTGGACGATGCACTAAATGCGTCAAACGCTCATAATCAGGCTGCATTAAGCCCAAATGGGTCATATTTAATCGCCCTGCTTGCTTGTCAAGTAAACGCATTACCACACGTTCGCCATGTGACGAAGGCAAGGTCGAGACACGCACATCGACTTCACGTCCTGCTAACCTTAAAGACATACGACCATCTTGCGGCACGCGCTTTTCAGCAATATCAAGTTTTGCCATAACTTTAATACGTGATACCAACAATGGTGCAAGTTCACGACGTGGTTGGACAATTTCGCGCAGTTGTCCATCAACCCGTAAGCGGACGGACAATTTTTTCTCAAAAGATTCGATATGAATATCGGAGGCACCGACACGAATGGCTTCAGAGAGCAAGGCATTAATTAGACGAACAATCGGAGCATCATCTTCCTGATCCATCAAATCTTCAGCTTCAGGTACTGAATCTGCCAAACTGAGTAAATCTGGATGGTCTTCTAAACCCGCAGCCACTTGCTGCGATTCGCCCGTATCACCCGCAAAGCTTGAACTCAGCAATTGATGAAACTCTTGCTCGCTACATAATTGGTGCTGTGCAGGATAAGCTAAATAACGGCGCGCTTCTTGTATCGCAAGCAATGGCGTATTTTCACGGCGTACAATAAAGGCTTGATCACCCTCGTATCGGAGCAATACGCCATGACGCTTAGCAAAACTATAGGGTATTTGTAATTGTTTAAGTATTTGCATCAAAGTTTATAATGATGGATAAATTGATTTGAGTGTACTCTAAGCATATGGCAGCGTGAAGTCTGTTTTTTACTGATTAAGCAATATAGGAAATATGCTGTTGTCTAAAAATAATGAATTGATCGAACCTGAGCATCCCAATTTAAAATGGTGGGGCGAATACAGCTTTGAATTAAATCAGCCCAAGGCATGGCAATTTGGTTCACTGTTATTTCGTCTCACGCGCGGACTCCAAGAATGGCGGATGGAATTTCATCGCCCACAAGTTCAGTATGACTATGAACAAAAGTGGCATGCCATTGAAGATCCGCATTTTGGTTTTCCTCAGCCCGCGAAAATAGAACGTTATATGTTCAAATCAACGCAAAGTAAATTGCAATTGATGCCGCGTTTAGCGGACCGTTCTGTGGTAATCAAACCAGTCGATCCCATTTATATTCCTGCTGGACAACGTGGCACACTGTATATCAGCACCCCCTTATGGATTGCTGGTTTTGTCGAAGGACAAAAAGATCCACTGTTTGATATTCCAGTGATTCTGCCCAAAGACACTTGGTTTGGTCCGAATCATCGTATGGGTGAGATTTGTTATGCGACTGCTGTTGATGGTCGTACTGAACTACACCAGTTAAAACCACGTGCCTTTCGTGCAGTCACACCAATTGAATTCCATAATACCAGTCACCAACAATTACGCTTTGATCGAATGAATGTACCTGTTTCTGCACTCCCGCTGTTTTATAGCGAAAGTACGGGTCGATTATGGACATCGCAAATTAAAGTTCTACATGAAGGTTTAGATCGCCCACCTCGAATCCGTATTGAAAATCGCACACCGCCACATGCAGGTGAAGTCATGTATGTCCATCCGCCACGTGCGCCAGCCAGTGCTTTGTTTAATATGTTTGATTCATTTTTCTAGGGGGCAAAATGGCCGATTCAAATATTCCAAAAGAAATTACCAGTAGCCTCAAAGGTGTTTTCACCAATATTAATACCGATCGACTCACTGAAATTTTGGTTGCACTCTCCTTGGCTGTCATTGGTTTTCTGATTGCCAGATTTGTATCAAATGCCTTTATTCGTACGATTGGCTCACGTTTTAATGCACACCAACGTCTGGTGTGGCGACGTGGTATTTTTTATTTCATCTTCTTAATTTTTGTCATGGCAAGCTTAAAAGAAGCAGGCTTTAAGCTGAGTGTCTTTTTAGGTGCAGCAGGTATTTTAACCGTTGCTTTGGGTTTTGCCTCACAAACCTCGGCTTCCAACCTAATCAGTGGTTTATTTTTGATTGGTGAAGGTTCTTTTGAAATCGGTGATACCATTCAATTGACCTTAATTCGAGGGAACACCATTGAAGGTGAGGTCATTTCGATTGACTTACTTTCTGTCAAACTGTTAACCCAAGATAATGTGTATGTTCGACTCCCGAATGAGCAGCTCATTCGCGCCCCTGTACATAACTTGTCAAAATTTCCGATACGGCGTATTCCCATCACCTTAGCCATTAATTTTCATGAAGATATTATTAAAGTTCGTGAAGTGCTGCTTGATGTTGCCAATAAATACCCATTGGTTTTGGCTGACCCGAAACCCGCAGTGACCGTGACCGCATTCCGTGAATCTTCCATTGAACTGCTATTTGCCATTTGGTGTGACCGTGAAAACTTTTTTAAAGTGCGGGATGAAATGCAAGAACGCATCCGCAATGGCTTCCTAGACAATCAAATTGAAATCCCTGTCCCTAAAATGGGTTTTGTCGATCGACCAACGAATATGCAACCTTTAAATGATGCCGATATTGATCAATATGCCAATGCCAAGGAAGTCAAAAGAGAGCCTGATTTAAAATAATAAAATCTCCCTAAATCCCTCTTTGAAAAAGAGGGACTTTCCTGCCTTTTATAAAGATGAGAATCCTCAAAATATATTTTGAGTCTGCAAGGAAGAGGAAAAATATCAAATTTTTTCACCTTCAGGCATTGGTGCAATATACGCAATCACCAACATCACCAAGCCTGCACCTAAAAATGAAACAACTCGAGTTAACGTGCCAATATGGGACAAATCGAACAGTACCAATTTTAAAGTTACCACCACCAAGATACTGCCGCCCAAAATCCAGACTGAACGCAACTGTTTATGACTGGCTAAACTCATGGTCATAAAGGCCAAACCCACCCAAAGTAAAGTCAAACTGAGTTGAACCGTACCATCTTGCCATAAAGCCAATTCATTCAAGGGTGTGCCTAAATAAACATGTAATGCACGCAGTACAATATAACTGCTTAGCCAAAGTAAACTGAGCACCATCAGCACGGCAACAATGCCTTTATCCAAACCTGATTTAACCTGTAAGGACAGCATCCATATAAACCCAATCCACATGGCGATACTGACCAAATCAAATGGATTTAAAATGGGGAACACATACGCTTGGAATGCTTGCTGGCTAAAGAGCTGCGAGCACAGCATCCAAGTTGCCATTAAAAGCAAAGTACTACGTGCTTGCCAAAATATTTTCCAATCAGGATTATCTACTTGCCAATAACACCAAGCACAGAACAGCAAAGGGAAGATCACCACACTCATATATGGCATGCTCGGGACCAAGCTTAAACTACTCATGGCGAGGCTAAGCAAAACGCCGAAACTCACCCACTCTTTTTCGGCTCGAACGCCCAACATGGGACGCAGCCACAAGGCAGTCAACATCAAACCAGAGAGTGCGAAAGCAGTGCGATCAAAAGTCGATAACCAAACGATCATGCCTTGCTTACTCTGATCAAGCACAATAATGCAGGCAAAAACAAAGACTGGAATTAACCCGAGCCATTTTGGCAGTAACCACGACCATGTAGCTTTGCAATACAACATGACTTCATTCATCAGCAAATAACATCCACTGACAATCAATAGGCAAATCACCAACTGACTCACACTATCGATTTGATCAAGCAATAAAATAATCAACATTGTGGTTGCGGACAGCATCTGCAAACAATGAAAAGCGATCGTGGCATGGCTCAATTGCTTGCGAAAAGAGGCACGACTATTGGCAAGCAACACTACCGCAAAATAACTCAGACACAGCCCCCAATACATTTCACGTGGAAATTGACTCAGCTCTGCCAGATAATAAAAACTGGATAAGCCTGCAACGACCAATAACCCCACCCCCAGATAACGACTGACATTCGATTCGCGATATAAGGCATAAATAAAAATTATTAAACCTTCGACCGCCCAACCCATCACACTCCATTGTTCAGGTAAAAGGATCGGTGGAATCAAGGCCAAGAAAATCAACATGAGGCTTAAATAACTTTGCGAAATCAGTTGCACCGCTTGATGACGTTTAGAAAGCAGATACAGTCCTGCATACACCACTGCAAAGTCTAAACTTGCACTGGCTTGCCAATACATTTCATCAAAATACATTAAATAAATAAAAATATAACCCACAATAGGCGCACCAAAAATCAGCGCGACATCTAAGGCAGGTTTGAGTTTAAATTGAGCAAGATCCGCTTTGGCAAGCAGCTGACTAAAGCGAAAACTCAGCCAAACAAAAATGGCGGTATGTACCACAACCAGTGCCGTTAAACTTCTGCGTTCTTCTGTTTCACCCTGATAAAAGGCATAACTGCCCCCCACGATCACCGTGACAAGGAATGCAATCTGATTCAGAATTTTCCACGGGCGTAATGTACTCAGTACAGCAACCGCAAGGTTAATCACCACATAATAAGCAATCAATTCGACCGCTGTCGCATTGCGAACTGGTAAAGTGAACGGTGCGATATAGGCAATGATCATCGCCATGAGTGCCAATTCAATTGATTGCTGCTTTAAGCTTAAATGCAGGGTAAGCAACATAATGACAGCAAAACAAAATGCTGCGATCCCTAAAGTCGAAATTACCCCATTGTAATAGGCAAAAAATAGCGTTAAAAATAATGCCGCTAAACCTAAACCTTCTAAAGCCAAAGCAAAACTGCGGTTTTTAGCCTGTAACCCATACCCCAATGCCGTCACTGCACCACTTACACTTGCAACAATGCTCAGTTTCAACGCCAGACTCAACTGCCAATGTTCGGTGGCAAAACGTAGCAATAACACGATGCCAATAATCAGTACCAAGATGGCAACTTTTAAAACAGGATTCCCCTGAACTATCCACTGCCTGAACTGATCAACCAAACTGATCGAATTTGATGTCGCAGCTAATTCAGGCGATTCTGTATGGACTATTGGTTCAACAGCAACAGAAGTCGTGGTTGGAACTTGCTGTAAGCGCCTTTGTACTTGATTTAACAAGGCTTCTAAACGCCGTAACCAGCGCAGAAAGAAAAAAATCCAAGCTGTGACCCCTGCACCAACAACAAAACTCCAATCCATTGCCCCACCGACAAGCGCAACAATGGATGCAAGATAGAGTGGAACTTTTGAGGTTTCTTGAAATGAAATATGCGTCTCAGTCGCAATTTGAGCTGCGGGTGTTTGCAGCGCATCGACATATTGCATCACACTCATGACCAAGGCCAAGCCACACAAATAAGTAAAAATGTGTGCTTTTAAAAACCACGCACCCACACCGACAATAATTAATACCATCAGCCAAATCATGCGGATTTCGCTCTGCCCTTTGTGCATTTTGTCTT
This sequence comes from Acinetobacter sp. ANC 4654, assembly GCF_002135425.1. Lineage (NCBI taxonomy): Bacteria > Pseudomonadati > Pseudomonadota > Gammaproteobacteria > Moraxellales > Moraxellaceae > Acinetobacter > Acinetobacter sp. ANC 4654. Next base: position 10,815 of record NZ_NEGL01000003.1, read on the forward strand.
TCTCTGCATCCTTATGAATTGATCATACAACAGCTCTGACTTTGATTTTTAAGCATTCATCAGATATTCAGTAACATGCATCTTTCACGATGTGCCTGTGATCAGCGGTAAAATCACGTACAATAAGCGGGTTATTTGGATTAGGAATCTTTCAATGCCACCATTTGTTTTGGTCGATGGCTCATATTTTTTATTTCGTGCGTACCATGCACTGCCACCACTAACCACTTCTACGGGTTTACAGACCAACGCAATTCGTGGTGCGATTTCTGCAATTCAAAAATTGATGCGTCGTATTCAACCAACGCATATGGCCGTGATTTTTGATACACCAGAACCTACTTTCCGTCATCTCCTTTCACCGATTTACAAAGGTGATCGACCAAGTATGCCAGATGAGCTTGCTCAACAGATTCCCTATCTTCACAATCTGATTCGCGCTTTAGGCATTCCGTTGTACACCCTACCGGGTGCTGAAGCCGATGACGTAATTGGAACACTGGCGAAACGTGCAGAGAAAGCAGGTCATCAAGTGCTCATTTCCACGGGCGACAAAGACATGGCGCAACTGGTCACCGACAAAGTGACCTTAGAAGACAGCTTTAAAGATAAGCCAATGGATGTGAATGGGGTCTTTGAAAAATTCGGGGTTTGGCCTCATCAAATCATCGACTATTTGACCCTAATGGGTGATGCTTCTGATGGGATTCGTGGCGTGCCGGGGGTTGGTGCGAAAACAGCAGCTAAACTTTTAACCGAATATGGTTCAATCGGTGGCATTTTAGAAAATGTCGATCAAATCAAAGGTAAAGTTGGTCAAAACATTAAAGATAATGTCGAAGGCATTGCCCTCGACCACCAACTGGCCAGTATTGTGATTGACCTAGATTTAAATCTCACGTATGACGATTTAAAGCTGGCTGATCCGAATGTCGAAGCCCTACGTCAGCTTTATACTGAACTTGAATTTCGCAACCAATTACAGTCTTTAGACCATCCCAACAATCCCAATAGTTCGGTCTATAAACAAACCTCAAAAGTGATTGAAAAATCTGCACATACAGAAGAAGTGCTTAAAACTGAAGATCAAGCCGACATGAGCAGTGTCGATGATCAATTGGGACAAGCCACTTACCATACCGTTTTAAGCCAAGCAGACTGGGATAAATTCCTCCAGCGTTTCAGCACTGAAAAATGTTTTGCCTTTGACACTGAAACCACTAGTCTAGATTACCGTATTGCAGAAATGGTCGGTTTTTCAGTGGCATTTGATGCCGATGATGCCTATTACATTCCGCTTGCACATGACTATGAAGGTGCACCTGAACAGCTCAACCGTGAAACAGTTCTCGCACAAATTAAACCCATTTTAGAAGATGCTTCGGTTAAAAAAATTGGTCATCATTTAAAATATGATGCACATATCTTGCAGAATCACGGGATTGAATTACAAGGCTGGTATTTCGATACCATGCTGGCTTCTTACGTGCTTAATTCTGTGGCAACGCGTCACGGTATGGATGATGTTGCACGTTTATATTTAAGCCATTTGAGCACCACCTTTGAACAAGTAGCGGGCAAAGGAGTGAAACAAAAAACCTTTAATCAAATTGAATTAGAGGTTGCTGCACATTATGCTGCTGAAGATGCGCATGTGACTTATCGCTTATATGAAGTGTTGTCGAAAAAATTAAAAGCCGTACCTGAACTCGACAATATTTTGCATCATATTGAAATGCCTGTGGCCCGTGTTCTGACCATGATGGAAGAAAACGGCATTGAGCTTGATCTCAAATTCCTCGATCAATTAGGCGTAGATTTTTCAAATGCCATTCAAAATTTAGAAAATCAAATTACCGAATTGGCGGGACAAAGCTTTAATGTCAGCTCGCCAAAACAAGTCGGTGAGATCCTGTTTGATAAGTTGGGATTAAAAGGTGGCAAGAAAACTGCCACTGGACAATACAGTACCAGTGAAAGTATTTTAGAAAAAATTGATCACCCGATTACCGCGTTAATTTTGGAGTACCGTGGTCTTTCAAAACTCAAAAGCACGTATACCGATGGTCTACAAAAACAGGCCAACAATGACAGTGGTCGTGTCCATACCAGTTATCATCAGGCACTTACGGCAACTGGTCGTTTATCATCGACCGATCCAAACTTGCAAAATATTCCTGTTCGTGAAGAAATTGGCCGTCAAATTCGTAAAGCTTTTGTTGCACCTGAAGGCCGCGTGCTACTTGCAGCCGATTACTCGCAAATTGAACTTCGTTTAATGGCACATTTTTCTCAAGATGATGCCTTAGTGCATGCCTTTAATCATGGACAAGATGTGCATCGTCGTACCGCTGCTGAAGTTTTAGGCATTGCCCTAGAAGATGTAACGCATGACCAACGCCGTCAAGCCAAAGCCGTCAATTTTGGTCTGTTGTATGGCATGTCTGAATTTGGTTTGATTCGTCAGCTAGGCTTTACCCGTCAAGAATCTCAAGACTATATCAAACAGTATTTCCACCGTTATCCGGGCATTTATGAGTATATGCAACGCACTCGTCAAGTGGCTTTGGAACAGGGCTTTGTCGAAACAATTTCAGGTCGTCGTTTATACACCCCTGATATTGATGCGCGCAATATGATGGTGCGTAAAGGCGCTGAACGTGCAGCAATCAATGCTCCGCTACAAGGCAGTGCTGCGGACATTATTAAAATGGCGATGATTGAAGTCGATAAAATATTACCGCAAGATCAAGCCAAAATGTTATTACAAGTACACGATGAATTAGTATTTGAAGTTGATGCTGATATTGCTGATGAACTTGCGCCTAAATTGGCTGAAGTGATGCAATCGGTAGTGAAACTTTCCGTTCCGCTGATTGTTGAAGTGGGCAAAGGCATGAATTGGGATGAGGCGCACTAAACATTTGGAGTCCCTTCCTCCTTTCAGGAGGAGGGTTTGGATAGAGGCTGTTTTTACTATCTCCACAAACCGATGAAGGTCTAATCAAAGACCTTCTTTTTTTCAAAACCTGTATTTGATCAAGTCAGAAAGAATACAACTTATATTGTGAATTATAATATCTACGAATTTACCATTTCTGATCGATAAATTTAGATACTCCCACACGTTGATCAAACTCAGCTTTTCCTTCATCTGACAATATTGATCGTTGATACCGTAAAGAATAACCTCCCAGCATCTCTCCATTATTATATAAAATATACCAATCCAAGATATCTACTTCAGAAAACTTTAACCATTGATCTACTTGAATCCATTTAAATTCATTTGGTAACTCAAATGGTTTTGCATAACAAAATACATCTTCAAAAAATGGGTTCATCAACCAAATATTCGCTCCCTCCAATGACTCTCTGGTTTCTGGTATATAAAACTTCACACATGCAAAATCATCTACAGACAATTGCTCAATCTGAGCTTTAAAAATATGAAGTGTATCTTTTGCTGATTGTACTGCACTTAGATATCCACCAGCATCATTGCTCAGCGTCATAAAGATAGGTTCATTCTTTTCACTCATACATATTTACTCATTTTTATTTTTTTAGAACCTATAAAAAAGGACTCATCTGAGTCCTTTTTTATTGCTTACAGCTTAAAGACCAGTCAGAAGTGCAATCGCCACTTCATTCATAATAATTTCAGCAATATACAAAGCTAAAAATGCAACAATTGGCGACAAATCAATCATGCCCATATTTGGCAAAATACGACGGAACGGTGCCAACAATGGTTCTGCAAGCTCCTGAATCACTTCAATATAAGGCGAGCGAGATTGAGTAAACATCACCACCCAACTTAAAATAATGGTCGCAAAAATTAAATAACGGCAGAAACGAATCAAGTCTTGAATCATGGTGACAAAAGTCAAAATCAGCAAATGCACCGGACTATTCGGCATAGCCCCTGACAAATACATGACACCAAAAATTTTAAGTAAATATAAAACCAACAGTAAAGCCAAAGCCGCTAAATTGACGCGACCTTTTGCCACAGTTGGAAAAATACGACCAAAAACATCCACTATTTTCGTTGCTTTAACCGTAGACATCACCACTGGATTATAAGCATTTACCCCTGCCAACTGCATGAGAAAACGAAAAAATACGAGCAAAATCGCTACGTTAATGATAATGCCAAAAATCAGCGCAGAGTTTGCACCCATACTGGAACTTTCCTAAATAAAAACGAGTTATTTGCTACTTTCACTTAGCTCTTGAGCAAGTTCTTGGCTGCGCTTTTGTGCAGCAGCCAAAGCAGCCTGAATATTTTGAGAAATTTGTGCACGATCAAAAACTTCAAGTGCAGCTTGAGTCGTACCATTTGGTGAAGTTACATTTTTACGTAATTCCGCAGGTGTATTTGCACTGGTGATTGCCATTTGTGCAGCACCTAAGGCCGTTTGCAAAGTCAGTGCGGTAGCCACTTTTTCATCTAAACCTAAGTTTTTACCTGCACGAATCATGCTTTCCATCATATAGAAGAAATATGCAGGACCAGAACCAGATACTGCCGTGACGGCATCAATCTGCGCTTCTGAATTTACCCACAGGGTTAAACCTGTTGCCGCTAAAACTTGGCTTGCAAGCTCACGGTCTTTAGTATCAACTGCTTCAGTCGCATACAGACCATGCGCACCTGTTTGCACCAAAGCAGGAGTATTCGGCATCACACGAACAATTCGGTCTGTGGCTAAAAGCGTTGCAATAGTTGCAATCTCAGCACCCGCAACAATAGACATGACCAATTTGCCTTCAAACAAACCTTTAAGAGGCTTTAATACACTGGCCAATACCTGTGGTTTCACCGCAAAAAGGACGATATCGGCATCACGAATGGCAGCAATATTATCATCGGTCACACAGACATCTTTTTCTGCTAATAAAAGACGTACTTTTTCGACCGGATCAGAAACTGTAATACGTGTTGGAGGCAAACCGCGTGAAATTAACCCGCCAATTAAGGCTTGAGCCATATTACCGCCACCAATAAAACAAATATTACAATTTAAAGCTGCACTCATGAATCATACTCGACGTAGAATTTTTTAACTAAGAGATTAAATTTGGTTGCCAACCACCGACTTCACAATATTCAGATTGAGCTAACCAAAACCCTTTTGGTGTAAAAACACCAAGCATAACATTATCTATGCTTAATATTTGAATTGTATGACGCTGCCAAGGAAAAATTTGCGCGTCTTGAATGGCTTTTTTTAATGGCCAACGACCGACTCGCCCATTTAAATGAATTTTTTCTCCACCTTGGCGCAGCACCAAATTTAACGCTTTATCCAATAATGATGTTGATAGCCCTATTTGCGCAGGCTCAGCGCGATATTGCCCTGAAAGAACATTAATACTTTGATTGAATTGTACTTGAATCGTTTTAATTGAAGTATCCAATTGATTTTTCTCAGCAAGATATTCTTCTACGCTTAAACGGAAAATTTTTTGCTGATAACGTACATAATAATATTGCTTCCAATGCAAAGCCGCTTGTGCATCGGACTTAGACTCGATCACTTCATACCGCAAGCGTTCAACCATCTCAAAACTGGGCCGATAGGTGTCCAGCCCTTTCATCCATGCTGATAAAAGTTGTCTTTGACGTGCAGTGGATAATTGCGCTAATTTTTTTAAATCAAGTGCAGTTGCTGTACCACAAAATACCAAATCTTGCTGCAAAACATCTTGCAAAATTTCATCCGCATCTTGCATCAAATAACTGGTGCGACTTAGTGCTTGTTGCATTTTCGGATAACGATTTTGTAGCATTGGCCACAGTTCATGACGACACCATGCCCGATCATAATCGGTATTCAAATTACTTGGATCTTCAATATTGTGCACATTCAACTGTGCTGCCCATTGGCAAATCTGCTCACGTGAGATATCGAGTAGCGGTCGCCAAAGGCTAAATTGCTCACGAACATCAACCTGTTTCATGGCAGATAGCCCCTGCACGCCAGCACCTGAAAGCAGACGCAAGATTAACGTTTCCGCTTGATCTTGCTGATGATGGGCCAAAACTAAAATTTCATTGGGTTTTAAATGCTTTAAATAAGCTTGATAACGTACTTCGCGGGCTTGCTGTTCCACATTGCCTGCTTGTACCTTGACCACTTCAACAATACAAGGAACATTCAGCGTAGCACATTGATCAGAGACAAATGTTCCCCAACTGGCGCTGAGCGATTGCAATTGATGGTCGATGTAGATAGCACGAATTTTTTCAGGGTATAAATAAGACATCAAATGCAGCAGCAACATGGAATCCATGCCGCCACTACATCCAATTAAAAAGCAGGTATTTTCAGGAAACTGTTGTTCCTGTTTTAAGACATTAGACCTAAATTGTCGCTGCCAAACTTCATTAAACGCTGGTAACGTGCTTCGCATCGTTCATTCGCTTCCATTGGTTGCAATTCTTCTAAAGCTTGTTGTAACACATCTTTAAGCGCTTGCATGACTTGCTCAGGTTGCAAATGTGCACCTTCACCTTCATCCACAACATATTCCACGATACCCATTTTTTTGAGTTTTTCAGCGGTCAATGCCAAAGCTTCACTGGCTTGTTCAGCTTTCTCGGCTGTTTTCCATAAAATGGATGCACAGCCCTCAGGTGAAATCACAGAATAAATACTATGAGACAGCATAATAACGCGATCCGCCACACCAATACCGAGTGCGCCACCTGAACCACCTTCACCCAGTATGGTTGCAATCACAGGTACTTTTAAACTTGAAAGCTGTGCAAGACTGGTCGCAATTGCTTCTGCTTGACCACGTTCTTCCGCGCCCACACCCGGATATGCACCCATGGTATCGATAAAAGTAAACACAGGTAGATTAAATCGTTCTGCCATATCCAGTAAACGTTGCGATTTACGGTAACCTTCTGGATTACTCATCCCAAAGTTATGTTGCAATTTTTCACGCGTACTACGACCACGATGTTGTCCAACAATCATGACTGGCTGACCATTAAAACGTGCCAAGCCACCGATCATTGCACCATCATCACCAAACACCCGATCTCCATGTAAAGCATCGAATTCAGTGAAGATTTCACCAACATAATCCAAAAATTGCGGACGTTCTGGATGACGCGCAATTTGAACCGTTGCCCATGCTTTAGATTGAGCAGCTTTATTTTTCATAGGTCGACCATTATCCCTAAATTAACAATCACTTGTTAACCAATCACTTGTTAATAGATAAATTGTTCCGACTGAATATTCAATTCAATATCCCAATGCTTGAACTGCACTTGCTCATCATGCAAGTCGGCCACAAGCAAAGGCCATTGTTTGGCATCGCCAGAAACGCTGAGTTGCCATTGTTGCTCATTGCCAACACTTAATTCAATGGCAGGAAGCATCTCATCGCTACGACTATGATTGAGTAAAACTGCAAGACGAAGCAATAGACAAAGATAAACTAATTTGCTACCCCCCACCTTAATTACATCCACCCGACTGTCACTGCGTAACTTACGACGATGATGTGCCACTAAATGTGAAAGATGGTTTTGATCAATTTGCGAGAAACCAGCAATATCCGAATGTTGCAATAAATAAGCACCATGACGATGATAACCCCCATGACTAATGGCCAAACCAATTTCATGTAAATATGCTGCGCGGCGCAGTAAATCACTATCTTCAGTGTTTAAATTCAATATCTTAGCAACACCATCAAATAAGTCTTGAGCCGTTTTTACCACACGCTCAGCTTGTTTAGGGTCGGCATTATAACGGCCCATTAAAGCTTGAACACTTCGATCTCGGATATCTTCATGTTGGAAACGCCCCAACAGGTCATACATGACACCTTCACGCAATGCACCATCGGAATAGACTAATTTATCAAGTTCAAGCACATCAAACACAGCATATAAAATGGCAACCCCAGCTGGCAAAACTGCTCGACGATCTTCTTTTAAGCCATCAAAATCAACTTCAGAAATATCTTTAAATTTAAGTAACTTTTCTTTGAGCTTTTCTAAGCCTTCGCGGGTTAAATTTTCTTGCTCATCGCTCCAGCCCATATTAATGGTAATTTGACGACACGCTTTAATCGTACCGCTTGAGCCGACAACTGTATCCCAACCGGCTGTTTTATAGGTATTGGCAATACCTGAAAGCTCTTTACGCGCAGCAACCACAGCTTTGTCAAAATTTTTCTGATTAATTTCGCCATCACTAAAATAGGCTTTGGTAAAAGCCACACAACCCATTTGTAAAGATTCAGTATGAATCGGTTCAAACTCTTCGCCAATAATCAGCTCGGTAGAGCCCCCACCAATGTCGATCACCAAACGACGACCGCTATTCGCCATGGTGTGCGACACACCCAAATAAATCAGACGCGCTTCTTCACGACCCGCAATAATTTCAATCGGTTTAGGTAAAATTTCTGCCGCTTTTTGAATAAATTCATGCCCATTTTTGGCCTGACGTAAAGCATTGGTCGCCACAATTCGCATACGATTGGCTTGTACTGAACTTAAACGCCCGACAAAACGCGCAAGACAAGCTAAGCCACGCTGCTGAGCGGCCTCGGTTAAGTTTTTATTTTCATCCAGACCAGCTGCCAATTGTACTTTTTCTGACATTGAAGCCACTTTTTTGACTTCGCCATGATCTACACGTGCAATCGCAAGGTGAAAACTGTTCGACCCCATATCGATGGCAGCAAGTAACTCTTCATCAATCAAAAAATCAGACATTATTCAAACGAACCTATAAGAATTATGCTTAGAGTAATTCACATACATGCAATTTAAAAGCCATTTATCAAGACAAATAGAGGAGTTTTTAATTTTTTAGTCAAAAGTATAATTGTAGGACACGATGAGCAATATCGTGAGCATCAATTAGACAAACTCACTATAATGTTTGAAAATTTACATATCGCACTACATAGTTAAACAAGGCTATGTAATACTTATCGTTATAAAACTCTCTTAAAATTTTATTTGGAGCATATCCATGTCTGGCAATATCGTAAACACAACTGATGCGAACTTCGAAGCTGACGTTTTACAATCTGACGTTCCTGTACTTGTTGATTTTTGGGCGGGCTGGTGTGCACCATGTAAAGCGATTGCTCCTGTATTAGAAGTACTCTCTACAGAATTCGAAGGCAAAGTAAAAATTGTTAAAGTTGACGTAACAGCTTGTGAAGCGACTGCAGTAAACTACAATATCCGTAACATTCCTGCACTCTTGATGTTTAAAAATGGTGAAGTCGTTGCGCAACAAGTCGGTGCTGCACCAAAATCTAAATTAACTGCATTTATTGAAGAAAATATCTAATTCAAAACAATGTCATTTAATGCAATACGCTATCTTAGGGTAGCGTATTTTTTTCGTCTATAAATTGACAAAAAGCTTATTTACTCTTATATTACATGTTCAAGGAATAAAGGATTTTCCAATCCAGCGTTTTCTTACAAGACACAACACATAAGATCGCCGCTCGGCAACATATATTGTTTTTACACTTTTTTCTTCGAAACAATGAATCAGACCACTGAATTGTTATTGTGCAAATACAATTACGTTATTTTTATTGCGTGCAAGCGGCTGAATGTTGCTCCCTTTTCCCATCTGTATTCCAGAATTTTGATTCTATCTGACCACCTATGAATTTAACTGAACTCAAGAAAAAACCGATTGGCGAACTCATCAAGATTGCTGAGTTTATGGGCCTCGAAGGAATGGCGCGTAACCGTAAACAAGACATCATTTTTGCCATTTTAAAGCGCCATGCAATGAATGGCGAAGAGATCTTTGGTGATGGTGTTCTAGAAATTTTATCTGATGGTTTTGGTTTCCTACGCTCTGCCGCAGGCTCTTATCTTGCTGGTCCTGACGATATTTATGTCAGTCCCTCTCAAATTCGTCGCTTCAACTTACGTACTGGCGATACCATTACAGGAACAATTCGCCCACCGAAAGAAGGCGAACGTTATTTTGCTTTATTAAAAGTGAATCAAATTAACTACGACACACCAGAAAATTCACGTAACAAAATTTTATTCGAAAACTTAACGCCATTGTTCCCAACTGAACAATTGATTATGGAATTGGGTAACGGTACAACTGAAGATTTAACCGCACGTGTGGTTGACTTGGTTGCACCGATTGGTAAAGGCCAACGTTCAATTATTGTTGCTCCGCCAAAAGCGGGTAAAACCATGTTGTTACAAAACATCGCTCAGTCGATTGTTCGTAACAACCCTGAAGTGTTCCTGATTGTACTTCTGATTGACGAACGTCCTGAAGAAGTAACCGAAATGGAACGTACTGTTCGTGGTGAAGTGGTTGCATCAACATTTGATGAAGCACCTGCACGTCACGTCCAAGTGGCTGAAATGGTGATTGAAAAAGCAAAACGCTTGGTTGAACATCGTAAAGATGTGGTGATTTTACTGGATTCTATTACCCGTCTAGCACGTGCTTATAACACCGTTATTCCTTCTTCTGGTAAGGTTTTAACTGGTGGTTTAGATGCACATGCACTTGAACGTCCAAAACGCTTCTTTGGTGCCGCACGTAATATTGAAGAAGGTGGCTCACTGACCATTATCTCAACTGCTTTAATTGAAACCGGCAGTAAGATGGATGATGTGATTTACGAAGAATTCAAAGGTACAGGTAACCAAGAAATCACACTGGATCGTCGTATTTCTGAAAAACGCGTCTTCCCAGCGATGAATATCAAAAAGTCAGGTACTCGTCGTGAAGAACGCCTCATGAGTGAAGACAATCTACGTAAAGTATGGATTCTTCGTAAGCTTTTACATCCGATGGATGAATTGGCAGCAATGGAATTCTTGTTGGATCGTATGAAAGAAACCAAAACCAATGATGATTTCTTTGATCAAATGAAACGTAAAGCAACCAGTTAATAATGCAGTTATTTTGATAAAAAGGCTATCTGTAACGATAGCCTTTTTATTTGGTTGACTTTACTTACATAAAGATACAATTGACTTTTTTCTTTGTAAATTTTTATGCAAGTTTTTGATTATTAAAATAATCAGATCAAAAAAACGATATTTTTTAGCAAGTTATTGAGTGTTTATCCAATACAAACCTTGCAATTGATTGTTATTTTCTGTTAAAAAATTGCTCAATTTTCATCTTTTTTTGCATTTTTTAGCTACAGCCTAGTAGTAATTAAAAATGCGCAGTGATAGCATATTTGCAGACCAGTTAGACTGCTTCTGCATTGTTACTACCTAAAAAATATTAGGAAGAATAAAAGCACTTAACAGGCTAACAAAGGTTATTTTTAATCTCATATTTAGAGAGTGATGCCATGTTATTCAAAAAAATCGCTATTGCTGCTGCAGTTGCTACTACTTTAGCTTTCGTTGGTTGTGCTAAAAAAACTGAAGAAGCTCCTGCTGCTGAAGCTGCTGCTTCTGAAGCTGTAGTTGCTGCTTCTGAAGCTGAAGCTGCTGCTTCTGCTGCTGCTGTTGAAGCTGCTCCTGTTGAAGCTGCTGCTTCTGAAGCTGCTGATGCTGCTTCTGTAGCTGTTGATGCTGCTGCTGATGCTGCTTCTGCTGCTCACTAATCTTTAAGATTAGACAGTAAAAAAAGAGAGCCATTGGCTCTCTTTTTTATCACACTAAAAAATATAATCTGAATAAAAACATCATTAGCATTTATGCTGCGTTCAAAACACTTTTACAGCGATTAAACATCGCGCCTCATAATGATCATTATTCAAAATAGTTTTTTCATATTACTCATGTCGCTACCGCTGTATTTTCTAGAAAAGCAACTGGTAAACTCAAATTTAAGGATAAAAAAGCAGATCAATCGATCTGCTCATTTCCAACGCGCTGTCTAAATTTCTGACCAGCACGGAAGGTTACCACACGGCGTGCAGAAATCGGAATTTCTTCACCCGTCTTCGGGTTTCGTCCTGGGCGTTGACGTTTATCACGCAACTCAAAGTTACCGAAACCTGAAAGTTTAACTTGCTCACCCGAGATTAGCGCTTGGCTAATCTCATCAAAGAATAGCTCGACCATTTGTTTTGCTTCACGACGGTTTAAACTCGTGAGCTCACTTAAATGATCAGCCATTTCTGCTTTTGTTAATGCTGTCATGAAGCCCTCAATGTCGCTTGGTAAGTGTTTTCCAACACTTGTAGGATATTGTCCATACCGGATTTGATTTCAGCATCTTCAAGTGTACGGGTTGGATGCTGCCAAAGAATTGCAAATGCCAGTGAGCGTTTACCTTCTTCCACACCTTGTCCAGTGTACACATCAAACAACCAAGTTGAGTCTAAAAGCGCTCCACCCGTTTTTTCGATAAGTTGCTGAATTTCACTAACATTAATCTTATCACTAATTAAAAGCGCAATATCACGTCTAACCGATGGAAATCGTGATAATTCTGTAAAATTAGATACATAAGTTTGCAAAACAGCCTGTTGATCGATTTCTGCCACCCAAGTGACACCCAAATCTAGCTCATCTTCTAAAGATGGGTGTAAACGACCTAGGTAACCAACAGATTGCCCATTCACTAAAATTTCAGCAGATTGACCAGGATGTAACCATTCACGCTCTGAACGCGCATATTCAACTTCGACGCGACCCGCTGCTAAAATTTCTTCAACTTCACCTTTGAGGTCAAAGAAATCCATCGGCTGCGCTTTACCATGCCAAGATTCAGCCGTTTTAGCACCCACAGCAATCAGTGCCAAAGTTGGGATTTGTTTTAAGTCATGGATGCTGGTTGCATCTTGATAATCGAAACGCAAACCCAGCTCAAAGAAACGCACACGGCTTTGCTGACGATTGATATTGTACTGTACACATGGAATGAGGCTAGACAACAAAGTCGAACGCATCGCAGCCAATTCACTTGAAATTGGGTTTGCCAACATCAATGGATTGACATTCGGATTGAGCTGCTTTTCGAGCTTAGCATCCGCAAAGCTAAAGCTAATCGCCTCTTGATAACCCAAAGTCACCAAGGTTTGACGAAGCTGAGGCAGTTCAAACTGATCTTGATGTTTGGCTAATTTCACATCAATCACAGGTAGACTAATTTGAATGTTGTCATAACCGTGAATACGGGCAACTTCTTCAATCAGGTCTTGATAAATTGCCATATCATAGCGGTGTGATGGCGGAATAACACTCCACTCACCTTGCGCTTTGAGCGTCACGATGCAGCCTAAACGTTGTAGTGCGTCCGTAATAAAATCGCTTGCAACGGCATAACCCAACAATTGATCGACTTGTACTTGTTTAAGTTCAATCGCTTCACGTTTAGGTAAAAGTTCCTCTTTTTCTACAACCGCAATCGGACCGAATTCACCACCCGCGAGTTCCGCAATCAATTGTGATGCACGATTCATCGCAATGATTGGCAATTCAAAGTCAACACCACGTTCATAACGTTGTGATGCATCGGTATGTAGCCCATAGCGACGAGCGCGACCTGCAATTGCAAGCGGTGCAAAGAATGCTGATTCTAGGAAAATTTCAGTGGTTTCATCCGTTACAGATGAAGACAAGCCCCCCATAATACCCGCCATCGCCAAGGCTTTTTCGTCATCGGCAATGACCATCACATTATCTTGAAGTTCAACTTCTTGTTCATTAAGCAAAACAAGTTTTTCAGCGGCTGTTGCCTGACGAACATGGACAGCACCTTGGACTTTAGCACCATCAAATGCATGTAAGGGTTGACCCAATTCAATCAGTACATAGTTGGTAATATCAACTAAAATACTGTGCTGACGCATACCTGAGCGAGCTAAAGCTTGTTCCATCCAAGCAGGCGTTGCGGCTTTGGTATTTACATTTTTAATCACACGTCCTAAATAACGTGGACAACCATCTGTATCAACGACAACTTTTTTCTCATCGCTAATGGTTGCAGCAACCTTTGTAATGACAGGTTCAGTTACAGCCAACTGGTTAATCACCGCAATTTCACGCGCAATACCACGAATACTGAAACAATCACCACGGTTTGGTGTGATGCTAATGTCAATCACGTGATCATCAAGATTGAGATATTCACGGATGTTGATACCCACAGGTGCATCGCTTGGTAGTTCTAACAGACCATCAATTTTATCTTCAAGGTCAATTTCAGAAGCGCCGCAAAGCATGCCTTGTGATTCAATACCACGAAGTTTGCCTTTTTTGATTTTGAAATCACCTGGTAAGACTGCACCGATGGTTGCAACAGGGGCTTTCATGCCGACACGCACGTTTGGCGCACCACAGACAATTTGCAAGGTTTCAGCTGTACCAATGTTCACAGTAGTGACACGTAAACGATCTGCATCTGGATGTTGTTCTACCGTTAAAACTTCACCCACCACCACACCGGTAAAAGGTTTCGCGGCTGGAATCATTTCATCGACTTCTAAACCCAGCATTGTGAGCTGGTCAGATAGAGTTTCGCTATCAATGGTAGGGTTGACCCACGTGCGTAACCAATTTTCGCTAATTTTCATAAATTCAATTTCCTTAATCTCCCCTAACCCCTCTTTATAAAAGATGGGGAAAGCCACGTACTCTATTTTTGACGGTGGAAGTCCCCCTTTCTTAAAGGGGGATTTAGGGGGATTTCTATAAACCTTTAACTTGTTAAATTTGTATTTAAACCATTAAGCAAATTGGCGTAAGAAACGCACATCATTTTGGAAGAACATACGCAAATCATTCACACCGTAGCGAAGCATTGCAAAACGTTCCACACCTAGACCAAAAGCAAAACCTTTATATTTTTCAGGGTCAATGCCCGCTGCTTGAAGTACATTCGGATGCACCATACCGCAACCTAAAACTTCTAACCAACGACCACGTTCATCCATAATATCCACTTCCGCACTTGGCTCAGTGAATGGGAAATAAGATGGACGGAAACGCACCGTTAAATCTTTTTCAAAAAATTCATTTAACAGATTAATCAACAAACCTTTAAGTTCTGCAAAGCTAGTATTTTCAGCGATGTATAAACCTTCAATTTGATGAAACATTGGAGAATGAGTTTGGTCTGAGTCACAGCGGTATACACGGCCCGGACAAACAATACGAATAGGCGGTTGTTGCGTTTCCATGGTACGAATCTGCACACCCGAAGTATGGGTACGCAATAAATGATTCACATCAAAGTAGAAGGTATCATGCATCGCACGTGCTGGGTGATGCCCCGGAATATTCAATGCTTCAAAGTTATGATAATCATCTTCAACTTCTGGACCAGTCGCAACAGTAAAACCTGCTTTGGTAAAGAATTGACAAATACGTTCCTGTACTTGAGTCACAGGATGGATACTTCCCACACTTTGACCACGACCTGGCAAGGTAATGTCGATCACTTCGCTAGCAAGTTTTTGTTCTAGTGCAGCTTTTTGTAATTCCGCTTGGCGTGTCGTTAATGCACCCGTAATGGCTTCACGTACCGCGTGAATTTTCGCCCCAAAAACTTTACGTTCTTCAGGGTCCATTTTGCCAAGTGCCTTCGATTGTTCCGCGAGCTGGCTTTTTTTCCCTGTAAATTGCACTCGGGCTTGATCGAGTGTAGCAAGGTCTTGAGCTGCTGCAATCGCAGCGAGCGCTTCAGTGGTCAGGGCTTCCAGTGACATAGTAACTCTCAAAGCAACAATTTAAAAATATAATAAAACCCCATATTCTAACAGTTTTTGAACGTATTGATGAAGTTCCCAATAGAGGAAAATTAGATTAGCATCCAGATTTATAAAAAGGATAAGATAAAGCCAATATTCATGAGATCAATAACAATGGCTCTCGATCAAATTTGGAAACAACAACTGACTTTAGTGACCTATGGCAATGAGTATCTGAAGCAAAATTTAAGCTTTAATCATTGGGTACAGCATGCCATTTTTAACCAGCATAACTTGCGTTTCCGTGATCTTTTGTCACAGCATTTACTGGCGCAACATTTTCAAGTTTGGCTAGAAGCACTAAAAAAACAAGGCACACAGCGTATTAGCTTACACAGCTCAAGTCTTTTAAATGATGAAAAAAATCCAAATGCTAATGTAGAACTATTACAGATTCCACATATTATTATCAGCCATGAACAGCATAAAAAAACCGCATGGATTTTTGGCAAAGAATTAGCAGAATGGTATAGCGCTGATAATGACTATGAAGTGCCTAAACTACAACAAGAACAATGTCGTCAGGAAACATTTTGGCGTTTTGAGCTGAATCCAAAACTGGCAAAACGTGTAGAGGCCGATTTACAACAGCCAAATTGGGATGATATTCAGCTTTATACCAACAATGAATTATTTGACAATAAATTTGCGCAAGGCTTTATGGAACCAGCAAATCGAGATTTTCCTTATTACGGCATCAGTCCATCAGACCTAGAGCATGCCGATAGATCACCTGTCGCAGAAAGTAAATATCTCCCGTTACTGCCTACCGAGTATCAAGCAGATTATGCTCATACAACGCTGCATCGTTTAGAGGCCTTATCAAGCTATATTCAGCACAAACTACAACATCCCTATCATGCCGATGGCAGTGAGCTTAGCCCTGAAGAACAGCTGAATCTGCGTCATTTTTCCCAAAAATTAGATGATTTAACGACAAAATTTATTGTTAAAGTGGCCAATCATTATCAGTCTGCAAAACTAACCCCAGTCGAAGTTGCCAATCCTTTAGATGGCGCTCATGCAGCACCCCATACAGCAAAAAATTTAAAAATGCATACAGCGCATACTTCGCAAAAAGTCGGTGCATCTGGAGTGATTAAACTGATTTTGTTAACCATTGTGATTTGTATCTGTGCTTATTATTTTGGACTTTGATTTTTGATCAAGATTCTAGAATCAATGTTAGGTATTTGGAAAATGTAAACTCAGCATACGCGCTGTATGATGTTTTAAATCAAGATGCTTTGAATCAATCGCAAGACATTCACAAAAAAGCACTGCTTATTTGCAGTGCTTTTTATGATGAGGACAGTTGTATTGTGATTTCCACATTCAAATATCAACAGCTCTTAGCTTTGATCACGATCTCACAAATTCAACTTTAGCTTTTTTCGCGGCCAATTTTTTTAACACTTCAGAGACTGCCACCATGGCAAAACTTGAAGTCACCACCACCGCTGAGCCGTAGCCGCCACAACGCAAGCCTGCACTTGGACAAACCTCTGCACTTGAAAATGGGTTATCAATTGAATACACGCAGGTAATGCCAAATTTTTCTTTACTCTTTTTACAAATACCTTTGGCACGCAACTGACTGCGCAATTTTGCCAACATGGGATCTTGTTCGGTTTTAGACAAATCTGCCACCCGAATTTTCAGTGGATCAAGCTTGCCACCCGCGCCACCTGAAACAATCAAAGGGATTTTATTAAAGCGACAATGCAGCATTAGCGCGAGTTTTGCTTTGACATCATCAATGCAATCCAGAACAACATCTGGCGTATTGGCTAAAAGTTCTTTAACATTTTCAGGGGTTAAATAATCATCGACCACATTAATTTTAATGCGCGGATTAATCGCATAGCAACGCTCAGCCATCACCTCAATTTTTTCACGCCCTAAGGTTGAACTCATGGCGGGCAATTGACGATTAATATTCGATGCCGCAATCACATCCATATCAATCAGGGTCAGTTCAGCAATGCCTGTTCGTGCCAAGGCTTCAACCGCCCAAGAACCCACACCGCCAATTCCAATCACCATGACATGGCTCTGTTCATACTGACGAAAAGCATCCTCTCCATAAATTTTTTCCACACCCGCAAAGCGGCGCTCATATTCATCATCTTGGGGAAAATCAGTCATTCGTCATCTATCTAACAGCTAAAACACCAGCGCATTTTATCAAATTCTGTGTTGTTCCGATAATGTATCTGTTCAAGAGAATAAATAGAATGTGATTCAAATAAAAAATAGCGATGTCTTTCGCCCATAAAAAAAGAGGCTTAAGCCTCTTTCTATACACCTTAATTCATAATAAAAAAGTATTCACGGTAATACTTTAATTCTGCAATCGAATCACGAATGTCATCCATGGCTAAATGTGAGGCATTCTTTTTCAAACCACTCATGATTTCAGGACGCCAGCGTTTCGCTAATTCTTTTACTGATGAGACATCAAGGTTACGGTAATGGAAAAACTGTTCCAATTCAGGCATCAAACGGTGCATAAAGCGGCGGTCTTGGCAAATTGAGTTGCCACACATTGGTGACACTTTAGGATTGATCCATTTTTTTAAGAATTCAATGGTCTGCTGCTCTGCATCTTGTGCAGTCAATTTACTACGGCGCACACGTTCAATTAATCCAGATTGACCATGTTGACGCGTATTCCATTCATCCATCGCATTGAGGATCAAGGGTGACTGATGGATCGCCAGCACAGGGCCTTCCGCCAAAATATTGAGCTTGTCATCGGTCACAATGGTCGCAATCTCAATAATTTTATCGTTATCGGTATCTAGACCTGTCATTTCAAGGTCAATCCAAATGAGGCGGGTATCAGGAGTGCTGCTCATAAATGTGCAATCTTATTAGGCTTAAAAACGGCTATAGTAGCAAATTTATTGCAACTTGGCTGTAACTCATACCCCGCTTCATGCTATTTTTGCCTTCCTTAGTGCATGGTTTTTTTAGGATATGAATGGCTTTAATTCGTAAACGTCGTTTAACTGAACAGCAACAACGTCGCATTCAGAAACAACATAAAACACGTCAAGAAGAACTCGATACTTCAAATGACCTCGAAGGCTTAGTGGTACAGCACTATGGCCGTCAACTTGAAGTTCAAGCCCTATCAATGCCTGATGAGCATCCGATTAAACCTGAAGTCAAATCAGGTGAACCAGAGCCTTTTTGGAAGCCGATTGAAATCGGCAGTGTCTGGCGCTGTCATACACGTACCAATTTAGAGGCATTGGTAACAGGTGACCGTGTTAAATGGCAAGCAGACCCCAATACAGGTTTGGGTATTATTACGGCCATTCACCCACGTCAATCACTCCTGACACGCCCAGACCGCTACCACAAAGTCAAACCTGTGGCAGCCAATGTCAGCTTAATTGTGATTGTGTTTGCCTCCTTTCCAGAAGTTGCACCCAGTCTCATTGACCGCTATATCGTGGCCTGTGCCGATGCCCAAATTCCTGCACTTTTAGTGTTAAATAAAGCTGATTTAATTCAAGAAAATGATCCGATTTTAAAGCTAATGCAAGAGTATCAAGCCTTAGGTTATGAAGTCATGCAATGTCAGTCGACGGGTGATGCCTCCGCAGTCTCTGCATTAGCAAATCGCCTAGCTGGTGAAACTGTAGCCTTTGTCGGACAGTCTGGTGTTGGAAAAAGCTCACTGATTAATGCCATCGTTCCCGATGCTGCACAAAAAACCAATATCATTTCGGAAAACTCAGCACTGGGTCAACACACCACGACCTCGACACGTTTGATTGCTTTTGGCGAAGGTTCAGCACTGATTGATTCACCCGGAATTCGTGAATTTGGTTTATGGCATTTAAACCCAGACAAAGTTCAACATGGTTTTCCTGAAATTGAAAATCTGCTGGGATATTGCCAATTCCGCAATTGCACCCATAAGCATGAAAAGCAATGTGCCTTGCGTCAAGCAGCGCAATCAGGTGAAATTTTGCAACGTCGTTTAGACAGTTATTTACGTTTAACCGATGAAATTGCTGAAGCACAGCAAAAAAATTAATTTTTCTTAACCCTTAGCCCTTGAAGCGGTGATTTTGATCGCCATATTTATGAGCTATACTCTACGCAATTTTAAATTGTAATTAGGTGACTTGTGGAACGTTGGTTGGCATTTATGGGGAATCACCCCTTCTTGTTTGGAACACTTGGGGTCTTGATTGTTTTGTTCTTCGTTTTAGAAGGACAACGCAATGGCCGTAAAATTTCAGCACAATCTTTGGGTATTTTAGTTAAAGCTAAAAATGCCATGCTGATTGATTTACGCGATGCAAAAGACTTCCGTGAAGGTCATATCAGTGGTAGCCGTAACATTCCGTATAGCCAAATTACAAGCCATATTGAAGAGTTAAAATCTGCGGATCGCCCACTCGTGTTTATTTGCAACTTAGGTCAAATCGCGGGTACAGCATTACAACAAGTCGGTCATGCCGATAGCTATCGTTTAGATGGCGGTATAAACAATTGGAAAGCCCAAGGCTTACCTCTGATTAAAAGCAAATAATTCACTTAAGGAGAATTTAAATGGCTGAAGTAATAATTTACTCCACCACAGTTTGCCCGTATTGTGTGCGTGCAAAACAACTTCTTGAGCGTAAAGGCGTGGCTTATAAAGAAATTAATTTGTCTAATGAAGCGCCTGAAGTCCGTATGGAGTTGATGCAACGCACCAATCACCGTACTGTTCCACAAATTTTTATTAATGATCAATTCGTTGGCGGGTTTGACCAACTTTATGCTTTAGAGCGTGAAGGCAAACTTAACGAACTATTGGCTTAAGACTTTAAATTAAATCACCTCTTCATAATTAAGGATTAAAGAATGAGTGAAGAACAACAAGCTCAACCACAATTGGCATTAGAACGTATTTACACGAAAGATATTTCTTTTGAAGTCCCTGGGGCGCAAGTATTTACCAAAGAATGGCAACCTGAACTCAATATCAATTTGTCTTCTTCTGCAGAAAAAATTGATGCAACGCATTATGAAGTGGCTTTACAAGTGGTTGTTCAAGCGAACAATGCGGGTGAAACAGCATTCATCGTTGATGTAACTCAATCGGGTATCTTCTTGGTCGATAGCGTTGAAGAAGAACGTCTTCCTTATATTCTTGGTGCATATTGCCCCAATATTTTGTTCCCATTCTTACGCGAAGCTGTAAATGATATGGTCACTAAAGGAAGCTTCCCACAATTGCTGCTTACCCCGATCAACTTCGATGCTGAATTTGAAGCAAATATGCAACGTGCTCAAGTTGCTGCTGAAGGTCAAGCGTAATTTAGCTTTGCTTTTGCATAAAAAAGACCGCAAATGCGGTCTTTTTTATTCTCAATTTATTCCCTCTCCTCTCAGGAGAGGGTTAGGGAGAGATTATTTATTAATTCCCTCATTCCCCTTGCGCAGCAGTGCTGCTCATCCCAGAGGGAGAAAAGCTTATTCAGTATCTGCCATAAGATCTGCACTCATACCCACCGTATTGAAGCCAGCATCGACATACATAATTTCACCAGTAATACCGCTTGCCCAAGGTGAGCAAAGGAATAATGCAGCATTACCTACATCTTCAATGGTCACATTACGTTTAAGTGGTGCAACTTTTTCATTAAGATCTAACATTTTACGGAAAGATTTAATCCCTGATGCCGCGAGTGTACGAATTGGACCCGCTGAAATCGCGTTGACACGAATGCCTTCACTACCCAAGCTAGAGGCTAAATAGCGCACGCCTGCTTCCAATGATGCTTTTGCCATACCCATGACGTTGTAATTTGGCATCACACGTTCAGAACCTTGGTAAGTCAACGTCAGTAAGCAACCTTGGCGAACGGTTAATAATGGTTTTGCAGCACGTGCCATTGCAATAAAACTATAGGCGCTAATATCATGTGCAACTTTAAAGCCTTCGCGATCGGTAACATCGGTAAAGTCACCATCTAAAGTGTTTGCTGGCGCAAAACCAATAGAGTGAACCACGCCATCTAAACCATCCCAATGTTTTGCCAATTCAACAAAAGCTTGCTCAATCTCTGCATCAACAGCAACATCACAAGGGAAAACTAAAGTTGAACCAAATTGTGCAGCAAAATCATCCACACGTTTTTTTAATTTGTCATTTGGATACGTAAATGCGAGTTCTGCACCTTCACGGTGTAAAGCTTGAGCAATACCAAATGCAATGGATAATTTACTTGCAATACCCGCAATTAAAAAACGCTTACCCGCCAATAGTCCTTGTGACATGTGAATCTCGCTTAAAATAATTTACAAGCATAATGCCAAGTCTGAAGCATTTGCGAAATTGCATAATGCGCCTTTTTTTAATATGTTCTGTAAAAATCATAAAAAATGCCCCTCAATCTAGGTAATGCTGATCAATTAAAGATTTTAGAAATAAATTCCTTAACTTTTTATTATTCACGACGGAGTCATATATTTTTAAATCAAATACTTGGAGCTCATTTTGTTCTTTGGTTTAGCCCAAATGAGAAGCAGAGCTTCGCAAGAAAGGCATCTTGCGGCGCAGTGCGCCCCACCGCAAAACTCGTTAAATACCTTTTATTGATCAATTAATCGCAGAAACAATACTTTTTCAAAATAGTTTTACCTCGGACAATTGCGGATGACATTTCCGTGAATCTCATAGTATCTATAATTTAAAAAAGAAAATGCCAGTCAATTTATTAACTGACTGGCATTACCTCAATCTAACGGCCTTGAGCTTATAATCAATTTAGTTTTTAGCTTGATTAATCATCACCTTGCAATAAACCAAGCAAACGAAGGAAGGAATAATACATCCAAACCAAGGTCGCTAATAATGCGATACCACACAACCATTCCATCGCTTTCGGTGCATACTGTGCAGCGGATGATTCAATCAGGTCAAAATCGAGGATTAAACTTAAAGAAGCAATCACCGCGACAAATGCAGCAAAACCAATTCCGAGCCAATTACTTTCAAAAATATAAGGAATGCTTGAACTAAAAGCCAGACGCATCACCATTTGCACCACAAAAACAATGGCAATCGCAATAGATGCGGACAATACAACCGCCTTAAATTTTTCTGTCGCACGAATAATTTGAAAGCGATACAAGGTAAACATCACCAAGGTGGTAACGAAAGTGGCAAGTAAAGCCTGCAACGGTACACCTGGGAATTTGACTTGGAAGACCACTGAAATCCCTCCTAAAAATGCCCCTTCAAACAAAGCATAAGGGATGGCCAACACAGGGGCAGTATTCGGCTTAAATGTCGTGATTAGCGCCAATATCAAACCACCAATTGCACCAACCATTGCCGCAGCATAAGCCAGTGACAAATTTAAGGTGATGAAGCTATAAAAAAACAGGGATAAACCGACGACAGCGGCAATCACGGTTAATAAAATCGATTTTTGCACCGCACCTTGCACGGTCATGGTGTCATTAAAATCACTGTGGGTTTCTACCCGCGTTAAAATGGGGTTATTACTTTGCATAATGGACTCATTCTTTTCATTTAAATAAAATTTTAAATATATAAGTAGGGTTTGTTCTTTTTTATACTACTGCTCTGTCGTGTAAAAGCCAAATCAGAACATTAAATCAATACAAAATATGACCAAGTCAAATAGCATATATTCATAGCAAACTATCAGGCGAAATACGAATCTTTATGGATAAAAGGTTGTGAGCAAGACTTTTTTAAAACTCAAGCTGTAAAGCCTGAAGTGAATTTCGCCATAACTGCGGTGCTAGAACATGCAAATCAAGATGCAATGTTGCAGCCAATCCCGTTAAAACATGCGGTAAATTGACTGGCGTATTTCGGGTGCGATGTTCAGTGGAACTTTGACAGCATAAGGGTGTCATGTCGGGACAGTCCGTCTCGAGCACCAAATGTTCAGCACCCATCGCCCGCACCACGGCATGTAGTTTTTTCGCATTCGGATTGGTAATTTGTCCCGTCACACCAATTTTAAAACCCAATTTAATAAAGGCTTTAGCTTCTTCTATTCCACCACTAAAAGCATGTGCTATTCCACCTAATTTAAATTGATGCTGTTTTAAAATCGCCAATGTTTCAGCATGCGATTTACGAATATGCAAAAGTACAGGCTTCTGAAACTGCTCAGCCAATTCAATTTGGGCCGAAAAAAAATCTTTTTGCTTTTGAAAAATTTCGGGGTACTTATGCTGTTTAAAAAAGGTGTCTAAGCCTATTTCCCCAAGCGCCACACATTCTTCTGTTTTTAAAATAGCTTCCAAATCGGCAAGATGGGACAGTTGATGCTGTTCAATATAAAAAGGATGTAAACCCGGAGCTAAATAACTTTTCGGTGCATGATCTAATTGATTTAAATCATGTTGGCTTTGTAGCAACGCTTGAAAACGCGATTGTACAAAACCAATCAAAATTAAGCGTTCGACCCCAACCGCTTTTGCTGCACGAGCCAATTGCTCCCGATCAAGATCAAAATCAGGAACATCAAAATGGGTATGGGTATCAAACAATGAATAAAGCATTAAGGTTTGGCTTTATTTACAGTGGCAGCACTTGCAGCCACAGCCTGATTTTTGGCTTCAACCTGCGGTAAATATTCTTTTTTTAGGATGGTTTGCAACTGATCATAGGGAATCATCAAACGTGGTAATCCTACAACATAGGGACCGATTTCATATTCGCCATATTGCAAAATCAAGCCTTGTTTAGATAAATAAAAATTATCTGATAGGGTAAATTTCCATGCCTGTTCATATTCTTCAACGCTGTTGGCTAATTTAGATTCCAGCACCCACGTTTTAAAAACCTCATGAGCTTTTTTTTCTAACTGGGCTTTCTGATTGGGCGCTAAAATAGCATTAAGCTCAACGTGTTTTTTATTTTTTAAATCAAAATTATAATAACGCTGTGAAGAAGAACCATGTGCCCCACCCAAATAACTACTGGAATTTAAAACCACAGTCGCCAAAGGTAAGTTTGCATTTAAAATTTTCGGTTTAATCATCAAACTGATTTGATGATTGGCACTTAAAGCCTTTAATTCCTTATCTAAAGCCAAAAATGTCACTAAATAAGGTGCAACTTGTTTTTCCAGCTTTTGCTTGGGCGTTTCAACCGTTGCCAATGTTTTTTGCGCAGTCTCTTGATCACTGACTTTGTTATGCTCTGGATCAGCAGTGCTTGTCGCCAATTGATCGGCCTTAAGTAGCTTTGGTGAAATGTCGACCATTTGATTTAATTGTTTTAAGATCTGTTGATCTATAAATTCATCAATAAAAGCTTGGTTACTCGACAGACGTTCAATCGAAATTTCTGGGCAATTGTTACCATCACATTCTGGCAAAACCAAAGCTAACTTTTCAGAATCCCCTGCAAATTTTAAAATTTCAGGTTCTACAATCGCGGGTTTCTGTACTGGATCGTCTTTTGGCTCAGTTTGTTTCGGTTGGCAGGCACTCAATGCCATCATGGATGCAAGAATACTGATCGTAAATAGTGTTTTATTTTTCAACATGATTCTGACCTATAATTTTTATCTGATAAATTGACTGTCATGAAATGTCAGTATTGACTACGGATGACTAGAACATATTCTGATAAGCATCAACTTTCAATATCTGTTGCGTTTGTTGTTTATTGAAATAAATATCCAGTTGCGCACCATCTTTGGCAATTTCATGAGTCCGATAATGCAAACCAATGCCTTCTTGATCAAAGAACCAATCTGCTTGTCCCCAGTAAAGTTTTTTCGGTGCGTGTTGTTTCACTTCGGTGCTTTGTGCTTTTAACCATTTTTGATACGCTTGCTGCACAATATTATTCATGTAAGCTTGTTGTTTCGGCTGAATTAAATCCAATAAAGCTACAGTTTGTTGCTTTTTACGATCTGCCACAAAGAAGTAATAACGCTCTTTGACATTAACCCCTTCTTGCTTGGTATCTACCCCTAACTGCATCAGTACATACTGATTCCGTTGATAAGCAATTCGGGTATACATCGACAATTCGTAGGCTTTATTCTTAGAAAATTCCGCTTGCCATGCATCCGATTTTTTCACATAGGCATTGATGGCTTGCTGCAAAGTCATATTTTGTTTCAGACCAAGTTGATCTTGAATCACTTTAGCTTGGCTTTTTGCAATCCAATCATTGAGCCAAGCATCAGCGGTATGCACCGTTTGAATACTGAGATCGATACAATTCTTGGTTTCACAAAAAGGTAAGGCAATTTTTGCCTCTTGTTCTTGGATATTTAAATACGGTAAAACTTCCGCTTGCTCGGTTTTAAATATAGCGGCGGGTGACTTTTCCTGTGTCGGTTCTTTCGGTTCTTGTTTTGAAGCATCACAGGCACTGAGTATCAGACCAATGGCAATCATGGATGCAGCCACTATTTTCCCGTTCATGCTCACAACTCTTTTTCTAAAATAATAATCTATATAAATCACGCTAAGGGGTCTGTTGACACTTCCTCTATGTTTGCGACAACCCATCTTTTTTAGCTGACATAAGGTACGAAGTAGGAAATTTAGTCATTCTAAATAACAGCTTCGTAACGAAATAGCAGCTAAAAATATGCATATCCTGAAAGGCTATGGCTAAAATTTTCTCAAATTTCGTTATGAAATTTAAAAATAGTCTCACTATTCTTTGCATTTCATGCCTTATCGGCTCAATTTTAGCCTACAGCGCAAACTATTTATGAAATGTCATCAGCCCCTAGTAAAACAGCCTCATAAAGAAGCTGTTTTATTTTGCGTTCTATTTAGTGTTCGCGTGTCGCCCGGAATTGGATATCTGGGTAACGCTCTTGCATCAACTGTAAATTCACACGGCTTGGCGCAAGGTAGGTCAAATGACCGCCACCATCAAGGGACAATTGATCATGGGCTTTTTTCTTAAACTCATTGAATTTTTTTTCATCATCACATGAAACCCAACGTACGGTGTTGATGTTAACTGGCTCATAAACACAATCTACTTTGTATTCTTCTTTCAACCGATAGGCCACCACATCAAACTGAAGAACACCGACTGCACCCACAATTAAATCATTGCTGATTTGTGGCATAAATACCTGCGTTGCACCTTCTTCTGAAAGCTCTTTCAAGCCTTTTTGCAACTGTTTCGATTTTAACGGATCTTTTAAACGAACACGGCGGAACATTTCCGGTGCAAAGTGCGGAATACCGGTAAAGTGTAGATTTTCACCCGAGGTAAATGTATCGCCAATTTGAATGGTGCCGTGGTTATGTAAACCAATAATGTCACCCGGCCACGCTTCTTCAAGCTGTTCGCGCTCACCTGCGAGGAATGTTAAGGCATCACTAATCCGTACATCTTTACCTAAACGTACATGATTCATTTTCAGACCTTTTTCATACTTACCTGAACAGATACGCATGAAAGCAATACGGTCACGATGTTTCGGGTCCATATTGGCTTGAATTTTAAATACAAATCCAGTAAAGCCTTCTTCCGTCGCTTCAACTGCACGTTCATGGGTCGGATGGGCTTTAGGTTCTGGTGCCCATTGAATAAAAGTATCCAGTACGTGGTCAACTGCAAAGTTACCTAAAGCCGTCCCGAATAAAACGGGGGTTTGTTTACCTTGTAAAAATAATTCACGATCAATTGGATCATTGGCCATTTGCACCAATTCCAATGACTCTTCAAAAGCTGCAAACGCCAAATCGCCGACTTTCTCACGTAAGTCTGGATAATCGTAGCCATCGCGGGTTTCAATTTCGGTAATGGTCGAACCAAAACCTGCTTTATAAACATAAAATTTTTCTTCGATCAGGTGATAAACCCCAGCGAAGTCACGGCCTGTGCCCATTGGCCACGTAATCGGCACACAACGAATTTTCAAAACATTTTCAATTTCATTGAGTAATTCTAAAGGCTCACGAATTTCCCGATCCATTTTGTTGACGAAAGAAATGATCGGTGTGTCGCGCATACGACACACTTCCATGAGTTTAATGGTTCGGTCTTCGACCCCTTTTGCACCATCAATGACCATCAGTGCAGAATCAACCGCGGTCAAGGTACGATAGGTATCTTCCGAGAAGTCTTCATGTCCGGGGGTGTCGAGTAAGTTGATCACATGTTTTTTAAACGGAAACTGCATTACAGATGTGGTGATGGAAATCCCACGTTCTTTTTCCATTTCCATCCAGTCAGACGTTGCAGCACGGTCTGACTTACGGCTTTTGACCATTCCGGCAACCTGAATTGCCTTACCCCATAACAACAGTTTTTCTGTCATGGTGGTTTTACCAGCATCGGGGTGGGAAATAATCGCGAACGTCCGTCGCTGAGCGACCTGTGCCGCTAATTCATCTTTAAAACTCATGAAAGATACCTACTGCAGAATGGCAGTGTAAAAGATCAGAACTGATCAATATAAAAATTTGCCGATATTGTAGCAGATCATCAAACTTTTGAAATGAGCTAAACTTGTTCAAAGCACATCTATCTTAACTTGAAAATGTATATTTAATCTCTTCTAAGTGATCAACCTTCACGGGCATTCCTAACAAATACCCTTGCAATTGCTGACATCCTAAACGGGTTAAGATCTCCGCCTGCAATGGCGTTTCTACCCCTTCTGCTGTGACCACCAAGCCTAATTTAATTGCCAATTGAATAATACTGGCTAAAATCATTTCATCTTTTGAACCAACAGCAAGATCTTTAATAAATTCTCGATCTATTTTCAACTCATCAACAGGTAAATTTTTTAAATACAAAAAACTAGAATGTCCTGTCCCAAAGTCATCAATGGCAAGTTTAATCCCCATCTGACGCAAACGGTTAAAACAACGAATACTGGCATCAATATGATGCATCGCGGTAGATTCAGTGATTTCAATTGCCAAATGATGTGGTTTAATTTGATACTTTTGAAATAAGCCTTCAAGCGTTGAAAATAGATGTTTGTGTTCAAATTGTACCGCAGACAAATTTACAGCCACAGGGAAATAATTTGAACCATTACGCTCCCAAATTTGGATTTGTTTACAAGCTTGCTCGAGTGCCCAATAACCCATTGGAATAATCAGTCCAGTTTTTTCAGCACCAGGAATAAACATATTGGGTGGCAAAAGCCCTAAATTTGGATGATTCCAACGAATAAGTGCTTCTACGCCACAAAT
This sequence comes from Acinetobacter sp. ANC 4654, assembly GCF_002135425.1. NCBI lineage: Bacteria > Pseudomonadati > Pseudomonadota > Gammaproteobacteria > Moraxellales > Moraxellaceae > Acinetobacter > Acinetobacter sp. ANC 4654. The sequence goes on from NZ_NEGL01000003.1 coordinate 39,720, forward strand.
TTCACGATTTTTGGTGGTAAATTTAGGCTGATAAAACAGCACAAATTGTTGTTCTTCTACTGCTTTATATAAATCATTAATCAGTTTAGTTTGGCTTTTCGCTTCTTGTTGATCGGCTGTGAAATTAAAGAATGAATAGGTATTTCTGCCCTGATTTTTTGATGTCAACATTGCAGCATCAGCATTAATTAATAAATCTTGTAAATTATTGGCATGATCTGGATACATTGCGATGCCGATACTACTCGAAATATTAATTTCTTTACCCGCAATTAAGAAACTGTCTTGTATCCATCCCAATACCTCTTCTGCGGTTTCGCTAGCAGTGTCAATGGTTGCTCTTTCCAGCACCATCAAAAACTCATCCCCCCCGATACGCAGCAACTTTTCATTTGCTTTGAGTTTACTGTGAATCCGCGTAGCAAGCAGTACCAACAGTTGATCACCCACATGATGACCAAAAACATCATTCACTGCCTTAAAGCGATCTAAATCAATATAAAGAAAGGCAATTTTATCATCGCGATAACGATGCTCAGTAAATAAAAAATGTGAATATTCGGCTAAGAATAAACGGTTAGGCAACTTGGTTAAATTATCTTCCACTGCTCGATTGGCTAACTCACGATTGACTTTAGATAACTGTTTATTACGTGCTTCTAAGCGTTGTTCTAATACGGCTACACAAAATGTAGCAACTAAAATTAAGCTACTAATAAACACGATTGTAAATAAAATTAATCCTTGTCCCGTTTGATAATTCGAAACCAGTTGATCGGTATGGATAGAATTAAAAGACATTGCAGCCATACCTGTATAGTGCATAGCAACAATGGTAAAAGCCATCATCAATACAAGGTAGAGTTTAATATGAATCAGTTTATAGACCGCATTTTTATATTTAAAAGTCAGCCATAAAGTTAAGCCAGATCCACTAATGGCAATCAAAACAGAAAAAACTGTTAATAATGGATCGTAGTGTATTTTATGCTGACCCAACACTAAGCCCATCATTCCGACATAGTGCATTCCAGAAATACCGAGCCCCATCAAGAGTGCACCCAAAATAAGGCGCATAAAAGGCAATGTTTCTTTGGTGATTAACCACACAGCGAAGGTAGATGCAATAAATGCAATAATATAAGAAACAAAAACAAACCTGTAATCAGAAGAGTAAGCTGCTGGTAAATGGCTGGCCAGTATACCAACCAAATGCGTACACCAAATGGCAGCACCTAAAACAAAGCCACTAATCACAAGAAGAATTTTTTTATACTTTTGAAACAGCTCACGAAATAATAATTGTTCAATCGATATTGCTAAATAGCAAACTAAAATAGCAACAATAATAGAACCTACAATGAGGCTAAAATCATAATGTATATGAATCATATTCAGCTTCCGTATTGGTTATATTTTTGTTTTAATCCGCATTATTAATATCAATTACCCTTTCACGAAAGTTTTTCGCCTCTAAAAAGTACTTATATAAAAAATCGATCAAAATAAGAATCTTATACTATTTCATTTTGGTCAAGTGGTAATTACGCTATCTACTTTTATTTCTAATTTAGGTGTTTCATTAAGCAAACATAGATCAAACTTTTTTCAATTAACCCTACTCCGTTCATGTTTCTAATAGTTAAAGTCACCATCCACCAAGCTCAAAAATCAAACAAAAACTCTAATTTATTTAAAAAAATCGCTAAAATTGCTGTCTCTTTTTATCTGCCTTTATAACATCAAACCGCGCTTATGCAACCTACAATAACTGATATACCGCCAAATAAAACCAGTCAGCTGAACTGACTGATTTTTTAACATTTAAATAAACAATGCTGAATCAACCCTTCTATTGAGCAGAAGCTTGAGTCGATTGTAATTTAGCATAATCCAATAAAACTTGAGCAGACTCAGTCACAAATACTTCTTCCTCAGCTAAAGCAGGTCGTTTTGCTGCTTTCATTTTGGCACGAGACTCAATCAAAGCATCAATTGAGGCTTGATAACTTTCCCAGTTAGCATACGGTTTTTGTCCTGTCACAACTCGACGTTGATTCTCTGACTCTAAGGTTTGCTGCTCTAACGCATTCAATTCTGCTTTACGCTGATCAATATCCAGTACAACACGTTTTTGCTCATCGGTTTTTTTAGCAATGGCTTTACGCTGTTCTAAATATTTAAATTGCGGATCATTCACCACCCGTTGTTGTGATAACTGGGCTAAGTTTTGTACATAAGGTTGTACAGAACCTTCGCGCTTAAAGGGTGCCGTTGGAATAGTGTCCCACTTCAAGGCATTTTTTGCCTTACGCTCACCAAACTCTTCATTGTAAATATCAACGAGTTTAATGTCTGGTACAACACCTTTATTTTGAGTACTACCGCCAGTAACACGATAGAACTTGCGCTGCGTTAAAGTCGCTTGACCATAAGCCAAGGTGTCCAATTGAACTTGTGCTGTACCCTTGCCTGTGGTTGTGCTGCCAATCACAATACCGCGCTCATAATCCTGAATTGCAGCTGAATAAATTTCACTCGCAGATGCTGAAGCCAAATTAACCATTACCGCCAGAGGACCTGCATAGGTTTGTGTGCCACCATCATCATCTTCAAATACGCTGACATTACCACTGCCATCCCGTATTTGTACCACTGGACCGGTCTTAATCACTTGACCCAACATACGTGCAACTTCTTCAAGTGAACCACCTGGGTTATTACGTAAATCAATAATAATCCCTTCAACATTCTTTGCAGCCAAAGATTTTAGTGCGTTGTTGGTGTCTTCAGATACTGAACGATATTCTGTGCCTGCACGACGCGCACGATAGTTCAAATAGAAAGATGGAATTTCAATCACACCAAAAGTATAATTTTTACCATCACGCTTAATATCAACTGTACGTGAACGTACACCCGCATCTTCTTCTTGAATCACATCACGCACCAAACTCACGGTACGCGCTTGACCCATTGATGCACCAGCACCCAATAAACGTAAGCTGACTTTTGTGCCGCGCTTACCACGGATTAAACCAACCACCTCACCACTTGACCAGCCCACGACATCGACCATTTTGTCGCCATCTTGCGCAACACCAATAATGCGATCACCCGATTTAATTTGACCTGACTTACTGGCAGGGCCACCCTCAACAATCGTTTCAATCTTGGTGTAGTCTTCGTTGCCACGTTCAGGACGAATTGAAACCCCAATCCCTTCTAATTGCAAAGTGGTTTGGCGGTTCAGCTCCATCGCATCTACAGGTGGAAAATAGTTGCTATGCGGATCATAGGTCAACATCATCGCATTTAAGGTTTTGTCCAAGACATCATCGCTTTTCACACGACTGACACGTTCAAGTTGACGCGTATAACGCTTGGTCAATGTTTGGACAGGTGTTAAATCTTCTGGACTGGTTAAATCCTGTCCATTGGCTAAAGTAGGATCATCTTTTAATGCTTTTTGTTTGGCAGCCTCTTCTTCTTTGCTAATGTTTAAGTTAATCAGCTGCGACACCAACATTTTTTGCCAATGTTTATGCTGCTCTTCTACAGAATTAAAATAAGGTGCTTTTTCACGATCTGTTTCAATATAAACATTACTTTGCTTTAAATTTTGTGGTTTTTTCAATTCAGCCAACATGAATTGATAGAACTGTTTTAAACGCTCACGATATTGGGCATGAATTAAATAAGGACCCGATAAATCCCCTGCTTTTAATGCAGCGCCAAAAGTTGAACCATAATTTTTCTTATACTGTTCAACTTCAGAAGCTAAAAATAATGAATGATCTGCATCTAAACTATCTAAATAGAAATCAAGAATTCGATTAGAGGTATTGGCATCTAAGCGCATATTTAAGTAATGTTGACGGTCAACCAATGTTGCCAATTGGCGTGATACCAGTGCTTGTTCTTGTGTCGATTGAATGGTTTCAGGCGCTGCAACGGTATTATTGGCTGCAATTGCCTCGTTCATTACATGGGAAAAGAAAAATCCACCTGTCGCAATTGCAACGGCACAAGCTAATGTTTGAAGTTTCATAAATAATTCGTACTTCCTTGGTCTTTGACCAATATTACAACGTTGTTTTTCAGCATGAATTGAGTATATTCAAATTCTTAAACAACTTAATATGTGTATGTCGTGTAGTTTTATCATATTCTGTACTGTCAAAATGTAGCAAATCATTGCAGAATTCAGGTATTGTTTTTGCTTTATAAAATACCCACACGGACACCGATATGATTGGCGCATTGATGCTAGACATCGCTGGCACAGAACTTACTCAAGAAGATATTGAACTATTACAAGCACCGCAAGTAGGCGGCATGATTTTATTTTCTCGAAATATAGAATCACCAGAACAAGTTCGTGCTTTAACAGATCATATGCGTCGTGTAAGACCCGATATTTTAATTGCCGTTGATCAAGAAGGTGGTCGCGTGCAACGCTTAAAACAGGGTTTTACCTTGCTTCCTGCAATGGGTCGTTTAGGTGAACGCTATCTGACTGACCCTGAACAAGCCATTGCTTTAGCTGAACAATGTGGTTGGCTGATGGCAACCGAAGTCCTTGCTGTGGGGATTGACTTTAGCTTTGCACCCGTATTGGACTTAAATGATGTCAGCGATGTGATTGGTGACCGTGCATTTGCCCAAAATATTCAAGATATTGTGCCACTTGCCCGTGCATTTTTAGCAGGTATGAAACGTGCGGGTATGGCAAATACAGGAAAACATTTCCCCGGTCACGGTTCAGTCAAGGCCGATTCTCACGTTGCAGCACCTGTAGATTCACGTTCGTATGACGAAATCTATCACAAAGATATGCAGACGTTTATTCAACTCATGCCGCAACTTGATGCACTCATGCCAGCGCATGTGATTTACGATCAAGTCGACCCAAATCCAGCGGGTTTCTCACCTTATTGGATTCAAAAAGTCTTACGTCAAGAATTGAACTTTGAGGGTGTACTTTTCTCTGATGACTTAACCATGCAAGCTGCCTGTGTGGTCGGTGGTGCAGATGCACGTATCCAAGCTGCACTCAAAGCGGGTTGTGATATGGGCTTAGTCTGTAATGACCGTTCAGCAGCGTGTACTGCTTTAGCAGGTATGCAGCAACTCCCCCTACCCAACCAACAACGCTTGGAACGTATGCGTGGAAAAATCCCATCCATCACTGTGGGTCAAACCCTTGAATTAGGTGCTGAATGGAAAAAAGTGAAAGACAATATCGAAAACTTTAAAAAATCATTTAATTAATGCGACAAAAGGAACACGACAAGGTGTTCCTTTTTCTTTATGATAATAAAAAACAAAGTCACAGACTTTTTAAATTGCTTGGCTCATTTTATCTTGCACAAGAGATTTAAAAAAAGCCGTGATGAAAGTAAAAAATCGAAGCAACTTACATTTAAAACTAAAAAAACAGATAAGGTCAGGATGACATGACACAACAGCTTTCAGAACATCGACATATTTCATTTACTGCGCATTATACGGGCTATATTTGGTACAGCATGGGGATTTCTCACCCTGTTTTTGCGACATCTAAGGGTAAAATGCTGGCAAAATTGGTTCACCCTTTAGAAAGTTGGGCGGAAAAATTTGTCGGTGGCAGCATGCGTACTACGCTGAAACAACGCCACAGCATGATTGACCAACACCTTATTCAACTGATTGAGCGGCACCCTGACTTACAAGTGCTGGAAATCGCCAGTGGTCTTTCACCGCGAGGATGGAATTTCCGCCAAAAATTCCCCAACATTGATTATCGTGAACTTGATTTACCTGATATGGCGAGAGTTAAAACCCAAGCTCTCCAAAAAATTGATTGCACTAGCCCCGAAGTTTTATCAGTCGATTTATTCACTGCGGACTTCGAACAAGCATTTCAAGTCTTTGATCCTACTCGCCCATTGGTGATAATTAGCGAAGGTTTAATTAACTACTTCAATAAAAACATGTTGTTACAATTACTTCATGCCATTTCAAATTACGGCAAAAATTTCAAAGAATTGCATTACCTCACAGATATCTACCCTGAGCCAGTCAAAAATAAATTAGCCAATTTTATTTGGGGTTGCAGTAAATTACTGAAATTGATGTCGCGTAGCGCTTTTAGTTTTCACTTCGTTCACCCTCAACAGGCACAAAGTTTTTTCCAACAAGCAGGCTTTGAACAGGTCAATATTACTCAACCGCAACTCTATTTTGACCATCAGACATCCTCTTTATCCTGTAACGATGAACATCTAGGAGACTTAGTTTGGATGATTCATGCCAGCATAAAAAACAGCGTTGATTAACGCTGTTTTTTATGCTGTATTGAAAAAATCAACTCACCGCTTCCAATACCGCAACGGCTTCTTTTTGCCGTTGTATATAACGCATTAAGCGCTCTGCCACCTCAAAACTACCATGTTTAAATAAAGCACGAATTTGCGTTGCACCTACATCAAAAATTAAACATTCAATTTTAAATTGACCTTCTTCATCTTCCAGATGCAAAGCCAAATCACGTGGATATTGTTGCGCTTGTGCCGTCAAACCTTCAGTAAATTCAAGTAAAATGCCAAAGTAGTTTAAATCAATAATCTGGGTCGGCAGTTGCAAATCTGAATGACGATGGGTCAATAGTGTCATCGGTTGTTGTACTGCAATCCGCTCTTCTCCACGACGCTCTAAGGTGAGCAATTGCGCCCGTGTCATGGGAATAATGCCTTCCACATTGTGAATGGATAGACCTTGTAAGAAGGTCGCAAATAAACTCATGGTTTCTTTACGACGTTGTAATTGTGGCACATGATCGGCATTGGCAATCATGGCAAATTCCATCTCTGGGCATTGCAAGGCAAAATTGGCATTTTCATGGGGCAAAGTAAAACTATCATATTGCCCACATGCCACCAGCACTTTACACTGTGGAATAGGCACATCGGTTAAACGCAACAACCGATTACAGTTAATTTCATAGCGCTCTTGCTCAGTGGTAGTAAACTCCGCCATCTGCCTAAAAAACAAACGCTTTGCCGTAGGGGACATGCGCGTTTTATCCATTTTGGCATGATTGACCAAATATAAAATCACCGCCTGACCAAACTCATCCATGCGTTGTTCTTTCATCAAATGCAAGGATTCTTCAAGCAACATCCGCCAACTTTTACGGGTTTTTTGCATCACCCCCATCAAAATCATGCGATCTACCAATTCTGGTCGTTGCACAGCAAAACTCGAAGCCACCACCGACCCCAGTGACATACCCATCACGGAAACTTTGGAAAGGTTCTCGATATCGAGCCATTGCCCTAACATTTTGGCTAAATCGGGTAATTCTAAAGTTCCGGCTGAAATACCCGTATCGCGGTTGCTGATTTGTTGATTTGCCCCCATTGAAGGTAAATCAATTAAAATGATTGGACCTGCACTCAGCAACTGCTCAACACAGTATTTATAAGAATTAAAATTTTGAAATGCCCCACCCACAATCACAATGGGCGTATTGTGCATCGTTTCAGGCTGAGCAATCGCCATATATTCAATTTTCCAGCCATCAATCCATGTGGTACGTGCAGGCGCTTTAAAACTGTTTCGATGATAAAGATCAAAAAAACCAACGTCCATATTTGATTGTTGTACTTCCGCGTCCATTTGGATCATGGAATTCATATCCCTTCCTCCATCCTTGCCTTATTGTTATTTTGCAAGAAAATATATATAGAATTTCTGCGCTGTACTGCATCCATTCTTGGCTTTAATTATCAGACGTCTATGTCCCTATATTTTCATTCTATACAGAGGATGATTTCACGTGCAACTTATTCCATCACCACTCATCTAAATTTACAAACAAAAAGAATTTCAAAATATTAACCGCGTGAAAAGTTCTAAGATTTTTTTTCAAGCGAGATGCTTCATTGTCGTGTTCCAGACTGTTACTATCAAAGGTGTAATTTCTAAGTGATCAAACCGCTATGCAAGATTCAATTGAACAATATATGCAAACGGTAGGACAACAAGCACGCCAAGCTTCTCGCGTGTTGGCAAGCGCTTCTACCCAAACTAAAAACCATGCTTTATCTGCAATTTACACTGCTTTACAAGACAGTGAAGCTGCAATTTTAGCTGCGAACCAAATGGATATGACTAAAGGTCGTAACAGCCATTTGGACAGTGCATTACTTGATCGCTTAGAGCTTACTCCCACACGCTTTAAAGACATGTTACATGGCTTAAAAGATGTCATGAATTTGCTCGACCCAATTGGTGAAATCACCGATTTAGCCTATCGCCCTTCAGGTATTCAGTTGGGCAAAATGCGCGTACCTTTAGGTGTTGTGGGGATGATTTACGAATCACGTCCCAACGTCACTTTAGAAGCTGCATCACTGGCACTAAAGTCAGGCAATGCCATTATTTTGCGTGGTGGTTCTGAAGCATTAGAGTCGAATAAAGCCATTGCCCAAGCCATTCAACATGGTTTAAAAGCATCTGGACTACCTGAAACTTCGGTACAAGTGGTGAATACGGCAGACCGTGCAGCAGTCGGACATCTGATTACCATGTCTGAATATGTCGATGTCATTGTCCCGCGCGGTGGTAAAAGTCTAATTGAACGAATTAGCAATGAAGCGCGTATTCCTGTGATTAAGCATCTGGATGGCAATTGTCATGTTTTTGTTGAAGCACAAGCCGATTTGCAAAAGGCCTTACCAATTGCACTAAATGCCAAAACGCATCGTTACGGTGTGTGTAATGCTATGGAAAGCTTGCTGGTCGATGAAAAAGTAGCTGAAGAATTTTTGCCACGCATTGCTGAATTATATGCAGAAAAACAGGTTGAACTTCGTGGCTGCCGCGAAACACAGCGCATACTCGGTTCAATGGTAAAACCTGCCAGCGAAGAAGATTGGTACACCGAATATTTAGGTCCAATTTTAGCCGTTAAAGTGGTGAGTGGCATTGATGAAGCCATTGAGCATATCAATAAATATGGTTCACATCACACCGATGCCATTATTACTGAAAACTATAGCCTTGCCCGCCAGTTCTTAGCGCGTGTCGATTCAAGTTCGGTGATGATCAATGCCTCTACGCGTTTTGCTGATGGTTTTGAATATGGTTTAGGTGCCGAAATTGGTATTTCAACCGATAAAATTCATGCCCGTGGCCCTGTTGGACTCGAAGGTCTTACCTCACAAAAATGGGTGGTTTTCGGTGATGGTCAAATTCGCCAATAAGCGCCTTTAACCCATTAAAATACCCATGTTCAGTTTCAAGCATGAGGCTGAACACAGTCACTACAATATCCCTGCGCTAAATTTCGTAACATCATAAAAACAACGATAAAAGGAAAAACATAATGTTCTATTATTTAATGATCTGTACATTTTCATTGGCATTATTGGTTTCTTTTGGTGTCATGAAAATTTTTTCCAAGTCCATTAACCAAATTCTGGCGCGTATTATCAATGACCCGATTCATAGTGCTTGGGCTAAATACACCAAATTTGCGGGTATGGTGGTTGGCACGTCATCAGGCATTCGTATTTATGATATGGAAAAATACATCACACCACTGACCTATACTGATAGTGACAAAAAAATTGTGATTGAATTAACCCAAGAACGCTGGGTACTGGAAATTTACCGCACGATTATTGAAACCTTACAGGGCTTGGCTTGGATGATGCTGGTATTTTTTATGGTGGCATTAATTGCTTATGTTATTGTGCGTTGGTCAGAAATTAAATACCAATCTAAGCCTTCAGAATAAAGCCTATTCGATGGTTTCAGATACATTATGCTACTGTTATACAAGCAATAACCTATTTGGCAAACAAAACATGACTATAAATAAAAACAATCACCTGATAAATTTTAAGTATTAATCGTTTTCAGGTCGATAGTGCTTAAGTCTAATCACCTAAAGTCTATCTTGGACAGAAAAAAAACACATGTTAAAACATCACTACAGATCCAGATTGCATTAAATCGTACTGCATGAAGATCACTACGGACAACTTACTTTCAATTAGAATTCGGGTATAAAAACGTGTCTACATCAGTATTAGTAATTAACTGCGGATCTTCATCAATTAAATATGCACTTGTTTCTGAACGTCGTGAAGATCGTATTTTTGGTTTGGCAGAAAATTTAGGCTCTGCTGAAGCACGCATTAAAGGCATTACCGCAGGTGGTGCTGCACTTGAACTCTCAATTCCACATGCCGACCATGAAAAGGCTTTGGAAACCATTTTAGAACGCTTATCGCATTATAATCCGCAAGCCATTGGTCATCGTGTAGTACATGGTGGCACACTGACCAAAGCAGAATTACTGACACCTGAAATTGTTGACCGTATTCGTGCAGCAACACCGCTTGCACCGCTTCACAACCCTGCACATTTAGTGGGTATTGACGCAACCATGCGCTTATTCCCTGAATTACCGCAAGTCGCTGTATTCGATACTGCATTCCATCAAACCATGCCTGCACATGCATACCGTTATGCATTACCTAAATTTTTGTATACCGAACATAATGTCCGTCGCTACGGTTTCCACGGCACTAGCCATGCCTATGTTTCAGAACGTGGTTCTGAATTGGCAGGCAGTTATAAACAAGGCGGTTGGCTTACTGCGCACTTGGGTAACGGTAGCTCGACATGCGCCATCTGGAATGGTGAAAGTGTCGATACTTCTATGGGTTTAACCCCATTAGAAGGTGTGGTGATGGGAACCCGTAGCGGTGATGTCGACCCAAGTCTCCATAGTTTCCTCGCAAGCAACTTAGGTTGGGATATTTATAAAATCGACAAAATGCTCAATAGCCAAAGTGGTTTATTAGGCTTGTCTGATTTATCCAATGACATGCGTACGCTGATTGAAGCATCAGAACAAGGCAATGAAGATGCAAGCATTGCAATTGAAGTGTTCTGCTACCGCCTTGCTAAATCACTGGCTGCTTTAAGCTGCGGCTTACCGCGCCTTGATGGTTTATTCTTTACTGGTGGTATTGGTGAAAACTCTGCCTATATTCGTGAAAAAACACTGGCATACCTCCCTCACTTTGGCTTCAACTTAAGTAAAGAGCAAAACGATAACTTAAAGCGTGGCACTGAAGGTCGTATCGATACGGGAACAGGTCCTCAAATTTGGGTTGTTCCGACCGATGAAGAAGGTCGTATCGCTAAAGAAACTGAGTATGTAGTGAGCCAAGAGGTGAATCAAGCAGCTGCAAAAAAGTCTAAAGATGTTGCAATTGCTTAAGTGCTCGCAAACCTTATGCTCGGATTAAACCAATTTTTTATTATTTAGAATAAATTTATGAAAACAATTTTGCTGGTACCCACTGGAGAAGGTGTAGGTTTATCTTCAGCCTGCTTAGGACTTATTTACGCTTTGGAATGCCAAGGTGTAAAAGCAGGTTTTCTTAAACCTTTTTCACAAGAAGCGCATCAAGAATCAGACCGTTCAACGGCACTGTATCGCCATTTATCAAACAGCGAAACGGTTGAACCGATTCCTTATCTCAAGCTCATCCAACAACTCAACTTAGGTGAAAATGATGAGTTACTTGAAGATGCAGTACGATTACATCGCCAAATTGCTAAAAATCATGATTTGATTATTGTCGAAGGTCTGGTTCCAAACAGTCGTGACTCATTTGCATCTACACTCAATGCCGCTTTGGCTCAGGCACTGGATGCAAAAGTGATTATCGTCAGTAATGCCGATATTAACAAACCGGAAGTGACTGCTGAAAAAGTCGAAAATCAATTACGCTATTTGGGTGGAGTATCGTCTACCCGTATGGCTGGCGTATTGTTCATGCGTACTAAAGGCTTACCAGAAGACTCTGCTGAAATTCCCGTAACGATTGATCCAAATTTACGCTTAATTAGCGACACCAATAAATTTACCGCCAATATTCAAAAAACCCATGCACATATTGGGTCTGAAAAACTTCCAGTGATTGGTTTAGTCCCTTTTAGTAATACGCTTAGTGTGCCACGAATCTCTGATTTGGCAGCCCATATTTCAGCAGAATGGATTAACCAAGGTGAAGCTAAGCAACGTCGGGTATTACACAGCAGTTTAATTGCATCAAATATTGAACATGAACTCAATAAATTTGTCGCAGGTGAACTCATTATTAGTGCCTCTGACCGCATTGATGTGTTATTGGCCAGTAGCTTAGCCACCAGCAATGGTGTTCCATTGGCAGGCTTAGTATTGACTGAACATCACGAACCGAATGCTTCCGTTTTAGAGTTCTGTCAAGCCGCAATTAAAAATGGCTTACCAATTCTGCATACCTCTTTAAGTACATTTGAAACGGCACAAAATCTTGCAAACTTAAGCAATGAAATTCCAATTGATGACACTGAACGTGCCGAACAAGTGACACGTTTCGTTTCTAGTCACATCAATGCCGATTGGATTGCACTGCTTTTAAATGGCTCATACAAACCGCGCTTATCCCCTTCTGCTTTCCGTCATGAATTGGTGCAAAAATCAATTGCGGCGAAAAAACGGATTGTATTACCCGAAGGTGACGAGCCACGTACCATTCAAGCGGCAGCAATTTGCCAATCACGTGGTATCGCACATTGTATTTTATTGGCAAAACCTGAAGTTGTGGTTGAAGTCGCTAAAGCACGTAATATTGAATTGCCACATGATCTTGAAATTATTGATCCTGACCTGATTCGTGAAAACTACGTACCGAAAATGGTTGAACTACGCAAAGGTAAAATCAACGAACTACAAGCGCGTGAACAACTTCAAGATACAGTTGTTTTAGGTACGATGATGCTTGCTCTGAATCAAGTGGATGGCTTGGTCTCTGGTGCTGTACATACCACGGCAAATACTGTTCGCCCTGCATTCCAACTGATTAAAACTGCACCTGAATATTCATTGGTATCCTCAGTATTTTTCATGCTGTTACCTGATGAAGTCTACGTGTATGGTGACTGTGCGATCAATCCAGATCCTGACGCTGAACAATTGGCTGAAATTGCCATTCAGTCTGCCGACTCTGCTAAAGCCTTTGGTATTGACCCACGTATTGCCATGATTTCCTATTCAACAGGAACATCGGGCGCTGGTGCAGAAGTCGAAAAAGTGGCGAAAGCGACTGAAATTGCCAAACAACGTCGCCCTGATCTACTTATTGATGGCCCACTACAATACGATGCGGCTTCAGTTGAAAGTGTTGGACGTTCAAAAGCCCCTGATTCGCAGGTTGCTGGTCGTGCCAATGTGTTTATTTTCCCTGATTTGAATACAGGCAACACCACATATAAAGCCGTTCAACGCTCAGCAAATGTCGTAAGTGTAGGACCAATGTTGCAAGGTTTAAATAAACCTGTAAATGACTTGTCGCGTGGTGCATTGGTGGATGATATTGTGTTCACCATTGCTTTGACGGCAATTCAGGCGGAACAACAAATTGAAGCCAAGGCCAGCAAAGCCTCTTAATTTTGTTTAATTGTTTTCAAAGACCACTCTTTCGAGAGTGGTTTTTTTATGGATAATTTATCTCAATATTATTCTGTTAAATGGAGTGCATGATAAATTTACTTCACATTTGCATGGGTATATTAATCTATCTAGGATCAATTATGTCCCCATAAGCCTTGTTCTCCAACAAAATAGGTATGATAATCTTCCACCTCAAAATTATAAACAGGCCTACATAATGTTGGTATATCCGCTATATAACCTCTCACACTGGCTATAATTTTTTCATAATTTTCCTGAAAATCCTTATAAAAAGGATAATCATTTGGATAATCTACATGACGATAAGGACCAACAAAATAATCTCTTTTAATTTTTATCCCTTCATTTATATCCCCACCGATAATATAATAATTATCATCATTTAAATATACTAAAGTATCAAACGGCTTATTGTCATCGACAGTTGCCGCACTAATAAAACCATAGTTACGATTTACATCTTGTACAGGCGCGATACTAACAACTTCATAACCTGCTCCATCACCATGTTTAGGGTTTGATACAACAATTTGATCATATATTCTCAAATCTCTTGCAGCCTGCCAGCTATTACTACGTGCATTGATTTGATCAATATTACCTTCATTATCCCACCCTTCAACAAATACGCTATTTTCTACATATATTGGATGCCCTCCTGTTAAATAAATCATTTCATAAATGTTACGTTGAATTCCATCCTCGACATATTCCAAATCAGGGTTAATAGTTTTTCTAATAATTAACTCATAAATTTCTTCGGATTCTGCCTTAAAGGTATTAATTACACGTTTATATTCACGAATTGAACCATTTCCTTGTTCAGGACTAGATAAAACCATATCACCAGCTTTAATCTCGTGAATTTGGATTAAGCCTTTATCCGTATTTACAAGAGTTCCAGCAGGAAAACCAGCTCCTGAATTAATATATGAGTGCATAAGTCTCTCTTACATTTTTAATTTGATTATTAATGAGTTTATCTACAGTTAACATAAACACTTACACGAAATTCCATTTTTATTTCCATATAAATTAATCACTTAAGCATTTCACAAAAGCCCAACCCTCACCGATTGAGCTTTTACGTGAATAGTTGTGTTACACGCTCATTATTTAATCGTTATTCCACATTTTTATTTAGCAGAATTTAATAAAGTTTTTGCGCCAACCACACCGTATGTCCTGTACATTCAACATCTTCAGCGACCATTTTTATGACCTGAAAACTATGATCATTCAATAACGCTGTATATTCTTCAGGGGCAAGACTTGCATGATACAAAGCATCGCCAAACAGATCGCCTATCGCTTCACCATGACTTGGCCCACTGCTAAACATCAGTACCGTTCCTTGCTGCGCAAATCTTTCAAATTGATTAAACATCTGCCGTTGATCATTCGGTGTTAAATGAAAAAAACTATCCCACGCCAAAATCGCATTAAATTTTTGATCTAATTCAACGGTTCGCATGTCTGCTTGAAGCCAAAGCTGTTCAGGAAAATTTTGCCTAGCCATTTCAATCATCACATCTGAACTATCAACACCCGTTATTTTATGATCATGCTGAATCAGATAATCTGCTATTGGTTTTCCCGAACCACAGCCTAAATCTAATATTTTAGAATGTTGAGGAATCAGTGCTAGAAAATGATCAAGCCATGTTTTTTCATACAGAAAATTGCCGCGTAATTCCGTCCATGCACGCGCATGTTTTTTATAAATTTCAATAATATTTTGCGCAGACTCGAACTGATTTTTCATGATCCACAATTTCTTATGTTTTAAACAGTATACGTAAATTTAGATCATAATTTGAAGATTTGAAGATTTGAAGATTTGAAGATTTGAAGATTTGAAGATTTGAAGATTTGAAGATTTGAAGATTTGAAGATTTGAAGATTTGAAGATTTGAAGATTTGAAGATTTGAAGATTTGAAGATTTGAAGATTTGAAGATTTGAAGATTTGAAGATTTGAAGATTTGAAGATTTGAAGATTTGAAGATTTGAAGATTTGAAGATTTGAAGATTTGAAGATTTGAAGATTTGAAATCGAATATATTTGAATCTTTTTAAACAAAAAAAAGAAGATAAAGCTTAAGCCTGATCTTCTTGTTGACCGTAAAACCACGTTGCTGCGATAAACAATGAAAAACCAAGCACTGAAACAACTGCTGTAATCATGTGTTTTTTACTCTAAATTTAATGAAATGATTATGTAAAAATTTTATGACAAAATTATGACAACACTGTCATATTTCACATAATCAAAAACAATATTTTAACTTTCAAAAAGATATAGATAAAAAACACCATAAAAATGGTATCAATCTTCAGTTGAAATTGCCTATTAAACTTTCGCCCAAAAAGCAGTCAAAATACCCACAAAACTTGCTTTTTATCTTATAATTTAGCCCGCTAGCTAACAGCCCGCTCAAGAGATATTTGATATGACAACTATTATCAAGCAAGATGACTTGATCACATCAGTAAAAGATGCGCTTCAGTTCATTTCTTACTATCATCCACAAGACTTTATCCAAGCGATGAGCCGTGCTTATGATCGTGAAGAGAACAAAGCCGCAAAAGATGCTATTGCACAAATCTTAATTAACTCTCGTATGTGTGCAGAAGGTCATCGCCCGATCTGCCAAGATACAGGGATTGTTAACGTATTTCTTGAAGTGGGTTTAGACGTTAAATTTGATTTAACCATGAGCCTAGATGACGCAATTAACGAAGGTGTACGTCAGGGTTACCTAGAAAACTCGAACATTCTTCGTGCATCTGTTTTAGCCGATCCTGCTTTTGGTCGTAAAAATACCAAAGACAACACCCCTGCTGTGATTCACTACAAACTCGTACCGGGTAACAAAGTCGATATTACTGTTGCTGCCAAAGGTGGTGGTTCAGAAAATAAATCGAAATTGGCGATGTTGAATCCATCTGACTCTATCGTGGATTGGGTACTTAAAACTGTTCCGACGATGGGTGCAGGCTGGTGTCCACCGGGTATGTTGGGTATTGGTATTGGTGGTACTGCTGAAAAAGCCATGATGCTTGCTAAAGAAGCATTAATGGAAGAAATCAACATGGACGAATTGCTTCGTCGTGGTCCACAAAGCAAAATGGAAGAACTCCGTATCGAGATCTTCGAAAAAGTAAATGCTTTGGGCATTGGTGCACAAGGTCTTGGCGGTTTAACCACTGTTCTGGATATTAAAATTAAAGATTATCCATGTCATGCTGCGGGCAAACCAGTCGGCATGATTCCGAACTGTGCTGCAACGCGTCATGCACACTTCCAGTTAGATGGTTCAGGTATTGCGCATATTCAAGCACCTAAATTGTCTGACTACCCTGCTGTGACTTGGGATTCTTCAACCTCTAAACGTGTTGACCTAGACAATATCACCCAAGAAGAAATGAACTCTTGGCAGCCGGGCGATACTTTATTGCTTAACGGTACGATCTATACAGGTCGTGACGCTGCGCATAAACGTATGTGTGAAATGTTAGATAACGGTGAAGAGTTACCTGTAGATTTAAAAGGTAAATTTATTTACTACGTCGGTCCAGTCGACCCGATTGGTGATGAAGTGGTAGGTCCTGCTGGTCCAACAACTGCGACACGTATGGACAAATTTACCCGTCAAGTTTTAGAAGCAACGGGCTTGTACGGCATGATTGGTAAAGCAGACCGTGGTCCAACGGCTATTGAAGCGATTAAAGACAACAAAGCCACTTATCTAATGGCTGTAGGTGGTGCTGCTTACTTAGTTTCTAAAGCGGTACGTCAAGCTGAAGTGGTTGCTTTTGCTGACTTGGGTATGGAAGCAATCTACAAATTTGTGGTTGAAGATATGCCTGTATCGGTTGCAGTTGACGTGAATGGTACGTCTATCCATGCCACTGCACCCAAAATCTGGCAAGCAAAAATTGGTAAAATCCCTGTGGTAGATGCAGCAGCAGGCTAAGCAACAAGTTTTACTTTTTTTCAGCACCCTTAACATGCTAAAGTCATGTTAAGGGTGCTTTTTTTGCCTAATTTTTTATACTTTCCAATCAATAGATACTAAAAATACGATGAAAAAACTAAACCAACTGCTTTATAGCATCACATTATGTAGTCTCAGTTTCGCCACATTTGCTCAACCTGCCACAGAAGCATCGGTCGAGAAAGCCCTGAAACTGAGTGACATTAGCGGAACATTAGCACAATCACAACAAGACATGCGTCCAATCTATGACCAGCAAGCTGAAGAAGTGATTAGAAACATTTTTAAAATACAACAGTTGAATGCTGAACAACAAAAAGCAGCCAAACAAATTGCAGATGTTACGGCTTCCTTTAGTCAAAAACTCATTTCCGACCCTAAATTTGTACAAATGCTAAAAATGGTTTATATGCAAACCTTCACAGAAGAAGAGGTTTTGGCGAATATCCAATTTTTAGAAACACCAATTGGACAATCAATTAACAAAAAAAGTAGCAAAATGATGGCTGAAATCATGCGTAATAGTATCGAAATGTCTACTGCAATGATGCAAGATCCTGCAACGCAAAAAGAAATGAATCAACGCGTTGAAAAAATTCTAAAGCCTTTGTTTAAACAACATGAGAAATCAGAATAACCCCATCACCATGTTGTGGGGTTCCAAAGTTTAAACGGTTGTGTCAACTGTACATCATCCGCTGGATCATATTTTACTGGTTTAAATTTTTGCGCTTTTTTGCGTACTTTTCCGGTATTTTGATCATTTGCGACAAAATTAAAACTTTCAGATTTCCACTGGGTAAATGCGATCTCATTTAAGCCTGTTTTTTCAGGCACAATAATTAAAGGGCCTGAAACTTCACGACGCGTACTGAGGTTCTCCTCATCGTATTTAATAAAATAGGTTTGTCCCGCATCTACAGTAAAATCTAAATACTTCGGCTTTTGAAAATGTTGCACTCCCAGCGGACGGCTGGTCGATAGACGATAAGTCCCCGCAGGTAACTCAACCCAGTAATAATGATTATTTAATAAACTGGGAATGCGTTCACTATTCATAAAAAGACTGGAGGCGACTATTTCTTGACGATTCCATTTGCTATCGGGACGGTACATATACACGATTGCAGCCTGATCATTTTGTGCATGTACAGGATGGAAGCGCTGTCCGGGTGTTTGATTAACCCAACCACCGATGGTAAACAGACCAAAACGGTATTGCTCCAACATACCCGGTTCATGTTCAGTATTCACAGGTTTTAAAGTTGATGTTGCTTGAGTATGTTCAATAGTAGATTTACCATGACATCCCAATAAAATAAAGCTTGCACAAATGGCTATACAGACTGCACGCATGATTTTCCCTCACCGCGTATTTTTTATTTTTGTACGAATTAAGCAATTCATTTTTCGATAGATCGATTGTATTTAAGCGTCCACGCCTAGCAGTTGAGATTAACACTCGATGTTATTTTTGGAAATAAAAAACGTGCGAAAACTCAAGTTTTCCGCACGTTTCAGACGAATAGCGAATTAAGCAGATTTAGAGTTAATCACCTTTAAATCTACTTTAGGCGCAACTTCATTTTCTGGTTTTGGCTGACGTTCTGGTTTTAATTCTGGTTTTTCTCCAGCATTAATCACCGCATCATTCACCACTACAGTACCTACATCGGTACGGCTTGGTAAATCATACATGGTTTCAAGTAAAGAGTTTTCCAGAATTGAACGCAGACCACGCGCACCAGTATTACGTTCTAATGCTTTTTTCGCAACAGCACGTAATGCCGAATCTTCAAATACCAAATCAACATTTTCCATACCGAATAAATATTGGTATTGGCGTGTTAAGGCATTTTTAGGCTCAGTTAGAATCTGCATGAGTGCTTCTTCATCTAACTCTTCCAATGTTGCAATCACAGGTAAACGACCAATAAATTCTGGAATCAAACCAAATTTCACCAAGTCATTGGCTTCCACTTGACGGAATAAATCAGACAATTTTTTAGTTTCGTCTTTTTTCTTCACATCTGCTGTGAAACCAATACCGCCTTTTTCCTGACGTTGCTGCACAATTTTCTCAAGACCAGAGAATGCACCACCACAAATAAACAGGATATTTGAAGTATCAATTTGAATGAACTCTTGTTGCGGATGCTTACGACCACCTTGAGGAGGAATTGAAGCCACCGTACCTTCGATCATTTTCAATAATGCTTGTTGAACACCTTCACCCGATACATCACGAGTAATTGATGGGTTCTCAGACTTACGGGTAATCTTGTCGATTTCATCGATATAGATAATGCCCTTTTGCGCTTTTTCTACATCATAATCGGCTTTTTGTAGAAGCTTTTGTACAATGTTTTCAACGTCTTCACCGACATAACCTGCTTCGGTTAATGTTGTCGCATCGGCCATCGCAAAAGGAACATCTAAAAGACGTGCTAAAGTTTGTGCCAATAAAGTCTTACCTGAACCTGTTGGGCCTACAAGTAAAATATTACTTTTCGCAAGTTCTACAGCATCGTCAGGTTTGTGACCTGAATGAGTGACTTTTAAACGCTTGTAATGGTTATACACCGCAACTGACAATGTTTTTTTCGCAACATCTTGCCCAATCACATATTGATCGAGCGCAGCACGAATTTCGTGTGGTTTAGGCAAAGGCTTAGTTGCCCAATCACTCGATTCAACTTGTTGACTGGTTTGGACTAAATCTAAGCATACGTCCACACACTCATTACAGATGTACGCGTCCTCACCTGCAATCAGTTTCCCGACTTCAGACTGCGTTTTACCGCAAAATGAACAATGCTTTTGTCCTTGAGGATGTTCGGACATATTCACTCCAATATTAAAATCTGAAAATTATGGACGTTTGCTTAACACTTCATCCACGAGACCGTATTCTTTCGCAGCCTGAGCTGTCATAAAGTTATCACGATCGGTATCTTGCGCTAAACGTTCATAGTCTTGACCACTATGTTCAGCCATTAAACGATTTAAACGTTCTTTAATGAATAGAATTTCACGTGCATGAATTTCAATATCTGATGCTTGACCACGGAAGCCACCGAGTGGTTGGTGAATCATCACACGTGCATTTTCTAAGCAATAACGTTTACCTTTTGCGCCTGCATTGAGCAAGAAAGCACCCATTGATGCTGCTTGCCCCATACAGTATGTCACTACATCAGGTTTAATAAACTGCATGGTGTCATAAATCGCCATACCCGCAGTTACAGACCCACCTGGTGAGTTAATGTAAAGGTGTATATCTTTATCTGGGTTCTCTGCTTCTAAAAACAACATCTGAGCAACAATTAAATTTGCCATGTTATCTTCGACTTCACCAGTCAGAAAGATGACGCGTTCACGTAAAAGACGTGAGAAAATATCAAAAGAACGCTCACCACGAGAGGATTGTTCTACGACCATTGGTACTAAAGCGTTATCAATTGTTGGAACATACATACGTTATTTATTCCTAAATTTTTGTTACTCAACTCATAATCACAATATGAGGGATAATTGCCGAAATTGCAAAATATTCCCAATTAAATAACAGATATTTTTTATATAAACATTGTGAATTCAGGCCATGTTGAATATAAACCGATACATAAAAAAAGGCGCATGATGCGCCTTTTTTTAGATTAACCAAGCTTAGCCTTGTTGGCGAGCTTGTTGTTCTTTCAACAATTCTTCGTAGCTAACATCTGTATCAGTCACTTTAGCAGCAGCTAAAATATGATCAACGATTTGATCTTCTAATACAACAGCTTCGATTTGAGCGCGTTGTTGTTTGTCATTTTTGAAGTATTCAATCACTTCAGTTGGATCTTCATAAGAAGAAGCCATGTCATTGATATACGCTTCAACACGCGCTGGATCAACTTCAATTTTAGCATCAGCTAAAACTTTGCTGACCAATACGCCAAGTTTAACAGCTTTCTCAGCTTGTTCTTTGAACAAGTCATCTGGAAGCATGCTGCTGTCAAATGCTTGCGCACCTTGAGCACCAAACTGTTGCGTGAATTGTTGGATCATTTGTTGACGTTGACGGTCAATTTCTTGAGACAACATAGCAGCAGGAACTTCAACTTCGTTCGCAGCGACAAGTGCATCAAACGTTGCAGCTTTAACTTGGTTACGAAGACCGTTCATTACTTCACGTTCCATGTTTTTGCGAACGTCAGCTTTTAATTTTTCAACGCCTTCTTCTTCAGTTAAACCAAAGATTTTTAAGAATTCAGCATCAATTTCTGGAAGTTTTTGTTTTTCAACAAGTTTAACAGTAATTTTAAACTGTGCAGCTTTACCTGCAAGGTTTTCAGCTTGGTAGTCTTCAGGGAAAGTAACATCAATCACTTTCTCTTCGCCTTTCTTCATACCAACGATACCGTCTTCGAAGCCCGGAATCATACGACCTGAACCTAAAACAAGTTTAAAGTCTTCAGCAGTACCGCCTTCAAACTTCTCACCGTCAACAGTGCCTTCGAAATCAAAAGTCACTTGCATGTCTTTTTTAGCCATGCCTTTTGTTTCAGCCCAAGCTGCACGTTGCTTTTGAAGGTTTTCAATCATTTGGTCAACGTCTTTGTCGTTAACTTCAGATTTTTTACGTTCAATTTCCAAAGCATCAAATGCGCTTACTTCAACTTCTGGATAAACTTCTACAGTTGCTTGATAAACAAGAGCGTCGTCTTTGTTTTCAACTTTATCAATGTTTGGCATACCAACAGCATTGATTTTTTCTTGCTGAATTGCTTCGAAAACTGTGTCACGAATAACATCGTTCACAACTTCTTGATAAATACCTGCGCCATATTCACGACGTACAACATTTAAAGGCACTTTACCTGGACGGAAGCCGTTGATCTTCGCAGTTTTGGCAGTGCGTTTTAAACGAGCTTCAAATTGCTCGTTCACACGGCTCGTCGGTACAGATACATTTAAACGACGGGCAACGCCCGAAACCGCTTCAGAAGTTACTTGCATGGCTTCCTCGATATAGAAATAGTAATTGCAATTTTGAAAGTGCCACATTATATGACAACATTGCAAGATATACAAAGCAGGATAATTTAACCACTATTTTTACGCTTTCCCTCAATAAAATCTACGTTTTATGTAAACAAAACTCCCTTCTTTATCCATGAGTGGCACTTTTGTATATTTTTTATTGCAAATGATAAACTTTATCATTACTATTAAGTTGTTTGTTTTTTATCTTATTTGTTTTCAATTATTTATCTCGTCCATCTTTGGAATTCTATTTTATGAGTAAGTTCAACCTTCGTCCGCTTAGCATCGCTATTCTAGGAATGACCTCCGCTTCTGTTTTTGCCAATACTGATACAGATTCTTCTTCCAAACATCAGCTTGCGACCATTGTGGTGTCCGCGGCAGGTTATGAACAAAAAATTAAGGATGCGCCCGCTTCTATCACGGTGATTACAGCAGAAGATTTAAAAAATAAACGAATTACTTCGATTGCCGATGCTTTAGTGGATGTAGAAGGCGTTGATATTAGCCCTACTGCTGGAAAAACAGGTGGTTTAAACATTCGTATTCGGGGGATGGATTCAGAATACACCTTAGTTTTAGTCGATGGACGTAGACAGAATAGTACTGGCGATATTTCGCCCAATGGATTTGGAGAATCCAATAATAGTTTTATTCCACCTATATCAGCAATTGAACGAATTGAAGTGATTCGTGGCCCTGCATCTACGCTTTATGGTTCAGATGCAATGGGTGGCGTAGTCAATATTATTACTAAAAAAGTTTCACCAGTATGGACAGGCGCTGTCACCTTAGAAGGCACAGTACTTCCGAATAGTTCTGATTTCGGCAATCAACGCGCTGTAGATGCTTTCGTATCTGGCCCTCTTGTTAAAGATTTACTCGGTATTCAACTTCGTGCACGAAAGGCTGAACGTGATCAATCAAATGTTGGATATTTGGATGAAAGTGATCAAGATATAGAATTAAATATGGGGCAAAACCCAACTAAATCGGATTTAGAAACCATTGGTGTGCGCTTAACCCTAACACCTACAGATGATCATGATTTATCTGTTGAATATGAACAAACAGAGCAATGGTACGATAACAGTAAGGGACAATTAGGAACCTTAGGTGCGAATGGTGGATATGATGAAGCAAAAGAATTTAATCGAGATAAAGTTATTTTAGCGCATACATGGCGCAACAAAGTTGGAACACTTGAATCGAGTATCAGCAACACTCAAACAGAAACGATTGGACGTTTAATTCCTTCTCGTGCACAAGGTGGTTCGACTGTTGTGACACCTCGTCTTTTAGAAAGTGAAGATACAACCATTGATAGTAAATTTACGACCCAAGCCATCCAAGGTCACAATATGACTTTTGGTGGACAATGGTGGGAAGCAAGTATTAAAGATGGTTTACGTGCAAACAAAGAAGTCTCTTTTGAACAAATTGGTTTATTTGCTGAAGATACATGGGCATTGACAGATCAATTGGCTTTAACACTGGGTTTACGTTATGACAACCATGATACTTTTGGTGATTTTTGGACACCACGAGCTTATTTAGTTTGGAATGCCAATGAGAGTTGGACATTTAAAGGAGGTTATAGCGAAGGCTATAAAGCACCTCGTTTAGAACGCTTAACCAATGGTATTTATAACGTTGGTGGTCAAGGTCGAATTCCTCTTTTTGGCAGTTCTAATTTAAAGCCAGAAACCAGTAAAAATTTAGAGTTTGGAACTTATTTTAGTAATAATAAAAACTTTGATGCCAATATCACAGCATTCTTCAGTCAGGTGGAAGATAAAATTGTCACTGGCAATACAGAATTCAGCTGTAATACAGATACTACTATTACTTCAGGTAGTAATTGGTCTAAAGCAGATTGTGAAAAATACATGTCTTCTATTGGGACACCTTGGATTATGGGCTACCATCCAACAAATGGACAACCCGATTCATGGAACGTCGCTCGACCAGTAAATGCTGAAAAAGCTGACGTCTATGGTATAGAAACCGGTTTCAATTGGGAATTCGCTCCTACTTGGAAATTTGGTATGAATTACACGTGGACAGAAACTGAAATCAAAGACAATTCTTTAGGGAATCCCCCTCTGAACGATACACCAGAGCATATTGTGAATGCTTCCCTAAAATGGCAAGCAGACGACAATATTCAACTCTGGGCACGTGGTGAATATCGTAGTGAAAGAACACGTTATTTAAAATCATATGAAAGCATGACAGCTATAGAAAAGAGCGTTTACAACACTTTAGGTGACTTTAAATCCTATGGTTTATTTCATGTTGGATCTAATTTTAATGTAAATGACAATTGGGATGTAGGTGTAGCTTTATATAATGTCTTTGACAAAGACTTTAATGACTATGAAAAAGTAGGAACTGGCTACTACAATCGTTATAGCAACACCCAAGAAGGCCGTCGCGTTCAGTTAAGCACCACCTTTAAATTTTAAAATTCAAAATCCCCATAAAAAACCCTGCTTATGCAGGGTTTTCCTATATAACAACACAATCAAACACTTAATTACAATTTGTTACATTGTTTCATCTAATATTCCGTTTTATTTTATATTGAGAATCGTCAATTCCAATCTCTATCAATAGTGATAAAAAATAAGAATCATTATTATTCTCATACATTTTCACAGTACACATTTTGAGTTAGAAATGGCCTTCATTAAAACACGCAAAAAATTCGTATCTTCTGCGATTGTGTCATCACTTTCAGTTATCGCTGGTAATGCCATTGCACAAGATCAAGTTGCTCAACTTGATACTATTCACACTCAAGCAAAAACAGAACAAAGTCTAAAAGTAGATCAATCTGCAAATTCTAAATTTGTAGCTCCCCTTCTTGATACTCCAAAATCAGTTTCTGTCATTTCAAAACAGCTGATTGAAGACACTCAAGTCACGACTTTAAGCGATGCTTTACGTACAGTACCAGGTATTACTCTTGGCGCTGGTGAAGGTGGTAACCCAAATGGCGATCGTCCATTTATTCGTGGTTATAACTCAGAAAGTTCAATGTATGTGGATGGTGTGCGTAACTCAACTTCGCAAAACCGTGAAATGTTTGCCGTAGAACAAGTTGAAGTGACTAAAGGTTCTGCATCAGCTATGGCGGGTGCAGGTACAACTGGCGGTAGCATCAACATGATTTCTAAAGTCGCTAAAAAAGGTGACTCATTAGAGGGTTCTGTTGGCGCGGGTACAGACAACTACCAACGCATTACCTTAGATGGCAACAAAGATTTTGGTAATGGCATTGCGGCACGTGTTGCTGTGATGGGTCACCACAATGAAAAAGCTGGTCAAGCGAATGGTGCAGAATATGCACGTGCAGGTATTGCACCAAGCATCACCTTTGGCTTAGATAGCGATACACGTGCGACTTTAAGTTACTATTACTTAAAGTCAGATGACACACCTGATTCTGGCATTCCATATAACAATCCATTTGCAGCTACTAATGCAAAAGCAGGTTTAAATGGTAATGGTAAACCGATTGATGTGAAACAAGGTATGTATTACGGCTGGAAAGATCGTGATTTCCAAAAACAAGAAAATCAAGCGGGAACAATCAAGCTTGAACATGATTTGACTGACAATCTAACGATCAGTAATACTGCCGTATATAACAACTCTAAAAATGATTACCTTTGGAGTAACCCAGATGATTCAAGAGGTAACTTTTATGATGCTACAGGGGCTTTAACAGGTAATATTTGGCGTCGAGTAAACTCTCGTGTTGCAGATACCGATACCTTTACCGATCAGTTGGCATTAACTGGTAAGTTCAATACAGGTGCACTCCAACATCGTTTTAACTTGGGTGCTGAATATAACGATCAAGAAACAGACCGTACGCAATACATTATTGACGGTCTTAACAGTACAGGTAGCGCACATAACACCTGCTCAGCTGCTGATCTTGCTTCGGGCTGGTGTACTTCGGTGCAAAATCCAAGTAATGCGCCTTGGACAGGTTCAATCAGTACTGATGGTGCTGACCGCTATAACATTCAAAGTACATCAAAATCAGTTTATTTCTTAGATAGTATTGAATTCAATCCACAATGGATTTTAGATTTGGGCGTTCGTTGGGATGACTATTCAACTGAACAAACTATGGTTGCGGGTCGTTTTAATACAACGGCTCCTGTAGGAACCATTGTTAAACTTGAAAATGATAAAGACTTTATCAACTATCAAGCCGGCATTACATTCAAACCTGTAGAAAATGGCAGTATCTATGCAAGCTATGCGACTTCTGCCAACCCAGTTGGTGTAGATGGTGGTGATGGTTCTGAAGGAATTACTGCAGCTATTCAGAATTTAAAACCTGAAGAAGTTAAAACTTATGAAATCGGCACAAAATGGGATGTGCTGAATGAGAAGTTAAATTTAACTGCTGCGATCTTCCGTACTGAAAAAGCCAATACTCGTGCTACTGCTGAAGATGGAACGACACGAAACATTGGTGAAACGCGTGTTGATGGTATCGAGTTTGGCGTAAATGGCAACATCACGGATAAATGGGCTGTATCTGCGGGTTATACTTATTTAGACAGTGAGTTAGTTGATGGCGGTTTTGAAAATATCGGAACGACAGCTGCTCCTATCTATATTTCAAACAGAAATAATGGCAAACAAGTTCAAAATGTTGCAAAAAACAGTGCAACGCTATGGACAACGTACCAAGTTATGCCACAGTTAACATTAGGTGCGGGCGCTGTTGCAATGGATAAAGTCTATGGTAACGCTGCTAATACTAAATACGTGCCAGGTTACGTGCGTTACGATGCAATGGCACGTTATAACGTGAACAAAAATGTTGATTTACAATTAAACGTAAACAACTTATCTGATGAACGTTACTTCACTAAGGCATATTCATCACACTATGCAACAGAAGCTGAAGGTCGTAGTGCTGTATTATCGTTAAACTTTAAATACTAAAATCCAATCAAATAATCCCATAAATATATTATGGGATTTGATTTAAAATAGCCTCATCATGAGGCTATTTTTATAGCCAAAGAATTCATTTTTCTAAAGGTGTATTACCGTGATTCATCATATTCCAAACGTACTCAGTAAAGAACAAGTTCAATATTTTCGTGATGAAATGGCAAAAATTGAATGGGTCAATGGCAAAGTCACTGCTGGAACGCTTTCTGCGACGGTGAAACAAAATCAACAACTGCCTGAAGATCTCCCACTGACCCACCACTTAAGTACGATTATTTTAGAATCTTTAGGTCAACATCCACTCTTTTTGTCTGCGGCTATTCCTTTAGACATTATTCCCCCACTGTTTAACCGTTATGAAAACAATGAAGCATTTGGTTTTCATGTCGACAATTCAATTCGTCGTATTCGAGGAACCAACGAGCGTCTACGTACAGACTTATCCTGTACTGTTTTTTTAACTGAACCAGAAGAATATGAAGGTGGTGACTTAGTGGTTGAAGACACTTATGGCTACCATGAAGTTAAGCTTCCTGCGGGCGATATGATTCTTTACCCATCGACCAGTTTGCATGAAGTAACCCCTGTGACGTCAGGTTGCCGTATTGCTTCTTTCTTTTGGGTACAAAGCATGATTCGTGATGATGCTGAACGCCATATGTTATTTAATTTAGACCAATCTATTCAAAGCCTGCGTATGCAGTTGGGTGATCAACACGAGGAAGTGGTCAAACTGACCAATCTTTATCACAACCTGATGCGAAAATGGGCAGAACTTTAAGAAAAATTTATTTAATAAACCCAATTCTGGAGAATCTTTTCATTAACTCCAGAATATTTAATTTCTTTTCATAAACTTACTAAGATACTGGTTTTTATATATTTTACCATTCGATTTATTTCTGTATAAAATTTAGTTTACCTTTCACCTATCATGATTGTTTTCTTAAATCACTAAGTCTCATTTAAACATTATTTCCATCATCAAATCGTTCTATTTCAAAGAAATAACATTGTTAATGATAACTATTATCACTAGAATTCGCATCAATTGTTACTCGCTATAACAATACCTCCATATTTACTGCTATTTTGCAGCAGCTCAAAAGTTGCAGGCAGTAAGGAAATTCTGTCATATACGATATTAGGGATTACCCACAATGGCACAGATTAAAAGCCGTAAACACAATAGAACAGCGCCTTTGGTTGCTTTAGCTGCATCTCTCCCCCTCATGACCCATGCGGCAACACCTGCTAAAGATGAGACAACGGTTCTACCAAAAATTACAGTTCAATCTGAAGTCGAAAATAAATATAAAGCAAATGCCGTCAGTTCACCGAAATATACTCAACCACTGGTCGATACACCGCAAACAATCTCAGTCATCAAAAAAGAATTATTAAAAGAACAAGGGGCAACCTCTTTAACAGAAGCATTGCGTAATACACCGGGGATTACTTTGCAACTGGGTGAAAACGGCAATACCAGCGCGGGAGATTCTTTCCAGATGCGTGGTTTCGATACTAAAAACTCGATTTATCTAGATGGTATCCGTGACATTGGTGCAATTAGTCGTGATATCTATAATCTAGAACAAATTGAAGTGGTTAAAGGCCCTTCTGGTGCAGAAGCTGGTCGTGGTGGTGCGGGTGGATATATCAATTTAGTCAGTAAGCTTCCTCATTTAGAGAATAGTCAGGAAGTCTCTGCAACGTATAATACTGCTAAACATTCACGCCTCACTGCAGATATTAACCAAGCACTTTCTACAGGAACAGCGATTCGTTTAAACGTAATGGGTCAGGAAGGTGGTATAGATGGCCGTGATTATGTCGAAAATAACAGCTATGCCATTGCCCCTTCGATTGCATTCGGTTTAGACAGCGATACACGTTTTTACTTGTATTCGCAGCATGTTCGCCAACGTAATATTCCTGATGGTGGTATTCCAACCATCGGCATGAAAGGCTTTTATTACAATAATACCGATGCAAAACTAACGCAGGCACAGCATGACATCATTAATGCCGCAGTCAATGCTGCAGAACCTGTAGATCGCGAAACTTTTTACGGTAATATTAATGATCATGAAGATGTTGATGCTGACATGTTCACCGCAAAAATTGAAAGTGATCTGAACGAAAATATCAAACTCACCAACATTTCTAGATTTGGAAAAACTGAAATGGATCGCGTATTAACAGGTGTTAATGGTTTGGTGATCAGCAATCTTGCAACCCCTAAAGATCCCAATTCATGGTCTGTAGTACGCACGCGTCAAGGGGTTGATCAAGAAAATAAAATTCTCACCAACCAAACTACGCTCAACATCAAGGCTAAAACAGGTTTTGTTGAACACGATCTTGTCGCTGGTTTAGAGCTGTTACGAGAAGAGCAGTTTAATAATACCTTAAATGTACAAACTCCCGGACAGGCAGCACCAACAATTCCATCAGCAAATTTGTACTCTCCCGATCCTTATCAAATTTTGCCAGACCTCGTTTATACTGGGGCTTATGCGAATGGAAAAACTGATACTGCAGCAGCCTATTTATTTGACACACTTAAGTTTGGCGAGCGTTTCCAACTGAATGGCGGCGTGCGCGTTGATTATTATGATACTGAAGCAGATGCATTAACTGTTGCAACCGATGCTACAACTTTAGCCGTGACTAAAACGCCAAGCAATTTGAGCACGCATGGTACGTTAGTCAGCTGGAAACTCGGTGGTGTATTTAAACCAACAACAGCAAGTAGTGTTTATGCCTCTTATGCAAAATCACTAACACCGCCAGGAACTGGGTTTGTATTAAGCAGTGCTTCAAACTCTACAACGAGCGTAACCAATAACCCATCAACTAAACCGCAAGAAACCCATCATTACGAAGTTGGCACGAAATGGACCTTCAATGAAGATAAGCTTATCTTAACTGCGGCGGCCTATCATACTGAAAATGAAAATCAAATTACGCAAGATCCGATTACCTTACAATATATTCCAGAAGGGAAAACCACGGTTAAAGGTTTAGAACTTGGTGCAGTAGGGCAAATTACCCGTGCATGGAATGTATCAGCAGGTGTTGCTCTTATGGATAGCGAACAAGAAAATCAGCAGACTTATAATGCAACCACTAAAGTTTGGACCGAAAATAATGCAGTACGCTGGTCCCCAGACTGGGCTGCAACGCTATGGACGACTTATAGTGTTGCTGGATTTAGAGCAGGTTTAGGTGCACGTTATGTCGATGAACAGAAACGCTCAATTACTCCTGGTTCAACTGCAACAACAACCATGCCTGCCATTCCAAGCTATATGGTCTTTGATGCACTATTAGGCTATACCTTGAATGATAAAGCATCATTAAACCTCAATATCTACAACCTTGCAGATAAAAAATACATTAGTACGCTAAATAATAGTGGTGCACGTTTAGTGATGGGGCAACCACGTTCGGCAGCACTGACCTTTAATTATAAATTTTAAGCCACTTAAAGCTTAATTAAGCTAAAAAAATTGAGTATAAATGTAGTGTGTTATGCGTAATGCACTACATTTTTATTTTTGAGTTCAACCCATTTAAGGAAGGTTGATAAGCCTGATGATGTTACATATTCCTGAAGTTTTGAGTAAACAGCAAGTGACTGAATTACGTCAGCAATTAGATGCCAGTCAGGCATGGATTCATGGACAACACAGTGCTGGCATTCAAGCGCAAAAAATTAAACATAATCTACAAATTGATGTGAATAGCATCATTTATCAATCTCTTTCCCCAAAAATATTGCACGCCATACAACAAAATTCGCAGATCAAATCCGCTGGATTACCGAAACATATACTCGCACCCTTATTTAATTGTTATCAACATGACGGCAGTTATGGCAACCATGTCGATAGTGCAGTGCAATATTCAACAGCAACAGGGCAAGCGATTCGGACTGATGTCTCCATCACCCTATTTTTATCGGAACCCGAGGAATATGAAGGCGGAGAACTGGTGGTTGAAGATCATTATGGCAGCCATGAAGTCAAGTTAGACGCAGGTGATGCCATTCTCTACCCTGCCACCAGTTTACATCGGGTTGAAGCGGTTACTGCGGGCAAACGGGTTGCCGCATTTACATGGTTACAAAGCATGGTGAAAGATGACTGGCAGCGTAGCATGTTGTTTGACCTTGATATGACCATTATGAAACTACGCCAACAGATCGGTGATTCAGAAGAAATCATCCATTTGACCAGTCATTATCATAATTTATTACGCCAATGGGGCGACCTATGAACGCTTTTACACCCCTCGCGCCTTTAAAACAAATTCCAGCTTATTTACAAACCATTGCAGACTACGAAAAACAAGCCCAGCAGCATCTTCCAACTATGGTCTGGCACTACTTACAGGGCGGATCGATGAATGAACTGAGTGTCCAAGACAATCTTGATCAATTTAAAAAAATACAACTGATTCCACGGCATTTAAACGATCTAACCCAAGGTCATACCGCCTGTGAAATTTTGGGGCAAAGGTTCCCTCATCCTATTTTTTTAGCCCCGATTGGACATCAGCAACAATTTCATCCTGAAGCAGAAATGGCTACGGCTTTGGCTGCTGAAGTACTTGAAAGCAATCTTATTTTAAGTAATTTTAGCAATACCGATATGCGTAGTCTAAAGATAGACAACCCATACAAATGGTTTCAGTTATATTGGCAAGGTGATCGTGAAAAATCACTGACATTGGTCAAACTGGCAGAACAACAAAATTTTAAAGCCCTCGTCATTACCGTTGATTCACCGCATACAGGCATTCGGGATCGTGAACGACGGGTGTTTTTTCAGTTACCTGAAGGCATGCAACATCCACATACCCCGACGCATATTCCATTGCCTGAAATAGATGAAAATCAGCATCCTGTATTTAACGGCTTAATGCAGATTGCACCAAAATGGAAGGATATTGAATGGATCATTGCACACACCTCCTTACCCGTGATTTTAAAAGGCATTGTGCATCCTCAAGATGCCAAACTTGCACTGCAATACGGTGTGCAAGGACTGATTATTTCTAATCATGGTGGTCGAGTCTTAGATACGTGTATTTCCCCGCTCACTGCTTTGCAACTGATCAAAAAAGTCGTCCCTACAGATTTCCCTTTAATTTTGGATGGTGGTATTCGCCGTGGTTCGGATGTATTCAAAGCTCTTGCTTTGGGTGCAGCAGCCGTATGTATTGGTCGTCCTTATATTTATGGACTGGCAAGCGCAGGCGCTTTAGGCGTGGCGCATGTGCTTAAAATTTTAAAGGAAGAATTTGAGATTACGATGGCTTTGATGGGAACAGCCACCGTCAATGACATCAATCAAGAACATATTTTGCAGAAATAAAACTTTTAAAGGAATTTTTTTTCTTAATCCAATCATACACTGCAAAATAAGGAAATTATTTCCAAGCGCGCTATTTTAGAATTAGGGTCAAGTTAATCCATTTACAAGATAAGCGTATTTAAGCTTATAAGGTGTTTAATCCACCGTATAAGACTTATGCTACTTTAGGTGAAAATTCTCCGAAAATTACTTGTAAATCGATACAATAGACACCATCTATATAAGTAGCAAGCAGTTGCCTTTACCCAAGATACGAGCAACCTATGCTGCACAAGGAGTTACCTCATGATGTTAGCTGATCCAAGTAAAAAATATCGTCGCATGTATCAACGTGTAGACTTGCCAGATCGTCAATGGCCGAATAAAGAAATTAATCAAGCGCCTATTTGGATGAGCACAGACCTTCGTGACGGTAACCAAGCAATTTTTGAACCGATGGATATGGAACAAAAATTCAAAATGTTCCAAATGTTGGTGAAAATTGGCTTTAAACATATTGAAATTGGTTTCCCTTCTGCATCACAAATTGACTTTGACTTCACCCGTAAATTGATTGAAGAAGATCATATTCCAGATGACGTTTATATTGAAGTTTTGGTTCAAGCCCGTGATCATTTGATTGAGCGTACTTTTGAATCTTTAGTTGGTGCAAAACGTGCCATCGTGCATATTTACAATTCAAACTCACCGACTTTCCGTGAAAAAGTCTTGAATGTTGATGTTGCTGGCGCTAAAAAATTAGCCATGAATGCGGCGACAAAAGTCAAAGAATATGCAGCACAATATCCAAATACAGACTGGATTTTCCAATACAGCCCTGAATGTTTTACTGCAACTGAATTAGACGTCGCAAAAGATGTCTGTGATGCGGTCACTGAAATTTGGGAAGCATCTCCAGAGAATAAAGTCATCTTAAACTTGCCTGCAACAGTTGAAGTTTCAGGTCCGCATGTGTATGCCGACCAAATTGAATGGATGCACCGCAACATTCAACGTCGTGATGGTGTGATCATTTCTGTGCACTGCCATAACGACCGTGGTTGTGGTATTGCCGCTTCTGAATTGGCCATTATGGCAGGTGCAGACCGTGTTGAAGGTTGTGTATTTGGTAATGGTGAACGTACGGGTAATGTCGACGTTGCCGCAATTGCTTTAAATATGTATACCCAAGGTGTTGCACCTAACTTAGATTTCTCCAACATTAATGAAATCATTGCCACCATTGAAGAATGTACTGGCTTACCTGTGCATCCACGTCATCCATATGCTGGCGACTTGGTGTTCACTGCATTCTCTGGTTCGCATCAAGATGCCATCAAAAAAGGCTTTGAATTCCAAAAGAACCAAGACATGTGGGATATGCCTTACTTGCCAATCGACCCGAAAGATTTAGGTCGTGACTATGATGCAGTGATTCGTGTCAATTCACAGTCGGGTAAAGGCGGGATCGCTTACTTGTTAGAATCTAGTTACAACGTGGTGTTGCCGCGTCGTTTACAAATTGAATTCTCACAAGCAGTGCAACAAGTCACCGATGAACAAGCCAAAGAAGTCACCGCACAAGACATTTGGGCATTGTTCAAAGAAAATTATGTTGCTGCCAAAGATGCACATTATTCAGTAAAAAACTATCGCTTGTCAGATGAAAATGGCTGTCAAGTGATTGAACTTGATGTTGATGTGAATGGTGAAACGCAACAATTGCGCGGTGAAGGCAATGGTCCAATTTCTGCAATTTTGAATGCACTTCAATTGCCGATTGATGTTTTAAGTTATGAAGAACGTAGCATCAGTTCTGGCGCACATGCCAAAGCTTTGGCCTTGATCGAACTTCAAATCAAAGGTACGGGTAAATCTGCATTTGGTGCTGGGGTGCATGACAACATCGTGACCTCTTCAATCGAAGCGATTATTGCCTGTACCAACCGCTTGATTGAACAAGGTGTACTTAACACAGACCAAGTGATTGCAGCTGCGGTATAAATATTAGCAATAATATTTAGCACTAAAATGACTTTAGAAGGATACCACTCAAGTGGTATCCTTTTATTTATACATTCTAAAGATTTAAGGCGAATTATTCCTGTGTCTTTTCCAGCTGACTCAGTGGGCATCGTTCTCCCACAAAAGTTCCAATTCGAAGAGCCGTTAGAGCTTGAATGTGGTCGTGTTTTGCCACGTTTCGAAATCATGGTTGAAACCTACGGTACGCTTAATGCAGACAAATCCAATGCCATTCTGATTTGCCATGCGTTGTCTGGGCATCATCATGCGGCAGGCTATCATCATGATGATGATAAAAAAGCAGGCTGGTGGGATGCCTGCATTGGTCCGGGCAAAGCGATTGATACGTCTAAATTCTTTGTGGTGGCACTGAATAATATTGGCGGTTGCAGTGGATCAACGGGGCCAATATCGCCCAACCCTGAAAATGACAATCGTCCTTATGGTCCAGATTTTCCATTGGTGACGGTACGTGACTGGGTTAAAACTCAAGTCTTATTATCCGATCGTTTAGGGATTGAAGTTTGGTATTCCATTATTGGTGGTTCACTGGGCGGTATGCAGGCTTTGCAATGGTCGGTGGATTATCCTGATCGGTTAAAAAACTGTGTCATTATTGCCAGTGCACCAAAACTCTCTGCACAAAATATTGCTTTTAATGAAGTTGCGCGGCAGTCCATTTTATCTGATCCGGACTTTTATAACGGGCGCTATCTAGAAAATGACAGCTACCCTAAACGCGGCTTAATTTTGGCGCGCATGGTCGGTCATATTACCTATTTATCTGAAGAAGCCATGAAACAAAAATTTGGCCGCGACTTAAAGTCGGGTAAATTTATGTATGGTTTTGATGTTGAATTTCAAGTCGAAAGTTATTTGCGTTATCAAGGTGAACAGTTCAGCCGTAACTTTGATGCCAACACTTACCTCATTATGACCAAAGCCTTGGACTATTTTGATCCAGCACGTGAATATGAGCTGTCTTTAACCAAGGCAATGGCGAACACCAAATGCCGTTTCTTGGTGGTTTCCTTCACCACAGATTGGCGTTTCACCCCACAGCGCTCACAAGAAATTGTCGATGCACTGATTAGCAATCATAAACCCGTCAGCTATGTCGATATTGATGCAGAACAAGGTCATGATTCCTTTTTATTCCCTATTCCGCTTTACGTGAAATCATTACGTGCATTTTTAGGTGGCGTAGAACACCTCGAAGCCACACCTAAGGAGACTGTGTAATGCGTATCGACCATCAACTTGCTGAAAAATGGATTAAACCTGACTCTAGCGTGCTCGACCTTGGTTGTGGTGATGGAGAACTGCTGGCACATATGGGGAAAAAGCACAACATTCGTGCATATGGATTAGAAATTGATCAAGAAAAGATTGCAATTGCGGTCAGTCGAGGGTTAAATATTATTCAACAAGACTTAAATCTTGGTTTAAGTCGTTTTGCAGACCAGTCATTTGATTATGTGGTTATGGCACAGGCTTTGCAAGCTGTAGATGCACCAGACGTATTATTGCGTGATATGGTGCGTGTAGGGAAACAAGCCATTATCACCTTTCCTAATTTTGCCCACTGGAAGACGCGTTCTTTTTTGGCTTTAAAGGGAATGATGCCTGTTTCAAATGCTTTACCTTACATGTGGTATAATACACCCAATATCCACTTATGTACTTTCCGTGATTTTGAAGCACTTTGTGCTGAAAATGATATCCGGATTATTAATCGACTCGCCGTGAATGGGAACCAACAAGGTAGTTTACTCAGTAAACATGTTCCGAATCTGTTTGGTGAAGTCGCTATTTATCGAGTGAGCGCACTATGAAAAAAATATTACTCAGCACACTATTGGTTGGATTTTTTAGCATTCAAGCCCATGCGGATTATGTTGCCTCGACCCCCTCTGTTTCAAGTCAGGCTGCACAATATTCTGTAATGGATATTAATAGCCTGATTAAAGCCGCTAAATCTGGCCAAGCGGGCGCACAATTCTATCTAGCGACCAAATACCAACACGGCAAAGATATTCAACAAGATGAAAACCAAGCCTTTACTTGGTATAAAGCTGCTGCGGATCAGGGTCTTTCTGCGGCGCAATTGAATGTCGGTCGTATGCTGGCGGATGGTGTTGGCACCAAAAGAGACGAAACTTTAGCCCGTAAATATTTTGAAAAAGCAGCAAGCCACGGTGACAACCGTGCCAGCTTCAACCTCGCAATGATGGAAGAGCAAAAGAAAAATTACGTGGGTGCATACCAATGGTATGAACTTTCAACCCGTGATGGCATGCTCGACAACAAAGTGATTTCCCTGTCTGAAGGTAAGAAAACTGCTTTAGCTGCAAACTTAAGCCAAGACCAAATTCGTATGGCGCGTGACCGTGCCGACAAATGGATTCAAGCGCAATAATATTGCACTGATTCTAGACAGCACCTTCGGGTGCTTTTTTATTTTGGGCAGTTCTATTTTTTTGCATCATCACAAACCTCAAGCCATGTGCTTCAATAACCTCCGATACCGCTTTAAAGCCAAATTTTTGATAAATAGGCTGCGCATAACAACTTGAATTTACGCTTATCACGGTGATATTTTCCTGTAGTTCAGCTGCAACATAGTTCCACAGCTTTCGACCAATGCCCCGCTTCTGTACAGCGGTATCTACAAAAAAATGTACGATATGGGCGGGTTCTTTATAAGCAATCATGCCTAGAACTGTTTCATTCTGTTCATACACATAATAATGAACCTGTGGCGTGTTTAATAATCTTAAAATGATCGCTGAAGAAAATTTTTCTTCACCTTCACGGCTTATGGCAAAGTCAGCAATATAAGGCTGAATTAATCTCTCGATTTGTTCTAAATCTGCATAGGTGGCTGAGCGAATCATCTTCATTCCTCTCCTGTTGTTATTCGAAGTAAACTGGTGGCTTTAATCTTCATGGATTATGCTGCTTTTATGCAATCTAATTCAGTTAAAATATAGACCTTCATTTTCAACTCATGAGCACAAATATAATGTCTGCAAATGCATGGTTATCTCAAGGGACTTTAGTCCTTGCCAGCAATAACAAAGGGAAAATTGCTGAATTTGAAAAATTATTTGCTGGGCTTAATCTTCCTGTTGAAGTGATTGCTCAAGGTAAGTTAAACATTGATGATGCCATCGAAGACGGATTAAGCTTTGTTGAAAATGCCATTATTAAAGCCCGTCATGCCTCGCGCATTTCAGGTAAACCTGCCATTGCCGATGACTCAGGTATTTGTGTTCCCGTACTGGGTGGTGCACCGGGCATCTACTCTGCACGCTATGCCGGTGAACATGGCGATGATGCTGCCAATAATGAAAAGCTATTAGCCGACCTTAAAGCACTGCGTAAAGATGGCGAAGCGATTGAAGGTATGTTCGTCTGTGTATTGGCTTTAGTTCAACATGCTGAAGATCCCTTGCCACAAATTTTCCAAGGCATTTGGACAGGCGAAGTTTTAGAACATGCGCGTGGTGAAAATGGTTTTGGTTATGACCCTTTGTTCTGGTTGCCTGAACTGGGAATCTCAAGTGCAGAAATGTCAAAAGAAGATAAAAACAAAATCAGCCATCGTGGGCAAGCGATGCAATTGTTTAAAGCGAGTTTGGAAAATCATTAAGCATTTTTAAATCCTCCCCTTGCGAAACAGTGTTTCTCATCCTGTTTAGGCAAAAACCTCTCTTTTTAAAGAGGGGTGTGGGAAGATTGCGCTTTAAAAGAAATGCAATACCACACCGTATAGCATCACCACGACACAGCTCACCATCGTACCCGATGCAATATCTTTTGCTGAAGTCCCCGTTCCCTGATAGTGGGTTTCTAACGCCACAATATTGGCCGCTGGCGGTAAACAGAACAATAAGAACATGACCCCAATATAGTGTTCAATATTCGGGATCGGAATTAACCAATACGTCAATCCACATAGCACCACACCACAACTCAGTTTTAATATAGCCACACGGCTACTACGCAATAAATCTTTTTTATACACTTTGGTATGACGCAACCACATCCCTAACACACACATGCCAGAAAAACTCATGCCAATTTTAGCGAGGCTATAGATGAGATCTATCGATTGATGTTGTTCCAAATGCTGCACACCCAATATTCGACAGATTAGTGCCAAAATTAATGCCATTATGGGGGGCGATTGCATGACTTTTTTTGCAATATCAGAGCTGGCTTGTTTGTCTGAACTGACGGAAGTGACTGCCCAAATATTGCCAAAAATAGAACCGCCAACATATAAAGCCACCATCGGCGCACTAATTTCAGGGCCAAATAAAGCAATCGCAAAAGGAAAGCCCAACCATGCCATATTCACATAGCTAAAACATAAAGCCCCTAATTGGTCTTTAGACAGCGCAAGGAAAAAATAGAACAGTAATACCGCAACCACAAAGCTAAAGAGCATCAAACTTAAGCTGCCGGCTTGATAAAACACCATGTTGTAAATAATCACGACAGGAATAAAGATCCGTGCCAATAGGCTTGCAAACAGTGCTTTTAAACGTGTTGAAAATTGGCTTGAAGCAAGTTCCCAGCCACATAAAAAGCCAAAAAGTGGTAACAGCAAAGCCACAACATCATCCTAAATATTCCACCTAAATATGCTAGCACTGAATTAAGCACAACAGCAGGTTTAATCTTGCCTGTCTTTAAACTGCAATTTTTCAGTCACATTGCTGTCATGGCAAAATGTTCAGATGGAACTCAATAAAAAATGAGTAAAGAACATGGCAGGATTATCGATTTGGCACGTTGTGATTTTCGCAATTGTGGTGATTTTATTATTTGGTACATCTAAACTCAAAAACTTAGGTAAAGATGTCGGTGGTGCTGTTAAAGATTTTAAAAAGTCGATTAAGGAAGATGAAGCTGAACAAGCTAAGCTTAAAGAGCCACTCACCATTGATGCTCAAGTGAAAAATGCTGAAAACTCTATAAAAAGCTAAGAGCACTCCCTTATGCTGAACATCGGAATGACCGAACTTCTTTGCTTTGCCATCATTGCATTATTAATTCTTGGGCCAGACAAACTTCCTGAAGGCGCACGTTTTGCTGCAAAATGGTATGGCAAAATTAAAAAATTCATTGGTAATGTTCAAAATGAAATTGACCGAGAATTACGCCTTTCTGAATTTCGTGAAGAAATGCAAAAAGAAATTGATAAAATCAGCGAACTTGAACGTCGGATGCAGCAACAACTGGATGCAATTCGAAGCACTGATGACAACAATACAGCTAAAGATCAACAGACCAAAAAACAGCAAATCAACAGTTATCAATGCTTAGAAAGAAGTGACTTCACTCCATTTTCTAAAGGTTATATTCAACGTCATTGGAAAAAATTACTGACTCCTTTAGAAATCCAAACAGCACCTACTCAATTGAAGATTGCCGTATGAGTCAAAGCCAACTCCCTACAGCTTCCGTGAAATCTGGAGCTGAAAGTTTAGAACAAATGCCCGTTATGCAACATTTAGTGGTATTACGTCGCTATCTTTTTAAGATTGTAGGTGTAATCCTTTTTTTGTTTTTTTGTTTATTACCCTTTCGAAATTATACCTATCAATTACTCTCAGACCCTTTAAGACAGCAACTTCCAGCAACATCTACGATGATTGCAACGGATGTCACTGCGACCTTTATGGCGCCATTTAAGCTCAATTTATTTGTTGCACTGATGTTGGCCATGCCTTTTATTATTTATCAACTGTGGTCTTTTGTACGCCCTGCACTTTATGAAAAAGAGCGTTTTCTTGCAGTCCCATTATTGTTCGGTAGCATCTTATTATTTTATTTAGGTATCGCATTTGCCTATTTTATTACGCTACCCAGTATTCTTCATTTCTTTATTAGTGTCTCGCCCGAAACAGTTGCTCCAATGACGGATATCAACAGTTATTTAAGTTTCTGCCTTAAACTCTTTTTAGTGTTTGGTCTGACTTTTGAAATACCGATCATTACTCTAATTTTAATTTTAATTGGTGCTGTCAGTACCCAAAGTCTGGTTGAAAAACGCCGTTTCATTGTCGTTGGTTGCTTCTTCATTGCGATGTTTGTAACACCACCTGATGCCATTTCAATGATTATGTTGGCTGTACCGATGTGGATGTTATTTGAACTTGGATTACTGCTAGGAAAATTATTAGAAAAGCGAAAAGCAACCTAAATAATGACATATATTTTTCACACAATAATATGTGCTTTTAAAAGCACATATTATTGTTTTTATTTATAAATATAAAAAATAAAACTGCTTTCCACCAAAGTAAAACCTGTCTTTAAACTGACTTCAAAATGTAAAAGAACTGTCACTAACTATTTATACAATCACTCACGATAACGAACTAAATAATACTTTTATTACTTTATACGGATTTATTATGACAGCCACTTCTAATCAGCCAAGTCGCCGTGATTTGCTTAAATGGTTTGCAGGAATTCCATTTTTACCTTTGGGTGCAATGAGTACAGCCGCAGCACTCAGCGGATGTAACGACAGTGACAATACTACTGCTGTGATTACACCACCAACAAAACCAGCAAATTTTAAAAATGCTAAATTCACTCCAATGGCTGCGCCAGATCTAAGCAATGCAGCAGCGATGGCGACAACAACGGTTGCGTCTAAGTTAACGATTGAATGGGATGACAATAGCCAAACTGAGTATACACTTGGTTATAAATCTTTCTTTAACACGGGTGTAGAGGTCGACAACTTAGCAGGTGGAAAAATTTTAGCAGGTGGTTATTACGACATTCATAATCAGCCAATTTTAGATACTTCCCTTGCAGGAACATCGCGTCAATTTTTCTCCGACTGCCCAGATGGTTCTTCCCTGATTCATATTGAAGGTGCCAATGTTTCTGGCGTCAATAAGCCTGTTTTTCATGTTGTTCAATTTGAATATGCATCTAAAAATCTGGCTAAACAGGATATGTATGGCAAATTACCCTCTCCAATCGCAGTACTCACTTTAGATCAAGATCAGACTACCGGTCATTTAGAACTTAAAAAATACTTTAATGTCGATATGTCAAATGTTCATGGTTTGTGGATTACCTGTGGTGCAAGCCTTTCACCATGGAATACCCACCTTTCTAGTGAAGAATATGAACCTGATGCATTCAATCAAATTGGTACAAAACTCAGCACATTAAAAGCATATAGCTCATATTTGTACGGTAATGAAACTCAAGCCAATGCTTACAACTACGGGCATATGCCTGAAATTGTTTTAGATGGTAAAGGCGGTGCAACAGCGAAGAAACATTATTGCTTAGGTCGTATTTCACATGAATTGATTCAAGTCATGCCAGATAATCGTACTGCTATTATGGGCGACGACTATACCAATGGCGGTTTCTTCATGTTCGTTGCAGACAAAGAAAAAGACTTATCTGCGGGCTCACTTTATGTTGCTAAATACAAAAATGAGCTAAATGAAACGTCAACTGCTGGCATTGAATGGATCAAACTGGGTCATTCAGACAGCAAAACCATTGAAGATTTAGTCAATGTTCGTGGTATTAAAGCTGAAAATATCATGGAAAGTTTAGCCACTGTTCCAGCAGATACAACAGGCTATAGCGAAATTGTTTTAGATGGTAAAACCCTTTGGGTCAAACTTAAAGAAGCCAATAATGGCTTTAGCAAAGCTGAAATTGAACTGGCAGCAGCATTCCTTGAAACCCACCGTTATGCAGCGTTAAAAGGCGGCAGTATGGCATTTACAAAAATGGAAGGCACAACGGTCAACATTAAAGATAAAGTTGCTTACTCTGCTTTGGCGAATATTCAAGGCTCTATGGTGCAAGGTCAAACTGGCTGGGTCGCTTCACATAACGTCAAATTCAGTAAAGTTGTTAAAGCTGGCGGCATTATGGCGCATGACTTAAAAGGCAGTCTGGTCGATACTGGAAATAGCCTGATTGACAGTTCTTGGGTTCCATATCAAAGCCATATGCTACGTATGGGCGAAGATATTCCTGCTGACAGCCTAGGCAATACCGCTAATCCGAATAATATTGCTAGCCCAGACAATCTGAAATTCTCAGAAACATTGCGCACATTATTTATTGGTGAAGACAGCGGTAACCATGTAAATAACTTCCTTTGGGCTTACAATGTCGATACGAAATCCCTTGATCGCATTCTTTCTACACCCGCAGGTGCAGAAGCAACAGGCTTACATGCGGTCGACTCCATTAATGGTTGGACGTATATTATGAGCAACTTCCAGCACGCAGGTGATTGGGGCGGTATTCATAATGTCGTCAAAACTGCTCTCACCCCCTTAATTAATGCAAATTATAATGATGGTTATGCAGCATCAGTTGGCTACATCACAGCAGACCCAATGCCATCCATCGTTAAAAAAATTGCGAATCCTAAGAAATAACTAAACAATCTTAAAAAAATGCCGACGTGAAGTCGGCATTTTTTTATTGACTCAAAGGAAAATTCAGCTTAATAATTTTCCCTTGAGTCTCGCCTTGTTGGGATTTTTCTTGCCATAACCATGTCTGGTTTTTCATTCTTAAAAAATTTGAACAGCGTGTGCCATAAATTGGACTTTGAATAAAAGTAGAAGACAATAGCGCTTCCATTTCTAGACTAATCCCTGTTTGTGGCAATAATTCAACAATAATTTTACGTTCATCTTCTAAAATATCCCACACTGCACATTCCAAGTCTGCTTCTATTGTCGTGGTCTGTTGCAACATGGGTAAAAACTCTTGGGTAAAGCGCTTGCGTAGATGTTTGCTCTTTTCCCAGTGTTCGGTCATTAAACCATTAGAAACCACATATACCCCTTGAGCCAAGACTTGTGGCGCTTCACCACGATTACTCATATAGACCGCTTGATGCTGATCACCGACAAATAAATTAAAACCCGCATAATCAAGTTGTTGCTTTTCTAAGGCTTGAGCAAAGCGAATTGGTGTTAAATCGGATTGTAAAAAATGTTGAATCAATTGCCCGCGGGAAGTCTGATATTTTTTTTGATCGGTGCCATCTCGAAAGTTGGTCACTACAGCCCATCGGCCCGATTCAGTCACCCCCATCCACGTTCCACCTGACTGCAAATCTTGTCCAGCAATAATTGGGCTATTTTGCCAAGTTTTTAAACCACTGGTCGGACGCTGATAAAACTCATCACGATTTGAAATTAAGCATAACGGTGTATCATCTAACACCTGCCAAGCTAAAGCTACAATACACATAAACCGTGCTCATTATCTTTACACATTGAATGTACAACATTTTTCATCACATTCAGCTAAAATCTGTGCAAAACATAATGACAAGGAACAGCAATGCTGACCTATCCAAATATTGATCCAGTTGCTATATCGCTGGGACCCTTACAAGTACATTGGTATGGACTAATGTATTTATTGGCATTTTTATTTGCTTGGGGGCTTGCCACCTATAGAACCAAACAGCGTGATGGTTGGACACCCGATATGGTCTCTGACCTGATTTTCTATGGTGCTTTAGGTGTCGTTGTCGGTGGTCGTATAGGCTACGTGTTCTTTTATGGTTTTGAACAATTTCTTGCCAATCCACTGTGGTTATTCCAAGTCTGGACAGGTGGCATGAGCTTCCATGGCGGCTTCTTGGGCGTGATGATTGCCATGCTGTTTTGGTGTAAAAAATACCAGATGACGTGGTTCCAAACCCTCGATTTTATTGCACCTTGTGTACCAACAGGCTTAATGTTTGGTCGTATTGGTAACTTTATTGGCGGTGAACTGTATGGTCGCCAAGTCTCCGATCCAAACTTTGCGCTTGGGATGATTTTCCCGAACGATCCTCTGCACTTGGTTCGTCATCCATCACAACTTTATCAAGCCTTAGCAGAAGGTCTCATTCTGTTTATTGTGCTCTGGTGGTTCAGTTCAAAACCACGCCCACGTATGGCGGTTTCAGCCCTGTTCTTGATTGGCTACGGTATTGCACGCTTTGTGGTGGAGTTTTTCCGCGAACCCGACCATGGACAACTCTTTAT
Source organism: Acinetobacter sp. ANC 4654 (assembly GCF_002135425.1). Lineage (NCBI taxonomy): Bacteria > Pseudomonadati > Pseudomonadota > Gammaproteobacteria > Moraxellales > Moraxellaceae > Acinetobacter > Acinetobacter sp. ANC 4654. The sequence goes on from NZ_NEGL01000003.1 coordinate 84,717, forward strand.
TGGCTGGATGAGTAAAGGGCAATTCCTCACTGTACCCATGATTTTGATTGGTCTATGGATGATGTGGTATGCCTACCAAAAGAAAATTTATGATTGGGGTCCACTCAAAAATTCATAAAATTTAAAGCGAGGCAAAAGCCTCGCTTTTTTATGGCTATTTTTGCTAAAGTACAATTCAATCCTCCTTGATCTATCCGAAAAATATGCTCGAATTTTGGTTTAATCCTCAAGTTTCAACTTTCCGTAAACTGATGATTTTTATTGTCATCTCGATTGCCACAGGCGTGCTTTATTGGATGGAACCCCTCAAACTTGATGCAATACTCATGTTCTTAGGTACAGGCATCATTTTTCTGATTTGTCTTTATTGCAAAATTCATTTTGCCGCTCAAAATCCAACAGGTTTATTATATCGACTGTTAACGTGGATTCCGATTGCACTATTAATGTCACTCATTTTTATGCATATGCAAGATGGAGAAATTTTAATTCCTGGTGCACAAGGGATTGGCTTTATGGCTTTAGCCATTTGTTTATTCTCGCCCTTATCGTTACTCAATAAAAATGACCTTGTAGATGAGCAGAAATAATGTTGCAGTTTTGGTATTCGGAGAGATGTACGCGTCAAATTAAACTGCTGGTATGTATAGCCACCTGTGTCATGATTTATCTCTGTTCCACAGAGCAACAACTCTCCACTATGTTTACGGCAATTAGTCTAATGATTGGCATGGGCATACATTTATGCAGAACTTTAAGCTTAAAAATCGCGGAAGATAACGCTTATAAAAAGGGCTTTACTCTTCTATTTTGGGTGATGCCATTCACTGCATTGATGACTTTAATGGCTGCATTGCCTACCGAACATAAAATCATGCTGATCCTACAAAGCATTGGATTTACAGCCATTGGTTTATTTATCTTATCGACCTTTCCGAATCGAAAATTTGATCAAAGCTAACCACAGATCACTCAGGTTGTTGTCTTTTCCTCTCCAATCTATCAATTTATTTTTCATAAAATGTTCGAACTCAATCGTGTCTAGCCCTAAAAAGCTCAATTAGACTGAGCCAAAAGCTGAGCTCGAACTTGCATGAGTGCAAAGCCGAGCAGATTTAATCCTTTCCACTTCGTTGGATTTTGAATATCTAGATGATCTTGCGCCATACCAACACCCCAAATCGCATCAACTGGCGATGCTTCAACCAGAATGTGATCATGCGTGGCAATTAAGAAATCTCTTAATTCAAGATGTTGAGAAAATTTAGCAAGGTTTGCTTGCAACACAATGTTAAATCGTTTTTCTTTCCATGCCTGTTCATCATAGTTTTGTACTTTTCGACCCAACTGCTTTGCTTCATTCGGATGTGTGACTTTTAAGATTTGATCAAATGTCTCATCATCATGAAATAACTGTGCTTTTTGCGCCATCATATAATGCTCAGCGGTGAAATATTTAATCCCATCCAATTCAAATTGCGCTGGAAACCACTGACTAAAACAACTTTTATCAACAATATGGGCTTGCTTTGGAGTATGCCCCCAAAAATATAAATATTTGAACTGACCACCTTGCTGTATTTGTTGTATTTGTTGTATTTGTTGTATTTGTTGTATTTGTTGTATTTGTTGTATTTGTTGTATTTGTTGTATTTGTTGTATTTGTTGTATTTGTTGTATTTGTTGTATTTGTTGTATTTGTTGTATTTGTTGTATTTGTTGTATTTGTTGTATTAAATCATTTAAAAAATTTTCATTATTCATAATTTATCTCTAATTATTATCTACTTAAAAAATAATCTAAAATAAAAAAGACCGCTAAAAGCGGTCTTTTTTTGAATCATCTATGATGATTAAGCAGCTAATGCGCTTTTCGCTTTTTCAGCGATAGCAGCAAATGCAACTGCATCATGCATAGCGATGTCAGCAAGTACGCGACGGTCGATGATTACTTGAGCTTTTTTCAAGCCAGCAATCATACGGCTGTATGACAAACCGTTTAGACGCGCACCAGCATTGATACGAGCAATCCACAAAGCGCGGAATTGACGTTTCTTCTGACGACGGTCACGGTAAGCATATTGACCCGCTTTGATTACTGCTTGGAACGCTACGCGATATACGCGTGAACGAGCGCCGTAGTAACCTTTAGCACGAGCAAGAATTCTTTTATGACGGCGATGAGCCTGGACACCACGTTTTACACGAGCCATTTATAAATCTCCTTAAAGGTATGGGCACATACGGCGAACTGAAGCAACGTCACTCACGTGAACCATTACACAGCCGCGTAATTGACGAATACGCTTAGCAGATTTTTTGGTCAAAATGTGGCGTTTGAACGCTTGTTTACGCTTAAAACCGTTAGCAGTCGCTTTAAAGCGTTTAGCTGCACCACGGCGAGTTTTCATCTTAGGCATAACAACCTCTTTTGAACACCTGTTCGGAGCGTCTGCACCATTGCAAAAACGACCTGCAGGTAAGGGAGCCAGTATTGTAAAGCATCTTTGCTTAAAACAAAAGCAAATATCCTTAAATATACCGATTGATTATCTGCTGGACTGAGTCTTATTTTGAATATAAAAAGTGCTATATTTTTATTAAAAGCCCACTATTCGGTCTTATAATTATCACAACATAAGAATACTGGACCCATATGAACCCTGCACTGGATGCTTTTGCAGCCCTACGTTATCGCGATTTTTCTATCGTCACGATTAACCAGTTCTGTCTGACGATTGCTATTTTAATTCAAGAAATTATTGTCGCCTATTCACTTTATCAAATTACCAAAGATCCTTTGACCTTAGGCTTGATTGGTTTAGCCGAAGCGATTCCATTTATCGCTTTGTCTTTATGGGGTGGTTATTTTGCCGACCGCTTTAACAAACAGAGCATCATGAAAATCTGTTTATTGTTTGCAATCCCCTTACCTATGGTTTTATGGTGGTTGTTTCATCGCTATGGATTAGGTCAAATCACAGTCAACACACTGTCTTTGGGAATTTATGCGGTCATTTTTGGCTTAGGCACCATTCGTGGTTTTTATAATCCATCTGCAACCTCGCTTAAGCCATTCCTAATCCCACGCGAGCTGTATGCCAATGGTGCAACGTGGACCACCATTGGTTGGCAAAGTGGCGTGATTATTGGCCCGATGTTGGGTGGCTTCATGCTGGCATTTTTAGGTCGTGAAAGCAGTTTACTTACTGTGGCTGTATTACTCGCCATTTGCTTTATATTAATTAATCTACTGCAAAAACGCAGCTTTCCTAAAATCGAAACAAATAATTTAATTGAAAGTTTGGGTGATGGTTTCCGTTTTATTTGGAGAACCAAAATTGTTCTGTGGGCAATTTCTCTGGATTTGGTTTCGGTACTGTTTGGTGGTGTGATTGCACTGCTGCCTATTTTTGCTGAAGATATTTTAAAAGTTGGCCCTGAAGGTTTAGGTTATTTACGTGCAGCACCTTCTATTGGTGCACTCATGACCATGATTGCCTTAACCAAGTTACCCCCTACACAAAATGCTTGGCGCAATATGCTGCTTGCAGTCACAGGTTTTGGCTTATTCACGCTGTTGTTTGCCTTTTCAAATAACATCTGGCTATCCCTGTTCGCTTTAGCCATGACGGGGGCTTGTGACAGTATTTCAGTGGTCGTGCGACAAACCATTCTACAAATTTATCCGCCTGAAAATATGCGTGGACGCGTAGCCGCAGTAAATGGCATGTTTGTTTCAAGCAGCAATGAACTGGGTGCTTTTGAATCTGGCTTAGCAGCAAAATACATGGGAACTATCATGGCAACAGTATTGGGCGGCTGTATGACCATGGCTGTCGTCACCATAAGCTGGATCAAAACCAAAGATTTATTTGGTGTAGATATTAGTAAAGGCAATGATCAAAGACATTAATTTATTTTTTAGACTTGCGAGTATTTTCAATTCAGGAAATACTGCGCACTTACAATGCTCCGCTACCGCTGCCATCTCTGATTTGATTAAAGAAATAATATTTATGAAACAAATCCTGTGTTTTTCTCTACTCATCAGCTTACCGTTAAGCGCTGCTTATAGTGCTGAACCTAAAGCCACACAACAACTTTCCGTTCAGAAAAGCGCAGCCCTTCCCGCGCACTTGACTACACGCATTCAGTGGAACAAATTTCCACGCCCGCAATATAAAAATGAAGATTTAAAAGATCAAAATAGAAGTGCCATTATTCGGATCTATGCCGATGAAACGGGCAATATTGCCGAAGCTCGGGTACAAGAAAGTACCGGTTTAACCCATTTAGATAATCTTTTAGTGCAAGCGGTTCGTGAAGCACATGTCAAACCACATGTTGAAAAGGATACCGTAACGCCAGTGATTGGCTACCAAACCTTTAGCTTAAAATTAAGCCCAGATGAAGACAGAGAAGTTTGCCAATATCAATTTGATTCTAAAAATTGGCAGGCTCAACAGCAAAATAAAAAAACAGCCTTTTCATATCGTAGCCAACCGACTTTAGAGCTCGATTCTGAGCAGTTAAATGAACATAACCGTGCGGTCAAATTCAGCTTTAAAGTGAATAAACACGGTGATGTGAAAAAAGTTAAAGTGAAAAAAGGTTCGGGTATTTATGCGGTAGACCAAGCTGTTGTTCAGGCAGTTTCACAGAGCCAAATTTCTGTGAAGCGCACGGCCAGCACATTATGGCTATATAAAAAATCAACTCTGAAAGATGAAATCAAATTTGATCTCAATCAATGTCCAGAATAAAAAGCATCAAAGAGATGCACAAGCATCTCTTTTTTAAAACATGGAAAAAGCCCAATAGATAAAAACATAACGCCCTACTTTTGCAAGGCTCACCATCAATAAAAACCGTACAAAGTTTTCTTTAAGTAAACCTGCAATGAGGGTAATCGGATCGCCAATCATCGGCACCCAACTGAGCAGCAATGACCAGTAACCATACTTTTGATATAGGGTCTGTGCTTTCAACATTTTAGCTTCAGAAACGGGGAACCACTTTTGATCTTTATAGTGTTCAATTTTAAAACCGAGCCACCAATTCACACAAGAACCCAAAATATTTCCTAAGCTGGCAACAGACAGTAGTGCAATGACCGAATGACTACCTTCAGCGAATAATGCCAATAAAACGGCTTCGGACTGCAATGGCAATAAGGTTGCTGCACCAAAAGCCGAAATAAACAATAAAACATAAGACAACATGCGGCAAATACGAGGTTAAAGCCCAAGCTTTTTCTTGGTTGTCTTGTATTCATAGACAGACCAAACAATAAATAACACCATCACCAGTCCACGCGCTAAATTATAACGTCGTGCAATCACACCAAAAACTTCACCCGATGCCGATGGTGCACTCGCTTTTAGCATTTCCGCCAAGGATTGCATATGAATTATTTCAGCAATATAAAGCAATAAACAACATGCAATACCAAAGATAATCGCCCAATAAATTTTCGCATTGCTTTCAATAATACGCGTTAAATTTAAGAAAAAATCTTTCATCATCATGTCATCCAATAAAAAACCACCGCAATGGGTGGTTTATTTCTGCGAAATTTAAGCGGTGTAATCACGAGATCTTAGCACAAAAACATGCACTATTTTTTGCAATCAAGTCACCACTTTAAGCGCTAATGCACGTTGCACGGCTGGGCGTGCGGTTAAGCGTTCAATATATTCTTTTACATAAGGATAATCGTCTAACTGAATTTGCTGCCATTCATAACGCAATATCCACGGCAGAATGGCCATATCAGCAATGGAATATTCACCTGCCACATACTTTTGACCAATTAACTGTTTATTCAACACGCCATAAAGCCGTTTGGTTTCATTCACATAACGCTCTATCGCATACGGAATTTTTTCAGGTGCAAATTTATTAAAATGATGATTTTGCCCCAGCATCGGACCTAAACCACCCATTTGCCACATCAGCCACTGCTCTACTTCAACGCGTTGCTGTTCATCCGTTGGATAATATAAGCCTGTTTTACGCCCCAAATATTGTAAAATTGCACCTGACTCAAACACTGAAATCGCTTCGCCACGAGGGCCGTCTTGATCCACAATGGCTGGAATTTTATTGTTGGGAGAAATACGTAAAAAGTCGGGTTGAAACTGATCATTTTCCAAAATATTAATGGGGAAAATTTGATAATCCAACGCCATTTCTTCTAATGCTATTGTAATTTTATGACCATTGGGTGTACCCCAATAATATAGATCAATCATGTTCTCTACCTTCCACCTTTCTCATTTTTTACATCACATTATTGAGATTTACCCCTAGTTATAGCATGTTTTATGGCAACAAACAGTACAACTTCATGTAGCAAATACCCTGATTGAACACAAAATTTTGCAAGCAATTATCAAATGAAGATTTTTTACTTTTTTTTAAATTTTATTGTTGAAATCTACAAAAGCAATCCTATATTTAAAATACAGCAATGAACCTTTAAGGAGATTGCTGAAGATACTGCGAATGCAACAATCAAAAACTTGTTTATAAAACTTTGCTAATTTCAGGAGGTTCTATCCATGAGCAACTTCAGTCTTAGTCCATTATTCCGTCGTAGCATTGGTTTTGACCGACTCAATGACTTATTCGATTATGCAATGCAAAGCGATACACCAAATTATCCGCTCTATAATATTGAAAAAACTGGTGAGCATAACTACCGCATAGTCGTTGCAACCGCTGGATTTAATCCAGAGCAATTAGAAATTAAGCTGGAAAATCAAGTCCTCACCATCACGGGAAAATCGGTTGAAGAAAAGTCGGATACAAGCGTTGAATTTCTACATAAAGGCATTGCCAATCGTTCATTTAAACTGTCTTTACGCTTAGATGAACATATTGAAGTACAACGCGCTGATTATGAACATGGTTTATTGAAAATAGACTTGCAGCGTATTATTCCTGAAGAAAAATTACCGCGGCATATTCCAATTGGCCAAACAGCAACACAACGGCTTGCTTCACCCGAAGCGAAATAAGCTAAAAAAAGACCAGTCATCGACTGGTCTTTTTTAACTTGCAAGATCAATCCTATTCAAACACAGACGTAAAAAAGCACTGCATATGCAGTGCTTTTTTGATCAATGAGTGCTTACTTTTTACGTTTCGGTCCAAGTAGCATACCCATTTGACGACCTTCCATTTTTGGTGCTTGTTCGACTGTACCGTATTCAATTACATCTGCTTCAACTTTTTGTAATTGAGCAAGACCTAATTGTTGGTGAGCCATTTCACGACCACGGAAGCGCAAGGTGATTTTTACCTTGTTGCCTTCTTCAAGGAACTTGATAATTGCACGTAATTTTACGTTGTAATCACCAACATCAGTCGCAGGGCGGAGCTTGATTTCTTTCACCTGGACTTGATGCTGTTTTTTCTTCGCTTCTTTTTGCTTTTGCTTAAGGTCAAACAAATGCTTATTGAAGTCCATAATTTTACAAACTGGTGGCTCTGCATTTGCAACAATCTCAACCAAGTCAAGATCAACGCTTTCAGCAGCACGTAAGGCATCAGCCAAGCTTACGATGCCTTTTTGTTCGCCATTTTCGTCTACAAGACGGACTTCTTTTGCACGAATTTCATCATTCAAAGCAGGACGGTTTGATTTATTACCGCCCTGTTGATTACGGTCAGGCTGTTTAATCGCTGTTACTCCACAATGTACCGGCCGCGTTCGGCTACGGCTGCTTTCACTAAGTCAACGAAGGCATCGATTGACATAGTACCTAAATTTGTTCCTGAGCGGGTACGTACGTTGACTGTACCTTCCTCTACTTCTCGGTCTCCAAGAACCAATAAGTAAGGAATACGCTCTAAAGTGCGTTCACGAATCTTAAAGCCGATTTTTTCATTTCTCAAGTCTGAAATCGCACGGATACCGCTTTCTTTAAGTTTTGCGACGACTGACTCACATGCCTCAGCTTGTGAATCTGTAATATTCATTACACACGCTTGTACTGGCGCTAACCAAGGTGGCATGAAGCCAGCGTAGTGTTCAATTAGTATACCAATAAATCGTTCGAAACTGCCAAGAATTGCACGATGCAACATAACAGGTTGATCACGATCATTGTCTTCAGTCACATAAGAGGCGTCTAAACGCTCTGGTAAATTGAAGTCACACTGAATAGTACCACATTGCCATACACGACCTAAGCAGTCTTTCAATGAGAATTCAATTTTTGGACCGTAGAATGCACCTTCACCCGGTTGTAAATCCCAAGCCAGACCTGCTGCATCTAAAGCATCTGCCAAAGATTTTTCAGCCATGTCCCAAAGTTTGTCATCGCCAACACGTTTTTCTGGACGTGTTGATAATTTCATTTGCACTTCTTCAAAGCCAAAATCTTTATACACATCTAAAGTGAGCTTAATAAAATCAGCAACTTCTTTACCAATCTGTTCAGTGGTACAGAAAATATGTGCATCATCTTGCGTAAAGCCACGCACACGCATAATGCCGTGTAATGAACCCGATGGTTCGTTACGGTGGCATGAACCAAATTCAGCCAAACGAATAGGCAAATCACGGTAAGATTTTAAACCTTGGTTAAATACTTGCACGTGACATGGGCAGTTCATTGGTTTTACCGCATAGTTGCGGTTTTCCGAATGCGTGGTAAACATGTTGTCTGCATAGTTTGCAGCATGTCCTGATTTCTCCCAAAGGGTGAAATCAACCACTTGCGGTGTACGAATTTCTTGATAACCATTGTCTTGTTGAACTTTACGCATGTATTGTTCAAGTACTTGGTAAATGGTCCAACCATTCGGATGCCAGAACACCATACCCGGTGCTTCTTCTTGCATATGGAATAAGTCTAAAGCTTTACCAATTTTACGGTGATCGCGCTTTTCCGCTTCTTCAATACGTTTGATATACGCTGCAAGTTGTTTCTTGTCTGACCAAGCTGTACCGTAAATACGCTGTAATTGTTCATTCTTCGCATCGCCGCGCCAGTAAGCACCAGAGATCTTAGTCAACTTGAATGATTTTAAGAATTTAGTGTTTGGTACGTGCGGCCCACGGCACATATCCAAATAATCTTGATGGTAGTACAAGCCCATTTGCGTTTCTTCAGGCATGTCCGCGATCAAGCGTAATTTATATTCTTCGCCACGTGCTGTGAATTCTGCAATCACTTCATCACGCGGTGTCATTTTTTTCACAACATCATAATCTTGATCGATGAGCTTTTTCATGCGCTCTTCAATCGCGGCCATGTCATCTAAAGTGAATGGACGTGGCATCCAGATGTCATAGTAGAAACCTTCTTCAATGACTGGACCAATGACCATTTTTGCTTCTGGGAACAATTGTTTAACAGCATGACCAACCAAGTGCGCGCAAGAGTGACGAATAATCTCTACACCTTCTTCGTCTTTCGGTGTAATGATTTGTATGGTTGCATCTTCAGTAATCAAGTCTGATGCATCGACTAGACGATCGTTTACACGACCTGCTACTGTATTTTTCGCAAGACCAGGACCAATGCTTAACGCAACGTCCATCACAGATACGGCTTGATCAAATTGTTTTTGATCGCCATTTGGCAAAGTGATAATTGGCATATATAAAAAATCCTTAAGGAGTGATGCCCCGTACCATGGGGCATATCACCGCGAGATTATGATCGAGGAGAACCTCAAAAGATAAAAACGGTGGATAAATAAAAATCGATTAGAATTTTACACGTCTTAACCCTTCGATTAAACCTTTTCGCGGGAAAAAACTCGATCTGCGATAGATTTGTCATTTTTTGCCTAGTTTACCCTGCCTAAAACAACCGCAATCACGCTTAAAACTGATTTCTTATTTGGGGCTTACAACAGCACCAAACAAATGACCTGCCCCACGGAACGAATTTATATAGCTGATTACACTATTTTTATCATTCAAATACATGTCTAGATTAGAAAATTTAAGGCGAAAATTTTTTAAGGTCTCGATCAATGGCTCCATATTTTATTCACCCATTGTATTTTCATTATTATTCCTCGGCTAATCTTACTTTTAATTTCCCAATTAGAGTAAAATAACTAAAAAAGCAAAGATGGGAACCCATGCGTTCAAAAAGACCATGCATAATAAAATAATTTTATTAATATTCAATACCTTATAAGTTTAAAAAAAACACTCGACTAAAGCCTAAATGCAAGACACTGTAGAAGTGCATATCTTTTCAGCAGGGTTTTAAAATAAATAGAGAATGGAGTTTTAAAATGGTTAGCGCATACGATGAATTACCGCGTACTCCCGCAAACTTTGTAGCGTTGTCACCGCTACGCTATCTTGATCGTGCGGCATATATCTATCCAAATCAACATGCGATTATTTATGGTCAGCGTCGTATTACTTGGCGTGAAACATACAATCGTTGTCGCCAGTTTGCTAGCCAACTCCAAAAACTCGGCATCGGTAAAAATGATACCGTTTCTGCACTGCTTCCCAATATTCCTGCCATGATTGAAGCGCACTTTGCTGTTCCTATGGCGGGTGCTGTACTCAATACCTTAAATACCCGTCTAGATGCCAAAACTTTAGCTTTCATGCTGGAACATGCGGAAACGAAAGTGTTATTGGTCGACCCTGAATTTGCAGCAGTTGCTAAAGAAGCACTGGCACTGGTTCCGCAAGACATCTATGTGATAGATGTCGATGATGCTGAATATGAGTATGGATTTTCGACCCCGATTGGTCAAATTGAATATGAAGACTGGCTGCTTGACGGCGATGAAAATTTTGAATGGCATTTACCTCAAGATGAATGGGATGCAATCAGTTTAAGTTACACCTCTGGAACCACAGGCAATCCTAAAGGTGTGGTTTACCATCACCGCGGTGCTTATATCAATGCAGCCAGTAATATCATTGCTTGTGGCATGACCCCTCGTGCAACCTATTTATGGACACTTCCTCTATTCCACTGTAATGGCTGGTGCTTTGCGTGGACTATGGCCGCCAACGGTGGCACTAACGTCTGTTTACGTAAAGTCGATGCAGAGCTGATTTTCAAATTAATTGCTGAACATAAAGTTGATTATTTCTGCGGTGCACCTATTGTTTTATCGATGCTAATTAATACCCCAGAAGATAAAAAAACGGCCTTTGACCACCGTGTAGAGGTCATGGTTGCAGGAGCCGCACCACCTGCGACAACCATTGAAGGCATGCGTAATATTGGTATTAATGTGACTCACGTGTATGGCTTAACGGAAACCTATGGCCCTTCTGCACTTTGTGCCTCACAGGCAGGCTGGAGTGAGTTGTCCATTCAAGAACAAGCGCAACTCCATTCACGTCAAGGCGTACCTTATCCGCTGCAAGACAGCATGAAAGTACTTGATCCTGAAACCATGCAAGAAGTACCTCATGATGGACAAAGCATGGGCGAGATTATGTTCCGTGGCAATATTGTGATGAAAGGCTATTTAAAGAACCCCGAAGCAACAGCTGAAGCCTTTGCTGGTGGATGGTTCCATACTGGTGATCTGGCTGTTTGCCAACCCGATGGTTATGCCAAAATTACCGATCGCTCCAAAGACGTGATTATTTCCGGAGGTGAAAATATTTCGTCACTTGAAGTCGAAGAAATATTATATAAACATCCTGCCGTACTCACTGTAGCCGTGGTTGCCAAACCTGATCCACGTTGGCAAGAAGTTCCATGTGCCTTTGTGGAACTTAAAAACGGTAAAACAGCAACTCCTGAAGAACTGGTTGAATTTTGCAAGCAGCATTTAGCACGTTTTAAAGTACCCAAAGATATTATCATTACCGAAATTCCCAAGACATCGACAGGAAAACTACAAAAATTCATCTTACGTGATTGGGCAAAAGAACGTGCTGTCAGTGAATTTAATTAATCCTCTGCAACATTCATCATATAAAAACGGTTTTTACCAATAAAAAAAGCGGCTCACAAGAGCCGCTTTTTTGCTTTAAAGATAAACAAATTAATTGTCTGAAATTAAAGCCACTTGTTGAATGTAATTAAACAGTTTCAGCTTTGAAGCAGCCAATTCATCTTCAGGCAATTGTTTTGCAATATCACGATGAATACGCAAAATATGCTGACGAATTGGATGATGCTCTGCTGCATTATGCGCTTTGATGAATTCCTTAATCACAGGATCACCCTGAGCAATCATACGATCTACCCAACGGTTCAATTGTGCTGTTTTTTTCGCACCTTGCTGTGGCGTTAAATAAGATAAAATTACGGTTTCATCTTCATTACGCAACAATTTACCAATACGTAAAAATTGGCGACGACGTGCTTCATGTGAAGTAATACTACGTACATCCAACAAAGCATCAATTAAACGCTCTTCTACTGGAAGTTTCTGAATTTGTTTCAGGCTCAATTCAGACAATTGTTCACCTAAAGCAGCCATACGTTGCACTGCTTTTTTTTGTTCGGTTTTGCTTGCACGCCCTTCTAAAGTGTCAAAGTCATCTTCAGTAAAACGCTGTTGCGGTCGACGTGCCACGATTAATCTGCCTCGTAAAATTTTGCTGCAAATAATGCTTGAATTTCAGATAAAGCTTGTTCTTCATCTGCACCATCAAGCACTAAACGTAAAGTTGTGCCCTTGCCTGCACCAAGCATGAGCAAGGACATAATATTTTTTGCATCAACCAATTTATCACCTTTACCAATTTGAATCGATGAACGAAATTTGGTGGTGACTTCGATTAGCTTTCCAGACGCACGCGCATGTAAACCTAGTTTATTAATTACGTCAACAGTTGTGTCAATCATGACCAGTGCTTCATTTCCCTGTGTAAGACCTGAATAGACCATTTTTCCTCAAGGGCTTTTTTAAGTCTATCCACGATATATACTGAACGGTGCTGCCCTCCCGTACACCCAATAGACACTGTCATATAGTGACGGTGACCTTCGGCAAAGGCAGGCAACCACTTATCTAAAAAATGGTAAATATCTTGGAACATCTCATTGGTTTGTTCACTTTGTAACAAAAATTGTTGTACAGGCAAGTCTAAACCTGAATATTTTCGCAATTCCAAATCCCAATGTGGATTAGGCAAATGACGTACGTCAAACACATAATCGGCATCAAGTGGAATACCGTGTTTATAACCAAAAGATTGTAAAATTAAAATTAAGTTATCCGATTGCCCAAGTTTGGACAATAAAGTGTGCTTTAAATCATGCACACTTTTATCGGTGGTATCAATATGTACTGTTGAGCGTAATTGTATCGGAAGTAATAATGTTTTTTCTTCCTGAATACATTCAGTCAAACTTTTAAAACGACTGGCTAAAGGATGTGGACGACGTGATGCACTAAAACGAGAAATCAATTCTTGGTCTTGCGTGGTCAAATAAATAATATCAACCGAACCATGTTTCTGTAATTGTTCAAAAACATGGTCAAATTCTTGCAAATCTGCGCGAGTACTGCGGACATCCACCCCTAAAGCCAATTGCTCTAGATTATTTTCACGATCCAGCTTCGCCACGATTTCAGGCAGCAAGGCCAAAGGTAAATTATCAATACAGTAGTAACCTAGATCCTCAAGCACCTGTAAGGCAGATGATTTTCCTGATCCAGATTGTCCTGTAACGATTAAAATACGCTTCATGGCAAGGCTATCCTTTAGCTTATGCTGTTTGCTTAAAACTATACCGTTTGTTTAACTTGTAAGTTATCAATCAGTCGAGTAGTGCCTAATTTAGCCGCAATAAATAGAATAACATTCTGATTAAATTCTTCAATTTTTTGCAATTCAGGTGTACGTGCTTGCACATAATCCACAATAAAACCAACTTGTGTCAACGTATGCTTAATATTTTCTAACACTTCTACAAGACTAACACCATTGTGCAGCTCTTGTTCAGCCGCTTTTAAACTTTGGAAAATGGTCGGTGCTATTTTACGCTGTTCTTCAGTTAAATAGCCATTACGCGAACTAAGTGCCAAACCATCTTCTGCACGCGTAATTGGTACACCGATCACTTCTAAAGGAATATTCAAATCACGTACAAACTGACGAATCACCGCCAGTTGCTGATAATCTTTTTGTCCAAAGAAAGCAAAATTCGGCTGTACAATGTTAAACAATTTTGTGACAACCACTGCCACGCCATCAAAGTGACCTGGACGTTGTAAACCACATAAATCATTGGTGATATCAGACACGCTAATATTGGTGAAGCGTGGTTTGTTGCCATACATTTGTTCAACGGTAGGCGCAAAAACAATGTCACACCCCACATCGGCTAACAAACGACTATCCTGCTCCAAAGTACGCGGATAATTTTCAAAATCTTCATTTGGACCAAATTGAATGGGATTGACAAAAATACTGACCACCACGACATCACATAATTTGCGTGCTTCACGCACTAAGTTTAAATGACCTTCGTGTAAATTCCCCATGGTCGGAACAAAACCAATAATTTTTCGCGCTGATCGAGCTGGACTGAGTGACGCTGATAATCCTTGAATCGTGGTTTCTGTTTTCATGTTTACAGCTCGACTTGAAAAGTGTGTTCTTTAGCAGGGAAAGAGCCCTCTAGTACCGCAGCATGGTAGGCTTTAAAAGCATCCAAAATTGCAGTTTCTCCCGCTTGTTCTTTCATAAAATTACGGACAAATTTAGCCACGCGACCAAAGGTCAAGCCCAGCATATCTTGAACAACCAGTACTTGACCGTCAGTATCTACACCCGCCCCAATACCAATCACAGGCACATCAGGAAACAATTCACTAATTTCTTTGCCTAATTGTGCAGGCACACATTCTAATAATAATAAAGATGCACCTGCTTCAACCACTGCTTTACAATCAGCAATTAAGCGATCCGCAGCTTCACGGGTACGTGCTTGTAGTTTATAACCACCAAAGACATGCACCGATTGTGGGGTTAAACCTAAGTGTACACAGACAGGAATACCATTTCGGGTCAAAACAGTGACCGTTTCATTTAACCATGCACCGCCTTCCATTTTGACCATTTGCGCACCCGCTTGCATCACAGTTTTTGAACTGCTTAAAGCATCATTTAAAGTGGCGTAACTCATAAACGGCAAATCGGTCATAATAAAGGCATGCTGATTACCACGGCGTACTGCTGCTGTATGGTAAGCCATATCTTCTACAGTAACGGGCAACGTTGAATCACGCCCCTGAATCGCCATCCCCAAAGAATCGCCAATTAAAATACTGTCGACTTGTGCAAGTTCCATTGCTTTCGCCATACTGGCATCGTAACAAGTCAAACACGAAAATTTGCGGCCATTGGTTTTAAATTGTCTTAAGTCACTGAGACTAATCATCAAGATGTTCCTCTAACATGTTCCAAGAACATGTCTAAATTAAATATTTGACCAAGAGTCATCATCCAAAACAGCAACTGTCGGATGTTGTACCACGGGTAAATCTTTTAATCGTTGTGCTTTGATTTCTATATTTGCATCTAAATCTAACAAAGGTATCACCACAAAATCACGCTCAAACAGCCCAACATGTGGCACCGTTAAACGGGCATTGTGTATGTGTTGCTGACCATAGACCAATAAGTCTAAATCTAAAGTCCGTTCACCCCAATGGCGCAAACGTACTCGACCAGACTCTTGCTCAAAACATTGCAATTGGTCTAATAAAGCCAAAGGGGCTAAATCCGTTTGCAACTGTACCACCGCATTTAAATAATTCGGTTGGTCTTGTGGTCCCATGGGCGGACTTTGATATAACTTCGATGTCTTCACTGTTCCAAGCGTCGCCAGCTTTTGCACAGCTTCGATCAAAATTTGCCGTGAGTCACCCAAGTTACTGCCTAAACCAATATAAGTTACAGTGGTCATTGAGTCGGTCCAAAAACCACTTGGTTTAAATCGCGTTTGACCCGTTTACGTTTTAAAATCGGATGATCTGCTCGAATTTCCGAACCCCCTGAAGTCACCATTTGAACAGGTCTTTCAGGTTTGCTTCTGTCCCTACTACGCTCACGACGACTGCGTGGTGCAGTCTCTTTAACCAAAGGCTCAATCTCAACAGATACGGATTTAGCTTCAACCACATCCCCAGTAGGAGCTTTACGACGGCTTTTTGCACGTTGGCGGTTGTATTGACTAATGGCACGTTCTTTTTCATCGGTGCTCATTAACTGATACGAATCCCACCACGTTCCCATGCCTTGTGTACTTTGATCACCTGACTTCTCTCGAAGTAACAGGAAGTCAAATCCTGCACGGAAGCGTGCATGCGTAGATAAAGCTTGAATTTGCTGGGGTTTAGGGCTAAGCAAACGGGTTTGCATTTCCCAAACTTCACGAATAAAGGTTTCTGCAAAACGTGGAATAATGGTTCGCGTTGCTTGACGTTTTAAAACATCTAAACCCGCTTGTGCTCGCGCTTCAGCAGCAACCATGCCTTTATTTGCATAAAACTCACAACGCTCTAAAAAAGGTTTCCATAACAAAACCGCATAGAAAAATGCAGGATTGATGGTTTTACCGATTTGAATACGTTGATCAGTATTGATGGCAGCACGTTCAATAAAGGTTGAGATCTCTGGATCGATGTCTGCAAAGAGCTGACGCCAAATATCAAAATCGATCAGCATCGGCAGCACACGATTCAAATGCCCCATAGTGAATAATTTCTGCGATTCATCATATAAACGATGCGGAGAAATATCACGCAACAACTGGGTCATTTCAGGGGTAAAAACCTCTAAAATGTCAGGTGCAATACTAAAATTCAATTTTGCTGCAAAGCGTAAAGTACGCAGCATACGGACGGGATCTTCCTCAAAACGTAAAGTTGGATCGCCCAGTAAGCGTAAAGTTTTATTTTTTATGTCATCAATGGCATGACAAAAATCGAGTACGATACCTTTACGTGGTTGATAATACATCGCATTAATTGAAAAATCACGGCGAGCAAAATCTTGCTCAATCGTGCCCCAATTATTATCTCGTAAAATCATGCCCGAAGCAGAAGTGACCGCTTTTTTCGGTGGCGCACGGAAAGTCGCAACTTCGACCAGTTCTCGACCGGAATAAACATGAGCAAGCTCAAAACGTCGTCCAATAATACGACAACGTCGTCCGAAAACTTCTTTCACTTGAGCAGGTGTAGCATTGGTGACGGCATCAAAATCTTTAGGATTTAGACCCAACATTAAGTCACGAACACCACCCCCAACGATATACGCTTCAAAGCCTGCCTTGGTTAAGGCATCGATAACATCTAAGATGTAAGAAGGTAATTGAGCGGTTGATAAACCACATTTTGACGCGTGCAAAGTTTGCAAAAGACGCTGTCTCCTACGTCTGAACGTAAAATATCTAAGATGACGCTAATCATATATCTAACACAATCAAAGGGCAATTTGATTATCTCAATGCTAGATATATTGTTCGCCCCTTTGTACTCACTTAAAGTATAAATTACAGACCTAATCGGTCTTTATTCTTGGCAAATAAAACAGGCCCAATGCCCTTCACCTGCTGCAATTCCTCAATGTTTTTAAATTTCCCATTTTTTTGACGATAAGCAATAATCGCTTCTGCTTTTTTTAATCCAATACCAGATAATTCTTGTAATTGCGCTAAATTGGCTTGATTTAAACTTATTTTAGCAGCACTGGATACTTGTAAAGCCGGCTTTGCCAAATAATAATTTTGAGTTGTGGAGACGCGTGGAATTTTTAAACGTGCATCTTGGGCTTCTTGTTCTGCCTTCCACTTTAAATATTGTTGATCAAATTGTTGCGCATAAAGCGTCGACCCACCCAACAATGACATAAAGATACAGAGATTAAAAATGCGCTGAAGCAGCTGTTTTATTTTTTTCATTGGACACCTATTATTTTAATTGTTGTTTCGCTTGCTCCCACAATTGATCCATTTCTGCTAAAGAAAGCGCTTCAATTTTTTGCTGTTGTTGCTCAGCCTGATTTTCAATGAAAGCAAAGCGTGTTCTAAATTTATGAATGGTGCTTAAAAGTGCCATTTCACTCGACACTCCAAGTTTACGTCCAACATTGATCAGTGAAAATAAGCAATCCCCAAATTCGTCGAATATTTCGTCGGAATTTTGATTGTCTATCGCTTGCTGCAATTCAGCCAATTCTTCGTTTAATTTTCCATAAGCACCTGCAACATCAGCAAAATCGAAACCGATTTGTGCTGCATTTTTTTGGATTGCATCTGCTTGTTGAAGGGCAGGTCCATGCTTAATTTCATCTAAGCGAGATTGAGTTTTGCCCTGTTTTTCTTGCTGCTTAATTTGCTTCCACAGCACCGCAACATCTGCCGAACTCAATTGTGAAAATTGTTCTGTTTGAAAGACATGTGGATGACGACGAATTAATTTTTCAGTGATCGCCTGTACGACATCATCAAAATCAAAAGCCCCCTGCTCGCTAAACATTTGCGCTTGAAAAACCACTTGTAGCAGCAGATCACCAAGTTCATCTCGAATTTCATCGGTGTTACCATCTCGAATCGCGGCTTCCACTTCATAAGCCTCTTCTATGGCATATTTGGTTAAACTTTGTGGTGTTTGTTGTTGATCCCATGGACATTTTTCACGTAACTCACGCATTATTGCCAATAACTCATCCACGTTTTATCACTCCAATCACGTTATATAAACTTAGATTTTCACTGTTAATATTTGTTATGCTCAAGCCAAATAAATGAAAAACCGACGCGCGACAAAAACAAAATAAACAGGGAAAATGACATGCACAGTATATTTATTAGTGGAGCAGCACAAGGCATTGGCGCTGCAATTGCAACGCTGTTTTATCAACATGGCTACAAAGTGGGCATTTATGATATTAACGCTGTTCAAGCGCAAAAACTGGCCCAACAATTGGGACCACAAGCCAAAGCAGGGTTACTGGATGTGTCCAACTATAGCCAATGGCAACAGGCGCTAAGCGAATTTCAGGCTTGGGCTGGTGAAATTAATGTATTGGTCAATAATGCAGGAATTTTATATTCAGGTGCTTTTGAACAGACCGATATTGCCGCACATCATCGTACTATCGACATTAATATCAAAGGGGTTTTAAATGGTTGCCATGCAGCCTTTCCCTTTTTAAAACAAGCCTCGTTTGCTCGGGTGATTAACTTATCTTCTGCTTCGGCCATTTATGGACAAGCCGATCTGGTATCTTATTCTGCCAGCAAGTTTGCCGTGCGCGGCATTACCGAAGGATTAGACATTGAATGGCAAAAATATGGCATACGCGTTTTAGATGTGATGCCACTGTTTGTACAAACCGCTATGGTTAAAGATATGGATGCTGGCAGTATTCAAAACATGGGGGTGCATTTAACTGCCGATGATGTTGCTGAACAGATTTATCAATTGGTGCAACGCCAAGATACAATCTTTACACCAACGCACCAACCTGTGGGCTTGAAAAGCAAACTTCTCTTTACCCTGTCTGGCATGAGTCCACAATTTGTCAATCGAATCGGCAATCGTATACTGGCCAAAAGAAAATAAGCTGAATCAAAAAAAGCCTGTCTTTCGATAGGCTTTTTTATTTCATAAAACTTTATTCAACCAAACACCCTATGCAATAAACTTCATATTTAGCAATATACAACCAATATCACATTTAATATTGCGATCATTTCCTTCCGCATCGTTTCCATCTCTTTTCGATCAGCAGTTTTTAGCAACCAGCCCATTTAAAAATTTCTTAATAAACTATAACGCAGAAATAATTTGAATTTTGGGAAAAGCAAAACCATTACAAGAAGCTTCGGAACGCCATGCAACTGTGAGCATCACCTGCGCCAAATGAAAGTTTTGATAGGCAAATGTCCCAATTAAGGGGTGATAACATAATCCACCATCGTGAATTGGATGCACCCGCGTTTCTAATTCATTTAAGTTCAAACGCACCCCAAGCCCTGCAGCTTTCAGAACCGCTTCTTTAGTGGTCCAAACCTTAAACCAATAATTTCGGTCTTGTGCTAACGCATGCCAATGCTGTAACTCATTGGGGTGAAATGCATGTGCTGCTAATGCTTCAAAGCGTACCTTGCGGTCTAAGTCTTCAACATCCACACCCAAATCGTGCATCTGCCGACTACTTGCTAAGGCATAATGTTTGTGGCTATGGCTATGATTAAAATAGAATTTAGGAAAATTGATTAAATACGGTTTGCCGTACTCGGTCTGAGCAAAATCCTGTTGTTGTAACTCAATCTGTAATTGCTCGGACAACAATTGATTGCGATAACCATAGACCGCCTGCTTTTGCAGCTGAATTTTAGCCTTACGATCTAATGTTGGAGATAATGGTACAATATGCTCCAGTGTATCCACCTCTACACGTATCAGTCTGGTCACATCAATCACCTGATCAAAAATATAATCACATCTTAAAAGAAAAAAGCCCAAAGTAAACTTCGGGCTTTCTTCTATCTAAACCAAATCAATTAGCTTTTATATTTCTTAGCAGCCTTTTTAAATTTCTGCACATAACGACGTTTACGTGCTAACACACGCTCATTCACTTGAGACTTACGACCTTCAAATGGATTTTCAGACGTTTTAAACTCAATTCGAACAGGTGTACCTTCAAGCTTATAAACTTTACGGAATACATTCTCAAGATAACGGCGATAATCTGCTGGGGTTTTATCCACCTTATTACCATGAACCACAATCGTTGGTGGATTTTGTCCACCCATATGCGCATAACGCATTTTAATACGACGACCGCTAATCATCGGTGGTTGATGTGCTTCAGTCGCATCATTCAAAATTTGCGTAATTTTCGCAGGTGAAACTTTTAAATGCGAAGAATCATAAGCACGATGAATCGAAGGATATAACTCACCCACCCCTGTACCGTGTAATGCAGAAATGAGATGCACTTTTGCCCATGGAATAAAGTCAAAACGACGGTCAACATCAAGCTTACATTGCTTGCGGTCATAGTCCGTCATGTTGTCCCATTTATTGATGGCAATCACCATGGCACGACCTGCTTCTAAAGCATAGCCAATTAAATGGAGGTCTTGTTCTACTACACCCTCACGAGCATCTAAAACAACCACAATGACATGGGCATCTTTGATCGCTTGTAAAGTTTTAACAATTGAGAATTTCTCAATCATTTCATCTACTTTACCTTTACGGCGCACACCTGCGGTATCAATTAAGGTGTATTGACGACCATCACGCTCAAAAGGAATATAAATCGAATCACGTGTTGTACCTGGTTCGTCAAATGCAACTACACGCTCTTCACCCAACAAACGGTTAACCAAGGTCGACTTACCGACGTTAGGACGACCAATAATCGCTAAACGCAGACCTGTTGCTTTATCGTGTGCAGCACCATCTTCATCTTCAGGAACGTCTTCAAGCACTTCCTCAAGCATTTGTGCCACACCACGACCATGACTGGCCGCAACGTGTAATGGCTCACCAAAGCCCAGTTGATAAAACTCAACCACAGCAGCTTCAGCATGAACGCCATCGACTTTATTCGCCACGAGGTAAACTTTTTTACCCAAAGTACGAATTTCACGGGCAATCTGTTCATCAGATGCAAGTAGTCCTGCGCGTGCATCGACTACAAAAACAATAATATCTGCTTCATTGATGGCCGTTTTAGACTGTTCTGCCATATAGGCATCAATACCACCTTCACTTTCGCCAATACCGCCAGTATCGACCACAATAAATGATTTATTTTGGAAAACAGCATCGCCATATTTACGGTCACGGGTAAGACCGGCAAAGTCAGCAACGAGTGCATCACGGCTCTTGGTAATCTGATTAAATAACGTTGATTTTCCGACATTCGGACGACCAATGAGCGCAATTACGGGTTTCATAGATTAACCTTTATTCAAAATCAGCCAGTGAGACTGGTCTGAACATCAGAAACAATGGAAGAAAATAAAATATAAATAACTAAATAAAACACGGGGCATTGAAAATTTTCAAATACCCCGTGTTCAAAAATACGGATTTCGCCTAGTTTAACATAAGCTAGAACAAAATTAACGATTCTGCCAAACGCTTAACGCACCCTTTCGAGTGGAAACATACAGCTGATTATCAATTACACGTAATGAACGTACTTCACCACTGGTTTTTGAACGACCAATCAGTTGCCCCGAAGTTGGATCAATTAAGTGTAATACACCATCTAGATCACCCACTACAAGGTCTTGTCCAAGAACAACAGGATTACTTAATTGACGATTCAGCAAACTGTCGTTTTGCCACAGTTGTTCACCTGTTGTCAGTGCATAAGCCGTGATTTTACCATCGGCTTGAGCAACATAAACGGTGTTATTAAACACTTCTGGACGTAAAATACTGCTTGCATCTTCACTCCACACTACTTGTTGTGAAGCTAAATCAGTCACAGTGACCTGTCCTTGAAAACTGGTCGTCACCAAAAATTGTCCTGCAACCACAGGATCACCATCAATATCATTTAGACGTTGAATATCTGAACGACCTTCACTGACTGCAACACGGCGCTGCATACGCGGTATACCACTTAATACATCAAGCGCATAGACATAAGCGTTGGATGAAGCAATCAAAACTGTCCACGAATCAAGTGCAACAGGGGATGCCATGCCACGTAAGCTAAATTGTACATTCGGCAAGTTGTATGTCCAAACTTGCTGACCTGTCGCCAGATCATGGGCATAAACAGTACCGTCGTTGGTGACGCTAATCACGCGACCAGATTGAATCAATGAAGCTGACAATAGCGCACCTGACAACTGTGCCGTCCACTTTTGCTCGCCTGTAGCTTGATCAAGGGCAAACAATTGACCTTTTTTATTCCCAACAACAACAGTCCCTTCACTTGCTTCCACACCAGAGCTTAATCCCTGTTTGGAAACTTGTTTTTCCCAGAGACGTTGCTTCCCTTGGTAAGCACTCACTTCACCTTTAGGATCAAGGGCGAAAACCACCCCATTGTCGACATCTAAACGCAGACGTAATGGATCCTCTTCACTGGTTGAAGAAACACTATGAGAAAATACAGGAACAAGACTTTTTGCTTGGACGAGTTTCGGCAATGGATTGGGTTTAACCTTCTCCACTTTAATTTTATTTGTTGAACAGCCAACAAGTGCAAAGGTTAAAATTGTTAGCGCAAAAGGTATTTTGTATTTTCTATCCATCATGACTCATCCACGTGTATTTCTAAAATTGGGCGTTCAACTTCAGGATCATCAACTAAAACGCCGACACTTTCGAGTTTAATTTGTAAAATTTGACGTTCTTGTTGGCGTTCAACCAGTGCATCCCATGCACTTTGATAGAATTTCTTCGCATTTTCGATATCATTTTTAGCAACATACACATCACCGCGTGCTTCATCGGCTGTCGCTTTAAAAGCAGGATCGGTCACCAAAGATAAGGTTTTAATGGCTTCATCATATTTGTTTTGAGCAAGCTGAGCATAAGCCAAGCGCAGTTTAACCACTTGAACCAAGCCAGTATCATCTAGCTTAGAATTTTCAACTTTTTTCAATGCACGTTCTGCATGCGCATAATCTGCTTTGTCATAAGCCAATTTTGCCATGAGCAATTGCGTTTGAATGGCTTGTGCAGAATCGGGGGCATCTTTGACAATTTTGTCCGCAGTTGCAGATAAAGCATTAAATGCATTGGGATTGCCTTGTGCATTCTTCGCGTCATCCATCAACTGTTGAACTTTGGCTGTTTCCATTTGTGATTCAGCCAAATTTTTCTTCTGCCAATATTCCCAACCGAAAAAGGCAATCAACGCAATTAAAATCCCACTAATCATGGCAGAACCATATTTTTTAGTGAAAGATTTTAAGCTATCAAGTTGTTCATCATCACTCAATGCGTTCATGTGATTACCTTTTCCTTATGTTTTTTAAGCTTATTTTGAAGAAAATTTTTGAATGAAGAATGGTACAACATTTGCCACAGCAACTTCAGTTTGCTCGGCAGTCGCCAATTCTTTCACGGTTAATTGCTGCGCTTCCCACTCACGCTCACCGACAATCACAGCAAAAATAGCACCGGACTGATCTGCTTTTTTCATTTGGCTCTTCATCGAACCTTGTGAACCGACTTTCAGACGAATATGACTATTTTCTGCTTCCAGTTGGTTACGAATTTGTTCTGCCAGAAGCAACGCTTTACCTTGCAATGCAGCATCTGACAATAAGAACACTTCGCAATCACGTACTGGTGTCTGGTCTTCAACTTGCTCAAGTAGAAGCAGTAAACGCTCCATCCCCATGGCAAAACCAACAGCAGGTACTGACTGATCGGCCTTGCCTTTCAATTGCCCCACCAGACCGTCGTAACGACCACCTGCACAGATGGTGCCTTGTGAACCCAAATGTGTCGTCGTCCATTCAAAGACAGTTTTGTTGTAGTAGTCTAGACCACGCACCAATTTCTGATTAATCACAAATTCTACGCCTGCATCAGTTAAATACTGCTGTAAGGTCGCAAAATGACTCATCGTCTCTTCACCCATGAATTCATGCAATTTAGGTGCATTTTCAAGGATTTGTTGTGTACGCGCATCTTTAGAATCCAAAATACGCAGTGGATTGGTGGTTAAACGACGCTGTGAGTCTTCATCTAATTCAGCTTTATGTGATTCTAAGAACTCAACCAATGCCGCACGATATTCTGCACGTTCATCCGACTCACCCAAAGTATTCAGTTCAAGCTGAACTTTATCGGCAACACCCATGCGTTTCCACAAACGTGCGGTCATCAAAATCAACTCAGCATCTTGGTCAGGCGTAGCCACACCAAATGTTTCCACACCAAACTGATGAAACTGACGATAGCGACCTTTTTGTGGTTTTTCATAACGGAACATTGGACCGATATACCACACACGAGGGGTCGCACCACGAAGCAAATTATGCTCAAGCATGGCACGGACACAACCCGCCGTTCCTTCTGGACGTAAAGTCAAAGACTCAGGTGGATTACCTTTGTCCAGAAACGTATACATTTCTTTTTCGACAATATCCGTCGCGTCACCAATTGAGCGTTTAAACAAATTGGTTTGTTCAACGATAGGCAAACGAATCTGCTGATAACCATACGCATCCATAAGTGATGCTAAATGTTGCTCAAGACGTCTCCACGCAGCAGTTTGCGTTGGCAGAACGTCATTAAAACCTTTGATTGCGACAATTGAACTCATGAACTACTCAAAAACTTGTGCGAATAATTTCTTTAGATTTAGCTTCTTCAAGCTCTATTACACGTTGACGAACCATCGTTTCGATTTCATCAACCAACTGATTAGTATCAATTAAATGGCTTTTCTCACCATTACGATATACCAGTGAACGTGGTGCAGCACCCACAACGCCAATATCGGCTTCTTTGGCTTCGCCTGGACCGTTCACCTTACACCCAATGACAGATACATCCATTGGAGTACGAATATCTTCCAAACGTTCTTCTAGAGCCTGCATCACAGCAATCACGTTAAATTCTTGACGTGAACAACTTGGACAAGCAATAAAGTTAATTCCATTGGAACGTAAGCTCAGTGATTTTAAAATATCAAAACCAATTTTCACTTCTTCTTCAGGTTCAGCCGCCAATGAAATACGCATCGTGTCACCGATGCCTTCCATCAATAGACCGCCTAATGCAATCGCAGATTTCACTGAACCAGTCCGATAAATCCCTGCTTCGGTGACACCTAAATGCAATGGGTTATCAACCTGTTGAGACAACAGACGGTAGGCATCCATGGTTAAAAACACATTGGATGCTTTAACTGAAATTTTAAATTCTTGGTAATTTAAACGGTCTAAAATATCAATGTGGCGCATGGCTGACTCAAGCAATGCCTGACCCGTTGGCTCACCATATTTTTTCTGAATATCTTTTTCTAGCGAACCCGCATTCACACCAATACGCATGGAAATATCATGATATTTTGCGGCAGCAACCACTTCACGAATTTTTGCTTCAGAACCAATATTACCCGGATTAATACGTAAACAATCCGCACCTGCATCCGCTACGGCTAAAGCAATTTTATAGTCAAAATGAATATCAGCAACCAAAGGCACCGTAACTTGCTTACGAATTTCACCAAAAGCGGCGGCGGCTTCCATTGAAGGCACAGAAACACGCATGATGTCCGCACCCGCTTCGGCACAACGTTGAATTTGCGCAACCGTTGCAGCAACATCACAGGTTTCAGTATTGGTCATACTCTGGATGCTAATTGGTGCATCGCCACCCACGTAGACTGAACCAACACGAATTTTACGAGTGGGACGACGCTTAATTGGATTTACAATCATGAATATCGCTCTTCTCTTGACCCATTAACGTGACAAACGGAAGTCTGCTTTGCCATTCACTGTATAAGGTGACAAAGCAATTTTTTCATTATTCAAGGTTAAGGTTACAACCGATGCATCATCAAGGCGAATTTGGAACGGTGTTTCACCATTCAATTTCACTGTCGCGGCTTGACGACCTGTTGCTAGCACCTTCCCAGTCGAATCGACAATATGAACAGAAGTCGGTTGACTAAACTCTAACTCCAATTGATCACCAGATACAGCTGTTGAATTATCTAAATTCAATACTTCTACATCTGATTCCGCTGGAGCAACATCACGATTATCACTTTTGCTGGCTGACCAATTTTGTATCGCCATAACTACAACAGCCAAAATCACTAGGATCACGCCAGCAATAACCATGCGCTTTAACCACTTTTTATTACGATCACTATTAGAACCTGAGAGTTTACCCATAATTTTAATCGGTGAATTGTTTAAAGCATGGTTGGGCAACAAGCCTGTATCATTTTGATAAATCTCATCAAAACGCTGAATAATACTGCTTGCATCTGCCTTTAAGTATTTTGCATAGGTACGATAGTAACCTTTAATAAAGGTTGCTTCAGGTAAAGCCTTATAGTCATCTTGCTCTAAAGCTGTCAAAGTTTTCAAAGGGATATTCAAATCTTTGGCAGCGTCATTTAATTCACGCTTTTGTGCAATTCGAATTTGACGTAAGTACTCACCTGGACGCTGAATATTTCCTAATGCATTGGGTACTACGCTTGAACCATTCGATTGCTGTGAATTAGGATTTACTTCCATACGGCCTCAGTACTGTACTTTAATTGCAAATAACGTTGGTATTCTGGACTTTCTGGGAACAGTGCTCGTAATTGATTCACAAGCTCCTGCATTCCCATCGTGTCACTATTTGCTCGTGCAATCCGGATACCAATCCAAAGCGCACGCGCACCTTGATTTTTCTGACCGACTGCACGCACAAATTGTTCATACAATTGTGTCGCAGCAGCGGTCTGTTGTTTCAAATAAAAAATTTCTGACAACTCTAACATTGAAATAGAGGAATCACGATTCACTTGCAGGGCTTGTTTGAATGATTTTTCAGCATTCGCAACATCGCCTAGTTTTAAATAAATTCGTCCTGCATTTTCCAAAGCTTTATAACGTTGATCATAGCCCAGTGTCGTTCCTGCCACATTAAGCTGTTCAATGGCATCATTATAACGCTCAACTTGATACAAATAAGTACCATAGTTGTTACGGGCTTGTGCATTTTGAGGATCAGCAGAAATTGCACGCTTAAAATAGGCTTCTGCTTTATCCATACTGGTTTTACTGCCCTCTTGTTGCAGTAAAATCCCCATCATCATATTGGCTGCTGAATCACGAGAGTCGATATCCAGTGCCTGATCTAAAGCACGTTTTGCCGAATCTAGCTCGCCAGATTTAATATATTCGGCTGCCAATTGAGTCCGAACTTTAACAGCCTTTTCAGGGTCTTTCTTACCCATTGTTGTTGTCGGTGTTTGACAAGCAGTCATAAAAATAGCAGACAAACCTATTGCTGTCATAAACGCTAATTTATATGTGGGCTTTCTCAATTGGCATCCCCCTTTATTATCCTTGCGAGCGCATAATCTCATTCTGCTGCGCTACTTTCTTCTTCCACTGTTCCGCACGACGTGTACGATCGGCCACTTGACCCACTAACTGTCCACATGCAGCATCAATGTCATCACCGCGTGTCTGACGAATCGTACACACAAAACCGGCATCAGACAAAGTTTTTTGGAAAGAAAGAATACGGTTACGACTTGAGCGACCATATGGGGCATGCGGGAATGGATTAAATGGAATTAAATTAATTTTACTCGGTAAGTTCTTTAACAACTTAATCATTTGCTGTGCATGCTCAGGATGATCATTCACCCCATCCAACATGACATATTCAATGGTCACGTGTTTACGTGAACTTTCATTACCGTCTTTCGTAATATAACGCTGACACGCAGCAATCAATTGCTCTAACGGATATTTTTTATTAATAGGCACCAATTCGTTACGCAATTCATCATTTGGCGCATGTAATGAAATCGCCAAAGCAACATCAATATCTTTGACCAATTGATCAATTTTTGGCACCACACCTGAAGTTGACAAAGTCACACGGCGTTTAGACATGCCATAAGCAAAGTCGTCAAGCATAATGCGCATTGAGCTGAGGACTGCGTCATAATTAAGTAGAGGCTCACCCATACCCATCATCACCACATTGGTCACCGAACGCTCACGGTCAGCAACGGGTACATCTTCCATATAGGAATAGTTTGCCACCCATAATTGGCCAATAATTTCATCAGGAGTTAAATCACGCTGAAAACCTTGTTTACCCGTTGAACAAAATGAACAATCGAGCGCACAACCAACTTGTGAAGAAATACATAACGTCCGACGTAAACCACTACGATGTTCGGCAGGAATCAGAACCGTTTCAACCAATGAGCCGTCACCTTCTCCAACACGAAACACCCACTTACGCGTACCATCTTTAGAATAATTTTTATGCACGACTTCTGGTGCTTTAATTTCACAAAGTTTTTCGAGTTTTTCACGTAACTTGCCTGAGATATTGGTCATCTCGGCAAAATCAATGACAAAAAATTGGTGAATCCATTTCATCACCTGACCCGCACGGAATTTCTTTTCTCCGATATCTTCGAAAAATTGTTCCAATTGCGGACGTGACATGCCAAGTAAGTTCACTTTCGTAACAGTATTTTGCTGCGTCGGAGCGGATGGAGATTGTTGCTGTTCAGCAGAAATTGCTGCTGTAGCGACTACTTCAGTACTCATGTGTATTACCTAAACCATGTCTAAAGATGAAAGGAGAAGCTCAATATGTGAGCAAAGCTTTATTCAGAGAATAAAAAAACCAGATAAGTATAATAACACTTATCTGGTTTGAATACTTCGAATTAACGAGTACGTGGGCAGATCTCAGTTTGAGCGAAGAAGTAGTTAACTTCACGATCAGCAGATGCAACTGAGTCAGAACCATGCGCAGCATTTTCATCGATGCTTACTGCGAAGTCTGCACGGATTGTACCTGGAGCAGCTTCTTTAGGATTAGTTGCGCCAAGAATTTCACGGTGTGCAAGAATAGCGTTTTCGCCTTCAAGAACAGATACTACAACAGGACCAGAAGTCATGAATGCAACGAGGTCAGCAAAAAAACCACGTTCTTTATGCTCAGCATAGAAGCCTTCAGCTTCAGCTTGAGTCAAATGTTTCATTTTAGTTGCAACAATTTTAAGACCCGCTTTTTCAAAACGAGCAAAAATTTCGCCAACATTGTTTTTAGCAACAGCATCAGGTTTTACGATAGATAAAGCACGTTCAATAGCCATGATTGGCTCCTTAGGTCAATTTGACGTTAAAATTTTGCGCATTATACCGAATAATGGGCAATTTTCTGCTTTTGATATGTAAAAAAAATGCTTTTTTCGACATGCAGAAAGCTGAGGATTAGTTTGCTTCGTCAATCCATGCCATTTGAATCCCTTCCAACAGACCTTCTGTCGATTTGGTCGGATCATCATTAAAATCTGGCAATGCACAGACCCATGCATGTAAGTCAGTAAAACGAATCCATTGAGGATCTACATCTGGATGTGCTTCTGAAAGTTCAATGGCAAGATCAATGGTGTCAGTCCAACGTAAACCCATGGGTATTCCTTAGCGCTAAATGAATAGTGCTACTTTAACAAATTCCTAAAATTGAAAAATAGTTTTTCGGTTTTTAAAAGCACATTTTTATAAGATGATATTTAAAAAGGGTGCAGCGCAAATAATTCCACTGGCGATGACCACACCAATCAATGCACCCACCAAGACATCACTTGGATAATGTAAACCCAACACCATCCGTGATATCGCAACCAAAATGGTAAAAGGTAACATCAGAATCAGCAGCACGGGCTGAATATACCCCAACACTGTACTTACCATGACGGCATGTAAAGTATGACCTGATGGAAAACTAAAGTGATCTAGTGGTTGTTCTTGTAACCGAATCACTTGATGCACTTGATAAGGTCGAGGGCGGGTGGTTTTTTGTTTTAAAATTTTATAAATAGCCGTTCCAACGGATCCACCAATGATGAGATAAAGCAGCTGCACCAGATAAAATAGCCCTTCCAACATCCAAAGACCAGCCAACATGGTCAACCAAAACAAACCATCACCCAAACGGCTAATGATTTTAAAAAAATAAGCGACCGTTTGTGAGTGTGAAAAATGATTTAAATATACGCAACCTTTTAAATCCAGATCCAGCACCGTTATTTTTACTTTTTTTAAATTCATCATGATTCTCCGTTAAGCGTCGGCTTAAAATTTAGGATGTCATTTGTATCTCCTTCACCACCCCATACAATGCTTCTTCAAACTGATGTACCGGATATTGCCAACCAATATGCTGTACCGTTTTTCGGGCTAAAAGCCCCATAGCTTTTAACTGCTGATTATTAGGTAAGGCATAGATTGACTGAATCAAACTTGCCACATCACTTAAGGGACTTAACCAACCTGTTTCACCCCGTTTGACATGTAAATGTGCACTCGCATAATCATACGCAATAATGGGTAAACCGCTTGCCATCGCCTCAAGCACCACATTGCCAAAAGTTTCAACCTGACTGGCAAAGACAAAAACATTGGCACTTGCATACGCTTGCGCCAAATTCAAACCGGTTAAAGCTCCTGTAAAAACAACATCACTACCTTGGCACAGCGTTTCTAAACGACCACGATCTGGCCCATCACCCACAATGACCAATTTTACATCCTGTTTCGCTCTTTGCTTCATTGCCAGATAAGCATTCACAACAACATCAATTTCCTTTTCAGGCGACAACCTCCCCACATAAAGCATGACCGTGGTTTCTGAAGTGGTCTTCCATTGTTGACGCAGCGCATTCGAATAATGTTCTGGAGAAAAACATGCAATATCTACACCACGTCCCACAACCACCAACGGACAAGAAACACCAAACTGTCTTAAAATATATTCTGTCTCTTTACTGGGAATACAGGTCATTTGTGTATTGTTATGGAACCAACGTAAATAATGCTGAATTGGCTTAACCAGAAAGGCCAAATCAAAAAATCGACTAAACTCTTGAAATGGCGAATGAAAGCCACTTGAAACAGGAATTCCTTTTGCTTTTGCCGCCTGTAAAACACTTAAACCTAAAGGACCTTCTGTCACAATATGCACCACATTCGGTGCAAAAGTATCCAGTGCATTCGAGACCTTTAAAAATTGCGGCCAACCAAACTGTAAAGATGGATATTTAGGAATAGATTGTGCTTTGACTAAACATTCTTTATTGGGCAAAAATTCCTGACAAGACTGCTTTTGCTCAGGTCGAATCAATAAAATTTTATGACCTTGTTTTTGCAATCCTTTACAGAGTTGTAACAAAGAGAGTGCGACACCATTAATTTCTGGCGACCATGTTTCTGTGACGATGGCTATTTTTAAGCGTGGTCGAACCAAGTCTTGTAAAACTTGTATTTCCTCACGTAAATGATCTTGCTTACTTTTTTTAAAATAAAATTGAAAACTTTCAGGAAAATTTTGTTGTTTGAGCAGGCTGGTCGCATACAAATTTGTCATACAACACCTATATCGTTATTTTAAAATGAGTTTAGATGTTGTTTCTTTCAGTTTGATGATTTTTAGATGACACTTTATTGACATGTCGAATGACTTCAACATTCAATACACATCCAAACACAGTTATTCACAGCTGCATTGCTCAAGTTTTTTGTACTTTTCAGCCTGAACAGGGTTCATAGACACCAAACAAAAATCTTGTTTGACCAGATACTGAGCAAAAGTCCTATTTTTTAATTCCAAGCTATTTAAAGCCAGACACTCTCTATATATTTTTTAATCTTCTTAAAATACAAATATTTCCACATTTTTATCTACACCACTCAACTAAACATAAACCCAAATCATAAAAGTATTTTTAATCAAAAATAAATAATCCAGCTTATTTGTCATACATAAAATCAATAGATGACATATTAATATCTATAAAACCATGCCTTAACCACACCCTGATCTAGATAAAATTGGCTATTCAATCCGATTTAACAAACCATTTTCAACTTGATATAATTGCCCACTTCCAAAATCAATTTGCTGCTTTTCCCCGTGCAGATTAGGAAATCCTACGATCTTTTCCAGTTGAGGGGAACGTTGAAATTGTTGTGTTTTTGGATTATACATCCAGTAAATATAACGTCTGTCTTTAATCAATCGAGCTTGTGAAATATCTGATAATACAATGTCATAATAACCATCAAAATTAATATCCATATAACCGATACTTTTTGGATATGCAGTAAAGCCTGTCAAACTTTGTACAACCGTATTGTTGTTTTTATTCACGATATCCAGCTGTTTCAGTACCGTACTATAAGGCTCACTCAGGTTGTCTAGACCATAAAATTTAAAAACAAAATTGGGTTTATTTAAAATTTTGACTACAGGCTCAAACTGAATGGATTGTTCAAAACTATGATCAGATTTCGAAAGTTGTGCCTTCAGGTCGCCCGTATTTGACTCCAGTAGCCCTGTGAATTGATATTGCCCATTTTC
Source organism: Acinetobacter sp. ANC 4654 (assembly GCF_002135425.1). Classification (NCBI taxonomy): domain Bacteria; kingdom Pseudomonadati; phylum Pseudomonadota; class Gammaproteobacteria; order Moraxellales; family Moraxellaceae; genus Acinetobacter; species Acinetobacter sp. ANC 4654. Next base: position 117,771 of record NZ_NEGL01000003.1, read on the forward strand.
GACCTGATCTGAATCAACAGATTTCAACGTCAGCTGATCGCCTTTTTGCAATCCTTTTAAATTAATCTCCTGCTGATAAACAAAGTCATATAAAGTCGCATGCGGATTCCAAATGCCCGCATATAAACTAAGAAAATAGCGCCCCTCTTTCGAATGTAACATGCGTTGCATAGAAACACGGACATTACTGAATGGCTTTAATTCCGTCGCATTCACTATTTCAGCTTGGCTTATGTTAGAAAAAACCAGAGTAGCAAGACAAAGTAACAATTTCGTTTTCATGATTCAGCACACTCAACAATGCAAACTGTTATGCGTAATGTATCACAAAAAAACCGCTCAAATGAGCGGCCTTTTTTTAATCAATACACAATAAAAAACTTAGTTTTTCTCTTTGTCTACGATTTTGTTTGCTTGAATCCAAGGTATGAGCGAATTCAAAGCAGTGCTTTGAATGAAGCGCAAGGAGGAAAAGCACAACTTTGTGTAAAAAAAGCCCCTGTTATAAAACAAGGGCTTTTTAACTTAGAAATTAGAACTTAGTTCTTTTCTTTGTCTACGATTTTGTTTGCTTGAATCCAAGGCATCATCGAACGTAACTTGTTACCTGTTACTTCAATACCATGTGCAGCATTTTGACGGCGACGTGCAGTCATTGATGGATAGTTCATCGCACCTTCGTTAATGAACATTTTCGCATATTCACCAGATTGGATACGTTTCAATGCATTACGCATTGCTTCACGAGACTGTTCGTTGATTACTTCAGTACCCGTTACATATTCGCCATATTCAGCATTATTCGATACTGAATAGTTCATGTCCGCGATACCGCCTTCGAACATCAAGTCAACGATCAATTTAAGTTCATGCAAGCATTCGAAATACGCCATTTCTGGAGCATAACCCGCTTCAACAAGCGTTTCATAACCCATTTTAACCAATTCAACCGCACCACCACAAAGCACTGCTTGCTCACCAAAAAGGTCAGTTTCAGTTTCTTCACGGAATGAAGTTTCGATGATACCTGTACGACCACCACCTACACCTGAAGCATAAGAAAGCGCGACGTTACGTGCATTACCAGAAGCATCTTGGTGAATCGCGATTAAATCAGGTACACCTGAACCACGTTGGTATTCAGAACGTACTGTGTGGCCTGGTGCTTTTGGCGCAACCATAATTACGTCTAAGTCAGCACGTGGTACAACTTGGTTATAAAGAATAGAGAAACCATGAGCAAATGCTAAAGTTGCACCTTGCTTGATGTTTGGTTCAATCACGTCACGATAAAGTTGTGATTGAAACTCATCTGGAGTCAAGATCATTACTACGTCAGCTTGAGCAACAGCAGCAGGAACTTCAGATACTTTAAGACCTGAATTTTCAGCTTTCTTCCAAGAAGTAGAACCAGCACGTAAACCAACAGTTACGTCAACGCCAGAATCTTTAAGGTTAAGCGCATGCGCATGACCTTGTGAACCGTAACCAATAATCGCTACTTTTTTACCTTGGATGATAGATAAGTCACAGTCTTTATCATAAAAAATTTGCATTGCTGTCTCCGCTTAAATGCTTTTGTTTCCTGTTTCCCAAGCCAATGATCTTATTGGTATTCATTAGCTTGGAACCTCATCTACAAGATGAGTAGAATGTGTGAATAAAATTAAAATTGATTAAATAGTCAAAACTTTTTCGCCACGTGCGATGCCTGAAACACCTGAACGCACAACTTCAAGAATAGTATTTTCTGCAAGCGCATCAATAAAACCATCGAGTTTTTCAGTTGTACCCGCAATTTGAATAGTATAGGTCGTCGGTGTAACATCCACAATTTGCGCACGGAAAATATCCGCAGTACGTTTAATCTCTGCACGTGCCGCCCCAAGTGATTTTACTTTAATCAACATGAGTTCACGCTCAATGTGCGCACCTTCAGACAAATCAACCACTTTCACCACTTCAACCAATTTATTCAGTTGCTTGGTGATTTGCTCAATTTTATGGTCATCACCATAGGTGGTTAGGGTTAAACGCGACATGGTTGGATCTTCAGTCGGTGCGACATTTAAAGTCTCAATGTTATAACCACGTTGAGAAAATAAACCCACTAAACGAGAAAGCGCACCAGCTTCGTTTTCAACGAGTACCGATATAATATGTCTCATGACGTACGCTCTCCTTTTCCTAACCACATATCCTGCATTGATTGACCCGCGATCAACATCGGGTAAACATGTTCGGTACGATCAACCATGACATTAATGAACACGCATTTATCATTAATTGCCATCGCTTCTTCAAGCTTAGATTCAAGCTCATCTGCATGGTCAATTTGAATGCCGACGTGACCATACGCTTCCATGAGTTTGGCAAAATCAGGCAGTGAATCAACATAAGAGCTTGAATGACGACCTTCGTAATTCATATCCTGCCATTGTTTAACCATGCCCAAAGCTTGGTTATTCAAGCAAAGAATTTTTACATTTAAGCCATACTGCTTACAGGTAGATAATTCTTGGATACACATCTGAATCGATGCTTCACCAGTAACACATACTACTTGTTGATCTGGGAAGGCAAGTTTTGCCGCCATTGCATAAGGCAAGCCCACACCCATTGTCCCTAAACCACCCGAGTTAATCCATTGACGTGGACGTTTGTATTTATAGTAGTTTGCGCCGAACATTTGATGCTGACCAACATCTGAAGTAATAATCGCTTCACCGTTTGTCACTTTATACATTGCTTCAACCACTTGTTGTGGCTTCATCACACCATTTGTACCCGCTTCATAACGCAAGCCATGAACTTTGCGCCATTCATTGATTTGAGACCACCAAGCCGCAATCGCTTCAGGATTTGGTTTAGAAACATTCATTTGTTTCAATTGAACCAACATCTCTTGAAGTACAGGTTCTACTGCACCCACGATTGGGATATGTGCCATGATGGTTTTTGAAATCGTTGCTGGGTCGATATCAATATGAATGACTTTCGCATTTGGACAGAATTTTGCAGGGTTGTTGGTGACACGGTCATCGAAACGTGCACCGATACACAAAATAACGTCCGCATTATGCATGGTCATATTGGCTTCATACGTACCATGCATGCCCAACATACCAACAAACTGCTCATCATCACCAGGGAAGCCACCTAAGCCCATCAGGGTATTGGTTACTGGGTAATTTAGAAGATGTGCAAGCTCAGTCAATAATGCAGATGCATTGCCTTGAACAACACCACCACCGGTATAAATGATTGGACGTTCAGAACCAATTAATTCTTCAATGGCTTTACGAATTTGACCTGAATGACCACGATGGGGTGGCTGGTAAGAACGCATCTTTACTTTTTCAGGATATTCGTAAGCGAATTTATCGACAGGATTGGTTGCATCTTTAGGAATATCCACAACCACAGGACCTGGACGACCTGAAGAGGCAATATAAAATGCTTTTTTAATAATTGCGGGAATTTCACTCGCATGACGGACTTGGAAACTATGTTTCACAATCGGACGAGAAACGCCCACCATGTCTGTTTCTTGGAATGCATCTTCGCCAATTAAATGTGTTGCAACCTGACCAGACAAAATCACCATTGGGATTGAGTCCATATATGCCGTTGCAATTGGCGTTACAGTATTGGTTGCGCCTGGGCCTGATGTGACGAGAACAACACCCGTTTTACCTGTTACACGTGAATAAGCATCTGCCATATGACCAGCAGCTTGCTCATGACGTACAAGGTAATGGTTGATTTTGTCTTGTTGAAAGAGCGCATCATAAATATGTAATACTGCGCCGCCTGGGTATCCAAAAACATGCTCAACGCCTTCGTCCGCCAATGCGCGAACAAGCATTTCACCACCAGATAAAAGTTCCAACGTGATTCACCCTAATCTTTTTTCACTGTATTATGAGAGACATAAACAGTGTTTCATTCATTGATTGTGAGCTCTGTTATAGCACACATATTTCATAGTTTTCGCAGCAATAGGAAAAAATTCTGATCTGTTTGCTGTTTAAGCAATATGAGATCTAAAACGTGTTGGGATAAACACATTTCGTGGTTTACTTTGTTCATTTTCTCGGCTAGAGAGAATGCCCATTGCATGACATGACATTTATTCGAAGGGTGATCAAATAAACACATATAAAACTACAGTCCGCATTTTTGTGGTTTCGCCTATTAAAGTCAAGTTTAAAAATTAGCTTTTTTCTGTTTATTTACAGACCGTTTGTTTTTTAAGCTAAGACCTCACTTTCAGGTTTGATTTTTTCATTTGCAATTTTATTTGAAAAACCAGCAGCCCATCAAATCTAAAGACCCATTAATAAAAAAATATTATAAATTAAATAAATAAATTTAATGATTTGTTGGTTTTAAGCCGAATGCATTTGATGCAAAGTTAAACAACACCTGCTGTTACTCAAAAGAGCGCTATTATTTTCATTTAAAAATATCAATGACCAGATCAAAAATGAATTAAAACTTAATGATTTATGCTTTAAAAATGCGTGCTAACTGAATGATGATTTATACCTAATGCAATCATCAATTAGATTGCTCAGCTTATCTTTTTTTTCTACAAATTAATAAAAACCATATAAAATATAGAACTGAAATTCAGATCAAATTTTACACTCAATCCTCACGCATTATTACAACAAGGACTTCTTTTTCATGTCATCACCTTTTATCAAGTTTGGATTAATGACGCTATGCTTGAGCTTCAGCCTAAGTTCGACCAGCAGCTTTGCGAAAGAATATTACAAATGGGTGGATGCAAAAGGTTCGACCCACTACACCACCACACCGCCCCCAAAATCTGCACAGAAAAAAGGGAAAATTGATACATATGGTTCACATCACACCCCAACCACTGCTGCGTCAAACAATCAAGCACATCCTGCTGCAAATGAAGCCGCTAAAGAGGCCGAAAAAGCTGCTCAAGAAAGTAGACCCGTTGTTGCAATTCCTCAAATTCCAGCAAGTGCGATGCCCGATACGCTATCAATTGGTGATGAAGTCGCTCGCCCATCAAACCCAAGCAAATATCTACTGAAAGATAAAGATTTATAATTTCATCTATCCGTCTAATTTTTGCTGGCTTAAAAACTTTTATATTTATGCTTTATGTCAGGTGCAAAATTCACTTTTTAGTGCATTTTGCGCTATGCTGTGCAACAAACTTTTTAACCATTGTTCTTAATATACGTATATGACTACTTCTCACATTGACCCTGAATATCAAGCGAGCGCGATTGAATCCACTGTCCAACAAGACTGGGAAACTCGCAAAGCCTTTAAAGTTGCCGACACTGTAGAAGGTAAACATCGTTATATCCTCTCGATGTTCCCTTATCCAAGCGGCAAGCTGCATATGGGTCATGTGCGTAACTATACCATTGGCGACGTGATTAGCCGTTTTCACCGTCTCAAAGGTGAAACTGTCCTACAACCGATGGGTTGGGATGCTTTTGGTCTGCCTGCTGAAAATGCAGCCATTGCACACCAAGTTGCGCCTGCAAAATGGACGTTTGAAAACATCGCCTATATGCGTGATCAATTGAAAAAGTTAGGTCTTTCAGTCGATTGGGATCGTGAATTTGCGACTTGTACCCCAGAGTATTATCACTGGGAACAATGGTTATTTGTACAGCTCTATAAGAAAGGTTTGATTTATCGCAAACTTTCAACCGTAAACTGGGATCCAGTAGATCAGACTGTGCTTGCCAATGAGCAAGTTGAAAATGGTCGGGGTTGGCGTTCGGGTGCATTGGTTGAAAAACGTGATATTCCAATGTATTACTTCCGCATTACCGATTATGCACAAGAATTATTAGATGATTTAGATACATTAAAAGATGGTTGGCCACAACAAGTCTTGACCATGCAACGCAACTGGATTGGCCGTTCACAAGGGATGGAAATCACCTTCCCTTCCGCCAATACTGACGTTTATGCGGATGATTTAACTGTCTATACCACACGTGGCGACACATTAATGGGTGTAACGTATGTTGCCGTTGCAGCAGAACACCCAATGGCGCTAAAAGCTGCTGAAACGAACCCTGAATTAAAAGCATTTATTGAAGAATGCCGTATGGGTTCAGTTGCCGAAGCGGATCTTGCTGTTGCCGAGAAAAAAGGCATGGCAACAGGTTTGTCTGTGAAGCATCCTGTAACGGGCGAAGACGTTCCTGTTTGGATTGCCAACTATGTGTTGATGTCATACGGTTCAGGTGCAGTGATGGCTGTTCCTGCCCATGACGAACGTGACTTTGAGTTTGCCAATAAATTTGGTCTAAACATCAAACAAGTCATTGATGCAAAAGGTGCAGAAGATCAAGATTTCTCTGCAACCGAATGGCAAGAATGGTACGGCTCTAAAGAGGGGGCTTTGGTTAATTCTGGCGAATTTGACGGTTTAAATTTCCAAGCGGCATTTGATGCATTCATTGCGAAATTAGAACCACAACAATTAGCCAATACCAAAGTTCAATTCCGTCTACGTGACTGGGGTGTTTCGCGTCAGCGCTATTGGGGTTGTCCAATTCCAATGATTAACTGTAACACTTGTGGTCAAGTACCTGTACCTGAAGAACAGCTTCCTGTGATTCTGCCGACGGATGTTGTTCCAGATGGTTCAGGCAATCCACTCAATAAAATGCCTGAATTTTATGAAACAACTTGCCCATGTTGTGGTGGCGACGCACGTCGTGAAACAGATACTTTGGATACCTTTGTAGAGTCATCTTGGTATTATGCACGTTATGCCTCTCCAGATTTTACGGGTGGTTTGGTTAAACCTGAAGCAGCACAATCTTGGTTACCTGTGAACCAATACATTGGTGGTGTAGAACATGCGATTTTGCATTTATTGTATGCCCGCTTCTTCCATAAATTGATGCGTGATGAAGGTGTAGTACAAGGTAACGAGCCATTCACTAACTTGTTAACACAAGGTATGGTTCTTGCTGATACCTTCTACCGTGAAGCCGAATCAGGCAAGAAAACTTGGTTTAACCCTGCGGATATTGAGCTTGAGAAAGACGATAAAGGTCGTATTCTTTCTGCAAAATATACAGGTGACGGTCAAGAGGTTGTGGTTGGCGGTCAAGAAAAAATGTCGAAATCGAAAAATAACGGCATCGACCCGCAAGCCATTATTGACCAATACGGCGCAGATACTGCACGTGTCTTTATGATGTTTGCTGCACCGCCCGATCAATCGCTTGAATGGTCTGATGCAGGTGTGGAAGGTGCAAACCGCTTCTTGAAACGTGTATGGCGTTTAACCACAGGTTTCTTAGAAAAAGGCAACCATGCTGCTGTTATTGACACAGCTAACTTGTCGTCAGCGGCACAAGATTTACGTCGTAAAACACACGAAACCATCCAAAAAGTCGGTGATGACATTGAACGTCGTCATGCATTTAATACCGCCATTGCAGCGCAAATGGAATTATTGAATGCCTGCAATAAATTTGAAGCCAAAGATGATCATGACAGTGCGGTTGAACGCGATGCCATTATTAGCTTGCTCACTTTACTTGCACCCTTTGCACCACATTTAAGTCAGACCTTATTGGCTCAATTCGGTATTGAGTTAACTGAAACTCTATTCCCTGCTTTAGATGAGTCTGCCTTAACCCGTAATACGCAAACCATTGTGGTACAGGTGAATGGTAAACTTCGCGGTAAAATAGAAGTTGCGGTTGATATTTCTAAAGATGAGATCTTAGCTTTAGCCAAAGCATTGCCTGAAGTACAACAATTCTTAACAGGTCCAACCAAGAAAGAAATTGTGGTGCCGAATAAATTAGTCAATTTGGTGGTTTAAACTCCTTATTAAATTCCCTCTCCTCCTAGGAGAGGGTTAGGGAGAGGTAATTCCCCTCATCCTAACCTTCTCCCCAAGGGAGAAGGAACTTTAGAGGAATAAACAAAAGCCAAACAAAGCCCGTTGTCAATCAACGGGCTTTGACTTTACAATCAACTCAGAAATTCATTTACCCATCTTTGGGATAAAACAGAGGAAAAAGCATGCACTTAGTTCAACGTGTTGCAGCGGTTGTATTAACTTTGGGGCTAAGTGCCAGCTTAGTCGGTTGTGGTTTCCATTTAAAAGGCATGAACCCAACGACTGCCCCTGCCGCGTACTCTAAAATGAGTTTAGCACTGCCAAATAACACAGAAGAATTACACGAAAAACTGGCGATTTATTTGGGTGCAACGGGTATTCAGCTGAGCAATAATTCCGATGCTTATGTGTTACGCGTACTGGAATACACTCCACAACGTCAAGAGCTTAACGGTAAATTGGTGGAAACTTTACTGCGTTTAACTGTGACTTTCCGTATTGAAGATGCACAAGGTCATCCTGTGACTGAAGCTCGAACCATTACTGCTTCACGTAGCTATCAATATGATGTGGCAACGGTAAACACCGATGACCAAGAACAAAAGTTTTTAAACCAAGTGATTGTGGATGATGTAGCACAGCAAATTGTGCGTCAAATTTCATCCAATCGTTTACCGAAAGTTGTGACCAAACCGACCCTTCCAGCAACACAACCTTAATATAGACTTGCAGTTATGAAACTTGACTATCCACAAGCACTGAAACGTGTTGACGAAGCTCGCGGCGCTTGGATTATGTATGGTCAAGAGCCATTACTGGAACAAAATTTACTGGATGCTTTTCGTCAAAGTTGGCACAAACAAGAAATTGAACGGCAGCGCTATGACATTAACAATGTCAGTGATTGGAAAAACGTTTTTAATGCTTTAAATAGCTTATCGCTCTTTTCCACTCAATTGGCAATTGAAGTACATGGCAATATTAAGCCAGATGCCAGTAGTCTTAAACTGCTGAAAAATTATATTCAACACAATGAGCAAAACCTGTTACTGGTGGTGATGCCCAAACAAGACAGCAGCAGTTTAAAATCCAGTTTTTTCCAAGTCGTGGATGCCAATGGCGTCACTGTGCCTCTGACTGCCAACTATCCACAAGATCGACAACGGATTTTAGGCATTGAGGCAGAAAAGCTCGGGATTAAACTGGCCAGCGATGCTTGGCAATGGCTTGAACAGCACCATGAACACAACCTACTGGCGGCAAAGAACAGTCTCATGCGGGTCAGTGATACTTTTGCCGATATAGATATCATTCAGATTGATCATTTGTACTCCTGTTTACAGGATCAATCGCGCTATACCACCTACGACTTAAATGATGCACTTCTTGCTGGAAACTTAGCCCAAGCAATTAAAATTTTTCAATATTTGGTTGCCTCAGGCGAACCCATGAGTCTGATTTTATGGAGCATTAGCAAAGAAATGCGCTTACTGATGCAATTGTTTGAGCAACCACAAAATGCCCTACAACTGGGTATTTGGAAAAATAAAGTCAGTCAATATCAACAAGCTCTTAGACGGCTCAATCCGAACTGTTTTCTGACTTGGCCCCAACTATTGATGAGAATTGATGCTGCGATTAAAGGGATGTCCAAAGAAAACTCTGAACATCTAATATTACAAGCCATTAGCCGCATGTGTGGTAAAACGTTATTTTGATCATCGACTACTAATTGAAAAAACGTGAAAACCAACTTTTACCTTTTTTCTGTTCTTGTGCGCGTAAATAATGCAGCATATTATCACGCACCGCATCGACATAATCTTGATCATCATGTTGAATATGATTAATCAACCACTTTGACAGCAATCGATACAAGTCATTCTCAACAGATTCCCCCTGATCAAATTTATGCCGATAATCATTCAGTCGTTTAACAAATAATTCATGTATACCTCTATGGGAAGGTAAATACTGATAACGCACTTGTTCAAGTAAGTTTTCTTCGAAGCTAAAATGAGACTGGGTATAGTCAATTAAATCATCTAAAACTTCTTTAATTTTATCGCGCTGCCCACTGATTCTGATTTGTTCTAATCTATTAATATAATCTAAAATTTGGCGATGCTGATTATCAATGACATCGATTCCAATATTATAACTTTCATTCCATTCCATCTCTCACCCCTCACAAATTTCCATATTAAAGTAATGATTTTTCGCACAATTATGATGCTTAATGTTTTTTACCATTAATCCCATAATTATTTTATGGTTTTAATCTTACAAGTTTTTTTTATTTAAATCTATAGATAAAACATAGATTTTTTAGGTGTTTATAGAAAAAATTCGCTAAATTTCCAGATTCAAAAACCAGAAATAATTGGCAATATAAAACCATTACAGCACCAACAGTTCAGCAGGTTTTTCAAATATCTCTTCTCACAGCAAGGCTTTTGAGAACATTTACAAGCAAGCTAAAAATAAGTGTGCATCAAATTTATAAATAAGATTTTTAATTATTGATTTAAAAAATATGAATAAGATTTTATAGAAATCATGTAAAAAAATATTTTAATATCGAATTTAAACTTGATTTAGGTCACTGCATATTTTGCTGAGTATATCGGCATGACCCTGCTAATAATCATATAAATGCGAATCCTGTGGAAATTGATCTATTCTATCTTTAACAATTTTTTGAAAGCCTCTAATAGAAAACAATTCTCATTTGTTTTTAAAAAGTTCACGTTTTATCCTTATTTAACTTTTATACTCTATTTAATTTTTTGAATGCTTACGATCACTATGCCAAAAATAAAACCATCCAAAATAATCGTTGCTGTGGTCTGTCTTCTTGCGATTGCAGTGACTGCATGGTATTTCTTCAAACCTCAGCAGCAACAGCCGCAATACATCACCTCTGAAGTTGCACGTAGCGATATTGAAGATTCTGTACTGGCCACAGGTGTACTTGAAGCAACCAAAATGGTCAGCGTTGGTGCACAGGTTTCAGGTCAAGTGAAAAAGATGTATGTCAAATTAGGCGACCCAGTGAAACAAGGTCAACTGATTGCTCAAATTGATTCGATTCGTCAGGAAAATGATTTAAAAACCGCTGAAGCCAGTATTAAAAACCAACAAGCCCAGTTAGCAGTCAAACAAGCCAATTTGGCTAAAGTACAATCTGAATATCAGCGTCAACAAGCCATGTATGCACAAGATGCAACCTCTCGTGCAGAGTTAGAGTCAGCCTTGGCCAGCTATAAAACGGCACAAGCGGATATTTTGGCCATTAATGCACAAATCGAACAATCACGCTTAACGCTTGCAACAGCCAAAGAAGATTTGGGTTATACCCAAATTATTGCACCGATGGACGGAACAATTGTTGCGATTGTGACTGAGGAAGGTCAAACCGTAAATGCCAACCAAAGCGCACCGACCATTGTCAAATTAGCAAAACTTGACACCATGACCATTAAGGCTGAAATTTCCGAAGCCGATGTGATGAAAGTTGAACAAGGTCAGATCGTTTATTTCACCACTTTGGGCAATAGCGATAAAAAACATTATGCAAAATTACGCCAAGTCGAACCTGCACCCGATTCAATTAATACTGAAACCAGTAACACATCATCGTCATCTAGTACTGCGATTTATTACAATGCATTATTTGATGTGCCGAATGAAGATGGCAAATTACGCATTGATATGACAGCACAAGTTTATATCATTCTTAATGAAGCCAAAAATGTATTAACCATTCCAGCAGCAGCAATACAAGGCTCAAACCGTTCTCAAGCGAAACGTAGCGATACAGCAAAAGAACAAACAGCGAAGAGTTCAGCCGATCAAACCCAGACGGATCGTCCGAAACGTCTCGAGCTATCTGCGGAAGAAAAATCACTCATCGAACAAGGTAAAGCGTCTTTATCTATGGTTCGCGTGGTTCAAGCGGATGGCACAGCAAAACCTCAAGCAGTATTGGTGGGCTTAAATAATCGCGTCACCGCCCAAATCATCAAAGGCTTAAAACAAGGTGACAAAGTGGTGATTGCCGATGCTTCAGACACCTCAAATGATGCTGCAAAACGTAGTAACCGCGCAGGCGCTGGTCCAATGAGAATGTAATCATGAGTCAAAATCAAGCACCTTTGCTCAAGGTCACAGATCTGACTCGTGAATTCCCTGCTGGGGAAAACACCATTCAGATTCTAAAGGGCATCAATTTAGAGATTTATGCTGGAGAACTGGTCGCCATTGTTGGGCAATCGGGTTCAGGTAAATCTACCCTGATGAACATTCTCGGATGTTTAGATCAACCCACAGCGGGCAGTTATCAGGTCAAAGGACGTGAAACTCGCAAATTAGAAGCCGATGAACTGGCACAACTACGGCGTGAATATTTTGGTTTTATTTTTCAGCGTTATCACTTACTGGGAGATTTGACTGCCGCGGGCAATGTCGAAGTTCCAGCCATTTATGCGGGGGTCGATGCCTCTGCACGGCAGCAGCGTTCGACCCAACTGCTTTCTGATTTAGGTCTAGCTGAAAAAATCCAAAATCGCCCCAGTCAACTTTCAGGTGGTCAGCAACAACGTGTTTCTATTGCTCGGGCATTAATGAACGGTGGTGATGTGATCTTAGCCGATGAACCAACAGGTGCATTGGACAAAAACAGTGGCATTGAAGTGATACGTATTTTACGTGAACTCAATGCCCAAGGTCATACTATCATCCTTGTTACTCATGATATGAACGTGGCGAAAAATGCCTCACGTATTATTGAAATTAGTGACGGTAACATTATTTCCGATCGTGTGAATATACCCGAGTCGGATGGCGAAGTGCTTGAAAAGCAGCAACTCGATCGCACACCACAAAAGAAAACGCCTTCTTGGCGTTCAGCGGCAGATCGACTGGCTGAAGCCTTCCGCATGGCATTATTGGCCATGAATGCGCACCGTATGCGTACCTTCCTGACCATGCTTGGGATTATTATTGGTATTGCATCGGTTGTTTCAGTGGTGGCACTTGGAAATGGCTCACAAAAGCAAATTTTAGAAAATATTAGTAGCTTAGGCACCAACACCATTACCGTATTCCAAGGTCGTGGTTTTGGCGACAACTCTAAAACAGCCCAAGTCAAAACCTTGGTTCCTGCCGATGGCGAAGCTTTAGCTGAACAGCCTTATGTCGACGGTGTCAGTCCTTCCGTCACCAGCAGCGTTACGGCCCGATTTAAAGATACTGAGGCCTCGGCCACGGTAAATGGAGTAAGTGAAGACTTTTTCTATGTCAGAGGCATGACCTTTCAATCTGGGCAACCTTTTGACAAAGAAGGCGTGACTGAACGTGCGCAAGATGTGGTGATTGATAACAATACCCAAAAAACCTTCTTTAGCGATGGGACGAATCCTGTAGGTCAAGTCATCCTTTTGGGCAGTGTGCCAAGTCGTATTATTGGCGTAATTGAAGCGCAAAAATCAATGATGGGAAATTCCGACAGCTTAAATGTTTACTTACCCTACTCGACCGTCATGAGCCGTATGCTGGGACAGTCGAATGTCCGTAGTATTATTGTCCGTGTGAAGGATGAATATCCAAGTGCTGCCGCTGAAAATGCCATTCTAAATTTATTGGTGCAACGTCATGGCGGACAAGATGTCTTTACCCAAAACTCGGACAGTATTCGAGAAACCATTCAGCAAACCACACAAACCATGACCCTGCTCGTCTCTGCAATCGCGGTGATTTCATTGATTGTCGGAGGAATTGGTGTGATGAACATCATGCTGGTTTCAGTAACGGAACGAACTCAAGAAATTGGCGTGCGTATGGCGGTTGGGGCACGGCAAAGTGACATCCTGCAACAGTTCCTGATTGAAGCGGTATTGGTGTGTATTTTAGGTGGCATCTTAGGTGTGCTTTTATCTTTAGGCATTGGACAGCTGATTGGTCATTTTGCTGGAGACATCTTCCAAATGGCCTATTCAACTACCTCTATTGTTGCAGCTTTCGTTTGTTCAAGCATGATTGGGATTATCTTTGGCTTTATCCCTGCCCGTAATGCAGCACAGTTAAATCCTGTGGATGCACTTTCTCGCGAATAAGGATACTCAAAATGCAGATGAATTTTAGCAAACTTGCTACAGCCCTAATGTTAAGTAGCTCACTGTTCGGTTGCGCTGCGGTGGTGAAAACACCGTATCAACAACCGAGTGTAAACATCCCAAATCATTTTCAAAACAGTAAAGCCCTAAGCCAACAAGTGCATGCCAATGTTTATGCAGATCAATGGTGGACTTTATTTGGTGATACTCAGCTCAATCAATTGGTCAATCAAGTCCTCAGCAGCAATACTGATTTAGCCGTTGCAGGGATTAATTTACAGCAAGCACGCTTACAAGCAGGCTTAGCACAAAATAAACAAGGCCCACGTGTCAGCTCAAGTGTCTCTGCGGGGCACAATATTGAGTTAAATTCAGGTGATGATTCTTCACGTGGCTTGTCACTGAGCGGTGGCATCAGCTATGAATTGGACTTGTTTGGAAAACTGGCGAACCAAACCGAAGCAACACGTTGGGAAGCACTGGCGACTGAACAAGACTTGCAAAGTACTGCACAAAGCTTAATTGCGACCACTGCTAATTTATATTGGCAACTGGGTTATCTCAATGAGCGTTATCAAATTGCACAACAAAACCTAGCCAGTACACAGAAAACTTATGAACTGGTGCGTACCCAATATCGTGCGGGTGCAGTTTCAGGTTTAGACTTGACCTCTGCGGAACAAGCCGTGCAAAGCCAAAAAGCAACGTTAAGTCAAATTGAACAACAGCGTGTAGAAGCACGTACCGCTCTGGCCGTTGTACTGCACATGCCCGTACAGCAACTTAACATTCAAGAACCTGCTCGCTTACCGCGTATTGGTCTGCCCAACATTGCAGCAGGCTTACCTGCGGACTTGCTTGCGCGTCGTCCAGACTTACAGGCTGCCGAATTACGTTTACGTAAAACCTTAGCCACCAAAGATGCCACCAAAGCCAGTTATTATCCGTCAATCAGCTTGACTGGCAATTTAGGGGCTTCAAGTACATCGTTAAGCAATCTATTGCAAAATCCAGCTTTAACTTTAGGCGCAAGCCTGAGCTTACCGTTTTTGCAATATAACGATATGAAAAAAGATTTGGCAATCAGTGATTTGGATTATGAAAAATCGATTCTTCAATATCGTCAAACCTTGTATCAGGCATTTGCTGATGTTGAAAATGCGCTGTCGGCACGGACTGAATTGAATAAACAAGTGGCGCTGCAAGAGCGTAATGTCCAACTTGCTGAAAAAACTGAGCGCTTAACTGAAGTGCGTTATCGTAACGGTGCCATTGCACTTAAAAATCTATTAGATGCACAAGCCACCACGCGTAATGCACAACTCTCTTTAGTACAAACCAAGCAAAGCCAATACAATGCCTATGTCACCTTGATGCAGGCTTTAGGCGGTAGTCCAATCAAACAGTTGCCTTAAGCTGAAAGCCCCAATAAAAAAAGTGCCCTTAGGCACAATCATTTGGTCATTTTAAATAATAAAAGCCCCAACTGGGGCTTTTGTTATTTAAGCAATTTGCTCATCTTTCAGCACTTAAAAATCAGGGCGATAATATTGGTAAGTCAAACCACTTTCTTTATACACATCATAACTTTTTTGTCTAAAATCGGACACCCATTGCGTACCCGTAAATCCAGCAATATGACCATAGGTATGCTTATTGGTTCGACGAATAATATAAATATCCCCTTGTTTAGGTGCATCAAACTTAGGATTAATTTGTCTATACCCAATTTTCATCAAGGTGTTGCCCCAATCCGAAGCAGCAATCGGATGGCTTTTGAACTGCGCACCAGCTGACTCCAAAGCCACTCTGATACTTTTTGCGCATTTTTTTGAACTGGTTTGACTGGTGATACTTTGCAATCTTTGGGTAAATTTATCAATATCAATTCGCTGAGCACTACCAGAGGTATAGTTTTTATTTTTTGATTTTTCTGGTCTGATGATCGGATCTGAATTTACTGTAGATTTATAGCTTTGACCTGCTTTTGAACGAATAATGATTTCTGTTGCTGTAGGCGCATGAATATCGTGCATATCCATATGTTGATCATAAATCATTCCAAACCTCTAACTTCTCTTTAAGCACTGCACTTACAGTCCGCAATACACATACTTGATTATTTATAAGCTGAGAATGGTAATGCCAGAATGTTAATTTTTCATATAAAATATGTAAGATATCTTATCTTTGTTAACATAGAAGCGCTAACTGGCTATTTTTTAATTTATTTTTAGTGCTGTAAAAGTGAAATAAAATTTATCTGCAAAAAAGTTCACGACCAAAATAGCGAAGTAATGTGTCTTCTTGCTTAATATTCCAGCCGATGATGCAGCAACATGGTATTCAAATTCAGTATTTCTGGACCTCCGCCTCCGCCCAATTGCCATGCTTAACGCTTAAAAAAGCCCTCATTTTAGTATAGACTGCTAGGTTAACTCGACTTAGATGATCCTTTCGCAACAAGCCTTCAATGACTTGGTTTGTGCTTAGGGGAACTCAACTTTTTGGAATTTTTATGAAAGCGTATTTAGACCTTTTACAACACATCCTCGACAACGGTGGCGACAAAGGCGATCGTACTGGAACAGGTACACGTTCTGTATTTGGTCATCAAATGCGCTTTAATCTTGCTCAAGGTTTTCCTTTATTGACCACCAAAAAAGTTCATTTTCGCTCCATCGCGATTGAATTATTATGGTTCCTCAAAGGTGACACCAACGTTAAATATCTTCAAGACAACAAAGTTTCAATTTGGGATGAATGGTCAACCGCAGAACAAACGGCGCGTTTTGGTCGTCCTGAAGGCGAACTTGGTCCCGTTTACGGTCATCAATGGCGTAATTTTGGTGCAACGAAAAAAGCGGATGGCCTGTATGAGCAAGATGGCTTTGACCAAATTCAATGGTTAATCAACGAAATTAAAACCAATCCAAATTCACGTCGTTTAATTGTCTCGGGTTGGAATCCAAATGAAGCTGGCAATGTTGCCCTGCCACCCTGCCACACCCTGTTCCAGTTTTTTGTACAGAATGGCAAACTCTCTTGCCAATTGTATCAACGTAGCGCAGACGTGTTCTTAGGCGTTCCATTTAACATTGCCAGCTATGCACTCCTCACCCATATGATTGCCCAAGTTTGTGGTTTAGGCGTGGGAGAATTTGTTTGGACAGGTGGTGATACACATTTATATATGAACCATTTTGAACAAGCACAATTACAATTAAGCCGTGAGCCAATGCCACTGTGCCAACTGAAATTAAATCCAGAAATTAAAGACATCTTCGCATTTAAATTTGAAGATTTCGAAATTGTCGATTACCAATCACATCCGGGTATTAAAGCTCCTGTTGCGGTTTAATTTTTCTAATTAGTCATTCCACTAAATTCGTAATCCCCCTAAATCCCCCTTTAAAAAAGGAGGACTTGAATAAAACAAATGGGGGATACAGTCAAATAAGGCGAGCTTTATGACATTCCAAAATTTAGAAGTTGTTCACGTTGTAGCTATGGATCAACAACGCTGCATTGGTAAAGCAAATGATTTACCTTGGCATATTTCTGCTGATCTCAAACACTTTAAAGCCATCACTCAAGGTGGTGTCGTGGTCATGGGACGTAAAACGTTAGAGTCTATGGGACGCACCCTGCCAAATAGGGTTAACTGGGTCATTACCCGTGACCACAACTGGTCATTTGAAGGGACTAAAGTCGCGTATTCAATTGAAGATGCTTTAACTCAAGCTGTTGCCGACGTACAGGCTTCTGAAAAACCGACCAGCATTTTTATTATTGGTGGTGGTGAAATTTTCAAACAAACCATGCATATTACGGACCGCCTAGAACTGACCCATGTCGAACTTGATGTTCAAGGCGATGCCTATTATCCAGAAATCCCCACTGAATTTAAAAAGGTCGCAGCGGAACAACATATTGACGACAAAACAGGGATTGCTTTCGAGTTCGCAACGTATCGAAAATAAAGCAAAGAATTATTGATCACAGTCAAATATGCATAATATTGGAAAAACAGAATTTTTTGCTGCTTTAGGCATGGCGCTACTGCATTGCATGTTCAGTCTGTTTGTTATTTTATCCTCTATTTGGCTGTGTCTTGCTTTATGGTTCCAAGAACCTTTGGGTGGGTTGATGACCCGTATACTAATTGGCATCTGGATTGCTTTTGCACTCAGTATTCTTGGAATTTATACCACCCAAGCTTTCTTTAGCCGCCACACCGATATCTTGATTTATATGCTTGGCTTGCTCTGCGGTTTATGCTGGTATTTCAGCTTAGAAGCCAAACCAGATCGTGACTGGAATCCCGAAGTTGCGCAAGTGCTTGCTTATGAACAACAAGGCGATCTTGTCACCTTACACAATGTGCGTAATTTTAATTGGCATGCAGACGGCCGTTATGATGAACGCTGGGAATCTCGTCAGTTTGATTTAAAGCAAATCACAGGGGTCAATATTATTACCTCCTACTGGATGGGACCACGTATTGCCCACACTTTGGTAAGTTTTGATTTTGCCAATACGCAACCACTGACCTTCTCGATTGAAATTCGCAAAGAAAAAAATGAAGAATTTTCGACCATCGGTGGTTTTTTTAGAAAATATGAACTCAGTCTTGTGGCTGCGGATGAAAAAGATTTAATTTATACCCGCAGTAATAGCCGTGGTGAACAGGTCTATTTCTTTCCCATCAACATGTCAAAAGCAGAAAGTCGCGCTTTATTTGAACAATACCTACGCAAGTCCAATGACTTAAAACAACAGCCCAAATGGTATAACACGCTGACCAGCAACTGCACTACGCTGGTTTTTGATATGGTGCAAGCAGTATCTAAACAGCATTTACCAATCGATTATCGTCTACTGGCTTCAGGTTATTTACCCAATTATCTGTATGACTTAAACGCTATTTCACATGACCTTAGCATGAAACAATGGTATGAAAAAGCGCATATCAACCCACGGGTCAGTGAATTAAATCATCTTTCGAGCACACAATATTCAGCGCTTATTCGACAAGATTTACCGCAAAGAAAAATCGAGAACCCGCAGTAAAACTGCAACTTTAAAATAAAAAACATACATTTAAAGCTAGTTAAATCCATCTTTTTTTGCTTATATAGCCTATAAGTTAAATTAAAAAATGAGACATGAAGATGTTAAAAAAATTATTAACGATCAGTATCATTGGTGCAGCGCTTGCTTTTACAGGTTGTGAAACGGTGCCAAACGCCTCTTCGACCATTGAAACTGCAAACTTAATTCAATTGCAAAACAAAACTTGGGTTGCAACACATATTGGTAATAGCGAAATTAAAACCGCACCCAGCGCACACAATATTCCAAGCTTACAATTTGATGCAGCAACAAAGCGCGTAAGTGGCGCAGATGGCTGCAACCGTATTATGGGCAGCTATGAAGCTGGACGAGATAGCTTAGTCTTGAGTCAAATGGCAGGAACAAAAATGGCATGTTTAGACAACAACAATGTCTCTCAAAAATTTAACCAAGCATTAGATCAAGTGGCAAACTATCAAGTATTTGGTAAAACACTCAAACTGCTTGATCGTCATGGCAATGTCCTGATTCAGTTTAAAAGTACAGTTCAACCGCGCTAAATCGCAACGATAAAAAGTCTGTTCAGTCAGACTTTTTACTTTCAACCATCAATAAAGACATTGTAGCTTCATAAAAAGCCCCTATATTAAAAACAATAAACAAATACAGGATAAAACCATGCAACAAGCATTATTTGGTGGTGGATGTTTTTGGTGTGTCGAAGCCATATTTTTACAGCTTAAAGGTGTCCAGAAAGTGGTCAGCGGTTATGCAGGCGGTCATACTGACAACCCCAATTATGACGATATTTGTCGTGGTGACAGCAATCATGCAGAAGTCATTTTGATTGATTATGATCAAACACAAATTAGCTTTGAACAACTTTTAGATGTATTTTTCACCACCCATGATCCAACCACGTTAAATCGTCAAGGCAATGACATCGGAACGCAATATCGTTCTGTGATTTATTACCTTAATGATGAACAGCAACAACAGGCTCAACAAAGCATTGATCGACTCAAAGCGGATGGTTTAAATATAGTGACTGAACTGAGCCCTGCACCAAAATTTTACCCTGCTGAAGAATATCATCAAAACTTTTTTGCCCGTAATCCAGCACAAGGCTACTGTAACTTTTCGATTCCACCGAAATTAATGAAATTACGCAGTAAGTTTCAAAACTTACTTAAGTCTGAATAAGGTCTATTTTTGGGCAAATTTCAGAAATAAAAAAAAGCGACCTAAAGGTCGCTTTTTAAATGATCAGATTAGTTATCACTGAGGAAAGCAATATCACTGAGCCCGGCTTCGCTCGCACGTGACATGACTTGTGCAACAGTATCGTAACGTGCTTCTTTATCTGCACGTAATTGAACCGTTGGCTTCTGTTCAGCTTGGCCCGCTTCATTCAAACGCGTTTGTAACTCATCTAAACTAATCACTTCGGCATTCCAAGCCACTTCACCATTGGAATTAATACTTACGGTGATTGCTTTAGGTGGCGGCTGAGTAATTTCCGCTGTGGTTTTTGGTAAAGTTAATGGAATTGATGGGTTAGCAACGGTTGCTGTCACCAAGAAGATGATCATCAATACCAACATAATATCGATGAGTGGAATGAGATTCATCTCATTCATGCCTGCATCGTTGTCTTCACCCAATTGAAAGCCCATTAAGCTTGACCTCCAACTAAACCTTGTTGTGTTGCTTTCGCTTCTACTTTCTGTGCAGCAGAATCTTGTTGCAACATGGTGTCAATTAACAAACCGTGTGCTTGGTCTTGTAACTCATGTGCAAAGCTACGGTTCGCACGCGCACAAATGTTATAAGCCAGTACCGCAGGAATCGCGACCGCCAAACCTAAACCAGTCATAATCAACGCTTCACCCACAGGGGTTGCCACTTGTGCTAAACCAGCTTGACCACTTTTACCGACAGCAACCAAGGCATGGAAAATACCCCAAACTGTACCAAATAAGCCGACAAAAGGTGCCAGTGAAGCAATCGTACCTAAAACAGCAACACCTTTTTCTGCATTTGCTTTTTCCGCAGAAATTTGACGCAATAAAGCTTGTTCTGCAACCGCTTTACGTTGTTCAAAATTCAAAGGCGAAAATTTTGCTTTTAACTTGCTTAACGCTTGAGAAAGTTGAGCATAAGCTTGTTGCTTCAGTTGGCGAGTCCCGATTAAACGTAGAACGAAGATCGTCCATGTTGTAATCGACATTGCCAATAACACGAAATACAGTGTTTTACTCACCGCATCTGCATGTTGCCAATAAACTGAAAAGTTCATACTCGAACTCCTGATAAAAGTTAGCCGTTAGGGTTCAATGTCAATTCAAATGGTTGGTCAGCACTAATTGGATAAGCCACGCCATTTTCTTTGTACGGTTTGAATTTGGAACTACGCACTGAGCGTAAAATCTTTTCATCTAAAGCAGCAACACCACTTGAACGTGCAATACGCGCAGAAGTAATCACCCCTTTTTCATTTGCTTCAATATGCACGACCACCGTACGCGTTTGACCATCTAAATCTTTATTGTTATATGACGGTTTAGGCGAACGACTCCATTGCACACCCGAACCACCAATCGATACACTTTTCGGGGAAGGTGGTGTTGATGGTGCTGGGGGTGAAACAGGTGCAGGCGCTGGTGCAGATTTAATCACTTTCGTTTCAGAAACAGTGGTCGTTACAACTGGAGATGGCGTGGGTTTCGCCTCAACGGGTTTCACAACCGGTTTTGCTGTTTCTGCTTTTTTAACTTGTTGAACTTTCTCGACCTTTTTCGGCGGTGGAGGAAGCTGCTTTTCTACAATTTTAACTTGTTTTACTTCTTTAGGCTTCGGCTTCTCTTTTTTCGGTTCAGCTTTAGGCTTTGGAGGTAATGCTTTTGGTGGCTCTTGAATTTTAACAAAACGAACGTGTAAAGGTTCTTTTTCAATCGGTTTGAGTTCAGGGGTCTTCATTTGCCCCACCGCCCATAACACGCCCATATGACCGACCACCACAGCAATAAGTGCGGTGATAATTTTCTTTTTCATCGGATTGGGAGTTTGCATATGTAGAGCAGAAGATTGACTCATTAAAATCAGTTACCTAATTCAAGCGATTGTTGATCAATAAAGATTTAAACAATCAAACTCATCGGTTAGTACAATTAAAGTAGCCCAATAATAAATGAGAAGTGTTTTCATTTGCAACTATTAATTGGAAAGTTTTAATGAGTTTTTTAAATCAAAAACAAAAAAGGCATGCCTAAAGCATACCTTTTGAATCGATCATTTTAAAAAACTATTGGAAAACAACCGTCTTATTACCATCGACAATAATACGGTCTTCTAGATGCCATTTCACCGCACGCGCCAAAACATTGCGCTCGACATCCTGTCCAAGTTCACGTAATTGATCAACGGTAAAATCGTGATTGACTCGCTCTACATCTTGTTCAATGATTGGACCTTGATCCAGATCAGCCGTTACATAATGCGCTGTTGCACCAATCAATTTTACCCCTTTTTCATAGGCTTGCTTATACGGATTAGCACCGACAAAGGCAGGTAAAAATGAATGATGGATATTAATAATCTTCATTTCCCATTTAGAAACAAAGCTTTCACTTAAAATTTGCATATAACGCGCAAGCACAAGTAAGTCGTTGCCCTGCATGATCTCATCAATTTTTGCGTAAGCTTCTTCTTTATTGTCTTTATTCACAGGGACAACAACAAAAGGAATACCAAAATTTTCAACTGATTCGCGTAAATCTTCATGATTTGACACTACAGTGGTAATTTCACACGGCAAACCGCCACGCGCATGACGCCACAATAGCTCAAGCAAAGCATGATCAACTTTAGACACTAAAACGCCGACTTTTTTAACATCACTCACCAACGCCAAACGCCAATGCATGTTATAGCGCTCGGCTACATTGCTGGCAAAAGTGTGAGTTAAACTTTCTTTACGGCTTTGCAAGTTATCCAGTTCAAACTCGACACGCATGAAATAACGCCCGCCCTGAGCTTCAGTCGCGTATTGATCAAGTGCGGTAATATTTGCGCCTTGATGATACAAAAAACTCGATACAGCTTGCACGATCCCTGGTTTGTCCTCGCAAGTAATCAGTAAACGTGCTGTGTTAGCAGTGGTCATATTCATGTTGGTTTATATCACTAATCAGTTAAATTGAAAAACAAGCCGAGCATTCTAACGCTTTTTTAAGGCTTTCTAAATAGGCTATGTAGCATCGTGATTTTTACTTGAGGATAAGCTCTCAAAAAGTTCTGAAGGCCCCAGTGTTTCAAGCAAATGTTCATAAGTTTGACGACTTTCACCCCGCAAATACGCCCCTTCTAGGAACACCATTTGACGTAATGCCTGCCAAACCCACTTTTCTTCTAAAGTATTTGAATCGGTAATATGACCCGACATATATAAGAAGTTGGTCCAGTTGGTCAAAACAATCCACAAGTTAATAATGAGGGCCTCAATTTCCGAGTCCGTCATTTGCATTAATCCTGCATTCACAAAGGCTTTATAAATTTTCTGCCCCTGCTGCATCACCTGACCGGCAAAACGTGGATACATTTTTCGAAAATCTTCATTATTTTCAACTAAATGATAAACATCACGATGCAAAAAACGATAAGCCCAAAGCTGACTGCTCAGCACTTGAAAATAACGAATCTTATCATTGGCATCGAGCAAACGATCATCTGGTAATGCAAGCATTTCCAAAGTTTCTTTTTGATACTGCTCCATCAATTCTTTGATAATTTCATTTTTATTACGAAAGTGGTAATACAAATTACCCGGACTCATATTCAGTTCAGCTGCAATATGATTTGTTGTCACAGAACGTTCGCCGCGCTCATTAAATAACTGTAAGCTGAGCTGTAAAATACGTTCTTTGGTTTTCACCGTTTTGGAGTGAGACATCCTAAAGTAACCATTCATTCAATAGGTTAGCTAGCTAACACATAAAGTAACTTGACTATTTAGAGCTTTTACTCTAAAAAATAAATTAATCGCTTTTTATTTAATGGTAATCGGTCATGAACAGTCAAACAAAAACAACTTCAATGACACCACATTCTTCTGATATTCAGCACTTACATGATGTGCTAGAACAACAAAAATATGCCTATCAACGCCATCCTTTAGCAACAGCAAAGGAACGCATTGATCGTTTGGCACGCCTAAAGCGTATCTTAGTTAAGTATCAAGATCAATTTGCTGAAGCAATTAATCAAGACTATGGTAACCGTTCCATTGGCGAAACCAAAATTGGGGAACTGCTCACCTGTCTTGAACATATTAAATATTATAGCAAGCATTTGACCCATTGGATGAAACCTTCGAAACGCCATGTTGGAATTATTCATCAACCGGCAAAAGCTTGGGTGCAATATCAACCTTTAGGTGTTGTGGGCATTATTACCCCTTGGAACTATCCTTTATTGTTGTCGATTGGCCCTCTCATTTGCGCGATTGCGGCTGGTAACCATGCCATGATCAAAATTTCAAGTGCATCGAGCGAGTTTGGTCAGGTGCTTGAAAAAGCGCTCAATGAAGCATTTCCGATTGAATTAGTCGCAGTGATCAATGGGGGTGGGAAAATCTCCGATGCCTTTAGCCATTTGGCCTTCGATAAAATTATTTTCACTGGTTCGACCGAAATTGGCAAAACGGTTATGGCCGCAGCAGCGCAAAATTTAGTCCCAGTCATTTTAGAACTTGGTGGGAAATCACCAGTATTGGTTCACCCTTCTATCGATTTGCAAGATGTCGCACAACGTCTGGCGGCAGGTAAATTATGGAATTCGGGGCAAACTTGTGTTGCACCCGACTATATGTTCCTACCGAAAGGCAAAACGGCTGAATTTATTGAACACTATAGTGCCTTTGTCACAGAGATGTATCCGAATATTGAATATAATCAAGACTACACCTCAATTATTAATGACAAACAATACAATCGCCTACAAGGCTATTTAGAAGATGCACGCAATCAAGGTGCTAAAATTATTGAGGTTAATCCTGCACATGAAAACTTAAGCTTAGTTCGGAAAATTGCGCCAACGTTACTAACTGGCGTAACCACAGAGATGCAGATTATGAAAGAGGAAATTTTTGGTCCTATTCTGCCCATTCTAGAATATGATCAAATTGACGATGTTATTGAGTTTATTAATAGCCGTCCTCGTCCACTTGCATTATACTACTTCGACTTTGATCAAGCGCGTGCTGATTATGTCGCACAGCGTACTCATTCAGGGCATTTCGGACAAAATACGGTTTTGACCCATGTTGCACAAGATGACTTACCTTTTGGTGGGGTCGGTGCTTCAGGTATGGGGAAATATCATGGTCCAGAAGGTTTCTTCAGTTTGTCACATGAACGGTCAGTGATGTCTAATCCTAAGCTGTATAGCTTAAAATTTATTCTTCCACCGTTTAACAAGCCGATTCATCGACTAATTTCAAAGACCCTTCTTCGATAACTGATCAAGGCATGATCTATCACACATAATCATGCTGTGTTTTTATTAAATTCGCTTGTCTTTTAAGCGTATTTTTGGTATAAAACGCCCCTTGAATGATTTCATCCGTTTACTTTTAATGACTAGCGCACAATCGGTGCTGTCTAGCAATGGAGTTCACCATGTCTAAGGTTTGCCAAGTTACCGGCAAGCGTCCAATCGTTGGTAACAACGTATCGCACGCAAACAACAAAACCAAACGCCGGTTCGAGCCGAACCTGCATCACCACCGTTTCTGGTTAGAAAGCGAAAAACGTTTTGTACGTCTTCGTTTAACCACTAAAGGTATGCGTATTATCGACAAATTGGGTATCGAAAAGGTTGTTACTGACCTTCGTGCTCAAGGTCAAAAGATCTAAGGAGTCTGAACCATGCGTGATAAAATTCGTCTAGTTTCTTCAGCTGGTACAGGTTATTTCTATACCACTACTAAGAACAAACGTACTATGCCGGAAAAAATGGAAATCAAAAAATTTGATCCAAAAATCCGTCAACACGTAATTTTCAAAGAAGCTAAAATTAAATAATTTTTGCTTTTTTAAAAAAACGACCTTTTAGGTCGTTTTTTTTTGCATTTTTTTTGCCCGACTTGATAAACTTTAAAACAATCTTTTGGCATTTTTTGTGCTTATCCTTTTTACCCTTAACCTAGGCTTAAGGAGTTTTTAGTGCCTCATGACATAGATCTGATTATATTATTGGCCGTTGGCTTTGGACTTGCGCTTGTTTTTGGCTATATTGCCGCTCGTATACGTCTCCCTCCCCTGATTGGCTACCTCATTGCCGGTATTATTCTGAGCCCAAACACACCCGGTATCGTCGCAGACATGCATCTTGCCAACCAATTGGCTGAACTTGGGGTCATGTTCCTCATGTTTGGTGTTGGAATGCACTTTTCCCTAAGTGATTTGATGCAAGTCCGTCGCATTGCACTACCCGGAGCAATTTTACAAATTGCTGTGGCAACCTTACTGGGAATCGGTATTTCCATGATGTGGGGCTGGAGTTTTGGTTCTGCCTTGGTCTTTGGTTTAAGTCTTTCCTGCGCCAGTACTGTGGTTTTACTCAAAGCCTTAGGAGATCGGGGTTTACTCAACTCCGTCAACGGGAAAATTGCTGTAGGCTGGTTATTGGTTGAAGACTTAGTGATGGTTCTGGTCTTGGTTCTCCTGCCTGCCACAGCCGTTTTACTGGGTGGAACCCCTATTGCAGGATCAGATCCTGCTGCAAATATTTGGATGACCTTAGCCATCACCCTGCTTAAAGTTGCAGGTTTTATTGCCTTTATGTTGATTATTGGCAAACGCTTAGTTCCCTTTATTATGCAAATTGTGGCGCGCTTAGGTTCGCGTGAACTTTTCACCCTCACCGTTGTTGCTGCTGCGGTTTCCATTGCTTTTGGCGCCTATAAAGTTTTTGGTGTATCCATGGCACTCGGTGCATTCTTTGCTGGGATGGTGGTCAAAGAATCAGACTTTAGTCACCGTGCTGAAGAAGAAACGTTACCCCTACGTGAAATTTTCTCCATTCTGTTCTTTGTTTCAGTCGGCATGTTATTCGACCCAAGAATTTTAATTGAGCAACCGCTGCATGTGCTTGCGGTGGTGGGGATTATTATGATTGGTAAAACCATTGCTGCTATGGCACTGGTACTGTTCTTCCGCTACCCAATTAATACGGCCTTAAGCGTAGGTGCAAGTTTGGCACAAATTGGCGAGTTCTCCTTTATTCTGGCGACCTTGGGTGTGTCTCTACACCTCTTATCACTGGAAGGTCAAAACCTGATTCTTGCTGGTGCCCTAATTTCAATCACCTTAAATTCTTTTGTATTTTCTGCAATTGAACCCATTCAAAACTGGATTCGAGAGCGCTCGCACTTGGCACGCTTACTCGAACGTAGTGGTGATCCGCTCTCTATGCTGCCAGATGAAGTCTCTCAAGAATATTTACGCGATCAGGTGGTGATTGTCGGTCACGGTGAAGTGGGTCGTCGTATTACACGTGCATTAATGCAAGATGGCATTAAAGTGGTCATTGCGGAAGAAAACCGAGAAATTGTCGAAAATTTACGTGAGAAAGGCATTGCCGCCGTTTCAGGTCATGCCACCGAAGCGGGTGTACTGATTCAGGCGCATATTCAACATGCGCGTTTACTGGTGCTCTCACCAATGGATATTTTAGATATTCATAAAATTGTCGATATTGCCAAGACCTTGAATCCGCAAATTCAGGTACTGGTCTGTGCCGAAAGCAAGGAAGAAGCGGAAGTGATTCGTCGTGAGGCGATTGGTGAAGTGTATTTTGCTAAAGAGGAAATGGCAAAAAATATGACCAATCATATTCTCAATCAAATTCAGATTGCGCATCATCAAGATCCGACGCATTAGATTTTTGTGATAAAAAACGCACTCTTTAGTGTAATGCTGACCAGTCAAGGGGTTTTACAATTAACCCCTTAGCTTTTTAGTTGTTCACAACAGAGTCTTATTATTGTAAATCAAATTTTTGGAGCTCGCTTGTTCTTTTGTTTAGCCAAAAGAACCAAAAGCATTTGTCATCCGCAAAACTCGTCGAATACCTTTTATTGATCAATTCATCGCAGAAACCTTACTGTTTCAAAGTAGTCTTGCCTTGCGCTGCAAAATAAAGCCGTGCTTTATTTATTGCTCAAGTTGCGAATGACGTTTCCGCGTATCTAATAACATGATGAATTAAAAAAGAAAATGCCAGTCAATTTCTTAACTGACTAGCATTCACTCTTTAATGCGTTTTTTTATGGGAAAAAATCAACTCAAATATTGAGGTTGATCATCCACTATTTCTGCCTGCCATTCATTAACTTGCTTTTCCATCATGGCAAATAAAGCAGCTTGCACCATATGTTGTGCAATCACTGGCATCTGATCACCCAAGAGTGTCTTCACTTCATCATTAAACTGAATTTTAACTAAGGGTTCTTTTTCAGAGCCTGCATTTCGCAATGCCAATTCGCCACCTTCAAGTTGAACCAATTCTAAAATCGCTTCTTGATTACCAAATAATTCTTTCAACTGTTCTATAGACATATATCCTCCATGTTCAACATGGTGGCAAAGGCTGTTGCACTTTGCATTACGTAGACTATTTATATAAGGTCAATGCTAAAAACTTCAAGAGTAGATCACAAAGATTAAAACTCAACCATTTCGTTACGAAAACCATCAATCAGCTGGGTTAAATCACGGTGCCATTCACGCAAAATTTTGGTATCAGGCAACCATGCTTGTGG
This sequence comes from Acinetobacter sp. ANC 4654, assembly GCF_002135425.1. Lineage (NCBI taxonomy): Bacteria > Pseudomonadati > Pseudomonadota > Gammaproteobacteria > Moraxellales > Moraxellaceae > Acinetobacter > Acinetobacter sp. ANC 4654. Next base: position 146,662 of record NZ_NEGL01000003.1, read on the forward strand.
CGTTTGCGTCACTTTAATAATTAAATTTGATGATGTTTCATTTTCTGGTTCTGGCACACTCGGTTCAGGTGCGTATTGACACATACGATAGGCACGCTTTAATTCTGCAATAAAACCGTGTTTTGCCAATTGCTGCATTACCGTGACTTCTGGAGAAACTTGTCCTTTTGCCGCCATATGCTCTTCAATAGACTTCAAAGTGGGTGCAAAGTCATTTAAACGATAATAACGAACCAACTCTTGTAAAAAAGCCAACACTGCGCCATGCAAGTGAAATACGGCAGCTTCACGATGTGCCTGTATCTGTTGAATATGTTCGATTTGCTCTGCTTGTTGACATGAAAGACGTGCAAAATACAGTTTTTGATTGGTACGGTCAGCATGGAAGCGAGCAACACGGGACATAATGATATTCCTAAATTTTGACGTTTTTTACACAGCTAAGATTAAACTTTATTTGAATCAATTCACAATAAAAATTATGCATGATCCATTTCAATTAAATAGATTTTCCGCTTTGCAGGCACTTCAACCCGATTCTTGATGGGGCGAACATTACTCAGTTGCCAAGCAAAATAACCTTCCGCCCAATAACTTGCACATGCGGCTTCAACTTCATTGCGCTGCCAGACATGGACTGATTCGACATCGACCAAAGCAACTGCGACCCCCTGTTCCTCATCAGCATCATGGTTTAAAAAGTTTTTATTTTCGACAAGCAATAAATCTTTTAAAGGGAGTTGCTCAGGGTGCCATGAACGAACCTCTAAAGTTTTCATGCCTTGGGCAATGCGTTGTCCACTCGGTGCCACAATAGAAAGTGCTAAAAACTTTCTTTTCATTTTCATTTACCCATAAAAAAGGAGCCATCGCTCCTTTTTTATCTTTATTTTGCTTCTGACTTAGCGTCAGCTTTCGCTTCAGGCTTATTTTCGGCCTGTTTTACACGAATACCATGTCCATGCAAACGAAGCGTATTTAAACCTTTAATCGCTCTCACGGCTTCACGACCATGTGGCATATCAACAAAGGCAAAACCTTTAGATTTACCTGTTGCAGGGTCTAAAATCAAATTACACGCATTCACAGTACCAAATTCTTGAAATAGCTTCAGTAATTCAGCTTCTGTTACTGTACGCTCTAAATTACGAACTAAAATTTTCATCTCACAACCTTTAAATAGGCAAAATCATCAAAAAGCACTCGCCTACTCGACTTTTTGAACTTCGCAATAAAAAACAAAATAACGCAATTGTTATAGTTTAATCGAGATTAATGCCAAAATCTAAATTAATCGATTGGCGTTCGATTAAAGCGCTTTTTACCGTTTGTTGACGGGTTTTGTGATGGGTTTCCATGGTACACAAATTGCGGGTCAAATCATTGAGAAAATAACTTTCCACTTTACGCCCTTGTTCATCGACCTGATCACGTGCCCAAAGGCTTAAATTCTGCTTGGTCAAAATCAATTCATTTTGTGCACGGGTTAATGCCACATAAAGCACACGGCGCTCTTCTTCCACATCATCAAAACTGCCTTGCGCACGTGCATGTGGATACTGCCCCGCTGTGACATTGGCCACATAACAAATCTTCTGTTCCGTCCCTTTGGCAGAGTGAATGGTAATCAGCGTAACCACATCATCGTCTGATTGGCGTTCAATTTCAGAAATTGACACGGGATCGAGCACATATTCTTCTAAAAATTCACTGAGCTGTGAATGTTTCGATGCCAATTGTTTCACCAACTCAAAATCACCCTGACGGCGATTCCAGTCTTTTTTATAATTTTCAGCAAGCTGCGTTTCAATGGCTTGAATGCCTAGACTGACCGATTCTTTGACTTCATGGCGCAAGACATTCATTTGCTTCATGATCAATAACGTCTGTGCGGGAATGCGAGCAAATTTTTCCAACTTCTCAAAAATACCATCCATATCAGCTTGTTGCAAAAGTTGTTGTGCTAAACGACTTGCGCCTACATCCCCCACACCATTCCACAGCGTCAAGAAGCGCATCCACGCAATATCATCCAAAGGATTGGCAATCACACGCAATAAACTTAATAAATCTTTCACATGTGCAGTTTCAAGTAACTTCATGCCACCAATAAAACGGTAGGGCACATTAGCTTGAATACAGGCGGCTTCGATATGACGTGCAGCAAAACTAGAACGCACCAACACCATATGATCACGCCATGCATTTCCAGCCAAGTAATGACGCTCTTTGATGTCAATCGCAATCCATTTTGCTTCATCAAATTCATTGGGAAAAATATGCATTTTCGGCTTAACACCTTCACCCCGATGCGCATCTAAGCGTTTGTCATATTTGATTTCACTTTGGTCCAGTAACCAATTCGACAAGTCTAAAATTTCTTGCGTCGAGCGGTAATTCTGTTCCAATTTAAAAATCTGCGCGTCAGGTACACGCTCTTTAAAATGGTGAATATTTTCAAAATCCGCACCACGGAAACCGTAAATCGATTGCGCATCATCACCCACACAAAAGAGGCTCACTTTGTCTTTGAGTGGTTCAAGCAAAGCCCATTGCAGTGGATTGGTATCCTGCATTTCATCGACCAACATGTGTTGGCAAATGGAAGATACATAATCAACCAAGCCTTCAGATTGCTCTAAAGCCGAAGCCACAATTGCCAAAATATCATCATAATCCAAGAAGCTACGTGCACGTTTTCGTACTTCATACTCTTGCATAATTGCGGCAATTTGATCTTTAAACACGATATGTTCAGGATGCTGTTTTTCTAAAGCCACACTCAGTTTTTGACGGGTATTTCGTGCAAAAGAATACAGATCACCAAGTTCTTTCGGTTTTGGCAGTTGATTCGGGTTGTTTTTATCATCTTTACCGCGAATCAGACGAAACATCATGATTTGGTCATCACGGTCGATAATCGTGAATTGTTCCAAACCAAATGCTTGAGGAATACGGCGCAATAAATACATACAAAACGTATGAAATGTCGATGCACGTAAGCCTTTGGCTTGCTCGCCCAAAGCCAATTCTACACGTGCCACAATTTCACTGGCTGAACGGCGCGTAAAGGTGAGAATCTGGATTTGATTGGCTGGTACACCTTGATCAATCAGATATGCAGCTCGTGCCACAATGGTTTTGGTCTTACCACAGCCTGCCCCTGCAAGTACCAAGCTATGTTTTGTTTCGGTGGTTGCTGCTTGCTTTTGTTGAGGGTTTAATTCATTAATCAGGGTGGCTAAACTCATGGTGTCTCATCGTGTTAGGTAGATGAGTAGTTTAACAGAGCTATAGATAAATTATGAATTTTAGCCTGATGATCATGGCATAGTTTGATCTATAACAAATCAGCCGATCAAAATGAATAATTACACATCAATAATTACAACGACGATGGAGTGAGCATTTTTTAAATCAAAGCAATTTAAATCAACAAGAATGTCTGGATTCAATTCACACAACCTATCCAGAATAATATGCCGATTTTTAATTCGCCATTTTAAACAAAATTTGATACGAGACAAAACGGCATATATGCCATCCGTTAGATTGGGGTATAGGGACATACCCTCAATCCAACACAGGATTTTTGTTACCTTTCATCCTTGAAAAGTAAGGTGTAACCTACGCAAAAATATTTAAGTTTATTGGGAATAATGTGATCATGCTTGTTACGACGTTAGGGCTAATACCCTAGCAATATTCTGACAGGTTCTTTGCAAATTTTTCTCAGCATTGTCTAAAGCTGTTTGCAAATCACAAGCACCATCCATAATACCAAAAATCGCAGTAAAACCTTCTGCGTAGAGTTCCTCTATGCCTTCTCCCACATAGCCTGCACAGGCAATCACAGGTTTATTCAATTGCTTTGCCACTTGTGCCACACCAAACGGTGTTTTACCAAATTTAGTTTGAAAATCAATGCCGCCTTCACCAGTAAACACATAGTCTGCTTCAGCAATTTTCTTAGCCAATTGGGTTTGCTCAATCACCAGTTCCACGCCTGAACATATCTTTGCACCAGCAAATGCCATGAGAGCAAAACCCAGACCACCGGCTGCACCCGCACCTGCCACATCTCGAAGCTTAAGCCCACATTGCTGCTCAACCAAATCAGCAAAATGACTAAGATTGTCATCCAATTGTTTCACCATGTCAGGTGTTGCACCTTTCTGTGCGCCAAACACAAATGATGCGCCCTGTGCACCACATAAAGGATTATTCACATCACTGGCAATCATGATTTCAACCTGCTTTAAACGCACATCTAAAGCAGAAAGATCAATCTGATGAATTTGCTTCAGTTGCCCACCACCCACAGCAACTTCACCACCATCGATATCATAAAATTTTGCCCCTAAGGCCTGTGCCATGCCAGCACCTGCGTCATTGGTGACACTACCACCTAAACCAATGATGATTTTAGCAACGCCATGATCTAAAGCAACTTTGATCATCTCCCCCGTTCCCAATGTTGTGGTCAGCAAAGGATTACGCTGAGATTTTTCCAGTAGATGAATACCATTGGCTTTTGCCATTTCAATCACAGCCGTTTCAGCATCATCCAGCAAGCCAAAATACGTTTGAACTTTTTGTGTTGGTAGCGGCCCAGTGACTTCACAGAAAATCTGTTGTCCAGCCAATGCTGCCACTAAGGCATCCACTGTTCCCTCACCTCCATCTGCCATCGGCACATGAATAAAGGTCGCATCGCTAAATACTTTTTCAATACCGTGCTGCATCGCCTGACAAGCCTGTTCAGCGCTCAGGCTTTCTTTAAACGAATCTGGTGCAAGAACAAAGGTTTTAGACATAAGACATGATTATGTAGTTGGATTTACAGCTATCATAAGCAATAAAAAAGAGCGCATATAGCGCTCTTTGGTCGAATTTGAGTTAAACATCTGCGGAACTTTTCGGAACTTCTCTTTTAATATACGAAGCCAAAGTCAGATAATTAATACCCTGAAATAAAATATCCACAGCAAGGAATAAACCCAGTACCCAGAAAGGAGCCTCTGGTGACATCAAAATAATGATCCCTGTCAGCAAGGTTAAAATACCTGAAAATAACGTCCAACCCCAGCCCTGAAATGCTCGGAAAATAAAAGCATTAAAGAGACGAATCACACCTGCAACAATCAAAATAATGGCCAAAATATGGGTCAGAACAATGGCAGTTTTGACTGGTGTAGTAAACGCATAATAACCTGCGACTAAATACAAGATACCAAACAATGCCCACAACCAACGAAAACCACCATCAAAAATTTTGAACGCTGCAATAAAATGGATAATTCCTCCTATCATCATCAACGTACCAAATAAAAATACCGCCGAGAGCGTTGCAAAAGGCAAAGATGCCAACAACACAATGCCAAATAAGGTCAGTAAAATTCCCAAAGCTAAATACCACTTTCGGTTTTCATGCAACTGATGTCGAACTAAATCATTTCCTACTGTTTTCATGCTTATTCTCAAGTCTTTTGTTTAGGAATAAATTTATTGTTGACTATTTTCAAGCATTTGTCTGTTTAAAATCTGCATCTTTTATCCACAGCATTTTTTCAAAACTGTGGATAAATTCAGCGTTATCTAGATTATTTCTGCCAGCCCAATTCTATTGCTGTAATTTCATTAATCAACGTCTGTCCCAAATGATCTGGCATTTTGCTTTTGTCTACAGACACAGGAATATGCCCTGCCATCAATTCAGCTTTGGCTTGTGGAAATAAGGGCTGCTGATTGGGATATGCATAGCCAATCGGATACAGCGGCACTCCTGTTGCTAAATCATATTTATCAGTCGCACCAAAGGCATGTAATAACTCATGTACCAAGACGACTTTGTTTTGCTCTGCTTGTTTTTTTGAAGCAAATAAATTGACTGAACCAATTCGTCCATTTTGCAAGGCGGTGGAATGCTTTAACTCTTTGCTTTGTTTGGGATCATAATAATTTAAAAATAGCGTTACACTTGGCGAACCATCGCTACTTTCATGCTGTTTCCATGCATAAAAACGGAATTTCAAACTCCATAAAATACTATCGAGCATCGTGGCATTTTCAGGAACTTTAGGAGGTCGCTGTTTAAGTTCACGTCCCATTTGGAAATAAATCGAAATCGGTTGCCCACGATACTGAGTCGACATTTGTTTCAAATATTCTTGTGCATCGCTCAGGTCATTTACTGACAATTGCTGAATATAGTGTTGTGTCGTCGACTGCCCATCGGCATTCACAGGATGTAATAAAACAATGATGGGTTTATTCCAATCTTGGTTCTGATCACGGTACGCATTGATTGCGACAATGAGTAAAACCATCAATAAACACAGAATTCGAATATTTTTCCACATATCCCCAACATCTCAATATTTTGTATTATTTTCAAATATAATTAAAACACATGTGCATGAGGGAGTCTTTCTGTTCAAGCACAAATTCTTGCAATACATTCGAGACTTTCTTAATAATGAATGTTACTCACTTTTAAAAAGCTTAATTATTCAGGCAATATATAAATGACATTAACTCATGTGATGTAATGAAAAATTTGTTGCACTACCTTAACGATGTCTCGTAATTTCACTTTGATCAGTTATTTCCAAAATGGAACGACAAAAAAATGCCGACTTTCGTCGGCATTTTTACATCTTTCAATATTTAAGCTTCAACCCATTTTCCATCTTGGTAGACCAGACTCCATTTGGTCTGTTTACCCTCAGCATTTTCAGAACCAATATATTGCACTTGATTTTTACGGCTAAATTTCACCAAGGTTGGATTCCCTTCAGGATCCACATCAGGTGCTTGCAAAATAAACTGATATTTTGGATCAAGTTGATCTGCCACTGAGCGCAATTCTGCTACTTTCGGTGCACGTGTTTCACGTACTTTCGGGAATTTGCTTGCTGCCAAGAACAAACCAGCCGCGCCATCACGAAGCACAAAGAAGTCATCATGTTTAGTTGAACGCAAGTGTTCCATTTTAATAGGATCGACACGCGGCGGTGCAGGTTGACCACTTTTCAAGACTTTACGCGTGTTGTCACAGCTGGTGCAGGCAAAGTAGGGTCCAAAACGACCCGTCTTCAATTGCATTTCACCGTCACATTTGTCGCATGGAATACTTGGACCATCGTAACCTTTAATTTTGAACTCACCTTCTTCAAGTTCAAAACCTTCACAGTCTGGGTTATTACCACAGATATGCAATTTACGACCACCATCAATCACATAACTGTCCATTGCCGTTTCGCAAATTGGGCAGCGTTTTTTCGACATCAAATCTGCTGTTTCTGCACTGTCATCATCCGACAATACAGCGAGCGACTCAACAGGAGTCAAATTCAATGTGCCTTTGCAACGTTCTTTCGGTGGCAAGTTGTAGCCTGAACAGCCCAAAAATACACCCGTCGTTCCCGTACGAATCTGCATCGGACGGTCGCATTCTTTACAATGCACCGCATCCACTTCCACAGGCTGATTACGGCGCATGCCGTTTTCACCTTGTGCTTTGGTTAAGCGTTTTTTAAAGTCACCGTAGAAATTATCCAGCAATTCTTTCCAGTTACGCTCACCATCTGCGACTTTATCCAGTTGACCTTCAAGATCAGCGGTAAAAGCATAATTCATTAAGTTATTGAAGTTTTCATCAAGACGATCGGTCACGATTTCGCCCATCTTCTCGGCAAAGAGACGACGGTTATCCAACTTCACATAACCACGATCTTGAATGGTGGAAATAATGGCCGCATAGGTTGAAGGACGACCAATGCCTTTCTTCTCTAACTCTTTGACCAATGATGCTTCGGTAAAACGTGCAGGCGGCTTAGTAAAGTGCTGAGAGGGATCTAGCTTCTCAAGTTTAAGAACTTCACCGACTTTAACCGCAGGCAATAACACATCATCATCGGCTTTGTTGGCACCACGCACTTTAGTGAAACCATCAAACACCAAAGTACGACCTTTGGCTTTAAGTTCTACCCCATTGGCATCGACTAAAATCGTAGAAGATAAATATTCCGCAGATGTCATTTGACATGCTACAAACTGACGCCAAATGAGATCATATAAACGCTGGGCATCACGATCTACACCAACAAGGCTATCGCCTTTTAGCGCAACATTAGATGGACGAATCGCTTCATGGGCTTCTTGTGCGCCGGCTTTATTGCCATATTTATTTGGTTTAGCTGGCAAATATTTTGCCCCAAACTCAGCTTCAATGTGATCACGCACCATGCTGACCGCATCATCACTTAAGAATATCGAGTCAGTACGCATGTAAGTGATAAAACCCGCTTCATACAAACGCTGCGCCATGGTCATGGTTTTCTTGACAGAAAAACCTAAACGCGTGCTTGCCGCTTGTTGCAAAGTCGAAGTGATATATGGCGCGCTTGGATTCACCTTGGTGGGTTTATCTTCACGAACAGAAACTTTATATTCCGCATCATTAAGAATTTTTAATAAAGCATCGGTTTGTGCTTTATTTTGCAGTTTTAAGGTTTTGCCACCTTGTTTCACTGCTTCTAAACGAATCTCATCCTTTTTCGATTTGGTGTCTGCAAAAACTTGCCAATATTCTTCAGGAATAAAGGCACGAATTTCACGTTCGCGCTCAACCACCAATTTCACCGCAACCGACTGTACACGACCTGCCGATAAACCACGGGCAATTTTTTCCCACAGCAATGGCGAAATCATAAAGCCCACAATACGGTCTAAGAAGCGACGTGCTTGTTGGGCATTGACTTTATCGATATCTAAGCGTGAGGGATGCTTAAAGGCTTCTTGAATGGCATTTTTGGTAATTTCGTTAAAGACCACACGTTGATAACGTGAATCATCACCACCAATCACTTCTTTTAAATGCCAAGCAATGGCTTCCCCTTCACGGTCCATATCCGTTGCGAGATAGACTTCATCGACTTGCGATGCCAGTTTTTTCAGTTCCGCAACTACATGTTCCTTACCAGGAAGCACCTCATAATGCGCTTTCCAATCGTGTTCAGGGTCTACACCCATACGATTGACCAAGGCCATTTGTGATTTCTCAGCTTTCTGTTCATCGGTCAGTTTAGCGCGTGATACAGGTTTTTTTTCTGTACTTTTAGCCCCCCCCGTAGGTAAGTCACGGACATGCCCGACTGATGATTTTACAATGTAATCTGGGCCGAGATATTTATTGATTGTTTTCGCTTTTGCAGGCGACTCCACAATCACTAAGGCACGTTTTTTCGCAGCACTCGGTGATTTTGCTGTGGTGCTTTTGGATGTGGACCGAGGAGCGTTCGCCATAGTCAACCGTCATTCCTGTTTAAATAGGTATATAAATTAAAATTCAGCCAAAGACTGTAAATAAGTTTTAATGTCATCTAACTGTGTTGCTCGAAGGTCAGATTCTTCATCCCAATAGAGTCCTACACAGTTTGCCTGCATATCAATAGCATAAATGCCCTTTAATGCAATGGGTAAAGCGTTAAACTTATCATTCCCCTGCACCACTTTGAGCTGCTGATCTTCAACACGTGCACGCATAAGGGGCAAGCGAGCATCAGGAATTAAAACACTGTAATAGGCAACCATACTGGCACGGCTTGAGGAGGCCATTGGAATTTTAGTCCAATCGGGAGCCGCAACTAAACGTGGATGCAACCCCATCTTGCGTGCTTTCTCACGCATCATTCCCAATGCTTTTTCTCGCGGACTGACGCGAAGACCCAAAATCGAGCCTAAAACAAAAAGAATAATGAAGCCAATAACCCAAATACCCGTATTTTCCATAGTACAACCTTGTTATTCCTTTATTAGAGTTGCATAAGCTGAATATAAAACGCAAGTTTCAGCGATGAAATTAATTGAGGAACATTTCATGGCTATACAGTACTTCACTGCCATCCCAATAAATATATCCTTTCTCAATCAACTCTTTAAGCAATAATCGAACATCCGATTTGGGGAAAATTTGTTCTAATAAATCCCGTAAAGCATAAATATCTTTCGGCTTGTCTGATTTTAATTCACGTAATTTACGCGCAACCACCACCTGAACAGGATCAATTTTCGAGAAGTTTTTAAACAAATCTTTTTGTGCATGATGAATGGTATTTGACTGTTCTAGCCCCTCATCTGACCCAGATTCTCGTTGCTGCTGGGCAAATATTTCGCTCGTATTTTGCACGTCTTCTAAAGGAGTCAGTGCATCTAAATCAAGCTGCATCCATTGTTTCAACACTTTTTTACGAAAGCTAATTTGCTCATCATAGCGTTTTACAATTTTTAAATTAATCAACAAACCGATCAGAGGCTGGATTTGCTCACTGGCCACTTGCAAAATATTACTGATCGAGTTTTTAAGTTTCTCAATCGAGTTGGGTTTTCCTTTCATTCCACCCAAAACATCACAATATTTTTTCACCAACAATAGATTCGGTTTTTGCTTAATTGTTTCAACAGTTGGAATTTTATATTTTGAATTAAAAGAAGATTCTTCAGCCTGAACGTGAATCAGGCTACAGTTCATATTCGATGACTGCATCATTTCAAGTAACATTTCACTGCTAGGCATAGCAGAAATGACTTCAATACACGTGTCAGGTTCTAACAAGGCAATCAGCTGCCCAACCACCACCGCATATTCAAATTCTTTTTGATCGACCTCTGCGGTTTCTAAAATCACCACTTGACCACTGCTGACCCAACTTGAAAACTCGGTTAAATCTTCCAGTGAATATTCAAATTTTCCTGTGCAGTTAAATAGGTAAATCACCGCATAGTGTTGAATAATATCGCGCAACAGCTGTGCCGTTGGCATATTATTTTCAAGATCAAGAAGAACGACTTTGTTGGACATAATCTCAATAGACAAGTAAGCAAACTTTGAGCACGCATTAGAGCGAGCTTGGCTTAAAAGGTCAAATCAATTCAGCAAAAAGACCGATAAAGATTGACTCAGTAATGTGGTGGTCGATCACTCATTGGATCAAAAGCGGCAATCCCGTCAGATAAATCTGCACATTCAATGCGTTGATACAAAAACTGCATTTGTTTCTTTAAATCAGCTATTTCGGCATTTTGACGGGTGACTTGGTCATTCAATTGTTCAACTAAATCATCTAAAAATGTAATTCGCACTTGCAAATCTTCTAAGGGTGCGGACAATGACGCCTGATCATTAAGATTTTTTTGTTTAGTCATTTTAAGTCCTCACTTTGGATTTCAGGAAACAGTATGGCCTATATTACATTAAGGGATGTCCAACTTGCGTTTGGCGGACCTTCCCTGCTCGACGGTGCGAACTTTAATTTGGAACGCGGTGAACGAGTTTGTTTGATTGGCCGTAACGGTGAAGGTAAGTCTACTTTACTTAAACTCATTGAGGGAAGTTTACTACCAGATCGTGGTGAAGTTTCTATACAAAATGGCATTACCATTTCCATGCTGGCTCAAGATGTACCCATGGACTCTGGTAAAGTTGCGGATATTGTTGCCGATGGCGCAGGTGAAGCCGCTACAGTTCTCAGAGCTTATCATGAAGCCAGTGATGCGTGTGTATTGGGTGATATGGCAGCCTGCGACCACATGGGCGAACTCCAGCACAAACTTGATCAAGTCGATGGTTGGGCTTTAGAAACTAAAGTTAACTCGATTTTGAGCAAGATGGGTCTTGACCCAGATGCTGATTTAGCCGATTTATCGGGTGGTCGTAAACGTCGTGTCCTTTTGGCTCGTGCACTTTTAACACAACCTGACGTGTTACTTCTTGACGAACCAACTAACCATTTGGACGTTGAAAGTATTGAGTGGTTAGAAAAATTCCTACTCGATCAAAACAACTTAACACTACTCTTCATTTCGCATGACCGTTCATTTGTCGACAGCATTGCGACACGCATTGTTGAACTTGACCGTGGTACTTTGCGCAGCTATGAAGGTAACTATACACGTTACCTTGAATTAAAAGCGATGCAAATGGAAGCTGAAGAAAAGCAAAATGCTTTGTTCGACAAACGTTTAGCTGAAGAAGAAGTTTGGATTCGTCAGGGCATTAAAGCGCGTCGTACCCGTAACGAAGGTCGTGTACGTGCATTGAAAGATTTACGTGAAGAATCAAAAGCGCGTCGCTCACAGCAAGGCAAAGTGAGCATGGCGACTCAAGATGCCAATCGTTCTGGTAAGTTGGTCTTCGATATCGAACATCTTAGTGTTGCTTTTGGCGACCAAGAACCGATTATCAAAGACTTCTCTGCACTGGTACTACGTGGTGACCGTATTGGTTTAGTCGGTGACAATGGTGTGGGCAAAACAACCCTGATCAAAGCCATTTTAGGTGAAATTGAGCATGGCGGTACTGTGAAAACAGGTACACAGCTTGAAGTGGCCTATTTTGACCAACTGCGTAATGCGCTAGATCTTGAAAAATCGGTTAAAGATAACATTTCAGAAGGTACAGATTTTGTTGATGTAAATGGCGGTCGTCGTCATATTTACAGCTATTTGCAAGATTTCTTATTCTCACCTGAACGTGCGCGTACCCCAGTAAAAGCATTGTCTGGTGGTGAACGTAACCGTATTCTGTTAGCTAAACTACTGCTTAAACCATCAAATTTAATCGTTATGGATGAGCCAACCAATGACTTGGATATGGTGACTTTAGAGCTATTAGAAGAAATGCTCGGTGGTTATAAAGGCACATTACTTCTAATCTCGCATGACCGTGCATTCATGGACAATGTCGTGACCTCGACTTGGGTCTTTGATGGTAAAGGTCATATCGACGAATACATCGGTGGTTATCAGGACTATCTAGAACAACGCCCTGATCAAACTGCGGTTGATCAAAAAAGTGATGTGAAAAAAGCCCTTGCTAAAGCGGAAGCAGCTGTGCCTAAAAAAGCAAAGCTCAGCTATAAAGATCAACGTGCTTTGGAACAATTGCCTGTTGAAATGGAAGCTTTAGAAACAGAGCAAGCCAGCTTGAATGAAAAGCTGGCTGATGGTTCATTGTTTATCTCTGATGCTGATGCTGCTGCAAAAATTTCTGCACGTTTGGCTGAAATTGATGAGCTATTGCTTGAAAAATTAGAGCGCTGGGAAGAATTAGATAACCTGTCAAAAGGCAATTAATTCATCTAGCGTCAATAGGCATCTGTAGAGAAATCTACAGATGCCTTTTTATTTCAGAATTATGTTCGTGCTACACTACATTCATGTCTAATTTAGATCATCACACGACACAATGAGTAAAAAAACCAACTATCAACCGGGTACATTTCAATGGTCATTTCTGTTGCCACAATATTGGGGCATTTGGATGGGTATTATTTTTCTCATGATTTTGGCGATTTTACCGTGGGCGATTCAACATCGTTTAGCGACTTTTTTAGGCCAGATCGCATTCAACAACCTTAAATCACGTCGTCAGACCACGCTTCGAAATTTAGAAGTGTGTTTCCCCGAATGGAGCGCTGAACAGCTTCAAAAACATGCCAAACAAGTTTTTGTCGATCAAATGTTGGGGATTTTTGAAACCTTAAATGCGTGGTATTGTCCGCAATGGTTTAAAGATCGGGTCAGTATTGAAGGTCTAGAACATCTGCACCATGCACAAGCGGATGGCAAAGGCGTATTACTGCTGGGTACACATTCGACTTTATTAGATGCAGGCGGTTATCTGTGCTCACAGTACTTTGAGCTGGGTGTCGTATATCGTCCGCAAAACAACCCCCTTCTCGACATGCTGATCTACCGCTGCCGTGCCACTATTTATGACCATCAAATTGACCATGATGATATGCGGCGCTTAATCCGAGATCTGAAAAATGGTCATGCCATTTGGTATAGTCCCGACCAAGATTATGGTTTAAAACAAGGCATCATGGCACCCTTTTTTGACGTACCTGCCGCGACAGTCACGGCACATCGTCGTTTACTTAAAATGTCAAAAGCAGTTGCAGTGCCTTTGTATTTCTATCGAGATGGTGACATTAAAGACCCGCGTTACCATGTACTGCTTGAGCCTATGGTCACTAGCATACCAAGTGACAATGAACTTGAAGATGCCACGCTGGTGAATAAAATTATTGAAAATCAGCTGCGCATCGCACCCACCCAATATATGTGGTTCCACCGCCGCTTTAAAACCCGCCCTGAAGGCTACGAAGAAATTTACTAACACCACCTTTTAAAAAAGTTGAAGAGAATACCAATGAAAATTATGCAACTTCTTCCAGAATTAAACAGTGGTGGCGTTGAACGTGGCACATTGGAAATTGCACGTGCACTGATTGCAGCAGGTCACGAATCGATTGTTGTTTCAAATGGTGGACGTCTGGTTGCTCAGCTTGAAGCGGAAGGCTCGCAACACCTCAGTTTAGCCATTCATAAAAAATCTTTATCCAGCCTGTGGCAAATACGACCATTGCGTAAACTCATTCGGCAACATCAACCTGATATCGTGCATGTCCGTTCACGCGTACCCGCTTGGCTGACGCATTTTGCCCTCAAGGGCATTCCTGCACAGCAACGTCCACATCTAATCTCTACCGTGCATGGTTTTTATTCGACCAATCGTTATAGTGCCATTATGACGCAAGCAGAAAAAGTGATTGCCGTATCTGACAGTGTAGTGAAATATATTACCGAACATTATCAAAACTGCCCACCTGAACATATTGTCCGAATTTATCGTGGCATTTCACCGCAAGAATTTCCTCATGGCTACCAACCTTCTGCACTCTGGATCAATCAAACTTTTAAAGATTTCCCACAACTGGAAAATAAATTTCTAGTTTGTCTACCGGGACGTATTACCCGTTTAAAAGGACATGAAACGTTAATTGAACTCATGCAACAATTACAAAATCAATATCCAAACCTACATGCAGTCGTGGTCGGTGGAGCTGATGCTAAAAAGCAGGCCTATTTAGAAGAACTGGAAAACAACATTCAATCTACAGGTTTGCGAGAAAAGATTACTTTTGTTGGACATCGTTCAGATATACGTGAATGGCTGGCATTTAGCGACGTGGTGCTGTCTTTGTCCAATCAAGCAGAAACTTTTGGACGTACCGCTTTAGAGGCGTTATCGGTGGGAACACCTGTGATCGGATGGAATCGTGGTGGTGTGGCAGAAATTTTATCTCATCTTTATCCACAAGGTTTAATCGACGTGGCGGATCAAACTGCATTATTGCATGCCGTTCAGCAGCATATAGATGAACCTCAAAGCGTTGAACCCGTCACCATGTTTAGTTTAAAAGAGATGTGTGATCGAACCATCGACTTATATAAAGATGTTTTAAATTTAGATTAAATTTATTCAAATGTACTGGCTCAAATCAAAAAATGTTCAATATTCGATTCTTTAAAATCAGCACTGCTGCATTTGATTGATTCAATTTTATAGCATCGCTGACATTTTATTTTTAGCATTGGCTATAAAAGCATAACCCGAGTTCTGCTTCCTGCAAAACTCGGGTTCATAAGGTTGTGCTTTCAAATTTTGTTTTTATTCTGTTGTGGCTATCCATTGCTGCATCATATCCATGATGACTATCCACCAGCATCATCTTCCATAATGGGATGTTCCGTTCCCAACTCCTTGGCTGATGTGTGCATACTAAGTAAAATTTTTTAAAAGGACTATTCGCCATAGACCTAAATCAATGTAAGCCATTTCGTACACTATTCCCCTAATCCCCCATTCCCCCCGATTATCACTTTAAGGCCCTTTAGTCTTATTTTTATAATCCTGTACAATTTCATCGGTGACGATTTTTTCTTCTTTTTCTGCTTGTTCAATCCCGTCTTGAATGGCTTGTTGTGCCTCTTGTTCATCGGCATCAGTTTGTTCAAGCTCTTCTTGAAGCTGATCAAAAATACGCCCTGTTTGTAAAACCACATGTACGGGAAAATGATCCGACCCGATATGGGGCAAGCGCTTCATTTCAACTAGAGCAAAATCAGTACTATGAAACACATGATCTAAAGACCATCTGAACAAGGGATAATCGGCATGAAAAGTATTGACATAATGTCGACCCACACGCGGATCGAGTAAGCCACTAATGCGTTGAAAAAGCCGTGTTGTCCGTGACCATGCCACATCATTCAAATCCCCCATCACAATACAGCTTTGATCCAAATCTTTAACTTGATCCCCCACAATCAGCAGTTCTGCATCACGTAAGGTTGAATCTTTGGCTTCAGTTGGACTGGGCGGTTTCGGATGCAAACAATAAAGCTGCACGGGTTGACCTGAACGCAAAATTACCGTGGTATGAATCGAGGGGATTTCATCACTTAAAATAAACTTAATTTCAGAGTCTTTTAATTCAAGACGACTATATAAATGCATGCCATACAAATTATCCAAGGGCACAGGGACACGATACGGATAATCTTTTTCAATCACTGACAGCTTATTTTGCCAAGTTTGATCGGACTCTAAAGTCAGAACTAAATCGGGTTGGTGTTGCCGAATCTGTTCAATCAATAAGTGATATTGCTGATTTGGCGTCAGTACATTGGACACAATCACCGAGATTTGCTGCTTTGAATTCAACTGATTTTGACGAACCTGCTTGACCTGCTTTTTCCAAATAAAGGTATAAGGCAGCACCATTTTCAGTTGATACGCCAGTGCCGCAATTAAGGCAATAAAAATAAGTTCCCGCCAGATATCCCACGGCTGATCCCAGAGCAACAACAGCACAAAGGCAATTAACCCCAAGACCAAAATTTGTAAGCGTGGAAAATCTGCACCGCGAAACCACCATTCATCACGTGGAATGAGTGACCAAAAGCTCAACCAAATCACCACAACAGCTAACACTTCTACCCAGATCATGATGTACTTCTCTTATATTCTTAATTCTTTCATGATTCATAAATTTATATCAGTTTTGCATGTAACATAAACAAGATATATTACACAACAATATTGCTGTTTTCATTGTGTAGCGCTTGCAGTTGTGCGCTCTTTTGATACACTCGAATCTCCTTTTTATTTTAACGCACCGAGGCGAAGTGACATGAAAGTAGGTCTGGTCGGTTGGCGCGGGATGGTTGGTTCCGTCCTTATGCAACGTATGGTTGAAGAGAATGATTTTGCTCATTTTGAGCCATTCTATTTTTCTACCAGTAATGCAGGTGGTGAAGCCCCTGCTTTTGGTGGTAAGACTGCCCCAGCACTTATGGATGCATCAGACATTAATAGTCTGAAGCAAATGGATGTCATTATTACCTGTCAAGGTGGTGATTATACCTCTGAAGTTTTCCCGAAATTAAAAGCGGAAAACTGGAACGGTTACTGGATTGATGCTGCATCTACCTTGCGTATGGATGATGAGGCGATCATTGTGCTTGATCCTGTCAACATGCACGTGATCAAAGACGGCTTAGTCAAAGGCACCAAAACCTTCGTCGGCGGTAACTGTACCGTTTCATTGATGCTGATGAGCATGGGTGCGCTTTACCAAAACAATTTGGTCGAGTGGATGACTGCCATGACGTATCAAGCAGCATCAGGTGCGGGTGCGCAAAACATGCGTGAATTGATTTCAGGTATGGGTTATTTATATAACAATACTAAAGATTTGTTAGATGATCCGCGTTCACCAATCTTAGATATTGACTCTAAAATTGCCGACTTACAACGTGGTGAAGGCTTCCCTTCTGCAAACTTTGGCGTGCCTTTAGCGGGTTCGCTCATTCCTTATATCGACAAACAGTTAGACAACGGTCAGTCGAAAGAAGAATGGAAAGCACAAGTTGAAACCAACAAAATTTTAGGTAATCAACAAATTATCGTACCGATTGATGGTCACTGTGTACGTATTGGTGCCATGCGTTGCCACTCTCAAGCTTTAACATTGAAGTTGAAGAAAGATGTACCGTTGGATGAAATTGAAGACATGATTCGTCAATCCAACCCATGGGCAAAAGTGGTTCCAAATAC
Source organism: Acinetobacter sp. ANC 4654 (assembly GCF_002135425.1). Classification (NCBI taxonomy): domain Bacteria; kingdom Pseudomonadati; phylum Pseudomonadota; class Gammaproteobacteria; order Moraxellales; family Moraxellaceae; genus Acinetobacter; species Acinetobacter sp. ANC 4654. The sequence goes on from NZ_NEGL01000003.1 coordinate 164,633, forward strand.
CCGTGAAGCATCGATGACGGAGCTTACACCTGTTGCAGTCACTGGTACTTTAACTGTTCCAGTTGGTCGTTTACGTAAACTCAATATGGGTAAAGAATACCTAGGTGCGTTCACTGTTGGCGATCAATTGCTTTGGGGGGCTGCGGAACCTTTACGCCGTATGCTACGCATCTTAATTGAATATAAAAATGCGTAATTGCTAAAGATTCAAAAATCAAAAGCCGATCTATTGTGATCGGCTTTTTTTATGTATTCTTTATGTTAATATTTTACAACTCTTCAACATCTCGTTAATCTACAACTTCGCAATGCGATACAAAACCGAGCTAAAGATTAAAATGACTGCATACAAAAAATTAAAGATCGCCATTTTAGCCATTATTGCTTCGCAGAATATTCATGCGATTACGATTGATCCTATTCAGATTCAATCTGCACCAGGTGAATTACTCTATGCTGAAATGAATTTCCGTCAAGCCGATCCGAATGCACAAATACAAGCCAGCTTAGCGACAGTAGAAGAACTTCTTTCTTTAGGCGTAACACATCAACCCCCCGGACATCTTAATTTTTTTACCCGTCGCGATAGTTCGGGTAACGGTGTCATTACCATTACCTCTTCACGTCCACTCACCGAAGCTGAACTGAATGTTATTATTAAAATTAAAGAAGGCAATGCAACGCGATTACAGCATATCAAAACGCCGCTGCAACGCAGCACGACCAATACTCAAGTCCGCACTCAAGGCAATGAAAAACCGTTAACACCAATCAGCATTGTCAGTGAAAAAGAGATTGCTTTGCAACTCCCTGAAAGCACGCAATATCAAATTAAAAAAGCACCAGTCATCGCACAACAATCATTTGAAGCACCATTAATGGTGCGCAAGACAGCTCCGCCTAGCCTCAATGCGGCGAGTTCTGCACCCATGCCGATCTCCTCAATGACCATGCTTGCCCCTCAAGCTGTAACGTCAAAGGATGTCATATCGGTTAAACCCAATACAGTAACAGCACAGCAAAATACGATAAAAAATCAGCCAAAAGTATCCAACACAATGCTCTCCGCAGACCCATTAGCCAAAAAATATGCAGAATCCCCGACTCTAAAAGGTGCCGAGGCGAAAAAAATAAATAGCCCTGTGGAACAAGCTGCCACCAAAGTTAAAGCAGAATCATCTCCTGCTGCACAAAAACCTGTACCACATCAAAATGCCCCAGCAATAACAGCGCAAACTACAAAGCATGTGGTGCAATCCAATGAATCTCTATGGGCAATCGCTTCACGTGTAGCCACTGAGCAAAATCGCCCGATTGGCGAAGTGATGAAACAAATCAAAACCAATAATGAACACGCCTTTATTCAAGGTGATATCAACCGTTTACGTCGTGGCGTTGCCTTAAACCTCAACACGGGAAATCCTCAAAAAGAAGAGCAAAAAGTCAGTGTCACCAATGTGATGAATGCATCTTCTAAACAATCAGGTAAAGCCAAATATCGCTTAAATCAGGCGGAAATGAGCTTAGTCGCAGAGAAAGAACAAGATTCAGCCAGCGGTTCTGCTAAGAAGAACACAGAAAGAAATCAAACTTCAAACGAGTTATCATTAAAAGTTATGACATCTCGTAAAAAAACCGTTAAATTACAGAGAAACGTAACACAGTTAGAATTGGCATTGCGTCACAAGGATCACAGAATTCAATTATTGAATACTCGTCTTGCCCAATTGCAACAACAATTGAAAGCACAACAAGTAGAGAAAAAGCCAACACACTAAAGTGTTATACAATTTGATTTTTTTGGATGAGTTTCATTGATAACAACTCAATCCTGTAAGGGGTAACAACATGCTGATTTATGTGATTCCGTTTATATTGTTATTAGTGATCGCAGTTGTCCTAAAAAAGCGTGAAACGGGTAAACAAGCGGAACAAACTTCAACAGCGAAAGCGAAAAAAGTAAGCTCAACCAAAAAGACACCTCAAAAAACTCAAATTGTGTCAGATCCAGTGGTGGAAAAGAAAAAGACCACTGCTTTAGCTGAGGATGTGCGCAATAAAATTGGTACATTGATCAGCGCACACAATTTTTTTGCTGCTGAAGCACAAATTAATCAAGCATTAAATAAAGACAACTCACAGCATGAGCTGTATTTATTATTACTCGATATTCACATCTTACAAAAAGATGAATTTGCCATTAACCAACTGATTAATCATTTACGTTCATTAGAACTAGACGATTTTTTAGAGCAAGCACTGGCTAAAAAAGCGGCCCATGACCACAAAGCGGCAAGCTCTAGAGACACGATTGATTTCAAAATGGAATCATCCGCTCAAACGGTAGTTGAACAAAAAAATACTGCCGATTTCGATGCACTCATGAGTAATAATTCTGCTGCGCCATCTGTAACGGCAAATGATGCATCTTTTGATCAGCTACAGCAAGAAACACGCCCAAGCCAAAAAGATCACGTTGAAGAAATTAAACCTTTAGATTTCAATACTTTTTCTCTTGATCAAGCGCCTATCGAAACCGCAAAAACCGAAGCGCCGATCTCAACAGTTGAAGAAATTAAACCTTTAGACTTTAGCAGTTTATCTTTAGACCCTACGCCAACCATTACAGCAAAACCAGAACCAACTCCTGTAGTAGAGGAAATTCAGCCTTTAGATTTCTCTTTTAGCCTAGATACGCCAGCAGTAGCACAGTCTGCTCAACCTGCTGAAGTGACTATTCCTTTTGAAATAGCAGCAGTTGAAGAAAAAGCTGAATTTAATTTTAATTTCTCTCATACGGAAACCGTTGCAGCTGTTGAAGCAAAAACTGTTGCTGAAGAAACTAAACCGAGTTTAGATTTAGACTTTAATCTAGAACCTACAACGCCAAACGAGCCACTGGCTGTAGAAACAGCGCCAGCGAAAAGCTCTGGTGTAAGTTTCGATATTAGCAATATCAGTTCATCTGCATCTCAAGCAGACCAAAATGATCCGCTCATGCTCTCCTTCCCTGAACTGATTGATGTGAATGAAATTAGCCTGAATTTAGAGCTTGCAGCGCAATATATTCAATTAGGGGCTTTTGAGTCGGCACATGAGTTATTAATAGAACATGAAGCTGAATATACGACTGAACAACGCCAACAAGCCGATCAGTTACGCAATCAGATAGCATCTTAAGTTATTTCGCTCTACTATAAAGCAGTCATCATTGACTGCTTTTTTATTATGAAAAAAATAGCCTTAATTTATATGGGGGGAACCTTTGGCTGTATTGGCGAGCCACTCAGCCCAATGCCTGCCGAAGATTTTATTCCCCAGCTAGAATACATTCTTCCGTTACAGCTTGAGGTTGAATGTTTTGTTGCACCCAGCATCAAAGACAGTAGCGCTTGCACTGCAACGGACTGGCTTAAGCTCATTCAGCTGATTCAAAACCTACAACTTAAACATTATCAACATTTTGTCGTGATTCACGGCACAGACACCCTAAGCTATGCCAGCGCAACACTGGCACACTTTATCGGTCAATCTGCTCATGTGGTATTAACTGGTAGCCAATATCCATTATTCAATGTCTCGGGTACACAGACTCGCGAATTTACCGATGCTATGGATAACCTTAATTTTGCTCTGGATGCGGTAGTGACCACACCAGTGGGTGTTTATTTAGCCTTTCACCATCAACTGCTTCATGCGCAAACTGCGTTAAAACAACATACAACGGAATTAAATGCTTTTGCAGGTCAAAATGTCCAAGTAAATTTGGCAATGATTCAGCATAGCTATATCGTGCATGAACATGATATTGAGAAGGCAGCAGCATTTAACTGCCTAAGTTTAATGCTGCAACCGCTAGCAATCGAACAACACATTGCGAACTTAAAAAATTTACAACAACAGGCTCCTCATGCCCTGATTTTACAAGGCTTTGGTACAGGCAATTTAGCCGTCAATGCAGAGTTCATTTCTACACTTCAGGCCATTCAAACGCAAGGTTGTGCCATCATTCTCACCACGCAAGTCCCTTTTGGCACGATTGATCAACGCTATGCCATCAGTGAGTGGACACAACATGCCAATATCATTGTCAGTGATTGCTTAAGCCATGCAGATCTTTATGCAAAAACACTGAAAATGTATTTACAATATGACCGCGTAGACCAGTGGCATGCCCACTGGCATGATTCATATAAATAGAGGTAAATATGCAGCGTTTTGCGGTCGGTATTGAGTTTTCTGGGGTTGAGTATCGAGGTTGGCAAACCCAGCAAGCGGGTGTCCGCAGTGTGCAAGAAACCATTGAAACTGTGCTGAGTAAAATTGCCAATGAACCAATCATTATTCAGGGCGCTGGACGAACCGATGCTGGTGTACATGCGACTAATATGGTTGCACATTTTGATACTTCGGCAATTCGTCCACTACGGGGCTGGCTCATGGGGGCAAATAGCACTTTACCCAAAGATATTGCTATCCAATGGATTAAAGCGGTGGATACGGACTTTCATGCTCGTTTTACGGCACAATCAAGACGTTACCGTTATGTCATCTACAATTCAGCTAGCCGACCTGCACTGCTTTATCAACAAGTCACCCATGCCTATTACCCACTTGATGTGGATAAAATGATTGAAGCTGCGAAAAAATTTGAAGGGACCCATAACTTTGAAAGCTTTCGTGCCAGCTCTTGTCAATCTAAGCAACCTATACGTCATGTGAGCCATTGCCGTTTAATTCGTCATGGTTGTTATTTAGTGCTCGATATTCAAGCCGATGGTTTTTTACATCATATGGTGCGTAACATCGTGGGATGCTTGCTCGAAGTGGGACAAGGTATGTATGAAATTGACCATATTGACACAATTTTTGCCGCTGAAAACCGTAAAGCAGCAGGCATTACGGCCCCACCTGATGGCTTATATTTTATTCAAGCACACTATCCAGAACAATTTCATTTACCTCAAGCACCTTTAGGTCCACATTGGTTAAATATGCCAGAATAATAATTCAAGTTATTAGACCTCCCTAACCCCTCCTGTAAGGAGGGGGAATTTTAGTGCTAACAAAAGTATAGCAATGAAAAATCCATCCTTTTAGGAGGGACTTAGGGGGATTTTTTAATCCAAGAAATTAACGCTGCTTACGCTTTCGATACTCTACTGGCGTTTCATTGGTCCAACGCTTAAACGCACGATAGAATGTACTCGGTTCTGAAAAACCAGTTAAATACACAATTCTTTCTACACTTTCAGCGGTATTGGCCAATAATTTTTTCGCCAAACGACAACGATAATCCGAAAGAATTTGCTGAAAACTGGTATTTGCCTCACTGAGCTGCGTGCGTAAACGACGTGGTGTAATATTTAAATGGGTGGCAACTGTTTCTAAAGTCGTTTCCCCACTTTCTAAAGTCGACCCAATGGCACGGCGGACTTCACCGACCAAATCATAGCGTGCAAGCTCTTGTAGCTTTTCCAGCGCCAATTGCTCATGTAACTGTAATAACTCAGGTTCTGCCTGCCACAACTGATACTCTAAAATGGCTGGGTCAAAATACAAACGGGTTTCTTTTTGCCCTAAACTGACAGGACACTCATAGACCCGAAAATATTCGTCATCAAAAGCGCCCTGACTAAAATTAAAATCGATATAAATCGGGTTAAAACGACCCTCGGTAATAAATTTAAAGAAGCGTAAAATTCCTGACATGGCACATTCAGAAAAATGACGATTAACCAAATGCTCTACCCAAGCCCCTTGTTCACCATTGGTAAGATAGCAACGACCATCCTCAAGCACCAGTTTGGCATGAAATGCGTCACTGATCAGGCGTTGATAGGCCAATGCACGCTTTAGTCCCTCACCAAAGTTTTCACTTGAGATGAATAGATGTTCGATCACCTGTCCACGATATAAAGGCAAGTGTTCACCTAAGTGCAAACCAATATCGGGATCACGACTTACCTCCTCTGCGGCCACCCAAAAGGCATATTGGGCACTGAGCGGAGTACGATCATTGGTTTCGACCTGATTTAAGGCGACACCAGCTTTTGTTAAAATTTCTTCGGTTGGTAAACCCGAACGACGAATCGCTTGGTAACCCAATCGTAAAACAACCGATGCATCAGTTAGCTGACCCACGCCAAGACCTTCCTTGTATGTTCTTCATTTATACTTAAAAAGATTAATTTTAGATTAACTGTGATTGACCGAACTGACAACAGAACAATGCTGTTTTTTGTAGAAAATATTTAAATGTCTGGTTCGCTTATTTAACTGACAGATGATCGGGCAACGCCCCATTCCGCCTTGTTTTATGCAAAAAAATTGACTATAATTTGCGCCTTCCCAATTTGATCATCAGGTAGGCTATGGCCAATAAAGAGGAACTCATCGAGTTCGAAGGCGTTGTCACCGAAACGCTTCCTAATACTATGTTCCGTGTACGTTTAGAAAACGGTCACGAAGTCATTGCTCACATCTCTGGTAAAATGCGCAAACACTATATCCGTATTTTGACTGGCGACAGTGTTAAAGTAGAAATGACTCCTTATGATTTGACCAAGGGTCGTATTACTTATCGTGCACGCTAAGTTTTAGCGCAAGCAAAAGCCACTTTAAAGTGGCTTTTTTTTATAGTATTCAACACTGAAAATCAATTCAAGGCATTGGTTTTACAGCCAATCGTTTTGCATTCACGCAGGCGCTCTCTAAGCCAGTTATTACGCTCTTGCGTGGTACTTAAACGGCATTGCACATCAATCCCAGTATCTGTGGTGCATTGCGCATCGCGTTCACGAATCCATGCCAACTGAGACTTTTTCAGAATATTTTTTTGTTTGTCCGATAATTTTCCGCGCAAAGCCTGATAATTTTTATTTAATTCTGCATCTGCACTGGCATACAGTTTGTTGGTGCAATAGACATCATCATAGGTATTGCGTGCATTTTCACAGTTATCTGCAAATGCAACACCAGACAATAAGATGCCGCTCAGCATCAAAATGATTTTTTTCATCTTTATTCCTTTCCCCTTTTTTGTATTTTATAAAAATTAATTTTCATAAATAGTCTATGCGAAATACCTGCGATAGGATATTAAAAATTATCATCCTGTTAATCATCTAAAACTGCCATTCAACATGATATCTGGCTATTTTATTGAAATAACTACCGTATATCGAATCACAACAATATGATTCAGCAGATTTGCCTACACTGGTTTTATTTGATGTGAGTACAGCTTATGAAGTTTATACTTTCTGTTGGACTCTTTGCTGCCTATTGCATGCTATATGGTTGTGTATCGTCCCCGACAACGAATACCATGCAGCGAGAAGCCTATTTGCAGCAATTTATCGGGCAATCCAGTGATCAAATTCGTGCACAGCTTGATTTAAGCAGCATAGGCTACCAGCAAGTCAGTCCACCTATCTTAAAAGCAAATACCTTAACTTATATTGCAGCTCGATCCATCAGCATTCCTGTCCCTATGGCGCAAAATCCTGCCATGGGCATTGGTGCAGGAACAACCGTTCCTATCCCCAGTACGGCTGCACAAAGCTACGATGTCAATTTGAACTGCCGTATCAGCTTTCTCTTGGAACAAAATATTGCCAAAGCGCTACACATGTCAGGACGCACCTGTTAAAAACATGCTCTTGATGGACTTTTGGCAAACTAAACATAAAAAACGCAGCTCTTGGGCTGCGTTTTCATTTCAATTCTGTCGTGAATAAACTTAGTTCAATGCAGCAACTACAGCTTGACCCATTTCAGCAGTACCCACTTTGCCCATACCTTCAGACATAATATCTGCCGTACGTAAACCTTGATCCAGTACATTGCCTACAGCATCTTCAATCGCTTGTGCAGCCGCTTCTTCACGGAATGTGTAACGTAGCATCATTGCAACAGAAAGAATCGTTGCGAGTGGATTGGCAATGTTTTGACCTGCGATGTCTGGCGCAGAACCATGACAAGGTTCATACATACCTTTACCATTTTCATCCAAAGATGCCGATGGCAACATGCCAATTGAACCAGTCAACATTGCAGCTTCATCAGACAAGATGTCACCGAACAAGTTAGACGTCACAATTACGTCAAATTGTTTCGGTGCACGCACCAATTGCATTGCGGCATTATCCACATACATATGGGACAAGTTAATCTTTGGATATTCTGCTTCTTTCATTGCAGTGACTGTTTGTTTCCAAAGTTCAGTCACTTCTAAAACATTGGCTTTATCTACCGAACACACTTTACCACCACGCAGACCTGCCAATTCAAACGCTACTTTGGCAATACGTTTAATTTCAGATTCTGAATAAACATCAGTGTTATAACCTTGTTTCTCACCATTTTCTAACTCACGAATACCACGTGGTTGACCAAAGTAGATCCCGCCTGTCAATTCACGTACGATCAGGATGTCTAAGCCAGAGACGATTTCTGGTTTCAAGCTTGAAGCATCTGCCAATTGTGGGTAAAGAATCGCTGGACGTAAGTTAGCAAAAAGGTTGAGTTCACTACGAATTTTTAACAAACCACGTTCTGGACGAATTGAGCGCTCAATGCTGTCCCATTTCGGACCACCGACAGCGCCAAGTAAAATAGCATCTGCCTTTTTTGCTTGTGCAGCGGTTTGTTCAGGATATGGCGAACCATGAGCATCAATCGCTGCGCCACCCAATAAACCTTGTTCCCAAGTCAAACCTAAATTGAATTTTTCATTTACGAGTGTGAGTACTTGCTCTGCGGCGTTCACAATTTCAGGACCGATGCCATCACCAGCTAAAATCAAAATATTTTTTGACATGAGATTTTCCATTTTCAAAGTCAGTCATTGGACTGATGCAATATTAAATTTTTTGTTCCACAAACTCACCTAAGCCATTTAAGGCATTATAAGGTTTGCAGAAACGTCGAATGGTTTTTTGGTCTTGTTGAAGTGCTACACAAAGTGGATCAGGTGCAGAAACATTCAACAGACTTCCTTGATGCCTCGTTCGATCCCGATACATCTTAAAGGTATAGTGTTTTTGAGCATTAAATTTGTGAAATACATGTAGCGTTTCAGCACGATCTTTCGATATCGGATAAAAACGAATCACCACCTCATGCTGCCCTGCTGGCACGGACAAAAACAAAGAATTCGGTTCTGCCAACAATTTGGGTTGTAAACGAACAATCCCCTGATCAATTGCTTCACGGCTCACACGGTGACTTTGAGCATCCACAATCGGCATTTGATCGAAACGCTCAAACTCACATTGTTCTGTTCCAGTACAAAAGATCAACGCATTTAACTTTGTTGACTCTGTCTCTTTCACACTATTAATACGTTTTTTATCCAAGCTTTGGCATGCACTTAAAGATGCAAGTACAAGACCCAGCACAACAAGCTGACCATAAACTTTTGTCATTATTCGAGCCCAACCTCACCAATTAAAACCAACGAGATATTTTTATCGATTCGATATTAACAAGAGTTAAGCTCCGATACTACTATGTCCGAAATTTCAAACAATTAACCACGAATTTCTGCAAAGACCCAAGGGCGTGATTGCTTGGTTTTTTCTTCAAATGCACGGATATCATCCGCAACTTGAAGGGTTAAGCCAATATCATCCAAGCCATTCAATAAACAATGCTTACGAAATGGATCCACTTCAAATTTGAAAACTTCGCCTTTAGGTGTACGAACTTCCTGTGTTTCAAGATCGATGGTTAACTGATAACCCTCACTTTCAGCACATTCTTTAAACAGTTGCTCCACAATTTCTTCTGCTAAAATCACGGGCAACATGCCATTTTTAAAGCTGTTATTAAAGAAAATATCGGCATAGCTTGGTGCGATCACCGTACGAAAGCCGTACTCTTCTAAAGCCCAAGGCGCATGTTCACGACTTGAACCACAGCCAAAGTTGGCACGTGTAATTAAAACAGATGCACCTTGATAACGTGGTTGGTTCAAGATAAATTCAGGATTTTTTGGACGAATTGAATTATCTTGCCCCGGATAACCTTCATCTAAATAGCGTAATTCATCAAATAAGTTATCCCCAAAACCCGTGCGTTTGATGGACTTCAAAAACTGTTTTGGAATAATTAAATCTGTATCGACATTGGCACGGTCTAAAGGTGCAACAATACCTTGTTCAACGGTATAAGCTTTCATAATTTGCTCCTAGTCCCAATTAGAATGAACGAACATCAACGAAATGACCTGCAATCGCTGCTGCGGCTGCCATTGCTGGACTCACCAAGTGCGTACGACCGCCATTGCCCTGACGACCTTCAAAGTTACGGTTAGAAGTCGATGCACAGTGTTCACCCGGTTGTAATTTGTCTGCATTCATGGCTAAACACATTGAACAGCCCGGCTCACGCCATTCAAAACCTGCTTCAACGAAGATTTTATCTAAACCTTCTGCTTCTGCTTGTTGCTTCACTAAGCCCGAACCCGGAACCACCATCGCCTGTTTAATTGAACCTGCCACTTTACGCCCTTGAATCACTTCAGCGGCAGCGCGAATATCTTCAATACGTGAGTTGGTACATGAACCAATAAATACACGGTCTAATTGAATGTCAGCCAACGCTTGCCCAGCATTTAACCCCATATATTGATAAGCACGTGTCCAATCATTACGTTGTACGTCATCTTTGGCTTGTTCTAAAGTTGGGACGGCTTGTGAAACAGGAATGACCATTTCAGGTGAGGTTCCCCAAGACACTTGCGGCTCAATTTCGTCACCTTGCAACACGACAACGGTATCGAAATACGCGTCTTCATCAGAATGTAAGGTATTCCAATATTCAACTGCGGCATCCCATTGTTGGCCTTTTGGTGCGTAGTTACGACCTTGCACATAAGCAATCGTTTTGTCATCCACAGCGACCATACCGACACGAGCACCCGCTTCAATGGCCATGTTACATACGGTCATACGACCTTCAATCGACATATCACGGAACACTTGACCACCGAATTCAATCGCGTGACCAGTACCGCCCGCAGTCCCGATTTTACCAATAATGGCTAAAACCACGTCTTTTGAAGTCACGCCTTGACCTAATGTTCCGTCAACACGAACCAACATATTTTTCATTTTCTTTTGCACTAAGCACTGTGTTGCCAAAACATGTTCAACTTCAGATGTGCCGATCCCATGTGCCAAACAACCAAATGCACCATGTGTTGCAGTGTGCGAGTCGCCGCAAACCACGGTCATACCCGGTAAAGTTAAGCCTTGTTCAGGACCAACCACATGGGCAATGCCTTGACGAATATCATTGATCTTAAATTCAACAATATTGAAAGCATCACAGTTGTCATCTAAAGTTTGCACTTGGATACGTGAAGTTTCATCTTCAATTCCTGCAATCCCTTGATCACGTTCAGCTTTTGAAGTCGGTACGTTATGGTCAGGAGTTGCAACATTGGCACTTAAACGCCAAGGTTTACGACCTGCAAGCTGTAAACCCTCAAAAGCTTGCGGTGAAGTGACTTCATGTAATAAATGACGGTCGATATAAAGTAAGGCTGAACCATCATCTCGTTGTTTTACTAAATGGTCATCCCACAATTTGTCATACAAAGTCTTTGCTTTTTGGGTATTGCCTGCCATGTCGACGTGCTCCATAGAACTGGGTAATGCTTTTATTAACTTCGATTATAACCACGTATTTACATAAATCTAATTTATCATTTTTATTAGTTCGAAAACTTTTTGGAATTAATTTAAACAGATCAAAACCACTCATCCTGACCATATTTCATATCGGCACGTTTAAACCAACCCTTTATTTCCAGACCATTTGATTGAAGCGATCAAGATTACTTCATCACTTGAGCCAACAATCCAGATTGGATAAAGCACAGTAACATCTCAACCTTCTGATTTGTATTCAAAAGGCTGGAAAGTATTTTTCAGCTGTCTCTTAGCAAGCATGTCGCTGGTTAGAAACGGCGTATTATATCGATGGGTCTACTTTACTCTCGAGCAGTTCCTCAATCGCCTTAATTAATTCAGCTTTCGCTGCGCTGCATTCAGCCGCGGCGCGATTTTCATCATTTTCATCATCTGCAAGTTCATAAACCGCAGTACGTTTTTCTACAGCTTCCTCGAACAGATCAAGAAGATATTTTATATGTTTAATGTGCATAACTTAGATCCTTTAATAAGGTATCAATCGCTGATACTTTTTTAGATTACTTGATTTTTAAATTCAAAAAACCGATTTAAATATACAAAATGTTCGTTTTTACAAATCAAATAAGATTGATTATCCTTTAATCATATCCCGAAGATAAAGCTTGAGAAATCCCACTATGGCACATATTCAAAAATTTGTTACTTATAACCAAAAAACCTTAAAAAAGACCTGTAGTTATTACATCATGCACATCGCTATTGCGCTGTTGGTTGGCTATTTTGTCACGGGCAGTATTTGGATGGCATTAACCTTGAGTTTACTTGAACCCACCATTCAGGCGATTGCATTTTTCTTCCATGAAAAAGTTTGGGAAAAAAACGCCTCAAGCTTGCAAAAAAATCAGAACATGACGGTCTAGAATATTAAACATATTGTGGGTTCAAGCTTGCTTCTTTCAACAAATCACTTTATTGCTATGAAGTGATTTGTGATTTTTACCTCATGTATTCACATCTTTATACATTTTTTAGCTTTGATTTTTATTCTGGCATTCACTTTTAGTATAAAAATATTTTATACTTATTTTGATATTTCATAACCAGACTAATAGTATGAATCTTGCTGCTTTTGAAGCTTTTGTTAAAGTTATGGAAACAGGCTCTATTTCTATGGCTGCCGATCTGCTGTTTATTACCCAACCCGCAGTCACTAAACGAATTCATAGTTTAGAAGAATATTTTGGTGTAAAGCTATTTGAGTCTGCGGGTCGCGGTGTTCAAGCCACCCATGCCGCTCACTCCTTACTGCCCAAAGTAAAAAACTGGCTCAATGAACTGGGGGATATTCATCACACCCTTAGTCATGAACAAGGGCAAGTTCAAGGGAAGCTTAAAATAGGCACCAGCCATCATATTGGTTTACATCATTTACCCAATCACCTGCGCAATTATGTTCAAACCTTTCCAGAGGTCACTTTAGATGTGCATTTTGTTGATTCTGAACAAGCCCATGAAAAAGTACTTGCGGGTGACTTAGAGCTGGCATTTTTGACCCTACCACCTCAAGGCGATGCTCGTCTGAGCTATGTGAACATTTGGGATGATCCTTTGGTTTTTGTCGCTGCATCCTTTCATCCCCTAGCCAATCAAAAGAATTTACAACTTGAAGACTTGATTCGATATCCAAGTTTATTACCTGCGGCACAGACTTATACCAGTCAAATCACTTTGGCTGAATTTGAAAAACGTGGTTTAAAACCGAAAGTCAGTATGAGTAACAACCCACTCGAATCGATTCGCATGTTAGCGTCGATTGGTCTTGGTTGGTCCGTTTTGCCAAAGACGTTAATCAATCAAGATTTACAACAACTGGATATTAATTTTGAAATGCACCGTCAATTGGGTATGGTTTGGCATCCTGGACGCAGCCAATCCAAGGCCGTTTTAGAGCTAATTGAAATGATGAAAATAAAGGGCTAAAACCTAGCGGGAGAGAAAAGTTTCATCTCTTTCAATCCCGCGTCTATTTAATCTATCTTGACTATCAAGCTTAACGATTGGTTGATTCTTCATGTAAGGATTCATTGAGCTGATCCACCACAATCGCCCATTCCCCATCAGACTTTAATTTTTCAGCTAAAAACTGGTGCTGTGCCTCTGACCAATAATCCGCTTCAGTAATTTTGGTATGTGCACTTAATTGATGGGTCGCAATAAAAAGTTCAATCGCGTCCTCAGTGGCCTCTAAGCCTAATTGTTCAAATAAATGAGTCATTCTTGGGCGTACAGCGCTCATTATTTTCTCCATCCATTTTAATTCTTATGCATAACATAGCAGCTTCATGTTAAAAATGAAGGACAAAAATGTAAGGATTTTATACACATAAATAAAAAGACAGCACTTAAAAATGCTGTCTTTTCAATATCATTTTAAAAATGCTATGCATATTTCATATTGACCAATCTTGAATATCCCAACCTTGTTCTTTCGCCAGTACCACCAAGCGATCATCAGGATTTACTGCAATGGCATGATCGGCATAGTCCAACAGAAAACGATCATTAATTGAATCTGAATATGCCCATGATTCCTCAACATTTCTGCCTTGTAGCCATTGTTCTAAACGTGCCAATTTGCCTTTCTGATAACAGGCGATATTAATGACTTTACCTGTATATTGACCATCAATCACTTCTGCATTGGTGGCAATCGTTTCAGTAATGCCAAACTCATGAAAAATCGGTGTGGTAATAAAATCGGAGGTTGCGGTGATGCCCACCAATTCATGTCCAGCATTGCGGTGTTTTTCAATCGCCGCAAAACCTTCGGGACGCATTTGTGGACGAATCACTTTTTTCATGAATAATTCATGTAAGTCAGTCAAATAATCATGGTCATGCTGGGTTAAAAACTCGAAGACAAATTCGTTATACGCAATCGGATCCAGTTGACCGGCTTTATAGTCTTCATAAAACTGGTCATTCATTTGACGATGTCGAGTTGGATCAACCAAACCTTCATTCACTAAAAACTCACCCCATGAATAATCTGAATCGGTGTTTAACAAGGTGTGATCGAGGTCAAATAAAGCCAATTTCATGAAAATACTCGTAAAAACTGAAATTTAAGAAAAATTTTGTAAATCTATCTCCGCTAGTCGATAGAAATTCGTTAAGATCATAGCAATTTTTAACATTTAAGCTGTGCTTTTTTTCGAGATGGATGTAGAAATAACAATCCCCGAAACTAAAGCCACACATTAAAAGCAGATTTAGGTAGCCAAATGATCGACTCAGAAGGTTTCCGACCGAATGTCGGGATCATTTTGGCAAACGACATTGGACAAGTTTTATGGGCAAAACGCATTGGACACAATGCTTGGCAATTTCCACAAGGAGGGATCCAGTATGGAGAAACCCCTGAACAGGCACTTTATCGTGAACTGAGAGAAGAAATTGGCCTCTTGCCCGAACATGTTCAAATTGTAGCGCAAACAAAAGGTTGGCTACGGTATCGTTTGCCGCAACGGTATATACGCTCGGATTCAGACCCCGTGTGTATTGGGCAAAAACAAAAGTGGTTTTTACTTAAACTGACAGCTTCAGCCAAGAACATTCAGCTGAATTTGTCTGACCCACCAGAGTTTGACCAATGGCAATGGGTAAGTTATTGGTATCCATTAGGACAAGTCGTGAATTTTAAACGCGATGTATACCGAAAAGCGATGGTGGAGCTGTGTAATCAGTTGCCATAATATAAACATAAAAAATCGTATGAAAATGCAGATTTTTTAGCAACATATTGTTATAAATAAAATAGATTTAAACTTTTTTTTGGAGCAGATTTTATGTCGAATATGCAGCTGGACACCTTAAGACGTATTGTACAAGAAATCAATGCGTCCACCAGTTTGCATGAATCACTCGACATTATGGTCAACCAAGTGGCTGAAGCCATGCATGTCGATGTTTGCTCCATCTACTTGCTCGATGAACGTAATCAACGCTATTTACTGATGGCGTCTAAAGGTTTAAACCCTGAAGCTGTCGGACACGTTTCATTACATACTGGTGAAGGCTTAGTCGGGTTGGTGGGACAACGTGAAGAGATTGTCAATTTAGACAATGCGCCCAAACATGAACGCTTTTTATATCTGCCTGAAACGGGTGAAGAGATTTATAACTCTTTTCTGGGTGTTCCCGTCATGTATCGCCGTAAGGTGATGGGTGTTTTAGTTGTTCAAAATAAAGAACCACATGACTTTAGTGAAGCAGCTGAATCTTTTCTCGTGACCTTATGTGCACAGCTTTCGGGTGTAATTGCACATGCCCATGCCGTCGGCAATATTGATGTGTTCCGTAAACCCAATAGCCTACCTGCGTATAAAACCTTCCAAGGGATTTCAGGTTCTGGCGGGATTGCTTTAGGCCGTGCTGTGATTTTATATCCACCTGCCGATTTAGCCTCAGTTCCTGACCGTGAAGCCGATGACATTAGTGAAGAACTTGAGCTGCTTGATCATGCCATTGATTCAGTGCGTCAAGAAATTCAATCGCTTGATGACAAAATGCAAGATGCCTTAATGGCAGAAGAACGTGCATTGTTTAGTGTGTTCTTACGCATGCTTGATGCAAATGCGCTGCCTGCTGAAATTAAAGCTGAAATTCGTGACGGCAATTGGGCACAAGGGGCAGTTCGTATTGTGATTGACACCCATATTGCGCTATTTGCACAAATGGAAGATGACTATCTGCGTGAACGGGTCTCAGATCTGAAAGATTTGGGTCGTCGTATTTTAGCGTTCTTACAAGAAGCGGATGCCAGCCACCGTGAACTAACCGATGAAAGTATTTTGATTGGCGAGGAAATTTCCACTGCCGCTTTGGTTGAATTGCCTGTCGATAAAATTGCCGCGATTGTCACCACTGAAGGTGCCATGAATTCACATATGGTGATTGTGGCACGTGCACTCGGTATTCCAACCGTGGTCGGTGTGACGGAACTGCCCATCAATACACTTGATGATGTCGAGATGATTGTCGATGCACATCAAGGGCGGATCTTTATTAATCCACCACGGCGCTTGCGTACCCGTTATAAAGAAATTCAAAAAGAAGAAGAACAAATTGCCAAAGATTTAAAGCAATATGAAACCAAGGATTCCATTACGCCCGATGGCGTTACCGTCAAATTATACGTCAATACGGGTCTGATGATTGATGTGGTACGCGGCGTACAACGCGGTGCTAAAGGTGTCGGCTTATATCGCTCTGAAATTCCCTTTATGCTGCGTGATCGTTTCCCGGGTGAAGAAGAACAACGGGCCATTTATCGTCAACAGCTCAGCCACTTTGCCAATAAACCTGTGGTGATGCGTACCCTTGATATTGGTGCAGATAAAGATCTGCCCTATTTCTCGATTGAAGAAGATAATTCCGCTTTAGGCTGGCGTGGGATTCGATTTACACTGGATCATCCTGAAATTTTCTCATCGCAAATTCGTGCCATGCTCAAAGCCAGTATTGGCTTAAATAACTTGCATATCTTATTGCCGATGGTCACTAGTGTTAGCGAAGTTGAAGAAGCCTTGTATTTGCTTGAGCGTGATTGGATGGCGGTTCAAGAAGAAGAACAAGTCAAAATTACCAAACCGAAAATCGGGATTATGGTCGAAGTCCCGAGTGTATTATTACAAATTGAAGAATTTTCTGAATTGGTTGATTTTTTCTCGGTTGGTTCGAACGACTTAACCCAATATTTGCTGGCGGTTGACCGTAACAATCCACGTGTCGCCAATGTGTATTCACACTTTCACCCAGCGGTGCTGCGCGCTTTAACACGATTGGTCAAAGAATGTCACAAGTACGATAAACCCATTAGTATTTGTGGTGAAATGGCAGGAGACCCTTTGGCTGCAATCTTATTGATGGCAATGGGATTTAATACCCTTTCAATGAGTTCAAGCAATATTTTACGGGTACGTAAAGCAATTTGCCATGTCCCGATGACGGATGCACTGATTCAACTCGAACATGTCTTAAAAATGGATAACCCATTAATCGTGAAAAGTTGGATGGAATATTATTTTAAGACGCATGGTTTAGGTGATATGGTGAAATCTGCAACACGTATTGTCAGTGCTTAAGCCACGTTAAATCCGAAAACAGCACAGAAAGAAAAAGGGAGATAATCATTCGAATATCTCCCTTTTTTGTGCTTGCTATAGCCACGTTTTGCATTTTTCTTTCGGTCTATAAACACTTGACTTTGATTGACTTCATGCATGTGTTTTGCTACAAAGTTGTGAATCACGATTTCTAGCTTTTTCTTTTGTTTCGCCATTTCATTCACCTATTTGGCTAAGATGTTCTGGTACTTTGCCACATGAGATGTAGCAAAGTGATAATACGCTTTCTTGTACATTTTACAAGCAAATTATACCGATGGATGGCTAGTTTTAAGCCTTTTCTTCATCTATTTTAAACAGAAAAATACCCCCGACTCCGCAACAGAAAGACACAATATATTTTACTCATTTTAAAAGCCCCCAAATTCCTCCCACGAAGAATACTGGTCAGTTAAGGGGAATTTAATGATGACTGATTGATCAATCTCCCCTAACCCCTCTTTTTTAAAGAGGGGAACGATAATGTTGTTTATCTCTCCTTTTCAAAAGAGGGATAGAGAGGATTAAAAAATCCTTAACAAATCAGCATGACCTCGAAAAAAAGTAAATCTACAGTTGAGCATTTCAAGCGGCAAAAGCCCTTGCCAGCAAGCGTTCTACATCTACATGCTGAGGATTTAACATGCCCACCACACGCCCATGAAAGCCACTATAACGCGACTGAATAAAAGCAGTGGATACAAAATCTGGTGCATATTTTTTTAATAGAACCGCCTGAGCCAAAATTACTAAACGACTAACCAAGCTTCGCGCCATAAACTGCATTTCGTCTGGACTTAAACCACTAAACAGCTTAAATAACGTTTGTAATTCTTGCTGTAAAGTCGCATCTTGAGCTGACATTTCAGTCAACGCTTTAAACAAGACTTTTAGCGATTCAGGATCACGCCCAATCGCACGCAGCACGTCCAAACACATGACATTGCCTGAGCCTTCCCAAATGGTATTGACTGGGGCTTCTTTAAAAATACGTGCCATAATGCCGTTGTCAACATAGCCATTGCCACCGAAGACTTCCATCATCTCCCCTGTCAGCTCAACTGCACGCTTACATATCCAAAACTTTGATGCTGGGGTCATAATGCGTTTCCATGCCACAGACAGCGCATCATCCGCTTCATAGCAATGTGCCAAATGGAAGCTTAATTGCATGGCGGCTTCGGTTTCTAAGGCTAAATCGACCAGTACCGCTTGCATCAACGGCTGTTGTGCTAAATGCTTACCAAAAGCTTTGCGCTGCCGAGTATAAGCAATACATTGTACTAAAGCTTGCCGCAGCATAGCGGTACTGCCCACAGAGCAAGTCAAACGGGTGTAATTTGCCATTTCAATGATGGTCGGAATGCCACGTCCTGCTTCCCCAATCATGATGCCCCAAGCATCCTGAAATTCAACTTCAGAACTGGAGTTGCTTCGATTCCCGACTTTATCTTTAAGACGTTGAATATAAATATTGTTCTTTGCTCCATCATCCAACCAACGTGGCACATAGAAACAGGCCAAGCCATCTTGTTCCGTGTTAGCCACCACCAAATGGGCATCCGACATCGGTGCAGAAAAAAACCATTTATGCCCTGTAAGTAAATAAGCTTTGCCACGTCCTGACTCTGCGACTGGCATGGCAAGGGTTTCATTGGCACGAACATCCGAACCGCCCTGCTTTTCGGTCATGCCCATACCGAGCCAAATCGATTTTTTCTGGCTAATTGACACATCACGTTCATCGTATTCAGTCGAAAGTAATTGATCGCCTATTTTGGCCCATAATTCAGGTTCTCGCTGAATCAGTGGAATACTGCCCAAAGTCATCGAATTCGGGCACAGGTTGCCGCTCTCGACTTGTCCTGCCAAATAAAAACGCGCTGCCCATTCCACCCATTTTGAGGATGAATTTGGATGATTAAACGGATGTGCATGAGTATCGAACTGCCGATTTAATGCCATCCATTTATGCCAAGCAGGATGAAATTCGATAAAGTCTTTACGGCGTCCTCGCGCATCGAAGGCATGTAAAATGGGGGTATGTTTATTGGCTAAATCCGCATATTGATAATATTCACTTGAACCCACCTGCTGCCCAAATTCAGCCAAAGTTTTTTGATCTTGACTGCCGTAACGCACCAAAATTTCTTGTAAAACTGTATCGGTTTCAAATAGGTTGTAATGTTCCAGTTCATCAAACTGGTTGCTAATTTGATGGCTCATCCATGCATTGATCATACAAACTTCACTCTTGTTCTTATTCCATTTTCATATCAGTATAAAGAAAATTTCACAGTCACATGTTCAGCTTATGCAATGAAGAATCCGAAGGTTCAAGTCCGCCGTAAACCCCGCCAATCCAGAGCTAAATTGACACAAGAAGCCTTACAAGAAAGTTTTGTTCAGCTTTTGCATAAGTGCCATGCGCATAAAATTACCATTCGGGAAATTACCGATGTGGCAGGTGTCGGTTTAGGGACATTTTATGAATATTTTTCTAAAAAGGAAGATTTGGTTGCATTGACCATTCATCAGCATGTGAAAAGTAATGCGGAAATGCTAAAAAATTATGCACAAAGCCGAATGGAGTTATCCACAAAATTAAGTTTTGAGGACTATTTACAGCAGATTATTCATTTTCAAATACAGCAAATTCAAGCCCAGCAGTTTTTATGGGCACAGACTTTTTTACTCGAACGACAAATTTCCAGTGTTGAAAGTTATCAAAAGAGTTATGCCATGATGGTACAGATGTGGCACAGCATACTTGAACCTTATGTTAATGATGAAGGGCAACTCAAGCGAATCAGCTTAAATGTGCAACGGGTATGTTATGGCTTTGTGTCGCAGACGTTGTTGGTCGAACCTGAGTTTGGGGAGTGGCAGGTTTTGGAGGTGGATATTTTTCAAAGTTTAGGGAAGCTTAATTTTGAATAAAAACAGGCTTCCCTCTCCATTTTTCGTTTTACACTTAATATATATAATTAATATATAAGATAATAATAAAATGTGATTCGTATAAGCTCGATTATATTAAATTGAATTTTTAGTAGCTAAAGATTTGGAAAACGAATTTTTGTTTCAGCTTTTCTAATTTCATTACTGGTAAAAGAAATAGTTGTTCCTAGTGAATAAGCATAAATCCCTTGAATAGAATCATTAGATGATTCATATGAGATATAAAATCCGTTATCAACTCTATCCACCCATTCGAAATTCATTTTATATTTTTCAAATAGAAATTCGATAATTTTCTTTTTTAACTCTATATCATTTGTATCAATATCATAAGCGATGCAATGAAGTTTACCTTGCCATTCTTGAAGCGAAATAGGTCCAATTGGGGTTACCAATATATACCAGTTTGATTCTTTGATGAAATTCACGTTTGGAGTATATTTTTCTAAATTGAATTTAGTCTGGATAGTTGAAAAATCTGAACCAATTTGAAATATAAACGGTTTTAGTACTTTATTCTGATTCAGTGTATTGGTCTCTGCATGCAATAAACTATTAGTAAAAAGTAAAATGAAAGCCATCAAGATAAAAAAAGCTTTTGACATAAGTAATTCTAAATTTAAGTTTTCATAAAATTGACACTTTATATGCAACTACGCTTATAAATCAAATAATCTCAATATATTAAAGTCTATAAAAAACCGCTCTTTCGAGCGGTTTTTTATTCCAGTGAAAACTACTTCACATCAAAACGGTCTGCATTCATCACTTTATTCCATGCGGCAATAAAATCGTGAACAAACTTCTCTTTGTTGTCATCCTGAGCATACACTTCAGCATAAGAACGCAGAATCGAGTTCGAACCAAATACCAAGTCCACACGCGTTGCAGTCCATTTTGCTACGCCAGTTGTACGGTCTACAATATTGTATGAATTCTTGCCTGTCGGCTTCCAGTTGTACGCCATGTCCGTTAAGTTCACAAAGAAGTCATTACTTAACACACCTACGCGGTCAGTTAATACACCTTCTTTCGCATCGTTGTAATTTGCGCCTAATACACGTAAACCACCGACAAGCACCGTCATTTCAGGTGCAGTTAAACCCAGCAATTGCGCACGGTCCAATAACATTTCTTCAGGTTGAACTGAATATTCACCTTTAATAAAATTACGGAAGCCGTCTGCTTTAGGTTCAAAATCTTCAAATGAATATACATCTGTTTGTTCCTGAGTCGCATCACCGCGGCCCGCTGTAAATGCAACTTTCACATTCACACCCGCAGCTTGCGCTGCTTTCTCAACTGCTGCGCTCCCAGCTAACACGATTAAGTCTGCCATGCTGACTTTCTTTGCAAGACCCGCTTGAATTTCTTCAAATTTCGCCAAAACCTTTTGCAAACGTGCAGGTTCATTTCCGACCCAGTCTTTTTGTGGAGCCAGACGGATACGTGCACCATTTGCACCACCACGGAAATCAGAACCACGGAAAGTACGCGCACTGTCCCAAGCAGTGGCAATCAACTCAGCAGATGTTAAACCGCTATTTAACAATTTTGCTTTCAGCTCTTCAATTTCTGCTTCAGACAATATGTAATCGACGGTCGGAATTGGATCTTGCCAGATCAAATCTGAAACTGGAACGTCAGCACCGAGGTAACGAGTTTTGGGTCCCATGTCGCGGTGAGTCAGTTTAAACCATGCCCGTGCAAACACTTCTGCTAAGTAGGCGGGATCTTGATAGAAACGCTCTGCAATTTTGCGGTATTCCGGATCCATTTTCAGTGCCATATCGGCATCAGTCATCATGGGGTTACGACGTAGATTCGGATTGTGTGCATCAACGGGTTTATCTTCTTCTTTAATGTTCACAGGCTCCCATTGTTTCGCGCCCGCAGGACTGGTGGTTTTTTCCCATTCATAAGTAAATAACAAATAGAAAAACTCATTGTCCCATTTGGTTGGATGTGTGGTCCAAGCACCTTCCAGACCGCTGACCATGGTATTGCCTGCATTGCCTGTACCTTCAGGGTTGTGCCAGCCTAGACCTTGGAATTCGACATCGGCACCTTCAACATCTTTACCCAGTAATTCGGCTTTACCATTACCATGTGCTTTACCCACGGTGTGACCACCCGCAGTCAATGCTACGGTTTCTTCATCATCCATCCCCATACGGTCAAAAGTGACGCGCATGTCTTGTGCAGTCCGTAATGGATCTTGGACACCATCTACACCTTCAGGGTTGACGTAGATCAAGCCCATTTGCACGGCTGCCAATGGATTTTCTAATGATTTACGGTCTTGGTCATCTTCATAACGGTTCTTGGTTGCATCCAGCCATTTATTTTCAGAACCCCAATAAATATCTTTTTCTGGGTGCCAAATGTCTAAACGACCACCACCAAAACCGTAGGTTTTCAAACCGGCTTCTTCGTATGCGACTGTACCCGCGAGGACAATCAAATCGCCCCAAGAAATTTTGTTCCCGTATTTGCGTTTAATCGGCCAAAGTAAGCGACGACCTTTATCGGTATTGACGTTATCTGGCCAACTGTTTAAAGGAGCAAAGCGTTGGTTACCCGTATTGGCACCGCCACGACCATCTTGCTTACGGTATGAACCTGCTAAGTGCCAAGCGGTACGCACAAACATCCCAATATAGCTGCCATAATCGGCTGGCCACCAGTCTTGGCTGGTATTAATTAACGTGCGAAGATCTTGTTTTACCGCGTCCAAGTCCAATGAATTAAAAGCTTTGACATAGTCAAAGTCTGGGTCCATTGGATTGGTTTTTTGATCGTGTTGAGAAAGGATATCTAGATTTAAAGCATTCGGCCACCAAGCCGTATTTGAGCTGGCTATATTGGTATTTGCACCTTCCTTATGGAAAGGACAACCCGATGCAGCTTGCATATCATTTGTCATTTTTGAACTCCAAAGCTACGTTCAATTGATTATTGTGAAGAACCGTTTATAAAATTATTTACCCTACCAACATAGCTGTTTTAGATCACAATCAAAAGCAGATTTTACGAATAGAAACAATCGAAAAAGCCTATTTAAGAGATGCAGAAAAATTAAAAATATTCAATTTCAAAAAGCTGAATTAAAAGTTTTAAGGCTCTGTTTTCACGACATTTAAAAAACAATCATACTTGCATTTTTTGACGCTATTTTTTATCGAAAATAAATTTGCTATAGTTATGACATAGCCACTCAGAATAAATCCAGTCATGGCACATCACATTGCAGCAATCATTCAAAAACATGACATTATTTTGTTTGATGCCATTTGCGTGATTTGTAATGGTTGCGCAAAATTTTTAATCAAAAATGATCAACACTCGAAATTCAAACTTGCTTCCGCTCAATCGGCTTTAGGGGAACAAATTCTGCAATATTACGGCATGTCCACCACTGACTATACAACCATGGTCGTTATTCTAAATGGACAGCTGTATACCGAATCGACAGCTTTACTTAAAGTCATGCAGCATTTGGGGCTGCCTTTTTCGCTGATGAATGCAGGCTATATCATCCCTCGCCCAATCCGAGATTTTCTCTACCGCTGTGTGGCACTCAATCGTTATCAACTCTTTGGTCAAACCAATGATTGCTTGCTGCCATCTGCCGATAATAAACAGCACTTTTTGGAACATGCGCTTCGCAATGTATAAACAATGCTTGAAAAAACCACTTCAACTCATTCAGATGACACTGGCTGTTCTCTGGATCTATCAGGGAGTGATACCGAAAATTTTATTTCAATCCAATGCTGAAATTAATATTTGGCAAACGATGGGATTTGAACTCGATATGGCAAAAATATGTGTTGCTCTCTCAGGTCTGGTTGAAATCATGTTTGGCTGTACTTTTCTAATGTGGCAAAGAACAGTCTTGATCCATCAGCTCAACATTTTGGGCTTAACTGGATTATTACTCCTGATGATCACAGATCCGTTACAACTCACCACGGCATTTAATCCTGTGGTGATGAATATTGCCATGATGGTTCTGTCAATCGTTGCGATTCAACTTTTAAAGCTCAGAAACAGTCCGCTTTAAAACCATCAAACCACCAAACGTCGCCCTTCTCGCACGCAGTAAAAAGGGGTCATCAATTTAGAGGTATTTTTCATCGCCACTTTTAAATCTAACTCAGGTTGTTCACGACTTTCATCGGTCAATTGAAAGGTTCGGTAATGAATCGCCAGTGAACATTTCGAGTGTAAATCTTGATGCGCCTGAAAAGCGTCTTGTGGATTCATATGCATATAACGCATCAACTCACGTGGCTCATACGCACCTATCGGCAAGAGTGAAACACGCGGTGCACCTAAACGACTTTGGATCTCTTTGAAATGTGGCGAGTAACCCGTATCCCCTGCAAAGAAGCAATGATCTTTACCTGCTAAAATAGAAAAACCACCCCACAGTGCACGATTTTGATCACGTATGCCGCGTCCCGAACCATGCTGCGCAGGTGTGTAGATAATTTTTAAATCATGTAATAAAGCCGATTGCCACCAGTCCATTTCCAAGACATGAAAACTTTTTGGCAAATACCATGAATTACCTAAGCCAGTATAAATCGGCATGGCAAATTGATGATGCAACCACTGTAAGCTGGCTAAATCCATATGGTCATAATGATTATGACTCAGCAATACCGCATGAATGGTCGGTAATTCCTGTAACGCAATGCCCGCAGGCATGACCCGTTTTGGTCCTTTGCCATGCTTCGGACTGACATGCTCACACCATACAGGGTCGGTTAATAAGTTATACGGACCAATTTGTAAAAGTACTGTCGCATGCCCAACAAACCAAACCTGCCAATCATCAATGCTGGCTTGTGGACGATCTTGCGGCATTGCCCGTTTAACAGCATGAAATTCTGCATGTTCTTTAGCAACATCGACATTCCATGTCGATGACTTGCGTTTGAATAACCATTTTAATAGGTCTGCACGTCCACGTCCTTGTGGACGCGGTAAAACATTGCAAAATCGTTGACCATCATGCTGGCTCGAATGCATAAATTGCAATGCAGGCTGACGCCAACTATGTGACCAGCACTCTTGTGTAGGCAGTTGAAAGTGTAATTGTTCGGGCTTTTGCTTCATGTACATTCAATTTCTTAGTGTGACTTAAACATTCAAAATCCGATATTTCGAATGTTCCCTCATGTATATCACGTTTTTTATTCCAAACGTCCTTTCATACGTTCCAACCACACTTTTTTCGTTTGTGGTTTAATAAACAATGCCACAATTTCAGGATGAATCTGTTTAATTTTCGCTTCAATTCTGTTGACGCATGCTTCAATTTCATCCGATTGCAAATGGTCTTCAAACTCTAAACTTAAAGAGGCAAGCACTTGATGCGCCCCCATCTGTTCAGTCAAAACACCATTCGCAGAAAAAACTGCGCTATCTTCTTGCGCAATCAGTAAAATGTTATTGCGTAATTGTGGATCTGCGGTTTCACCCAGCAATAAACCTTTGGTTTCTCGCGCCAATAAAATAGCAGAAACAGCAAGCACAATACCAATCAATATCGAGGCAACGCCATCTAACTCAGGAATATTGAACTGATGTGCCAAATAAATCCCAATGAGCGCAATAAACAGACCACATAAAGCCGCGGTGTCTTCAAATAATACGGTAAAAGTGGTTGGATCTTTACTGCGACGGAAAGCTTCAAAATAACCTTGCTGACCTTTGACCTGACGAAATGCTTTTAACGCCACCAGCCATGATGCTCCTTCACATACAATCGCAATCGCTAAAACAATATAATTCAAGCTCGGATTGAGCATTTCTTCAGGATGCCGCACATGTTGTATGCCCTGATAAATCGACACAATGGCACCTAATGCAAAGACCATCAGAGAAACAATAAAAGCCCAAAAATAAAGTTCACGCCCATAACCAAATGGATGCTTCACATTGGCAGGCTGCTGCGATTTTTTGATGCCGTAGAGCAGTAAAATTTCATTTAGCGTATCCACAACGGAATGAATGGCTTCACTCAGCATGGCTGAACTATTGGTGATATAGGCCGCAACAAACTTGACCAAGGCTATGGCTAAATTGCCCAATAAAGCCGCATACACCACCATTTTATTTGAGTCAGACATTTAAAATTGTCCTGAATTTATTGTGATCCAATACAGCAAGCACGATTGTCCCCCGCTATTTATAGTAACGAAAGCATGGATGATATGGTTTATCTTTTTGTTGTTTTTAAAAGTGAATGTCCGTCAGTGAAAATGACAAATTGATACGTCTGCTTAATGCAGCCAAGACGTGCTCAAGCTGTGATTTTGAAAATAGTGCATATCAAAATAACCGAGCAGATAAACATTCCTGATGATAAATGCAGCATTAAATACGCATAAAAAAACAGCCCTGTGCTAAGCACAGGACTGTTCAAAGATTACTTTACAAACTTTAAGCAATTTTGCGTAAGTCTTGTGTGATATCCAAATGTTTTTCCATTTCAAATGCGGTATTTTTACTGATCATTTTTTTCAAATGACGTATTTCTTTGCCCGCATTGACAGTAATGCCTGCAACAATTTGACCGTCAGTCACACCGTACATCACGAATGAATTGTCTGCACCCTTCGCTGCATCCATTTCACCACGGACATGCCATTCAGCCGCTGCCATATCACCGACAAATTGGACATTAATATCCAGTTGATCAGTCCAGAACCAAGCTGGATTGGCTTTAGGATGTTCAACGCCCATCACATGACGCGCAAAAATTCCCGCTTGCAGGTTGGCATTTTCCCAAGTTTCCACACGGCGGTGATGACCACAGTCACGTAATTGAGTAGCAACATCGCCTGCGGCATAAATGTCTGAATTTGACGTTTGACAATCTTGATTGACTTTAATCGCCACGTCCACCTCTAAGCCAGCATCAATCGCCAGTTGCGCATTGGGTACAATGCCAATACCGTAAACCACAGCATCGGCACGAAGTTCTTCACCAGAAGCCAAAGTGACTACAATTTCTTCGCCATCCTGCTTCTGATCCAGTCGGCAATCAGCGATTTGCGTTGAAAGACGGACATCAACACCTTGAGCACGATGCTGTTCAAGCAAAAATTCACTCAGGATAAGCGGTGAACAACGGCCCATCACCATCGAACCCATTTCAATGACAGTCACAGCACAATCTTTAAACCGTGCGCTTGATGCGAGTTCCAAACCAATGACACCACCACCAATCAAGATAATACGGCGGCCTGCTTGCAACACAGGGACTAAGGTTTGAGAGTCTTCAAGGTTACGCAAGGTATAAACGTGTTTACCCAAAGCATCAAAGTTTGGTAAACGGCGCGCAGCACCACCTGTTGCAAGCAATAATTTATCGTAAGCAACAACGTCACCATTTTTAAGCTCAATGCTGTGAGCGTCGCTATTGATTTTCACCACGCCATTACCGCGGATCACCTCAACATTCAAATCGGCCAGTTTTTGTGGGGACAAGATTTCAATTTTGGTATCGGAAGGATTGAGGATCACATCTTTAGACAACGGTGGACGCTCATAAGGCAGATGTGTTTCGTCACCCACCAAAATGATTTTGCCTTCATACTTATTGGCACGAAGTTCTAAAATGGCGCTTGCACCAGCTTGACCAGCACCCACAATAACAATGCTTTCAATATTCGTTTGACTCATGTCCATCCTTCCTTAGTTTTTCAATTCTGCCGATACAATGCCGAAGCCCGCAATCCATTCACTGATTGCTTCATAGACTTGAGTGGTCATGTGGTATTCGCCCAATTCAGACAATGCGGCAAATGCCGCAATCCATGAACGAACTTCCTGACCGCCACGACCACCGTCACGGCGAATTTCAGCTTCAGTCATCGCCTCAATTGCAGCAAAATCAGCATTTTTGAAGGTTTCAAGTAAGGCAATATCCCATGCCGCATTTAAAGGCACTGCAACAGAAGTATCCCCTGCTGCAAGCTTTTGACCGACTGCAATAATTTTGGCTTGACGTGCATGACGCGCTTCAGTGGATGGATTGCGCCCTGCAATCAGAAACTCTTCTACTTCAGGCGGAACTGAACCCATTTGCGGTGTGGGCGGATCATGTGACAATCCCCCTGTGCCTAAAATCAGCACGCGTTCATTTTCAAGGTTCAGTGATTTGATGAACTGACCTACAGCACGACCTAAAGCCACCGTACGTTTAGTGGTTGGCATGGGTGCTGCTGCACTATTAATAAAAATTGGAATGGTTGGATAACGATCGAGCTGACCACCACATAAGAAATGCAATGGTTGAGTCACACCATGATCGGCCTGCATGCGGTAAGAGTAAGCAACATCGACCCCTTCATCCAAGACACAACGCACTAAATGAAGCGCTGTTTCTTCTGGCACATTAATCTTGTTGTTCTCTGCACCATAATTCCAATCGCCTGCGGCTGTGGCACGAATACCAACGCAGAAACTTGGCATGAGATCATAAAAAAAACCGTTAAAATGGTCGGGGCCGAAAGTAATAATTAACGTTGGATCAAAAGCTTTGACTTCTGCTGCCATTTTATCAAACGCAGCACGAACATTGGTTTCCTGTTCTGCACGCTGTGGCGAAGCAAATTCCATAAGTGGACTATGTGAAGCGCAAATCAGTTTAACGGCCATATGTGACTCCGAAATTGAAATATCTGCTGAAAATACAGTTACCAAGTTAATCCTTTAGCAAATGACTTAAATCGTTATGAAATGCTGTCGAATTAAATATAGAGTTCACAATGCTATTCATTATCTTGGTTGGCGAAATGGATGTCGCCGTTGGGTGGAGGTTTCAGGGATGAACCTCTCACCCAACAAAGGATTTTTGTTACCTTACGCAGTACACTGCTCATCCTTCAAAAGTCAGGCTATGCCTACGCAAAACCATACAAACTTTTGAAGTTATTTGTGGCTGTATCTTATTTATTTTAAATCTAGACTGCTTAAAAATAAGACACCAACACTAAAATCACGCGTCAAAAAAACCTGCACGCGGCTGACGTAAACCGCGAATACCCAAACCACAATCCGCATTAATTAAAACACCCGTCAGGGTACGGTTATTGGCGCGAGACGCCAGTAAGACATAAGAACCAGTCATATCTTCAGGTTCTGGCAAGAAGCCCAATGGCATACCACGACCAATTTTTTCAGGATCACGTGCATCAAGTAGACCCAAATTTTCTTGACCCAGTGATGCAGCACCTTTGATATTGACATTCATACCTGATGGCGCAACGGCATTGACGCGTACTTTCGGTGCAAGTTCATAAGCCAATTCTTTCATGATGCCCACACCCGCATGCTTAGATGCGGTATAGATTGGGCCTCCGCCAGCGGAGTACAGTGCCGAGTTAGACAAGGTAAAGATGATTGAACCTTCAGAAGCTATCAATGCATCCAGTGCCGCTTTTGCACCCAAGATGAGAGATTTGGTGTTAATGCCCATGATTTCATCAAAGGCTGTTTCCAACTGTTCGCCCGAAGTATTGACGATATCGGCATAATGATCCCAAATACCCGCATTACCCACGAAGCAATCTAGCTTGCCGAAACGCTCAACGGTCGCTTGAACAGCACGGACATTGTCTGCATAGCTGGCTACATCACCTTCAATCGCAAGAACTCGCCCACCGAAGTGTTCGTTCAAGGCATCCACTTTTGCTTTTGAACGCTGAAGGACTGCAACCTGTGCGCCCTCTTGCAAAAAACGCTCAACCAAAGCCCAGCCTAAGCCTGAACCACCGCCAGTAATCAGTGCAACTTCGCCTTGTAGCCAACCCATAATTACTCTCCTGCCATCTCTACGAACAACTGACCATCTTCAACAATCACAGGGAATGTTTTAATTGGATCAGTGGCTGGTAGACACAATGCTTCACCTGTTTTTAAGCAGAACCGCGCTGAATGCAATGGGCATTCAACCGTACCGTCATCTTCCAGATAACCTTCAGACATCGATGCATTACCATGTGAACAACGGTCATTCATAGCGAAGAATTCTCCGCCATTGTTAAACACTGCCAGTGCTTCAATACCGTTTACGCCGCAATCTACTTTTAGCGCTTCGCCTTCGTCTAGTTCATCAACTTGGCAAACAAAAATTTTATTCATTAGAAGAACACACTCAGGTTATGTGAGTTATAGGTCACTTGATCTAAGATAATTTTACGCTTGAAGATTTGGAAGCCGAGACCACCTTCAACTTGACGTAATTTGTCGTGACGCTTACCGCAGTAGATCGTTACGTCTTTCTCTTTTTGCGTACGGTACAACAAGTACGTGACATACACATCGTATTCACCGTCCACTTCAGTCGGTTCTACAATCACATTCGACACCATATGTGTGGTGCGTGATGGTGGCTCTTCAGCCCACGCCATACCCGTTTCAAGACGTGCAACACGACGTTCCAATAAGTCTTTGGTGTCGTTAAATACCCACGTGGTTGGCGGTTCAATTGAACGACGACGGTCACGGGTTTGTGCATTTGGCGTCGTGCGCAACGTATAAGAAATATCTTCTGCCAATAGATCCAACCAATCACGGAATTTCCAATCGTCCAGCGCTTTGCCTTCACGATAGAGGAACTGACTAATTTGATGATGAAGTTCTAAACTGATCTGACTCATTTCATTAGCTCCTTCTCATATTGCTCAGCGGCTTTTTCGACCTCTTCCCATGTGTCATGAATCAACAGATCTGCCCAACGACGGTATAAGCCACGTGCCGCAGTTTCAGAGAAAATGTAGTTGGTAATCCCCGGGATACCATCTTCACGTTTTTTCTCATTCCCCAAGCCCATTTCCATAATCAGTTTGTTGTTACGTGCTTTATAGCCGCGTAATACTTTTTGAATCTCAATCCAGTTTTCAGAGTCATCTTGCTCTAGGAAACCAGCAGGACCAAAGGCACGCGTTGCAGAACGCTCAAAAGCTTCTTTCACTTCTTGCGACGCTTCAGCATCGGCAATGCAGAATGCCCAGACTTCCGTTTTATTTGGCCCACGTGGATGCCAGACACGAAGTGTTGCCGTGCCGTTTAACCATGACATGGTGGGGAACATGTTGTTGTGACCCGCCAGACGCAATGCACGCGTTTCACCCAAACGCTCTTTTACTTCGTCATAAGTTTCGCGGAAGTAGTTCGCCACTTCACCATCCACCCAGACGTTTGCATCGGGTTTTTCAGTAAAGAAGAAACCTGAACCATGACCACGCGAGCCGTATTGGATGGCATCTTTAGCCGTTTCCCAGACTGGTCGCGCTGTTTGTGCAGCGCCTAATTTTTTAGAAGACTCGTCATCTGGTTTTGCACCCAACACTTGGATGGCTGATGCGTGAGAGAACAAGGCATGATATTGATCCGATGCAAACTGTTCCGCTGCAAATTTCCAGTTACATTCAATTTCCCACTTATGCACACCACCAATGATTTCTGTACCGCCCGGACGGCGATCCACCACACCATCCAAATACCAAGCAATGTCGCCCATATATTCGATTAAATCAGGTGTGATTTCATCCCAGCAGCCAAAGATTAAGCCTTTGTAAGACTCAACACGATTCACTTCAACCAGACCCCATTTCTCTTTGCATGCACCTTGCGGGAATGCACGATCTTCTAATGGAATGTCTTTGAGTGAACCATCAACACCGTAAGACCAACCGTGGTATGGGCAAGTAAATGCGCGCGTATTGCCACAGTCTGCAAAGCTCACACGCATAGAGCGGTGACGGCATTGGTTTAAAAATGCTTTGATTGAGCCGTCTTTTTGACGTGCCACAATAATCGGGTCTTCACCCATATAAGTATTGAAAAAGTCGCCCGCTTTAGGAATTTGGCTTTCATGACAAAGGAATAACCAAGTACGACCAAAAACGCGTTCAAGCTCTAATTCATATAAATCTGGATCGGTATAAATATATGGCGAGATACGTCCATTTTGTGCATCGACCAAAGCGTCAATTTCGCGCACATCAATTTTTCCACTCATGAAAAGCTCTCCTGTGACGTACTCAGTCACAAAGTAAATAGACTCAACTTTTAGTGGATGATGGTTTTTTCACAGCGTTTAGTGAAATATTTTTTTTGTTTCAATTAAGATATTTTATGGATTATTCGTAGCGTTTTTTTCTTATATTGAAATGGTCATGAAAAATTAAAAACCATTTATTTTCTAAATGGCAGAATCATCTTCACGGCATAGTTGTTTATAGATTATACTCACCCCAAATTATAGTAAGACATTTTTTGGATTACTCATTGGACTAGATTATATGGAATTACGACACCTAAGATATTTTATCACCGTTGCAGAAGAACTGAATTTTAGTAAAGCTGCGTTAAAGCTTTATACCGCCCAACCCTCTTTAAGTCAGCAAATTAAAGACCTCGAAGAAGATGTCGGTGTAAAGCTATTATATCGCACCAAGCGTAAAGTTGAACTGACGGAAGAAGGTGCCGTATTTCTAGAACAAGCTCGCCTCACATTGGCTCAAGCAGACAAAGCCATTGCTATGGCACGCCAAGTCCTACAAGCCAAACAGCAAATGTTGCGGATTGGTTTTGTGCCTGTGGCAGAGATGAAAATCTTTCCTTATGTATTACCCAATTTACGGGTACAAAATTCAGATTTAAAAATTGAATTGCTCAGTCTCAATAATACTGAGCAAATAAAGCTGTTAAAGAAAGGTGATCTAGATGTCACTTTTACCCGTCAGAATTTAAACAGTGATGAAATCGAAAGCTTATTTGTGCTTCGTGAACCCTTGATTTTTATTTTGCCGGAAAATCATCCTTTAGCAAAATATGAACGAATTCCAGTGAAAGCATTGCATGGTGTTGATTTTATCATTCCTGCGGCAGAACAATCTTTGACGTTACATAATACCATTCTAGAGTTTGCCAAAACCCATGGCATTGAATTTAATATTGTACAAAAAGCCGATAACATCTTGTTTAATATCAATTCGATTGGCATGGGTTTAGGTTGCACCATCTTACCCGGCTACGTTGCACCATTGACCATGAAAAACACAGTCATTCGTGCTTTAGATATTGAACTGCCGTATTTGGACTTGTATGTCAGTTACCATAAAAATAGTAGCTCTAGCGCTGTTCATAAATTTGTTGAATTACTCACCCACGTGTTTTATCTCAATATCAATCGTAATTAAGCCACTTTCTTTTTTAAATTGAGCACACCATTATTTTTTTGATAAATAATGGTGTCTTTTTTTGCCTATTTTTCTCTTTATTTTGTACCGTGAAGACTTCAGTCTTAGACTATTTATTGATGAAAAAGTCTTTTTCGATGGGAAATAACGCATAACTTTTCCTTCGTTCATGCATAAAAATATCTCATAATCAAAAAATTACAACTTAAGTCTAATAAATACACTGCGGTATTGATAAAAACAGACATAGATCTAGAGAGCATTATGAAAATACACTCATTACATCGAATCAAAATAGGCGTTCAATACCACCCTTATTTTTTTATCATCTTTCCATCCATCGCAGTGCTGTATTATTTTTTACAATGGCTGACCCCATGGCGTTGGTCGAGCTGTCTTTTAATCAGTTGGAACATCTCCATTTATCACTATTTATTCTTAACCATAAAAAAACTCTGGCACACAGATCATGCCCATATCTTACAGCGCGCACTACAACAAGATGCCAGTAAATGGATCATTTTACTTTTGGTAATCATGACCTTAATTATGTGCTTTATTGCCATTATTATTGAAATTAATCATTTACCCGCAGACCCCACCATTCGAGTAGGACACTTAATTTTATCCATCCTGACCATTATTTCGGCGTGGTTCTTTATGCATACCATCTTTGCCATTCATTATGCACATGACTTTTATTTGGCATTGGAAAAACATCAAGAAGGTGGCTTAGATTTCCCCAAATCACCACAACCGACCTATCCCGACTTTTTATATTTTAGTTATGTAATTGGCACGTCGGCTCAAACGGCGGATGTCTCGGTAACCAGCCAATCAATGCGTGTATTGAATACCTTACACCTGATCTTGGCATATGGATTTAACACCACGATTTTGGCGATCAGTATTAATGTCGCAGCCAGTTTTATTATGGCTTAAAGCCAAATTCATCTGCTTACCCCAAATAAATCGCATCAGGACATGTCCTCTATTGAACAAAAAAGGCTGTGCAAATCGCTGATCTATACAAATTTCACAAAATAAAAAAGGATGGCAAAAGCCACCCTGTTTTATCACTGAATTAAAGCAGATTACACGCCGCGCGCCGTTAAATAATCTTTAATCACGGTATTAAATTCTTCAGCTTTTTCAACTTGAGACCAGTGACCACATTGACTGAAAATATGTGCATCTGCATGTGGAACAATGTTTAAGATATCCCATGAACGAGACACCGGAATCACCACATCTTGTACACCATGAATCAGCAGTACAGGAACAGTAATGTCTTTCATTTTTTCAAAGTCAAGTGGAAACTCAAAACGGTCACGGTCACGCGCGCCAACAACATCCATTAGACGGTCAGAAGCATAATCATTTTTGGCAGAATCAAAACGGACTTTAACCAATTCATCCGTAATCAAATCTTTGTTCACCACAAACATAGACAGGGTTTGCTTGATGCCTTCTGCTGTTAAAACTGGGTTTGCATGGGCTTTCAGTGCTGCTGTTTGTTTCGCCCCCCCTGTACCCATTGATACGATTCCGAGCACACGTTCAGGGTAATCCAAGACCATTTGGAATGCTAACCAACCGCCCAATGAGTTACCCACCACCCAAGTTTTTTCAATGCCTAAAGCATCTAAGGTACGGATAGCATGATCAACCCAAGCACGAATACCATAAGCTGTATTTGGCGCAACAACGGATTGACCATAACCAATGGTGTCAATTGCAATACAACGGGCTTGTTCAGCAATCTGTGGCAAGTTCAACCACCAGTTTGCCGCAGCAGAGACGCCTGTACCCGAACCATGCAAGAAAAGAATAGGCGTACCTTCACCCATTTCGTGATAATGCGTTAACTCACCTTGCGCAGTTTCAATCCACTTATCTTCTAAGCCAAAGAATGAATCGGTTGTATATTCAGGGATTTGGACAGTGCTCATACATACTCCTCATGCAGCATTGATACGTGTTTGATTGACTCAATGACACGCTGAATGATAATAAATTCGACAATTTTACAGCCTAATATTACATGTTCATCAAGCACAAACTGATACTTAATAACGATGATGAACTACAAAAAAACGATAATTTAAGTCTTTGTTTTTAATATATTTAAAATAAATTTATCACCATAATCCAGCTTAGGTATTTCAAGTTCAATATACTGAAGCTCAAAAAAAAGAGCGACTGATTAACAGCCACTCTTTTTCCATCAAATGATTAGAATTTATAGGTATAGGTTGTCGCAATACGGTACTCTTTTAAGTCCGTTTTCCAGTCAAAATCAGCATCAATATACATGCCTTGAATGCCTAAACCTTTGAACTTCCCTTCTGGAAGGGTGTAATTCACAATCAGATTCATTTCATCCGATTTTTGCGCTTGTTTACCCGCTACATCGGCATCAGAACCCGTGAAATAAACCGCTGTAGCATTTAAGCCTTTTGCACCCAACGCAGAGAAATCATAAGCATACGTAAAGCCCCATGATTTTTCATTCACATTGGTAAATGTCGCTACACCCCAGTTCACCAAATAAGGTTGTGGCACCCAACCGCCAATCGTTGGGAACGCATTTTGACCAAACATCTGTTGATAGCCCAAACCAAAGGTATGTGCGCCATGATTAATTTTAGCGCCTACAGATAGCGCCTGATTATCAATGTTCCCATACAATTGATCACCAGATTCCGAGTTATCGAAATAACGGATATGGCTGTCTAATTTTGCCTTTGCACCTAATGTGGTTTTGTAATTCACACCGACATAATGCTGTTGGTAAATATCTTGCACATCGGCATACCAGTAGCTTGCACCAATATTTTTATTAAATTGATGATCAATACCCGCAATGTACATCCCATCCGCTTCTGCGCCATTATCATAGGCAGGCGGTGCAAATTTTGTTAATTCGCGGAATTGATTGTCATAACGGTTGTTAATGCCATCAATGTAAGCAAAAGTTAACTTGGTATCTTTAATCTCTTTCGATTCTAACCATGCACCACTATATGTGGTCAGCAACTGACGTGATGGGTCAAAAACCAATACTGGCGAAACAGGTAAAATTTCACCAACTTTTAATTCAGTTTGCGACACTTTGGCTTTTAAAGTTGCGCCTACTTTACCAAAGTCACGCGCTTGTTTTTCACCATCATGCGGTAAAACCCAATCTGGATTTTTATCCCGACCATTCAAACGTACAGCATGTTGAACCAAGATATCAGCGCCCACTTTTATAGCACCTAAATCGGCATAACCAGACTTAGCATCTAAAGTCACGGCTTGAGACCAACTGCCCCAGTTGTTTTGTGGAAGATCGGCGTATTGACGATCTAAATAGAAGTTTTTAAATTTTAATTGGACTTGGCTATCGTCGATAAATTCTGCATTCGTTGCAGTTGTACCTAGTGTTGCCGCAGCAGCACAGATTGCTATCCATAGTGTTTGACGATGCATGGCTAAATTCCCAGTGATCAAATTAAGCTATAACACCATCATGCTCAACAATTCTGAGTTGCGAAATCCGACTACAGTATTAAGCTTTAATGCCTTTAACGCATGCTTACGACTTTCTGAATCTATATGCCAAACTGGTTTAGAACTTAAAACAATAAGATCTTTTGCAGCTATTTTATGCAACCGCTTATAAGCTATTGTTCACAGGCTTATTTTTATAAAAAAACAGGAATATTTCCGTCAAATAAAAACAACTGATCGCTTTTAAGTTTAACTGCGCTTTTCTATCCGCTAAATATTTGAAAAAATTAATATCACTGGAATATGGCATGATATTTTTTATCTATTAATTTTTTGTATTTTTCTAAACAATGAGTCACGTCTTGCATTAAAAAAAGAGCATGACCCTCCACATGTTCAATCAAATGCCTTTACATCAGCCAATAAAAAGCACCTATGAAAGGTGCTTTTCTAACTGAAAAATCAGTACGACAACGAAACTTAAAATTCTAAGCTTGAAGTGCTTTGGCTTTCGACATGGTCAATGCCAAATCTTCAATCATGTCTTCTTGACCACCCACTGTACCGCGGCGACCCAATTCCATTAAGATTTCACGTGCAGACACACCATATTTGGCTTCAGCACGTTTCGCAAATAACAAAAATGATGAGTAAACGCCTGCATAACCTAAAGTTGCTGCATCACGATCAGCACGAATCGGGTTCAACATCATCGGAATCACAAGATCTTCAGCAACATCTTGAACTTTAAACAAATCAACCCCTGTATCCATCCCCATGCGATTCGCAACGGCAATGAATAACTCCAGTGGTGTATTGCCCGCGCCTGCACCTAAACCAGCAGAAGCCAAGTCAACCCGTATCGCACCCGCTTGAACAGCAGCTACGGTATTGGCAACTCCCATACCTAAGTTATGGTGACCATGGAAGCCCAGTTCAATACTTGAATCAAGACTGTCACGCAAACAAGCGACACGATCCGTTACATCTTGTGGCAGCATATAACCAGCAGAGTCAGTCACATAAATACAGTTCGCACCGTAAGACACCATTTTTTTCGCTTCTGCAAGCAATTGAGCTGGGGTTGCCATGTGAGCCAACATTAAGAAGCCGACTGTATCCATTTCTAACTGACGTGCAGCCGTGATGTGCTGTTCGGAACAGTCTGCTTCCGTACAGTGCGTTGCCACACGGATGGTTGAAACACCTATTTCATGTGCCATTTTCAAATGGTCAACTGTACCAATCCCAGGTAAAAGAAGTGCCGAGACTTTGGCATTCTTCATCCGTGGCACAACCGCAGACAAATATTCCTCATCGGTTGCCGCAGCAAAACCGTAATTCACCGATGAACCACCAAGGCCGTCACCGTGTGTCACTTCAATTAAAGGTACGCCTGCATCATCAAGGGCAGTTGAAATGGCAATCATTTGCTCAACAGTCGTTTGATGGCGCTGTGGATGCATACCATCACGCAAAGTCATATCATGAACAATAATCTTAGACATGTGGTTGCTCCTTATACCGCTTCAGTGGTTGCTTGTTGTGCAATTAAACGCTCTGCAAACATTTCCGCAGTGCGTGCAGCTGCCGCTGTCATAATGTCGAGGTTACCGGCATATTTAGGCAAGTAATCGCCTAAACCTTCAACTTCTAAATACATAGAAACACGGTTTTCATCAAAGACTGGACCATTGACCAGTTTATAACCCGGTACATATTTTTGAACTTCCTTGATCATGGCATGCACGGATGCAGTGATCGCAGCTTGATCGGGTTCACCTTCAACGAGGCAATGAACCGTATCACGCATCATGAGTGGTGGCTCAGCAGGATTGATGATAATGATCGCTTTACCCGCTTTCGCGCCGCCAACTTTCTCAATCGCTCCCGCAGTGGTGCGGGTAAATTCATCAATGTTTTTACGGGTGCCCGGACCTACAGATTTAGTCGATACCGTTGCGATGATTTCACCATAGCTCACAGGCTGAACACGTGAAACGGCAGCCACCATCGGAATGGTGGCTTGACCACCACATGTCACCATATTGACGTTTGGCAATTCACCTTGTTCAAGCAACGCAGCAAGATTTACGGGTGGTACGCAAAATGGACCAACCGCTGCCGGTGTTAAGTCAATCATTTGTACGCCAAGTTCATTGAGTTTTCGGCTGTTTTCAGCATGCACATAGGCAGAGGTTGCATCAAAAGCAATTTGAATATTGTCTGCCAATACATGTGGCAATAAACCATCAACGCCTTCTGCTGTGGTTTTTAGACCCATGCTCGCAGCACGTGCCAAACCCTCAGACGTTGGGTCAATCCCCACCATCCAAACAGGCTCTAACCATTCGCTACGTTGCAGTTTGTAAAGCAAATCTGTGCCGATATTACCCGGACCAATCAATGCACATTTAATCTTTTTCATGAATGTACTCTCTAAAATTCCGATTTATACAAAAACGTTATTCAGCAGCGAAAGCAGCAACAACGGAACCAAAGCCTTCAATCTCAACTTTGAATTCGTCACCTGGGTTTGCAACAACCATTGGGCCAAGTGCACCTGTAAGGATGATGTCACCTGCCAAGAGTGGACGACCACGACGAACCATTTCGTCAGCCAACCACACTGCCGCGTTTAAAGGATTTGCCAAACATGCTTTACCCACACCTTGCGAGACCACTTCGTCACCACGCGTCATCACCATTTTGCAATTCACAAGGTCTAAATTTTCCAGTTTCACTGGACGTGAGCCTAAAACATAAGCCGCAGATGAAGCATTATCTGCAACCGTATCAATCAGGGAAATTTTCCAGTTTTCGATACGACTATCGACCACTTCTACCGCAGGCAATGCATAGTCAGTCGCACTGATAATGTCTGCATACGTGTGTTTTTCTTGGGTTAAATCTTTGTTAATAATCAGGGCGATTTCAGCTTCAACTTTCGGTTGAATGAGCAAACCAGCAGGAATGGCTTCACCATCGCCATAGGCCATATCGGCAAATAACATCCCAAAATCAGGTTGATCTACCCCAAGTTGCGCTTGTACAACTTTTGAAGTCAAACCAATCTTGCGTCCAACCAAACGACGTTCCTCAGCAAGCGCACGTTGGGTATTCACTTCTTGAGCGGCATATGCGATATCGACATCGGCACTTTCCCCCCCCAATTGTGGACGAATAGGTGCAATCGCAACTTTTGACAGTTCAGCTTCTCTAAGCGCTAAAGCAACGGATTCAACACTCGTTTCAACAACAGCAGAATTCGACATCAATGTTTCCTTAAACTGCAAAAATGGACTTATACTGTTTTAGATAAAAAATGATTGAGTAAGATGTAAAACTCGGATCGATTAGATCAATTTCGACAGACGAGCTGTATCTGATCATCTATAAAACGCGTATGTGTATAAACAGTTTAAGCATCGGAAAAATGGCGACTTTACGCCAATACTTATTTTATTTTTTACAATAGTTAGAACCTATAAATCTTTTTTTGTTTTATCAATCAAAATAAACAGCGTAGAAAAATCAAAGCGAAAAATGACTTAATCCCTCAAAATTCAGATTTTATATATTTGAGTGGAAACCATCATCTACGACTAAAAGATAATAAACATGAAGTTTATTTGTATAGGTTTACAACAAAAAAATAAGCCTCTTTAAAAAGAGGCTTATGTAAGTAAAATGATTTTATGCGGCAAATAAAGCAGGATTATTCTTTAAACTTTCACGTTGTTGTATAGCTAAAACATAGCGCTCAATCGCAGGATGGGGCTGTAATAGATTCATTTTTAATTGCCACATAATCATTGCCCCTAAACTGATATCGGCTGCCGTAAACTGTGAACCGCATAAATACGGGCTTGCTTGTTCCAAGCCTTGAATCAATGCCTGATAGGTATCTTGATAATCACCATAGCCCATAAACATTTTTTGTTCAGGTGCAACTTGAATGTTTAAATGTTCATTGTCGGAGGCTGCTGCAAAAGGTCCTGCACCAAAGAACAACCAACGGTAATATAAACCTCTTTTCGGATCATCAAGTGCAGGAGCTAACCCTTTTTCAGAGAATTTATCTGCCAAATACGCACAAATGGCATCTAGCTCATAAATCACCACATCGCCATCGACCAAAACAGGCACTTTGCCAAAAGGGTTGAGTTTTAAAAATTCGGGCGATTTCATTTCTGTGCCATATGCAACTTCTATGCGCTCGACCTCAATCCCCAAATCAAGAATGAGCCAATCCACGACAACACCACGAGATTGCGTATTGGTATATAAAGTTAAAGCCATTGTTCTATCCTTCTGTGTTTATTGTTTTTTTAGCATAGAACTTGGCTGTGTCAGTTTTTGTCAGTAGTGCTTTGTGAAGCTTCTGAATTTGAAAATTCTTTTTGACACCATTGGTGAAATAAATGACGTTTAAATTCGGGGTAGATTTGCTCAGTGAGGGTTAGCGTTTGAATTCGATCTAAACGGAAATTTCTAAAATCTGCACGCAGTTCACACCATGCAGCCAACAGCATTTTGTCGTTAAAATATCCCAATGCAAAAGGCCATAATTGCCGGTGTGAAATCTGTTTCTGCTCATCAACATAATTAATCTGAATTTTAGTTTGTAAACGAATGGCGATCCGAACTTGTTCAACAATGGTTTGATCAACCTCAATCCATGAATGAATGGATTTTAGATAAGTATCATTTAAAAACTCTTGTTTTCTTTGTGGCAAGACTGCTTTAAATTTGCTTAATACCGAATGTGAAGCCTGCTGTAATGCTTGATCAGGAATAGATTTAGCCCATTGTAATGCAAGATACATCGCTTCAATTTCGGATTCATCCAAACTCATGGGAGGAAGGAGAAAGTTTTCTTTCAATTGAAATCCTAAACCTGTACTGCCCTCAATATTGACCCCTTGATCACGTAAACTTTCAATATCTCGATAAACACTTCGCACACTGATTTGCAAATGTTCAGCCAAACATTGTGCAGTAACAGGGTAACGCTGTTCACGCAGATGCTGCAATAAATGAAGTAATCGAATGGAACGACTCATATTATATTTTCTTGTTATTCAAAATTAAATTGAGGTGCATATCCTTATACACCTTGAAAAATGATCAACTTTGCTTAAGCCACATCGGAAGCATTCACTTGCTGATTTAAAAACTGATCTAAACTTGCGACATCATCTGCAATGGTCAAAGGATTAAACGTTTGTAATACAGCTGGCGTATGCACACCATAACTCACCCCTACTCTGGGCATGGCAATATTCTGCGCCATTTCCAAATCATAAGAGGTATCCCCGACCATAATCGCCTGTTCAGCTTTTACTCCTGTGAAAGCTAAAATCTCAGCCAACATCAGCGGATCAGGCTTGGACTTGGTTTCACTTGCCGCACGCGTAATCTCAAACAAATCA
Source organism: Acinetobacter sp. ANC 4654 (assembly GCF_002135425.1). Taxonomy (NCBI): domain Bacteria; kingdom Pseudomonadati; phylum Pseudomonadota; class Gammaproteobacteria; order Moraxellales; family Moraxellaceae; genus Acinetobacter; species Acinetobacter sp. ANC 4654. Next base: position 207,586 of record NZ_NEGL01000003.1, read on the forward strand.
TGGCTATTGGTCTGATTCAAGACACGATTCAAACCTCTACGGCTTTTACCCGTCGCAACCGCAAGCTGAACACCCTGATTTTTGAGTCCATACAACATTTCAGCAATGCCTGCAAACCAAGCATCGCCTGTTGAATGGGCAACATAATGATCGCCATAACATTTCAAAAGGTCAGTATGTAATTCAGGAACGGTAGGAAATAAAACCTGTGCGACTTCTGGCAAACCTAAACCAATAATACTTTTTGCCGCGTCAGGGGTCAGGGGTTGCTCAAATTGCTGTGCTGCAAACTGTAGGCTTGCCACAATCTGCCCCACTGAATCAAACAAAGTTCCATCCCAATCAAACACAATCAGTTCTACAGGTTTATTCATGAATAACGTCCAATATTTGATTTAGATGCAAAAATATTTTCAAATTTAAATCTCCTCTGTATCCTCCTTTTTTCAAAGGAGGATTAAAGAAGATTATTTAGACTGCGCACGGAGCTGAGCTGCTAAATTCTGCATATCTTCAGGCAAAGGTGCTTCAATGGTTGGATAACCTGGAATTTCTAAACGCAAAGCATGTAAACACAAACGACGTGCCGCAGGGCCTTTATATTCCGTTTCATGACCATATTTATCATCGCCAATTAAAGGATGACCAATACTCAAACCATGCACACGAATTTGATGTGTGCGTCCCGAAAGCGGTGAAGCATAAACCAAGGTGCCATGACGGAAACGCTCTGCGACATTCCACTGCGTTTGACTTGGCTTACCTTCTTTAGATACGCAGACACGACGCTCACCATTGGCCAATTCATAACGGTGTAAAGGCGCATCAATCAGTTGTTTATCCAAACTGACCTGACCTTTGACAATAGCAGCATAGGTTTTTTTAATTTTACGTTCACGCAATAAATCTTGTAGGGTTTTAAGCGTACTGCGTTTTTTACTGATCATCACTAAACCAGACGTATCACGGTCAATACGATGAATCAGCTCTAAATATTTTTTACCTGTGGCTGCGCGCAAACCTTCAATCAGACCATAAGCCACGCCACTTCCCCCATGCACGGCAATGCCTGAAGGTTTATTCACAATCATCAAGCCTTCATCTTCATAAATCACACGGCTGAGTAAGCTCTGTGCAACTTTATCTGACACGGGTGCAGCCGTTTCGTCTTTAGGTTCATAACGAATCGGTGCCACACGAATTTGATCGCCAATTGCCAGTTTGGTTTCAGCTTTAATGCGCTTTTTATTGACCCGAACTTGCCCTTCACGCATCAAGCGATAAATCCGACTTTTAGGCACACCTTTGAGCCTAGAAAATAGAAAATTATCGATACGTTGACCCGATTGATGCTCGTCCACTTCAAACCAAGTGACACTTTGCCATTCTTGCGTAGAATTCATACAGTTACGATGACCCAAAAAAATACTAAAATTGATTAAAAACTGATCACTTAGGCTATGCTTTACACAAGAAATTTAAGCTTAGCCCATAGGCAGATGATGCAAGGTTTGATATAGTCAGCGCACGGATACCACCGTTAGTATGAAAAAATTTAATTACTTCAATATTTTTGAAGCTAAACATTAAATTTCACAACTCATACTAAATACGGAAAGGTCCCTAAAGAATATGCCGACGCCGAAGGCTTATTATATCGGCAAAAAAGCAAACTGTTGCGTTTAATTGTACTTAATGTACATAAATCAGTTTGCCCCAAAAATATGTCGCCAACTTTGAGTTGGTTTTTAAACGTAAACTGATACACATCAAATGAGTCGCAACCTGAAGTCGCATTCAGGCTACAACGTTGATGCATTGGATCTGCACATAAAGCAAAGATACGATGATAATTCCGTATCAAGACGCTCTATCTTAAACGAAGAGATGATCTTCAAGCTACGTGACAGTGAAAGTTACTCACATCCAATGCACCGTTTGTCCGCCAGTGAATCCGTTCAGGTGACTTTAATCGTTGAAAGATTGAAGCCGTATTGCCATCATCAATACGTGAATCAAAAACCGAAGCCGAACAAAAAAGGCCGGTAAAAAAGCTCAGACCACAGGTGTTATTTTGAGATCTGAGTGTTGATCCGTAATATGTGATGTTCGCTACGTGAATAGCGATGTTTTGTTGTGTATCACTATTAGGTGTATACCCATGAAACGTATGTTGATTAATGCAACACATGCCGAAGAGATTCGCGTTGCACTTGTCACGGGTCAGCGTCTTTACGATTTTGATTTAGAAAATCGTACCCGTGAACAAAAAAAATCCAATATCTATAAAGGTCACGTGACTCGCGTCGAGCCTTCATTAGAAGCTGTTTTTGTTGAGTATGGTGCAGGTCGTCAAGGCTTCCTCTCTATGCGTGAAATCGCAAACTCATACTACCAAGCAGATCCACGTCAAACTTCAAATATCCGCGAATTGATCACTGAAGGCACTGAGCTTTTGGTTCAAGTGGAAAAAGAAGAACGTGGCAATAAAGGGGCTGCCCTTTCTACCTTTATTTCACTGGCTGGACGTTATTTGGTACTTATGCCAAACAATCCAAAAGGTGGCGGTATTAGTCGTCAAATTTCGGGTTCAGTTCGTGAAGAATTGAAAGAAATGTTGGCATCACTTAATACACCGCGTGGCATGAGCGTGATTGTTCGTACCGCTGGTATTGGTCGCTCTCAAGAAGAATTACAACTTGATTTACAGCATTTGCTAGACCTTTGGGCACAAATCCAAAGCACTGCAAGTTCTGGCCCATCACCAATGTTGGTGCATCAAGAAGCGGGTGTGGTCACACGCGCGATTCGTGACTATTTACGTGACGATGTTGCTGAAATCTTAATTGACTCTGAACAAGCTTATAACGAAGCGTATAACTTTGTTAAAGCTGTGATGCCACGTCAGTTAGAAAAGTTAAAAACCTATACTTTAAATGAGCCTTTATTTGCTCACTTCGGTATCGAAAGCCAAATTCAGACTGCCTATGAACGTGAAGTTAAACTTCCTTCTGGTGGTTCAATTGTCATCGACCAAACCGAAGCTTTAGTGTCTATCGACATTAACTCTGCGAAATCAACACGTGGTCACGATGTTGAAGACACCGCTTTAAATACCAATTTAGAAGCAGCAGAAGAAATTGCGCGTCAACTACGTTTACGTGATATCGGTGGTTTAGTGGTGATCGATTTTATCGACATGACCAAAGACCGCAATCAGCGTATGGTTGAAGCCAAACTCCGTGAAGCAACCCAAAGCGACCGTGCCCGTATCCAATTCGGTCAATTGTCTCGTTTTGGCTTAATGGAAATGAGTCGTCAACGCCTACGTCCATCGCTTGAAGAAGCAACCGGTTACGTATGCCCACGCTGTCACGGTACTGGCATGGTGCGTGACTTACGTTCTCTTTCGCTTTCGATTATGCGTAAAGTAGAAGAAATTGCGCTGCGTGAACGTCATGGTGAAGTTCAAGTTGAAGTGCCTGTTGAAATTGCAGCATTCTTATTGAATGAAAAACGTCATAGCCTCGTTTACCTAGAACAGACCTCAAATGTACGTGTGACTGTTTTACCACACCCACATTTAGAAACGCCGCATTATGAAATTACGTATAATGCTGAAGGTTTTGCACCAACCAGCTATGAACGTACCGAAGCGACGCGTTCAAGTGAAAAAGAGTTGGGTTACGAATCCTCTGAATGGCATTTAGAAGATGGGCAACAAGCTCAAGCTGCACCACAAGCTCAGCAGCAAGACAAAAACCAGAACAACAAGCAACAACGCCGTCCACAACAAGCTGCTCAAGAAGCACAGCAACAACAGCCAACTCAAGTTGCGCCTGTTGCTCAAGCTTCAGCAAGCCCATGTGCATGGTTAGAAAACTTGTTTGTGCAAAAACAAGCAAAAACTGTTGATCAAGCACGTTCAGCAAACAATGCTGCCGCAGCCATTGAACAAATGGTCAATGGTGGTGCTGTGAGTCGTGGTCAATTTGGTCAAGTGGGTCAAGTTACAACGCCTGCACCTGTTCAAAGCGCACCAGTTGCAACTGCAAACAGCAATGCTTACTTAACGCCAAACACGCCTGTGACCCATAAACAGGAACAGCGTGAAGTTGCCGACAAGTATTCTGATAAAGAAGAAAAAGCGCAACGTCACAATAAAAAGCGCGTGAACAAGCCAAAAGAGCAACGCGAACAAGTTCAGCATGACAATCCACAAAACCAAGTGCATGAAGAAATTGTTCAAGTCTCTCGTCAGGAACAACGCCAAGAACAGCGTCAGGAGCAACGTCAAGATCCGCGTGAAAACAAGCGCCCGACTCGACGTCAACATCCAGAACAACAAAATGCTGAAGTTCAACTCGAGCAAAATGCTGTTCCACGCCGTGACCGCAATAATCAGCAACGTCCAAACCGCCCAAATCGCCACCGCGATCAAAGCGTGTTGAACGAGCAAGCCCCTCAACCAGCGGTTGCTGCTGCTCCTGTCGTAAATGAGCAACAACCAAAAGTCGAAGTGATTGACACACCGCGTCAAGAGGTTATGCCAACAGCATTAGTGGTTAATGTCGATCAAGCGAAAAGCGAAATCATTGCATTAAACTCGGCACCTGTTGTAGTTGAAACGCCTGTTACACCAACGGCACCTGTCGCTGTGGCAGAAACCAAAGCTGCGGTAACAGAAAAACCAGTGGTTGTGAAGGAAGAAAAGCCAGTAACAGCGACTAAACCGCAAGAATCACATAAACCACGTTCTGCTGATCGACGTGCGAGTAACGACCCACGCATGCGTAGTCGCCAAAAACGTGAAAATCAAGCGAAACAACAAGCTCCTGCACCAAAATTGAATCCATCACAGGTTCCAACCTTGAGCCAATATACCGTGGGCAGTTTAATTCGCCATGTATATGGTGAGGATTGTTCAGTGCTGATCGAGCAGTTTGGTTTAATCCCAACCTTCAATCGTGCATTGGTGAAATTCACTGAGCAATATGCTGCGACTATCGTGCATCAGGCAACTGAGGCAGAAACAGCACAACCTGTTACACGTGATGTTGCAGTAACGAAAGCGGCTCCAGAAGCTGAACCAGCACCGGTATTGGACTTAACACCGCCTACGGCTATTTCAGATAAGCGTGTTGCCAATGATCCACGTGAACGTCGTCGTTTAGCAAAACTTGCAGCGGAACAAGCTTTAGAGCAAGCGAAGCAAGCACATAGCGAACCTGAAGCAACCAAAGACGTGGCGACAATCGCACCTGAGGTGGTTGAAACAGCTCCTGTTGAAATCGAGCCTGTGACAGAACAAGTCATAGTAATCGAAGATGTCGCGGTCGTGGATGAACCTAAAGTCGCTGCTGAACCTACGCCAAAAGCTGAGAAACCAGCGCCTGTGGCAAAAGTAATAGAGCCTAAGACTGTTGAAGCAAAGCCTGCACAAGCTGAAACAGCTGTAGAGGTTGCGCAAGATGTACAGGCACTAGCAGAGCCAAAAACGGATACGAACAAAGATGAAACGGAAGATGATGAGGACAAACCCATCCGCCCTCGTCGTCCCCGTGGTCGTCCACCAAAGAAAGTAACGCCTGCAAATGAGTCATAATTCGCTCTAATGCAGCAAAATAAAAAAACCTAGTCATTTCGGTGACTAGGTTTTTTTTGTTATTTTGACCAAATTAGGTTGATTGCTCTAGGACTAAACCACTAAAAAGAAGCTGCAATATAAGCACGAACAAATAGACATACTGGATTATGAAAAATAAATAGGATTCTTATGAACCACAGCACACAAAATGACTTGATTAGCATCACGGATGTCGCAGCAAAGTTACCCAAATTTATCAGTAAAGTTCCCCATTTATTGAGTGGACTGAAACAAGCCTATTTACGCACCCCCAATACACCTGCGGGCTTAGGTATTGCATTTGAAAAAGCAGTCAAGCGTAATCCGCAAGGGAATGCCTTATTATTCGAAGAGCAAAAATTTACCTATCAAGCACTCAATGAATGGGCAAACCAAATTGGGCACTTTTATTTGTCGATTGGCGCACGTAAAGGTGATGTGATTGCCGTCATGGTGGAAAATCGCCCTGAACTGGTGGCGACTGTGATTGCTTTGGCTAAAATTGGGGTCACCGCAGCTCTAGTCAATACTTCACAAAGCAGTAAAGCATTAACGCATAGCATTAATCTGGTCAAACCAATCGCCATTATTATGGGTGAAGAATGTCGTGCCGCAGTGGATGAAATCCGTCAAGACTTGCTCCTTAAAGAAGATCGCTTTCACTGGTTTGCAGATCAGGAAACCTTAGTTAATGCTGGTAAACCCCCAAAAGGCTGGACAAATTTAGCAGAAAAAATTATTCACTTTCCAACATTCAACACCCCCACCACGCAAAGCATTCAAGGTAAAGATGGTCTATTTTACATCTATACCTCGGGTACGACAGGTTTACCCAAAGCCGTCATTTTCACCCATAGTCGTTGGACGTTGGCATACGGCACCTATGGTCATATCTTAGCTTTAACCAGCGATGATGTGATGTACTGTACCCTGCCGCTTTACCATGCAACAGGCATTGTGGTCTGCTGGTGTGGTGTGATTGCAGGCAGTGCAACACTGGCCTTGCGACGCAAATACTCAACCTCTGCTTTTTGGAAAGATGTCAAAAAATTTGATGCCTCTGCCATTGGCTATGTTGGTGAGTTATGCCGTTACCTGATGGATGCACCAAGCTCTGAACTTGAACATGGACACCGCGTCAAGAAAATGATCGGCAATGGCATGCGTCCAAATATCTGGGATAAATTCAAACAACGCTTTGGTGTAGAAGAAATTCTTGAGCTATATGCATCAAGCGAAGGCAATGTGGGTTTCAGCAACATCTTTAATTTTGATAATACTGTCGGCTTTTCCCCAACCCCTTATGCGATTATTGAATTTGATAAAGAAACCAACAGCCCTGTAAAAGATGCCCAAGGCTGGTGTAAAAAAGTCAAAAAAGGTGAAGTCGGCTTACTCGTGGGCAAAATTACCCGCCGTTCGCCATTTGATGGCTATACCGATCCTGAAAAAAATAAATCGGTCATTCTGAAAGATGTCTTTACTCAGGGTGACTCTTTCTTTAACACTGGTGATCTGGTGCGTGATATTGGTTTCCGTCACGCTCAATTTGTTGACCGTTTAGGCGATACCTACCGCTGGAAAGGTGAAAATGTATCGACGACCGAAGTTGAAAATGTCGTCAGTGAATATGAAAAAATTGCTGAAGCCGTGGTTTATGGGGTAGAAATCCCCAATACCAATGGTCGTGCTGGCATGGCAGCCATTACACTGGCAGATCATGCCGAATTTACCGAACACGATTTACAGCACATGGCGACTGAATTTAAAAAATGCTTGCCAGCCTATGCGGTTCCTGTGTTTTTGCGCATTCAAGTCCATGTTGAAACGACAGGCACCTTTAAATACCAAAAAAACACGTTAAAAGAACAAGCCTTTGATCCCAATAAAACAGACGAACGCTTGTTGGTTTTACTGCCAAACGCAACAGGATACTGTGATTTAACTGCTGAAATATTCAACAATATCCAAGCTTATCAATACCGTTTCTAATTCAAAAAGTATATTTTTTGACTAGATTTAGCAAATTTGTTGCATTTATAATCAAACATCAACAAGTTTGCTATTTTTTACTTGCGCTCGTTTCATAACTTGCTACAATACGCCCATCAAAACGAAGTGGTGTTTAGAAAAATTTTCTTGCACTGCTCATTCAAGTTTTACTTGAATGTTGGTTCAGGGTCGTTAGCTCAGCTGGTAGAGCAGCGGACTTTTAATCCGTTGGTCCCGCGTTCGAATCGCGGACGACCCACCACTTATTTTGATCACCTAGAGATGGGTCGTTAGCTCAGCTGGTAGAGCAGCGGACTTTTAATCCGTTGGTCCCGCGTTCGAATCGCGGACGACCCACCATCTTCTAAAAACTTCTGCCATGAAGTTTTTTTAGCTTTTAAAGCACTCTTTCTAAATGGGTCGTTAGCTCAGCTGGTAGAGCAGCGGACTTTTAATCCGTTGGTCCCGCGTTCGAATCGCGGACGACCCACCATTTATTCTTAAGTTTTCTTTCTGTTCTCCTAAGCAGAAGTAAAAACCACAAATATTCCAATTACGACAAATTCTGCCCTTTTCAGTCGCTTTACCCTTCTCAAAATTTTGCTTTATCTTGTACTTTATTTAAAAGCATGTTTTAAATAGGTTCAGGGTTGTTAGCTCAGTGGGTAGAGCAGTAGACTCTTAATCTATTGGTCGAGGGTTCAAGCCCCTCACAACCCACCAAATTTAATCAGAAGCAATGCAAATCAATATTTATGCCATAAAAAATCTCCGCATTCGGAGATTTTTTGTCATCTAAATTTGATCATAGGCTTGGTTTAACTGGTTCTCTTACTAAACGATAGGCTTTTTTAGGAAAAGCATTGCCCTGCGCAAAATATTGTCTATTGCGCTGAGTCTGATTGGAAATTTTCGCTAAATCCATTACCAAGCTTTGATTTGCATCAATGTGATAAAAAAACTCTACCCCATTGCCACGATGCAAAATAATTTGATGCTGCTCTGAATCATAAGACCAATGATCTTGGTGATATTGAACATCCGAAGCAAAGGTTATTTGTCCCAAATGGATAATGCTACGGTGTGCTGTACCATCGGCTAATAAATTCACAATAAAATCGGCTGTCCCCTTTTCACATGCCACAAAGGGGTCATCACAACTAATCACCGTCTGGTAACGTCCCACATAAGGTTCAGCACTTTGAGGAATCGTATGCGGGGTTTCTTCTGTGGCTTTAGTGGCTACAGGTAATGTCGCCTGCCCAGCGACTTCAGTCAGTTTTTTACCTTCAATATTGCTCACTACCAGATCAGTCGCTTCAGTTGCTGGTTGTATTTGTTCAGCGACAGAATCTTCTAATGACTTATTACAGCCGACAAGAGCGGTAAACATTGCAACAAAAACACAGTAACCATAATTAGCATTTCGAAACACGTATCCCTCCTGTCTCAGCACGTCTATTGCTTTATTCTTGGCAAATACTCAATTAATTACAATAGATACTAAAGTCAAGTATCCGTTTTATAGGAAGAAGATAATTGATATTTAATGAATTATTATTAACAACAATCCATCTTTTTTTCAGGTTCATACATTTTATGTGCTCGATTAAAAAGAATAAGTGTCCAGTTACATAACTTAACGATTTTTCTAGCCGATAACCCTTTAAAAATTGATTTACATCACCATTTTATCAGTATGAGTAAATTGTTTTAACTCAGCTATTTTTAATTTTAAGGAGATTTAGATGGCCAATGTTGGCTTGTATCGCTCTAACCGCCAAAATATGATCGCAGGTGTAATGGGCGGTATTGCTGAACGATTTGGTTGGAATGCAAATTTGCTTCGCATTATATTTGTGATTGTTTCTCTAATGAGCGCTGCATTCCCAGGAATTTTAGTTTATTTGGTTTTATGGCTCATTATGCCTAAAAAACAGTTTCAAATAACTCCTGCTCAAGGCTATCAAAATCCCGTTCGTACGGTACATCAAGATTCTAATGATCCATACCGTTAATCATTTTTAGTTTTCGGCTACGACTTTTCCCCAAGAGTCGTAGCTTTTTTTTGCCTGTATTTCGCTATGCATTGATCTGATTCAGCTGTTGATTCAATGCCGCAATCATGTCTGCACGACTAATCATGCCCACTATTTTTTGATCTTCCACCACAGGAATATAATTAAATGAGCGTTCAACAAAATAAGGCACCAAATCCTGTATCGGTTGTTCTGGTTTTACGGTAACCACTTGACGCACCATAATATGTTTCACTTGATGCTCCCATGTCGTTCTCATATCATTTGCACGTTTAAACCATTCCACCACTTCATATAAAGCCAATGTTCCCACCAATTGCTGCTCAGCATTGGACACGGGTAAGCTCATTAAATTCATCTGTTTAAATTTATCCAAAGCCGAATGAATATCCTCCTGCTCATTTAAACTCACGACATGTTTACTCATGATATCCTGACACTTAAACTGGCTCTGCCCTCGTGCATTGGCCTTTTCCTGTGCCGCTAAAATAATTTTCTGTAAATCATATTCACTAATATCTAAAAGTTCAGTTTGTTGATCCAAAGTGGCTTGAATATCTTGCGGTTGAATGGTGACTTTTTGGGTGGGCGTTGGGTCTTTAGAGCGTTGATTAACTTGTGCAATTTGCGGATATTGTTTTCCCAGCATGCGATTAAAGACAATTGCAATCACTAACAATAAAATAGAATTCAATAAAACAGGATAAAAAATAAAGTGATAGCCCAGTTGATGTACCGCATCCCCACCCAATACAGCAGTAATTGCGATTGCACCACTGGGTGGATGCAATGAATCTGTGGTCATCATTAATACAATAGACAACCCAACAGCAACACTAAAAGCTTCCGTTAAATTTGGAATATACATGGCGCAAGTCACGCCAATAATTCCAGCAAGGGTATTACCCACCACCATATTCCACGGTTGTGCCAATGGACTGGCAGGTACGGCAAATAACAAGACCGATGATGCCCCCATAGGCGCGATATACCATGCGTTAATATCACCTAACACCCGCCAACTGATCAGCGATGAGAGTAGTAGCCCTAACAATGCACCTATGCCACACAATAAGCGCTCTTTTAACGGCAGAACTTTAAAATTGGGTTTTAAGATATTGAGCCATCTAAGTTGTGAATGAAACACAGCACGCCTTTGGTTATATTGGAGTTGATTTACGAATTATAGAATGATGCAACAATAAGGTGTATTTATTTTATATTTTTCCATGATCAATAAATTCAGCATGTTTGAAATAAAAAAATACCCTACTCTTTGCAGCAATCAGGACGAGTTTCCTTTGTCATTCATTTTCTGTCGTGTTTTAAACCAGAGAGCAGCGCACAGTGAACCCCATACATTTCTTTTAAAGTCATTGTACTGTGCAACACTTTTCTGCTTTTTTATGCTGACTAATCATCCAGTTTATCTGGTAATGATTGGCTCAATTTTGAGCATCTCGATCTCGCCATAGAAGGTAGAAAATGCAACATCGCCAGCATCTATTCCTGTAGCAATTCGAATTAAATTTTCTACCGGTGCTAATCGGGTTGGATCAAACAACACCCATCCGCCCTCTAAATAGGCTTCAAAAATGGCATGAAAATCGGGTAGAAATTTTTCAATTTCGACATAACCCACCACCATACGTGCTGGAATCCCTAAAGCACGACAGAGTGCAATCCCTAAATGAGCAAAGTCACGACACACTCCAGCCCGATGGATGAGTACATCGGTCGCTGTTGTAAATTGGTTAGAGCTGCCAGAAACATAAAAAATGTTGTTACAAACCCACTGTTCAATGGCTTTAACTCGTGCATACCCTTGTGCCATCCATCCAAATGATCGATTTGCCATATCCACCAAAAGGTCTGAATTACAATATCGGCTGGCCAATAAATAAGGCAGCACTTCATCGGGTAAATTTGGAATCGCAACTTCATTAAGCTTGTGCTGAACATCGGCATTGATCACAGGATGACGTTCAACCGTAGCACTATAGTTCACTTCAAAAGCGTCACAAGCTTCAATATGCAATCTGATATAACGGTTTTGCTGGCTTGAGTCGTGAAATTCACGCCATATCACAGGCGGAGAAAAGCTAAGGTGTTCTGTAAGGATTGTTTGATCGGGATGATCAGCAACTTGAATCAGAAAAACAAATTCTGTAGCTTGGACAATCTTGTATGTTAAATGGCACTGAATTTTACAAGTTGTCATGACCGTCCTTATTTTTTAAGCAGTATTTCACTGTATGCAGATTAAACCAATTTCATGTAAATAAATGAATAAGATTGCTTTATCTTTATCACAATTTTAGGTCAATCATGACATCCATCTGATTTATTCTTGCTTTTCAATTCAGCATAAAGCACTTACTAAAACAGAAAATCGTACGACTGAAATAGAGACCTGATCTATTTTAGCGGGATTTTGATTTTTTCAAAAAAGTATCGACGCATTAACCCTTTGCCACTCTTCCTGAAACTCCTTATAATTGAGCACAATTTTCTCTAATTTTAAGTGGATGACCATGAGTCGCGCCATATCGCATATTGATACCTTCCAAGGCTTAATTCTTGCCTTACAAAACTACTGGGCTGAACAAGGTTGTGTCATTTTACAACCTTACGATATGGAAATGGGCGCAGGCACATTCCACACTGCAACCTTTCTTCGAGCACTTGGCCCTGAAACATGGAACGCTGCATACGTTCAGCCGTCACGCCGTCCGAAAGATGGTCGTTATGGTGAAAACCCGAACCGTTTGCAGCACTACTACCAATTCCAAGTGGTATTGAAGCCAAACCCAGACAACATCCAACAGCTTTACCTTGACTCTTTAAAAGCCATTGGTATTGATACCCTCGTTCACGACATTCGCTTTGTTGAAGACAACTGGGAATCACCAACGCTCGGTGCTTGGGGCTTAGGTTGGGAAGTTTGGCTCAACGGTATGGAAGTGACCCAGTTCACTTACTTCCAGCAAGTCGGTGGTGTTGAATGCTACCCTGTTACGGGTGAAATCACTTATGGTCTTGAGCGTTTGGCAATGTACTTGCAAGGTGTAGACTCAGTTTACGATTTGGTTTGGACAAAAGGTCAATTCGGTACAGTAACTTATGGTGATGTGTTCCATCAAAATGAAGTTGAACAATCAACTTATAACTTTGAATATGCCAACGTCGAAAAAATGTTTGAACTATTCGACTTCTATGAAGCTGAAGCGACGCGCTTGATTGAAGCTGAACTTCCACTGCCTGCCTATGAACAAGTGATTAAAGCATCGCATAGCTTTAACTTGCTTGATGCACGTGGTGCAATTTCAGTGACTGAACGTCAACGCTATATTTTACGTGTACGTACTTTGGCGCGTTCAATTGCACAAAGTTATGTGGCGGCACGTGCCAAGCTTGGCTTCCCAATGGCAGAACCTGAATTACGTGATGAAGTTTTGGCGCAGTTAAAAGCACAAGTTGAAGCAGAAGCGAAAGAAGCAAACAAGGAGAGCAAATAATGTCTAAACATACCGTTTTGTTCGAATTGGGCTGTGAAGAACTTCCACCTAAAAGCTTAAAGAAATTACGTGATGCACTGCATGCTGAAACGGTAAAAGGCTTAAAAGATGCAGGTCTTGCTTTCGATACTATCGAAGCTTATGCAGCGCCGCGTCGTTTGGCTTTAAAAATTGTGAATGTCGATGCTGCACAAGCTGATACACAAAAACGCTTTGACGGCCCTGCAAAACAAGCGGCTTTTGATGCTGAAGGCAAACCAAGCAAAGCATTAGAAGGCTTTATGCGTGGTCAAGGCATCACTGCGGACCAAGTCACCACGTTCCAAGCGGGTAAAGTTGAAAAAGTTTGCTATTTAAAAGATGTCAAAGGTCAAAGCCTTGAGGTTTTACTGCCACAAATTTTACAAGCAGCTTTGGACAATCTTCCAATTGCAAAACGTATGCGTTCAGCAGCGAGCCGTACCGAATTTGTCCGTCCTGTAAAATGGGTGGTGTTGCTCAAAGACAACGATGTCATTGAAGCCACTATTCAAGACCATAAAGCAGGTAATGTGACTTATGGTCATCGTTTCCATGCCCCTGAAGCGATCACTTTGACTCATGCAGATGAATATCTTGCCAAGTTAAAAGCGGCTTATGTGGTTGCTGACTTTGCAGAACGCCAAGCCATCATTGACCAACAAGTCAAAGCGTTGGCGGATGAAGTCAATGCGATTGCGATTGTACCAAGCGACCTGCGTGATGAAGTAACTGCATTGGTGGAATGGCCTGTTGCGCTGCGTGCAAGCTTTGAAGAGCGTTTCCTTGCTGTACCGCAAGAAGCTTTGATTACCACGATGCAAGACAACCAAAAGTACTTCTGTTTGGTGAATAGCGATAACAAGCTACAGCCTTATTTCATTACTGTTTCAAATATTGAGTCTAAAGATCCGATTCAAATTATTGAAGGAAATGAGAAAGTGGTTCGTCCACGTTTGTCCGATGCAGAGTTCTTCTTCCTACAAGACCAAAAGCAACCACTTGCATCTCGTAAAGAAAAACTTGCGAACATGGTATTCCAAGCACAGTTGGGTACGCTTTGGAACAAGTCTGAACGTATTGCCAAATTGGCTGTCGCATTATCGGCAATTACAGGTGCAAATCCTGCCGATGCTGAAAAAGCAGCGCTACTTGCAAAATGTGACTTAACCTCTGAATTGGTGGGTGAATTCCCAGAACTTCAAGGCATTGCGGGTACTTATTACGCACGTATTGAAGGCGAAAATGACGAAGTTGCTGAAGCTTTAGGCGAGCAATATTTACCTAAGTTTGCTGGTGATGTTTTACCGCAAACCAAAACTGGTACAACCATTGCCCTTGCAGATCGTTTAGACACGCTCACAGGTATTTTCGGTATTGGTCAAGCACCTACAGGCTCAAAAGACCCGTTTGCACTACGTCGTTCTGCGATTGGTATTTTACGTTTGGTGACTGAGAACAATCTTGATGTGTCGATTGAAGATCTCATCAAGTTGGCATTAAACGCTTATGGCGATGTTGTAGCGGATCATGCGAAGACTTTAGCGGATGCTGTTACATTCCTTGAAGGTCGTTACCGTGCCAAGTATGAAGACCAAGGCGTTGCAGTTGATGTGATTCAAGCAGTTCAAGCGTTGTCGCCAAAATCACCTTTAGATTTTGACAAGCGTGTGACTGCGGTAAATCACTTCCGTGCCTTGCCTGAAGCTGCTGCACTGGCTGCTGCAAATAAGCGTGTTGCTAACATTCTTGCCAAAGAAGCTGAACCAACTGGCGCTGTGGTTGAAGCAAACTTAGTTGAAGAGGCGGAAAAAGCATTATTCGCTGTACTTGCTAAAATTACGCCTGAAGTTGAACCATTATTTGCTGCCAAAGATTACACCACTGCATTGTCTAAGCTTGCTGCTTTACGTGCGCCTGTGGATGCATTCTTTGAAGGCGTCATGGTCATGGCAGATGATGCAGAATTGAAAGCCAACCGTTTACGTTTATTGGCTCAATTGCGTAGCTTGTTTACCAGTGTGGCGGATATTTCGGTGTTGCAGCACTAAAGTTTTAAATAATTGTAATTTAAGAAAAACCCCGCTATAAATTAGTGGGGTTTTTTATTTAAAGTCACTATGCAAAATATCGAAGAATTAAGAGATAAAATTTTTTTACTACTAGGCAAGCATCTAATTCGCTTTCAGACTGTAGAAATGAGATTAAAATCTTTATTAAAGCTTAATCGTACCATTATTTCTAAAAATGATTCATCCCCACTAATTATAGAGCCTTCAGTTAAAAATCAAACTTTAGGTGGATTGACTACAAAAGCCTTAAATTCAATTTTTGTAAGTGGAACGGAAGAAGAAAAGAAAATCATAGATGAAACGATAAAGACGCTTCGTATTGATATGAACGTATCATTTAATTTATGTGAACATCGTCACCAAGAACTTAATTTTCAATTACAAGAATTTGTAGCGGATCGTAATTTTCTAGCACATCAATTTCAAGAAAAATTCAATTTATCAAAACTGGATGAATGCCAACAGGCAATCAATTACTTATTAGAATTGGAAAAAAAGCACAAACCATTTTTAGATCAATTTGAGCAGTATTGTGTAAGCGCACAAAAAGGAGTCGATACTCAAATCTCCTACTTAAAATCTAACTTATTTAAAACTCATTTCATTTTTCCTGCAGAGGAAATTTACAAGGAAATTCAAGTATTAATAGACGATAATAATAAAAATAAGGGTTGGATTTCACTTACAACTATAGGTGTATCAATTAGTAAGAAATTCCCTGATGCTAATAAAAAAATCAAAACAGAATATGGCTTCAAAAATCTTAACGACTTAATACTTAATAGCGGACTTTTCTTACTTAAAATTGAACCAACTTCAAAGGGTGAAAAAATATTGATTCAGTTAAATCATGGTGAAACTACATTCGAAATTATTGAAAACTAGTTTTTATAGCGAATTTAAATTGAATTCCATATACTCAAACTAACAATACTCAACAAGAAAGAATATTATGAAACTTAAAACTCTTATTTTGACTGGTCTTGCTAGCGTTGCCCTTACTGCATGTACATCTGCACCCAAAATCCCACAACTTGAAACTGGTGTCCTACAAGAAGTAAAAAACTTAGACGTTTACCCAGATACCACCAATAACAAAGCCAAATTGACTAAATTCAGTGACAAATGCGTGATTGAATTTACTGGAAACCTCGAAGCAGGCAAAGCCGTAGAACAATGGTCATTTAAAAGTTTAACCCTTATTTCAGGTGGTTCTGCCAGCTTTGCAAAAGATGGTACAAGTACCGCAACCAATTTCGACCTACACGATGCAACGGTACAAAAGAACTTCCTTACACTACGCAACTACTTTGCCAAAGAAGCACTCGCACAATGTGAATAATCGGTTTTTGATATGGTACTAAAAGCCCTCTTTTTTATAGAAATGGGGGGCTTTTTTTATTCCGCCATTCACACTGTAGGAGTAAATGTATAAGCATGTTGTAAGGCTGTATCAATTTCAGCATATTTTTGTTTAACCGCTTCATTCGCGACTACAATAAATTCAGAATGTAGATAATTGCGACAATGAAAAGGAATAAATACCGATATGAAACTGATGAAAACAGCGCTATTGAGCAGTGTAATTTTAACCTCCACTTGCCTTTTTATCCAAACCACATCGGCAGCAGAAACAGCGCCAGTCACCAAAACAACACCAACTTATGGCGACAATCCCAATATTTTTGAAGTGTTGGGACATAAGGCGCAACAAGCTGCACAAAATACGGCGGATAAAGTCGATCATGCAGCGCAAAAAGGCATCGCCAAAGTCAAACCTAAAGTTGACAATGCATGGGAGGAAAGCAAAGCACTAGCAACGGAAACATCTGTGCTTGCAAAAGAAAAATCTCAGCAAGCCGCAGCAACCGTCAATAAAAAAATAAATAAAACCAAGGATGGCATCATCGGCAGTCCAAATACACAGCCTGCACCCATTGTTTCACACCCTTTAAGCCAGTCATCTAGCAATCTTGAGCCTGTGCCTGCTCCAACACCGACAACAGAAGCACCACAGACCCCAAGCAAAGGCAGCATAAATTTATAATACATACCCTCTTTCTTTTATTTTGAGAGAGTCGTACGCAGAGCGTCGGTTAATTCACTTGTCGAATGGGCTGACCTGCTTTAAAAGCCGCAACATTGTCCACCATCTGCTGCACAATACGCTGACGTGCATCCACACTGCCCCATGCACTATGCGGAGTAACAATTAAGTTGGGAAAATGGGAATCTAACAAGACATTGCCCTCTTTCGGGGGTTCAACCGTCAACACGTCAGTCGCTGCACCTGCAATTTTGCCTTGAACTAAGGCATCTGCAAGCGCCTGTTCATTGACAATTCCACCACGTGCACAGTTAATTAAAAATGCACTCGGTTTCATTGCATCAAAGGCCTTGGCATCAATCAAATCACGGGTATTTTCTGTTAATGGACAATGCAGACTAAGGAAATCAACTTGTGCTAATAATTCAGTAAAAGGAATACGACTGCTATCGCTGGGACGGTTTGGCAAAGATCCCACTAAAACTTTCATACCAAAGGCTTCGGCTAATTTGGCCACCGCTTGCCCCAATTCACCATAGCCCAAAATTCCTAAAGTTTTACCTTCCAATTCAACAATGGGGAAATCTAACAAACAAAAAATGGGTGATTTATTCCATTGCCCTTGCTGCACCGCACGATCATATTGAAGCAATGAGGTGGCTAAAGCCAACATTAAAGTTAAGGTATGCTGAGCCACAGCAGAAGTGCCATAGCCCTGACAATTACACACCACAATGCCCTGCGCACGTGCTTGAACTAGGTCAATATTATTGGTGCCTGTTGCTGAAATTAAAATCAGTTTCAAATTCGGACATTGCTGAAGGGTTGCTGCATCGACTATCACTTTATTGCTAATGATGACATCCGCATGTTGCACACGCTCTAACAACTGCGCTTGGCTGGTACTTGGATATAAACTTAACGCGTCAAAACTGGCCTCTAGTGCGCTCAAGTCTAAATCATGTTGATCCAGTGATTCATAATCTAAAAATACGGCTTTCATTAAGCATTCCTTGGCTAATTTTAACAGAAATCTACAAATTCATTTTAGAGATTCAAAGCCAACTTTGTGATATTTTTCAACTCAATTTAAGCACTTGTTATGAATAAACCCACTATTTAGTGGGTTTATTCATATGGACTTGGATAGACTTGCGTATTTGGCTAAACACATACATTGCTAAGGCTAAAACCAAAAGCAATCCGCTGCCCATAATGATATAGGTGCTATCTGGAATCTGGGCAAATGCATAGGAAGGTAGCAATAGAGCGAGTATGGCTAAAAGCACAGTCGGTATAAAATCATGTTTCATCCTTAAGCACCCTTTATTGTTTATTCTTCGATATTTAGCAAATTGAACTTGCCTTATATTTTCTATCTTAGACCGATTAAAATATAAAGCAAGTGGTCAAAAATCAGACTAAAGTCGAGTTTATTTTAAACAACAATAAGCTACTCAATCGTGCTTAAGGATGGATCGGTTGAGTCACAAATTGAGCTGTTTCAGGCGTGTCTTCAATAAACTCATGACTGCCATATTCATTATTATTTAAGTTTAAATGCTTATAACTGAGCACATAAAAATCACTATATTTTTTCATTACAATGGGGTGCATGCCTGCTGTTAAAGGCTCATGTTCTTTAAATAATTTCATGATGTGGCGATCATTCATCGCCACCACGTAGCGTTCATCATTTAAAGTAATTTGTACCAAAGCACTACCCTTGGCAAAAATTGGAATCAAAAATTTATGATTTAAAGCAATCGCACTGGCGGCATAGCTTTCAATTTTTTGGCTAATCACATTAAACACCAAGCCATGACCAAAAGAGTCGAGTAACTGGCTGCGGTTTTCCTGCGGTAAATTGACCTGTATACCGAGTTTCATTAAATCTTGCTGACTAACTTGCTTATTACTCAACAATTCTCTTAATAACTGTTGTTTCAACTTTGCGTCAAAAAACTGGTTATCGAGCTGTAAGTCATTGTTAATTAAAATCGAACCCAAAGCATTTTTATGACGTGGCAGTAAATTTTCAATCACTTTACGGTAATAAAACTTACTGTTCTTTTTGACCTGACGGATCTTTTTATAAAAATAGGGTGCATCAAAATCATGCAACAAAAAGTCATGTAATAATTCTGAACTGGCGAGTACCGCAATGGCATCATGCCCAGTAAAAGGTAAATTCAAGGTATGAATGTGCGGTAACACTTGTTCGAGCTTTATATATTGCGCACGATCTTCTGGACAATACGGATCATAAACCACAATGTATTCACGCTCAGCAGAAACATCTTGCGGCTGAATTTGCATGTTGGCATTCAGTTCTGCGTGAAAGAACATGTTATAACGCGGGTCTTCAACATCATCAGGATTTATTGAATACTGTGGCACGAGGGCAACCACACGTTTTAAATCGAGCAAATTAGAATATTTAATCGCGGCATAACCACCCATTGAACCGCCATAACCAATACGGGTTTTAAATGGGGCAATTAGCTCTTGAATTTCGGCAAACATCTGACGCATTGAGCTTTCAGGAAACCACGATTTCTGCTTCGGCATAATGCCAATGACATTAAAATCATGTTTAGAAAGTGACTTTTCAGCATTAATCGACAATCCTTTGGCACGCGTAATTAAGTCGCCAAAAGAGAAAATCAATTCATCTGATGAGCCTCTTAAAAAAATGACCCGAATTTGTTCGTCTTCAAAAATAATGTGTTTATCCATTTCCACACCGAAGCAAATCGGCCCTTGTTTTTAGAGTCAATAAAACAAATAGACAGTGTGCCTATTTACCAAAAGCCAATATGTTATTTTATAGATGCTCAGAAGATTAAAAAGCGCAAAATATGACACAATCACTACATCCAGCCGCTCAAAAAGGCTTCAGTTCAGCAGCAGAACTCTATCAACAAGTTCGCCCCAGTTATCCACCAGAGATCGTACATTGGCTGCAAGATCAGCTCCAACTTGACGAAAAATCACAGCTGATTGATCTCGGTTCGGGTACTGGCAAATTCTTACCTTACTTACAACAGATCACAAAACACATTACCGCAATTGAACCAATTCAGGAAATGTTGGCACAATTACAAAGTACCTATCCAGACGTTAAAACGCTGCAAGCATCGAGCGACCAGCTGCCCTTAAGCAGACATAGCCTTGATGCTGTCATCTGTGCGCAATCGTTTCACTGGTTTGCCAATCTTGAAACATTACAGCAAATTCATCACGTGCTCAAACCCAACGGACATTTGGCTCTGATTTGGAATCAACGTGATATTCAGGTCGATTGGGTCAAAGCCCTCGCGGATGTGATTGCACCTTTTGAGGGTAACACACCTCGTTATCATAGTGGTCAATGGAAAAAGGTCTTTGAGCAGCAAACCTTGTTTCAACTGAATCATGTACAGACCTTTCAACAAGTACATAAGGGTACTGTGGAAAATGTCGTGTCTAAACGCTTACTTTCCACCAGTTTTATTGCAGCAATGCCAGAACACGAACAGCAACAGTTAAAAGCCCAATTTGAACAGATTGTTTTCAAGTACACTGGAAAACAGCCTCAAGATGAAATTGCTTTTCCCTATTTAACCTATGCTTATGACTTTAAAAAAAACTGATTCGCAATAAAGGAATGATCATGAAAAAACTTCAAATGAAACAACTGGGTTTTCCTTTTTTACTCTGCTCAAGCCTGCTAATTAGTGCTTGTGATAATAGTAAAAATGCCACCAACGAAAATGATAAAATTCAGCCTGAAGATAAAGTCATGCAGGAGTTGATTACTGAACCAGTGAAAGCTTTTGAAAAAACGCCAAATGATCAACATGATATTGCCTTACTGACCGACTTTGATCAGCGCTTTACCCAAATGAGCGATGACATGGAAGATGAACTAAGCAAAATGCGAGAAGCAGGCTCACTGACCGATGAATTTGCCCATCAGCGCAAACGGGACAATATTCAGTCGGCACTCAACATGTTAAAAGAGCTGGATTTAAAAACGGCGCAAGGTCGCTATATTCAAGGCTTGATTGCAGAATATTGGCAACTACAAGCCAAACTGTATGATGAGAACAAAGAACCCAAAGCAGTAAATCCCAAAAAATCAGAGGATCAAGACAAAGGCTTAGGTGAGTTTTTACATGCGCAAGAACAGCTTGAACATTGGCAATCACAATATCCTGAAATGACACCATCTGAAGCAACAAAATCAGCCCCATAAAAAAGGGATCTCTTGATCCCTTTTAGCAGCTAATAACAAAACCTTATGGTCGTTCAGCATATTGCGGCAAAGTATCGCAAATGGTGTCCCATTCTGCTTTAGAGGCCACAAAAATATGCTGTGTTGGCGTTTGGGCCAGTGCTGTATCCAATGTGCCGATACGTAAACGGTAGACATCAGGTGTTTCCGTTTTAATACTGATAATCGGTGAGCCGCAATCGGCACAGAAACAACGCTGTGTAGTGGCTGTCGATTGAAACTTTTTCAGTAAATGCTCACCTTGCACAATTTTAAAATCTGCTTTTTGAATGGGTGCATTGGTTGCAAAAGCAGTGCCATTGGCTTTACGGCACTTTCGGCAATGACATTGCACAATGTCACCAATTTCACCTTGAATTTCATAGCGCAGACCGCCACACAAACAACTTCCTGTATATTGCTTTTGCTCAGTCATAAACGACTTCATTTTTATCATGAGGGAGTTTTTAAGCTAGCATATTTCTGATCATGCTTCAAAAAATCACCAACTATTGTTGCGTAGAAAGATAGTTTTGCACACCCTCAGCTGCGGCACGACCAGTTGCAAAACAAGCAGTCAGCAAATAGCCACCCGTCGGGGCATCCCAATCCAACATTTCCCCGCAACAAAAGATCTGCGGATTTGAACGTAATTGTAGCTGTTCAGTCAGTACCTCGCGCTTTATTCCGCCAGCACAGCTAATGGCTTCCTCTATGGGGCGAAAACCCGTGCAAGGAATCAGCAGATGTTTGACTTTTTGCGCCAACGCCAAGGGATCATTCCACAGCACTTTGGCAACCAATTCACGGACTAAACTGGCTTTGGCTGCATCTAAGCCAGCCTTACGCCAGACATTGCTGAGCGACTGTTTTTTACTGGGCTGTAATTTTTCGGCCAATTTCGCAATGGTTTGATCGGGCAGTAAATCTAAATATAGCTGCATCGTCTGACCATTTTTCACTTGCTCACGCAATGCACGGCCCTGCTTATAGATCAAACCACTTTCTAAACCATAATGGCTAATCACAATATCACCCATGGTTTTGGCTTGATCATCCACCCATGCTTCAACCCGTTTTAACGGCTGACCGAAAACAGGTTGCATAAACGTAGACCACTGATACTCAACGCCTGCATTGCTGGCTTGAAAAGCTTCAATTTCATCCTGTGCCAACCATTGCTGCCATGCACCATCACTGCCTAATTTTGACCAAGACACCGCACCACAAGCCAGCACGATTGCATCGAAATTCTGTACTGTAACCTGTTCACTCACTAAATCTTTGACCGTCAGTGCCGCTGCATTTAAGTCTAAACACTGATGCCGATAATGAAACTGAATACCCTGTTGCTGCAAGCGTTTCAGCCATGCACGCAATAAAGGGGCAGCTTTCATTTCAATCGGGAAAACCCGCCCAGATGAACCAATATAGGATTCAATGCCCAAATCTTTCATCCAGCTTTGAATCCAGACAGCATCCCACTGTCTCACCCACGGTTCAAGCCACTCTGCTTGATCATAGCGCCCAATAAATTGGGTCACAGGTTCAGCATGGGAAATATTTAACCCTGTTTTGCCTGCCATTAAAAACTTACGCGCAGCCGAAGGTTTCTGTTCATACACATGCACCTCATAATCGGACTGGCTTAAAACTTCCGCAGCCATGAGACCCGCAGGGCCAGCACCTATAATTGCAACACGCTTTTTCATGACTTACTCATTCAGCTTTTTCAGGTGCAGCAGTTAAATCTGTTTGCTGAGCCACATTCTGCCCCTGTAAAGGCATAAAATCGTCAAAACGGGTGCAATAGCCTTCTGGCTTGGTCATGATCAATTGCTGACACAATTCACCGCGCTGCAAATACTTAATTTCAAAATGTGTGCGGGCTGAGGTTTCAGCAATCACTTCTTTAACAAACGGGAGTTTCCACACGTCAATCAACTGCTGTTCTGCTTCAGCGATATATTCAATAATATTACTGGCCAATGTGATTGTTCCACCGACCTGTAAACGTGACAATAAAAATTCAAAAAAGGGCATATTTAACCAGCGCTGCGCTGGATTATGCGGCTCAGGATTGGGATATAAAAGAAAAAATTGCTGCACCTGAGCAGGATTCAATGCATGTACAATCCACGGCATTGCATCGGCATGAATCGGCTGTAAATTCGCCTGTCCTTCTAGCACATGCTGTTTGTGCATAGCCAGACATTTTTCACGGGTGCGTTCAATCGCCACTAACCTTTTTTCAGGATTTTGTCCCGAAAACAACAAGGCATGTTTACCCTTACCCGCGCCAATTTCCACACAAATGGGATCTGGGCTGATCATTTGAAAATCACGAGGCGCATGCATACGCTGTGCTTGAAATTGACGAATTGGCATAATCAGATCAAACTAACAAAAATCGGCTCAAGTCTAGCAAGAGCGACTGTATTTGCCTAATCGAATCATCATTTTTATCTGGAGCACAACATGCCTCGTACTTTCCCGTGTCCACGCTGTGGTGATCTTTCAACTTGGGAAGGCAATGAATTCCGTCCTTTTTGTTCTGAACGCTGCAAAATGATTGACTTAGGCGCTTGGGCAAAGGATGAATATAAACTTCCGACTCAAGATGCACCCCAAGCCGATGGCGGTCGGGAGGAAGATCAGTTTTAAGGTTTTATTCTTAAAATTACCTTTCCCCCAAAACCAATGCAGCGGTTGATGAATGACACTCATCAACCATTTACCATATAAACTCAAATCCAGCTTTTTATATTTTAAAGCTAAAAAATAAGAAGCATACCGATTGCAATCATCGACAGTACTGAACGGTAACAACTAAAGTCTTCTCATGTGCGGAGGCTAAAAATAGAAACATGGCCCTAAGCGTTAGTCGATGAAAGGCTACAAAATATCTTATTGAAAACCATTAAAAAATTCTTTTGTTTGCTGATAAAAGAATAATTATGACTCATTTTTTGAACTACAATGATTTGATAAATATAAGAAAAGGAAATAAAAATGGAACTATCATACTTAAAAATTCTATTTTTTCTATTTGCCTTACTCAGTATTGCGAGTTTAGGTTTTGGCATTTATAACCATGATGTCATTATTATGGCAATTGGCATCTTATTTTGTTTTGCAGCAATAATCATCGTCTTAGAATTAAAGAAGCACAATAGCAATCCATTTCGTCGAGATTGATGAAACGGATTCATCAATCGACGAAAAGAAAAAATTAACCGGCCTTACCTGCAACAAACGGATTATGTTGTTTCTCGAAACCAATGGTACTTAAAGGCCCATGTCCTGAAATAAATTGCGTTGCATCTGGCAGACTAAAACATTCACGTTTAATCGAATCAATCAGTTGTTGATGGTTACCACGAGGGAAATCTGTACGACCAATTGAACCTTTAAACAGTACATCACCCGTCCAAAGCAGACCATAATTCTGGTTATAGAACATCACATGACCTGGGGTATGCCCTGGCGCAAAGCGAACTTCAAACGCTTCATCACCCAGTTTTAAAACTTCACCACCTTCTAGCCATTGCGTTACTTCAACTTTTTCTGGAATAGGAAAGCCATACCTTGCAGATACGTCTTGAATCATATCGAGCCAAAAAGCATCTTCTTTATGTGGGCCAATCACAGGCACATGCCAGACTTTACTTAATGTACCCACAGCTCCTGCATGGTCTAAATGTCCATGCGTTAACCATAAGGCTTTCACCGTTAAACCCAAAGCATCGACTTCGGCTTGCAGTTTTTCAGGTTCACCACCAGCATCAATCAAAATCGCTTCTTTGGTTTCAGAATCCCAGACAATTGAACAGTTTTGTTGAAATGCCGTAACAGGGACAATTTTGACTTGCAACATAATGGCGAAACCTCGATGAAATTAGTGGGCTAATGTTTGCGTTAAGGCATCAAGATTAGCTTGAAGCAAAGTTGTGAGCAATGCCAAATGATCTGTATCGGCATTTAAGGCGGGAATATAAGCATAGTCTTGTCCCCCTGCTGACTTAAACAAGTCTGCATTTTGAATCGCCAATTCTTCTAGCGTTTCCAAACAATCTGCTGAAAAAGCAGGACTCATAATCTGTACCGACTTTACCCCTTGCTCTGCCCATTGCTGCAATATGACATCGGTATAAGGCTTGACCCATTCCTGCTTACCAAAACGTGACTGGAAGCTGATCGCCCACTGATCTTCTGCTAAATCCAAAGCCTGCGCTAATAATTGCGCTGTAATACGACAACGATCTGCATAGGGATCACCCTTATCGGCATAAGGCTGTGGAATACCGTGAAATGACATCAATAATTTTTCGGCACTGCCATGCTCGGCGCGATAGTTACGCACACTTTGCGCCAAAGCCTGAATATATAAAGGATGCTGATAATAATCACGAATAATCGACAAGCCCGGCAAATTACGCTGAGTCAAGATCCACTTGGCAATGGCATCATAAAGTGGCGCGGTAGAAGTAGCTGAATATTGAGGGAACAAAGGCAAGAGGATAATGTGATCTTGCACATTTGCACTTAAATTTTGCAGTAAATTTTGAATCCCCGGATTGCCATAACTCATGGCAGGCACCACATTTAATTCAAATTGCGGATAGTCTTGAATCAATTGCTGTTGCACTGCTTGCACTTGTTGCAAGACAATTTCACGCATCGGTGAATCTTGCCCCCAGACCATGGCATACGCATGTGCAACGCGTTTTGGGCGAAAGGGTAAAACAAAAAGTCTTAAAATGATTTGCCAAATCGGTTTGGGAATTTCGATCACACGCTGATCGGATAAAAACTGTTTCAAAAAACGGCGGACTGCAACAGCAGTGGGTTCGTCTGGCGTACCCAAATTGGCCAAAATAATGGTGACTTTTGCTTTAGGTGCAGAAAACATCAAACCCTATTCCAAGATGAATAAACTGGGTTTACTTTAACAGTTTTCTACACCTTCACCATATCCATTAATAGGATGAATTAAATTGAAAAACACGATTATTATCAAGTAAATTACTTTCCAGCAATTTCTGTCCTTTCGGCGTTAACTGCCACAACATGCGTTGACGGTCATCTCGTCCAGATTGAATAATCCAGTCATTTTGACGCATTTGCATTTTAATGCTGTGCAATGCCCGAATATTGATTTGTGAACGGGCAACCGCATGCGCACGAGGCATTTCGAGTCGTGCATCCGCCAAACCATTATCATTTAAATATTCATTCATACATTTAGAAAAATATTCTTCTGGTGTCGGATGAAGAAACATGGTGCCTAAAATACTTAGTAACTGTGCCCAAGTCAGTTTCTTTTGAATTTTCAGTTCTTTAAAATTACCGTCCTGATAGGCATGCATGCGATATTCAAAAGCAAAAACTTCATGCATGGAAACTTTTGGCAAAGTTAAGAACGGATCGACCTCACGCTTACCCACTTCAGTTTCAAGTTGCTCAACTTTTACTTTCAACTGATCAATTTCATCATGCAACAATTGGGTGTTTTGTGGTCTCACCCAACCTGAAACAGGATAGCGTTCTAACATTTGTGGCATATTAAAACGTACGGCCATTTCCAAATCACGCATGCTGCGATAGGTAAAAATTTGATCTGCTTCTTGTTGTAATAATTTACGGAATTCTAAAAACTTCTCGCGTAGCTCTGGCTTTTGATCCTGCAAAGACAAATCCCGTGATAATGGGTCTTCATGCATAAATACGATAATGGGTTTCTGTTTGGTGACTGCATAGATATATTCTAAATGCATATAGCCGACACCAGACACAGATTGCTCACCGTATTGACTGCCCAAAAGAATCACCACATAGTCACAATCATCAATTTGACGACGTGCAAATGCTGTACTTAAAGGTGTCCTTTGCTCCAATCCCCACGAAAAGAATCCCATGCCCACCAAAGTTTGAGCCAAAATGATACGCTCTGGCTGCATTTCACTGCCAGACATAGAAATAAAAACCTGATAACGCTTATCGAGCATTGGTTATCCTCTTCCAATTGCACATTACATCTCCAACTGTCGCTATGCTGAGCAGTTGTGCTGTAATCCGATGACCTAATCTAAAATTTATTTTTTGTACTATATTTCAAAAGACTATTCGCGTTTGATTGCTTATTCAACAGCAATATTACGAATATTCCAAGTTAAATCATCTTGAATCAAGTATTGCAACACAGTTTTTAAGTTTTCTGCGTTATTGCCACTCACATGACATTCAATCCGCACACCGTCATTCTGATCTTGCTCAAATAATAACTCATTTTTAATCAAAATTCGGGCTGTTTGTCGCGCAACTGGTACACCAGAGTCAATTAATGTCAGTTTCTGACCAAAAATAGACTCAATTGCAGGTTTTAGAAAGGGATAATGAGTACAACCTAAAACTAAATAATCAGCACCTTGATCCACCACAGGTTGTAATATTGCTTTTAACGTGGCTAAACATGCTGTACTCATTTGTGTGCCACTTTCGACAAACGGCACCAAATCGAGACAAGTCACAGGAATCACATTGACGTGGGCAGGAAGTGCAAAACGCTGCATGACATCTTGAATCAGTTTGCCGCGAAAAGTCGCGGGTGTTGCCAGTACGGCCACCGTTTTTGATTTTGTTTGTAAGACCGCAGGTTTTAAAGCGGGCACCAAGCCAATAATGGGAAAGTCTTCGCCATAATAATCACGTAAATAATCAAGACTAAAGGCAGATGCCGTATTGCATGCCACCACCGCGACTTTACACCCTTGCCGATATAACCATTCAATCGCTTGAGCCGTCAATTCACGAATATTTTGATCATCACGTGGCCCATAGGGCACATGTGCAGTATCTGCATAATAAAGAATCCGTTCTTTCGGTAAATATCGAGCGATTTCCTGTGCCACCGACAACCCACCTATTCCAGAGTCAAAAATTCCGATCGGCGCATGAGATTGCGCCTTGGGCATTGGATCTATTAAAGGATAAATAGGATGAATGGCTGTCATAGCTTCACTTTTCAGCAGTTCAAAAGGGAGAGAACAAAGCTTAAACCTCAGGTGCCTAATTGCAAGTAAAAATCACCGCTTTGTAGGCTTAAAATGGTATCGCCTTGCTCATTTTCAAGCAGCTGCCCCATTTCAATTAAATGAAAAAAAGCGGCACGTTGAATTAATGCATTGATGCCAAAACGCACATGCACATAAGGACGCAACTCAACCGATCCATCATGAGTAACATAGTCACGCATAAAAATAGAATGTTCAGCATCCACAATGACGATATCTTGCGTGGTGGTGCTCAACTGAATGTAATTTTTCCCATCAATTTCCACTCGACCAACCTGATTCACCCATAAAGGTTCATCTTCCACCTCTATTTCAATTTGTTCAACTGGGGTTTTTAAATAGAACTTACCCTGTTCTTTCCAAAGTACGCTGGAGAACAGATCAATGAGGGCCTGACGTTTGATCAATTGACCTTCGTGCCACCATTCTCCGTTGACTTTCACCTTTAAATCCATTGTGCCACAATGCTTTGGGGTAAATTGCTCTAAAGGGGGTATTGACCTTTTGTGACCGGTCTGTGCATCTTTTAAGTATTGTGCAATACCCATTAAATTTTTATCATCAGCAATAGCTACTTCTTTCGTCGGATTTGGTGAATTATTTTGATTAATCATAAATGAAGACCCTACTGACGGAAAAATAATATGATTCAGCCAATTGGCTAGATCAAGGTTTAAAACTATACTAGCCCACAATATAAAAGACACGATAATAAAATTGTGTCTGGGCATTAAGAACACTCATGGCAGCACCGAGTGAAATCACTACGGTTGCCACCTTCAAATACTATGAGGAGTCCTACATGGAGCACATCGAACGTGAATCGATGGAGTTTGACGTAGTCATCGTTGGCGCAGGCCCTGCTGGTCTTTCTGCAGCGATTAAAATTCGTCAACTTGCAATTGAAAATAACCTGAACGATCTGTCCGTTTGTGTCGTGGAAAAGGGCTCTGAAGTTGGTGCGCACATTTTATCTGGCGCGGTTCTTGAACCTCGTGCCATGAATGAGTTGTTCCCGAACTGGAAGGAAGAAGGTGCGCCTTTAAATGTTCCAGTGACTGAAGACAAAACGTATTTCTTGTTGTCTGATGAAAAATCACAAGAAGCACCGCATTGGATGGTGCCTAAAACCATGCACAATGATGGCAACTATGTCATTTCATTAGGTAACGTCGTTCGTTGGTTAGGTACAAAAGCGGAAGAACTTGAAGTTTCAATTTTCCCAGGCTTTGCTGCTGCTGAAATCCTTTACCATGCCGATGGTACAGTTAAAGGTATTCAAACGGGCGACATGGGTATTGGTAAAGATGGTGAACCAACCCATAACTTTACGCCGGGTTATGAACTGCATGCCAAATATACGATTTTTGCTGAAGGTTGCCGCGGTCACCTCGGCAAGCGCCTGATCGCTAAGTTTGATTTAGATAAAGATGCCGATCCGCAACACTACGGTATCGGGATTAAAGAATTGTGGGAAATCGACCCTGCGAAACATAAACCCGGTTTGGTAATGCACGGTGCAGGTTGGCCGTTAAATGAAACGGGTTCTTCAGGCGGCTGGTGGTTATACCACGCTGAAAATAACCAAGTCACTTTAGGCTTGATTGTTGATTTGTCATACACCAATCCAAACATGTATCCATTTGCAGAAATGCAGCGTTGGAAAACCCATCCACTAATCAAGCAATATCTTGAAGGTGGTAAACGTATTTCTTACGGCGCACGTGCCATTACCAAAGGCGGTATTAATGCTTTACCGAAGTTCACCTTCCCGGGTGGCTCGCTCATTGGTGATGATGCAGGTTTCTTGAACTTTGCTAAAATCAAAGGTTCTCACACAGCGATGAAATCTGGCATGCTTTGCGCAGAAGCAGTGTTTGAAGCGATTGCTGCTGGTGTAGAAAAAGGCGGTGATCTTGCAATTGCCCGCGTAACTGAAGGTGAAGACTTCTTTGCTAAAGAGTTAACCGCTTATACCGATAAGTTCAATAACAGCTGGTTAAAAGAAGAGTTATACAACTCCCGTAACTTCGGCCCTGCATTTCACAAGTTTGGTCAATGGATTGGTGGTGCATTTAACTTTATCGATCAAAACATCTTTAAAGTGCCATTTACATTGCATGACTTAGTGCCTGATTTCAGCACATTGAAAACGGTAGATACGGCTACATTCAAACCCAATTACCCAAAACCTGATAACAAACTCACTTTTGACCGTTTGTCTTCTGTATTTGTATCCAATACCGTACATGAAGAAAATCAGCCTGCGCATTTGAAACTGACCGATGCTTCTATTCCAGTCAACGTCAACTTGCCGAAATGGGATGAGCCTGCTCAGCGTTACTGCCCTGCTGGTGTGTATGAAATTATGGAAGAAAATGACGGTTCTAAACGCTTCCAAATTAACGCTGCCAACTGTGTGCACTGTAAGACCTGTGATATTAAAGACCCATCACAAAACATCACTTGGGTCACGCCTGAGGGTGGCGGTGGTCCTAATTACCCTAATATGTAGGGTAATCCTTGCGAGGCAGTACCTCTCATATCCAAATATGTAATATTCAATAAAAAATCCCCTTTCGAGGGGATTTTTTATGTCATTTTAAAGTGAAGAACATAATATTCTGAATTAGCCTTTCTTGACCAAATAATGAAACTCTTTATTGCCTGCATCATCTAATACTTCTTCTTGTAATAATAATTCATGGCCTAGATGCATGCAGAATTTTGGAATATCCCATGAGGTTGAATTATCGGTGGCAAACACCTCAACCACATCACCCGATTTAGATTTACGAATCGCTTGATGCAACATCATTACAGGTTCAGGACAGCGTAGTCCTCGCGTATTTAGCTGAAGAGTTGGCGTAACAAGCGGTTCAGACATCGGTAAACTCGGTATTAAAAAATCCTCGCTATTTTAACATAAACTTAAATGCCATGATTTGCTTAAAAATACAGTTTAAAATAAGCATGCAGAATGACTGATACATTCATGCAATACAGCAATTTTAGAGATAGACATCTAGATTTTCTCGGGTATGATAAAATTCGTTTTTTTAGATATTAAGAGTCTTTAGGAAAGATCATGCACGAGGAATCAGGCCCGTCGTGGGGCATGCGTGGCTTACGCAAATGGCTAAGCACTGCACCCGAAACTCGCGACGAACTGCTAAAATTAGTACAAGATTCACGTCGTTTTTTAGAACCCGATACTGTTGCAATGCTTGAAGGCGTACTTGACCTTCCTGCAACAAAAATTCGTGAGGTCATGACCCCACGAACTTCAATGATCAGCTTACAAGAAGATGATCAGTTACTGGATATCTTACATACCCTTGTAGAGTCGGCACATTCTCGTTTTCCAGTATTTTCATCCGACCAACCCGACAATGTGGTGGGTATTTTATTGGCAAAGGACTTATTGCCTTATTTAACTGAACCGAGCAATAAAGTCGATATTCGTGCCTTGATGCGCCAACCGATCTTTGTGCCTGAAAGTGCGCGATCTGACCAAGTTCTGCGGATGTTAAAAAATACCCAGACCCATATTGCTGTGGTGATTGATGAATATGGCACAACGTCTGGATTGGTCACCTTAGAAGACATTTTAGAAGAAATTGTCGGTGAAATTGAAGATGAACATGATATGGTCGATGAAGAAGCACAATTCATCATTCCTGACAATGACCATCAAACGGCAAATACGTGGTTAGTTCAAGCACTTACACCAATTGAACACTTTAACAATGTTTTAGATGCTGATTTTTCCGATGATGAAGTAGAAACTGTTGGCGGTTTATTGCTTCAAGAAATGGGTTTAGTCAGCGATTTACAAGGTCAAATTATTGAGCTTGAGAATTGGCAATTTACCATTATAGAAGCAGATGCCCGCACTATTCATCTGATTCGAGCTGTCCGTAAATGAGAACTTACTTTAATAAGCTGTTCAATTCATCCCAACAACAAAAACAGCTCCCGTTTATTTACCCTTTTTTAATTTCATTATTTTCAGGTGCCATGTTCAGTTTTGCACTGGCACCTTATTACTACTGGTGGCTGGCACTGCTGTCACCCGCTTTACTCTATGCTTCGCTACGTAAACGCTCTGCTCGACAAGCCTTTGGCATCGGTTGGGCTTATGGCTTTGGTTTATGGTTTGTCGGTGCATTTTGGCTCTATACCTCTATCCATGTTTATGGTGACACCAGTGCTTTTTTAAGTGTCCTGATGATTGCCTTCATGGCCTTGCTGATGGGCTTATTTACTGCCTTACAGACATGGCTATACCGTCGCTTTTTTCCTGAAACGCCCCTGACCTTTGCACCGCTTTGGGTATTTTTTGAGTGGGCGAAAACTTGGGTATTTACTGGTTTCCCATGGTTATTTGTCGGTTATGCCTTTACTGAACGCTTTCTAGATAGCTATGCACCGTTATTCGGGATTTTTGGTGTTTCGTTTGTGGTGATTATTTTAGCCTGTGCCTTGGTTGAAATCCTCAATAAACGGCTGTTTTGGATCATTCCTTCAGCGCTCTTACTTTTGGGTGCTTGGGGCGCTTCCTATCTGAGCTTTGTTCAGCCTAAAAATGCCAAACCGCTTTCTGTCTCTTTAATTCAAGGCAATATTCCTCAAGATTTAAAATGGCTGACCGAATATCAAGTGAAAACCTTGATGATCTATGCCAATTTAAGTCGAACTGAATGGGGACGTGATCTCATTGTTTGGCCTGAATCTTCGATTCCAATGTTCCAAACCGATATTGAACCCTTCCTTGATGCAATGAACGTACAGGTGAAGAAAACAGGCACAGCATGGGTGACAGGTCTTCCCTACTGGGATCTAAAAGAATCTCAAATTGAACAACATCCAATGTATTACAACAGCATCATGGCTTTAGGTGATGAAGCTACAGGTTTGTATAAAAAACAGCGTTTAGTACCCTTTGGTGAATATATTCCACTCTCAGGTTGGCTCAGTTGGGTGTTGCCTGCATTGCAAAATGACCCGTCGATGAGCGGTTTTTCGCGTGGTGCGCGTGAGCAAAAGCCATTGGACATAAAAAACCATCCTTTAGGTGCTGCGATTTGTTATGAAGTGGCGTATCCAAGCCTGACGCGTCGTAATGCCCGTCAAAGTGATTTCTTGGTGACTGTCTCCAATGATGCATGGTTTACTGGTACAGCAGGACCTTGGCAGCATTTACAAATGGTGCAAATGCGCGCCAAAGAAAATGGCCGTTGGTTTATTCGCGCCACCAATACTGGTGTGACTGCCTTTATCGATCATAACGGACATATTGTAAAGCAAGCGCCTACGGATCAAACAGCGGTTCTTCGCGGTGAACTGCCAGCCATGCAAGGTGAAACCTTATATATGCGCCTCAGTGATTGGCCGATACTGGCTTTTTCATTGTTGTTGTTGATTTTAGGTTGGATTTATCGTCCACGTCAGGTGGATGTTTCATTTAAATCACGGCGTTAAAACTTTATTCCCTCTTCATTCTTAAAGGGAAAAAAGTTCCTCTTTGAAAAAGGCGGATTAAATATTTCCACAATCCAATAGCGGCTTAGGAAGTAAACATATACCAATCCCGCCCAAGCTCCCTTTTTAAAAGGGAGGGGCTTGTACAATGAAACAAAAAAACCGAGGTCAATGCCTCGGTTTTTTACATCCTTCATTTTATAATTGAGTCACTAAATAAGACATCATGGTTGCTAAAAATAACATTGGAATATAACAATAAATTTTGACCATACGGTGTTCTAAAGCTGAAACTTGTTCTTTTTTTAAGCTTAATACAGTCGCTTTCAATGCAGACCAAAAGCACAGTACCAGTAAGGTACTAAATACACTGATGGCAAAAAAACCCACCATAATTTGGCTACTTCCCTCTGTCGCATGCCATAAAGTTAAAATGCCTTGACTCATGGGAAGTAAACTTAAAATCAAAAGAACAGATTTGAGCATTGACCAATGAAATTGACCAATTTCATCCGCTATCATTAATGCTTTCATTCTATTCTCCATAGGCAAAATCGTTGCCATTTCAAACATTATGCAAGCTTTTTAATAAATAAAAAGGCTATTTATCTACACATTGAATCATTATTGTAACCATCAAATATGGAAATAATTCTTATTATAACTCTCAAATACACACCATTATATTATTTTAATAAAATTCAATAACTTAATATATATTTACGTATTGGGATTTATTATCACTTCACTGAGTATTGAATGTTTAGATCAAGTGAAGTGATATATTCCATAAACGCAATAAAATAATGCTTCTCAGTTAAGGCTGATAATAAATATCGGCATCTGTGCCTTCACCGCCTTCTTTACCATCCGCGCCAAAAGAATACAAATCAAAGGCACGACCTTCGGCACCCGGAATCACATATTGAATGTCATTATCCCAACTGTCTTTTGGATAGCCGCCTTTCACATAGCCGCCTTGCATCCAGTTTTTTGCAGAAGCAGGTTGATTCACTAAAGCATCCAAACCGCCATCTTGCATCGAAGGATACTTACCATTATCAAGCTTATATTGATCTAAAGCACCCGCAACACCTTTTAAAGTAATGGCAGAGGTATCCACTTTGGCTTTCTCGCCACGTCCCATCACATTAGGAACAATCAGTGCAGCCAACACCCCTAAAATCACAATCACCACCATTACTTCAATGAGGGTAAAGCCTGATTGCTTCGCTTGATATTTTTTAGCTTGCATATAACTCTCTCGCAAAAATCTTTATCTTTATAAAATGGGTTAAATCATATTATTCATATTCACAATCGGCAACATCACCGCGATTACAATCACCAAAACAATACTCGCCATCACCACCAACATTAAAGGTTCAAGCAGTGCCAGTAAAGTTGAAATTAAGGTGGTGACTTCACGATCTTGCATGGTGGATGCACGCTCGAGCATACGATCCAGCTCACCCGATGCTTCGCCACTTTTGATCATTTGTACCATCATCGGTGGGAAATAACCACTACGCTCCAGTTGCGTTGCAAGGTTGCCACCTTCCGTTACTTTTTCTGCCGCTAAATTGACAGAATCGCGAATCACCCAATTATTACTGACCGCTGCACCTATTTTCAGTGCATCCACCAACGGTACGCCAGACTTGGTCAAAATCGACAAGGTACTGGCAAAACGTGCAGCATTTATACCACGCGATAATTTACCAAATAATGGCAATTTGAGTGTTAAACGATCAAAAGCATAATGCCCAGCCGAAGTTCTTAAAAACCGAACTAATGTAATAAAACCAACCACACCTGCGACAAGCAAAAAGGGCCATGCCACCCGAATAAAATCGCTGGCTTTCATTAACGCAACCGTAATCCAAGGCAGTGCATCTTTACTTTGATCAAAGGTTTTGACAATGTCCGGCACCACGTAGGTCATCAGCCCCATCACAATCGCAAAGGACATTAGCATCAGAATAATTGGATAAATCATCGCACCCTGCACTTTCTTTTGCATGGCAAAACGGTTTTCAGTGTAATCTGATAATTGATCTAGAATTAAATCGAGATGCCCTGAACGCTCACCCGCAGCAATGGTGGCAATATACAAATCGGGTAAACGTCCTGCTTGCTGCAAAGCATTGGCAAGTGAATGCCCTTCCATGACTTTTGAGCGTACCGACATCAACAAGTTTTGCACATGTACTTTTTCGCTTTGTTTACCCACGGCACGCAGTGCTTCTTCTAAAGGAATCGCGGCGGCAACCAAAACTGAAAGTTGACGGGTAAATAAGGCCAAATCATAAGCAGTGACTTTTTTCTGCAACCATCGTTCTGAGCGATGCTTATCTTTTTGCTCAACAGGATCAACCGTTACAGGAATGAGGGATTTGTCTCTGAGCTGTTGACGAATTTGACGCGCGGAATCGCCTTCTAACACGCCTTTTTGCTGCTTCCCTGAAGCATCAATGGCAGTAAATTGATATGCAGGCATTGTAATGCTCTAATTTTCCAAAATTTGCTTCAGCGCTGTTGCGTCTGACCACCAAAATCATTCATATTCTGAGACATAAATGATTTGCTCACTCTAACATAACTCGATCTTGAGCACGACGAAATTTGATTAGGACGATTTGACCCTTATTTATGCCAAATACAACATCGACTCCATCCAATATTTATCGCATTCGTGTTGCTGTATCTGTACATGTCTATGACTGCTTTGATTACAGCTTAAGTGCCCAACAGTACCAACAGGCCCAAGTGGGCGCACGTGTTGCAGTGTCATTTGGACGGCAAAGTCTGATCGGGATTATTGTGGGAAAATTAACGCCAGACACCCCAATTGACCCCCGTTTTAAACTCAAAGCCATTACCGAACTGCTCGATGATCACGCTATTTTAGATCAGAAAATTTTAAGTTTATTGACATGGTCAGCGCAATATTATCAATTTCCAATTGGTGAAGTCTTCCAAAGTGCCTTACCGACTTTTTTACGCCAAGGTAAACCGTATAATTTATTGGCACGCATGTGGAATGTTTTAGACTTGCATGCCGAAGCAAAAGTGACCCGTTCGGAAAAACAACAAGAAGCTTATAAAATACTCAAATTGCATCCAACAGGAACCACAGAAAATATTTTAAATTTGGCTGGCATTGAAACAGCCACACTAAAAGCTTTAGAAAAAAAAGCCATTGTGGAATGTGTGTTAGAAAAGCAAGATTTTAACCCACAGCCTGTTACCCTAGCGCAAATGCCCTTAACGGCCAATGAAGAGCAAAAAAAAGCCATTCAACACGTGCTCAAGGCACAGAAAAAATATCAAGCCTTTTTACTCGATGGCTTAACGGGTAGTGGTAAAACTGAAGTGTATTTGCAGATCATGCAAGAGGTACTGAAACAAGGCAAACAAATCTTGGTGTTGGTGCCTGAAATTGGTCTAACGCCACAAACCATTAGCCGATTTCAATCGCGTTTTCATAGCAATATTGTGTTACTCCATTCAGGGTTGAATGACACCAAACGCTTACAAGCATGGCAAGCTGCACAAACAGGCAAAGCCTCAATTATTTTGGGCACCCGTTCTGCCATTTATACACCGCTGCCCAATTTAGGTTTAATCATTTTAGATGAAGAACATGATCTGTCCTTTAAACAACAAGAAGGTTTTCGCTATCACGCCCGTGATGTTGCGATGTATCGTGCACATTTAGAAAGCTGTCCGATTATTTTAGGTTCAGCCACCCCAAGCATTGACAGT
This sequence comes from Acinetobacter sp. ANC 4654, assembly GCF_002135425.1. NCBI lineage: Bacteria > Pseudomonadati > Pseudomonadota > Gammaproteobacteria > Moraxellales > Moraxellaceae > Acinetobacter > Acinetobacter sp. ANC 4654. The sequence continues at coordinate 245,481 of NZ_NEGL01000003.1, forward strand.
TATGCACTGGTGGATGCAGGCAAAATGACCCGTTTAGAACTGAGTCAGCGTGCAGGTGTGGCACTCATGCCGAAAATTCATCTGATTGATCTGAAAGTTGCTCAAAAGCAAAATGGCATTAGCCAAAGCCTGCTTGATGAAATACAAAAACGCCTCGATAAAAAAGAACAAGTCTTGGTGTTTTTAAACCGACGCGGTTATGCGCCCGTATTGATTTGTGAAAGTTGTGCATGGCAGGCAAAGTGCCCACATTGCGATGCCAATTTCACTGTACATCGTCAACCGTATCAGCATTTACATTGTCACCATTGCGGCACGATTCATCGCATGCCAGATCATTGTCCACAGTGTCAGCATAGCGAACTCAAATCGATTGGTCTGGGAACGGCCAAAGTTGAAGAACATTTACAACAGTTATTTCCCAAATTTGATGTGATACGAGTTGACCGCGATTCCACCAGTCGGGTGGGAAGCTGGCAAAAAATTTATGACAAAATTCAAAAAAGTGAACCGATTATTTTGCTCGGCACACAAATGTTGGCCAAAGGACACCACTTTCCTTACGTGACCTTAGTGGCCATTTTAGATATTGATTCAGGCTTATTTAGTGTCGATTTTCGTGCCACAGAACGCACAGCGCAACTGATTGTTCAAGTGGCAGGGCGTGCAGGTCGCGGGGAACGCAAAGGTGAAGTCTATTTACAAACGCTCAGACCTGACCACCCTTTACTCACGACATTAATCCAAGAAAATTATTATCATTTTGCCAAACAAACTTTAAAAGAGCGTCGTGCAGCTTTACTCCCTCCTTTTCGCTATGCGGCACTGATTCGTTGTGAGTCGAAAAATCAGGAACAAAACCAAGCCTTCTTAGAACAACATGCCCAAGCCTTAAGACAGGTTTCAGAAAACCTGATTGATATTTGGGGACCCATTCCAGCGCCCATGGAACGCAAAGCCGGACGTTATCAAGCACATATGGTACTACTATCGCAAGATCGGGCGAGATTACATTTTTATATTCGGGCTTGGTGGCAAAATATGTTGCATCAAAAGCCCTCAACCATGAAACTTACCTTAGATATAGACCCTCAGGAATTAAGCTAAGTTAAAGTTCAGCTTTGGCTTAAATTTTTTGGCACTAAAATAAATTCTAGGACAGGCTAATGTCGCTACTGTTACAAATTACGATTTTCCTTGGTGCGTCCTTACTTTTGGTGCCTTTAGCCAAACGCTTCGGAATTGCCACCGTACTCGGTTATTTGTTTACAGGTATGCTGCTGGGTCCCAGTGTATTCAATATTGCCAGTGACCCTGAATCCATCCAAGAATTGGCTGAATTTGGCGTGATTCTGTTAATGTTCATTATTGGTCTAGAACTGCGACCACAACGGCTGTGGGAAATGCGTAAATCCATCTTTTTGATGGGCAGCTTACAAGTCGGCATAACTGGCATTATTCTCGCCATCGTTGTCTTTTTTGCCTTACAACAAAACATTGCTGCAAGTTTTGTCATTGGTGCTGCACTCGCGCTGTCATCGACGGCTTTTGTTTTACAACTACTGGCCGAAAAACAACAACTCAACACCACCTTTGGGCAACAATCTTTTTCTGTACTGCTGTTTCAGGATATTGCTGCCATTCCCCTGCTGGCGATTATTCCCCTCTTAGCAGGCAATGAATCGACCCATCACGGCATTGCCTATTTCGCTGCAATTATTGCCACTTTTAGCGGTTTATTTTTATTTAGCCGTTATATGATGCGGCCCTTTTTTCGCTTTGTCGCTAAAAGCGGTGCACATGAATTGATTACGGCTGTAGGTCTATTTATTGTCTTGGGCGTTGTCGTGCTGATGGATGTACTCGGCATTAGCACCACTTTGGGCGCATTCTTAACGGGCGTGTTACTGGCAGATTCAGAATTCCGACATGAATTGGAAGCCAGTATTGCGCCCTTTAAAGGACTTTTACTCGGTCTGTTCTTTATGACCGTGGGGATGACCACCCAATTGTCACTCTTGGTCGATATGCCGTGGTTGATTATTGGTGGGGCATTTATTTTAATATTGGTGAAAAGCATCACCCTCACCGCCATTGCCCGTTATTTAAAATATTCATGGCGCAACAGTTTGCTGCTTGCGACCTGCTTATCTCAGGGGGGGGAATTTGCCTTTGTGGTACTAAAAGTCGCAAGTAGTGAAAAAGTCATCACCCAAGCCATTTTAGAACCTTTGACTCTCATTGTTACGCTATCCATGGTGCTCACGCCCATGCTGTATTGGCTGATCAGCACATGGGTGATTCCTGTACTTGATAAAGAAAAAGAAAAAAAACCGGTCTATGACGAAATTCCAAATATTCACAACCCAATGATTATTGCTGGATTTGGACGTTTTGGACAAATCATTGCGCGTATTGCCCACCTACAACATCAATCCTTTACCGCGATTGACAGCAATTTAGAAAAAGTTGATTTCGTGCGTCAGTATGGTGGTACGTTATACTATGGTGATGCCACACAACCCGATATTTTACGTTCTGCGGGTATTCAACATGCTAAAGTTTTTGTTTTAGCCATTGATGATATTGAAGACTCCATGAACGTGGCACGGCATATTCGTTTAAATTATCCGAATCTGAAACTGTTGGTACGTGCCCGTGATCGTCATCATGTCCATTTACTGCGTGATTTAGGTGTCGAGCAGATTTGGCGTGAAACCTACTTATCATCGCTTGGTATGGCCTATCGTGCCTTGCGTGAATTGGATATTAGTGAAGAAGATGCGTATAAAAGTATTGAATTGTTCCGTGATTACGATGAAAAGTTATTAATTCAGCAACAACGTATCTATACCGATGAACAAAAGGTCTATGAAACCCATCGTAATGCTTTAGCAGAGCTAGAACACTTATTTGAAAGTGATGCTCAAATTCGTCAAGAACCCACTGGCGTCAATTTACAACGCGGCTTAGCGCATCCGCGTATTGATGTCACACGAGATGATAGTAACTAGCTTGTGTTTTACAATGTAGACACCATTAACACGGGCTATTGGAGAAATTTATGTCTGAATTACGTCAACGCTTTTATATTGAAAATTGCCCAATTCGCGGTGAAGTGGTCCATTTGGAAAAAGTATTACAAACAATTCTTGCCCAACGTGATTATCCTCAAGCCATTCAAGTCCTGTTGGGCGAAATGCTGAGCGCCACCGCATTACTTGCCAGTACCCTTAAAATTAAAGGTCGTATTAGCCTTCAAATTCAAGCAGCTGGCACATTCAAATGGGCGATGGCGGAATGTAATCATTTAGGTGAATTACGTGCATCAGCAGATTATGAAGAAGATTCTCGCTTCTTACAGGCAGAAAATAGCAGCACCGTTTTCAAAGCATTGGTCAATCCTGTCCTTTTTATTAACATTGAACCTGAATTTGGTGAACGCTATCAAGGCATCATTGCACTTGAACACGACACCTTAGCGGGTTGTTTGATGCAGTATTACGATTTATCTGTACAAATTCCAACCAAAATTATGTTGGCCAGTACCGCAGAATGCTCAGGTGGTTTACTCATTCAACTGTTACCGCGAAATAGTGAAGAAGAGCAGCAACGTGTCGATGAAGACCTCTGGCCTCGCCTGACCATGTTGACTGAAACCTTAAAACCTGAAGAACTGACCAAGCTCGATGCCACAGAAATTCTCTATCGTTTGTATAATGAAGAAGATGTCCGTTTACCTGACATTGAGGAATTAAAGTTTGGGTGTACTTGTTCTAAAGACCGTTGTGCCAATGCCCTGATCCAAATTGGTGTTGAAGCGGTACGTGAAACCCTCGAATTTCAAAATCCAATTACCATGGACTGCCAATTCTGTAGCACCCAATATAGCTTTACTGCCGAAGAAGCCTTTGGTTTATTTGGCAAACATCTCAGCTAATCTAAGCTCAATTGGTAAAAAAAGAGCGGCTAGATGAGCTGCTCTTTTTTTATCCAAAAATTAAACCCAATCCTGTTTTAAGTTCAGCGAGCTTAAACCATCAACCTGAACTGAAATAATCCGTAGATGAAAAGATCAGCCTCCTGAACAACTCAATCAAAGGTCATTTCTGGACTTTTTTAAGATTCAAGCCTTCAAAACCCCACCAATCAAACATAATTAATTGTTTTTGTGAAATATTTTGCTTTTTCTTATTTGATTTCCACAAGGTTTATCGCTATAAATTAGGCGCTTTACTCTAAAACTATAAAATATTCCATTTTCAGGGGACATTCATGAAAAATTTATATCAAGGTATTCTTGCAAGCGTTATATTCGCAACACTTTCTTCCTTTAGTTTTGCTGCCAACATAAATGATCCTTTAGTCGGCAAATGGAAAACTGTGGATGACCGTACGGGGTATTCTCGTGCTGATGTCGAAATTAGTAAAAAACCAGATGGCACTTATGAAGGTGTCATTGTGGCAACGCGCAGTGTGCCTGGCACAGAAAAAATGATGACTTGTACCAATTGTCCCGGTAACTTAAAAGACAAACCATTTTTAGGTTTACCTTTTATTTGGGGCTTTAAACAAAACCCAGATAATCCGCGCGAATTTAATCATGGTCGAGTGCTTGACCCGATTGGAGGCAAAATCTATAAAGGTAAGGCACGTCTCAGCGCAAGTGGCAAACATTTAAATCTACGCGGTTATGTCGGTGTTTCAGTCATTGGACGTAGTGTAACGTGGATTAAATATTGATCTTATTGATGATTTTAAGAGACTCCATTTCAGGAGTCTTTTTTTTTGTCATAATTTGAAACAATAAGGTACAGATCTACACTATTTCAATTTGATGAAATAGCATAATAATGATTAAAACATAACCAGTTTTAACTTCCTATTTTATGACTAAAAATTATTATGAAATTCTGGGTGTTACGCGTAATGCCACCCCAGACCAAATCAAGAAAGCTTATCGAAAATTAGCTCGAAAATACCATCCCGATGTGAGCAAAGAAGCGAATGCCGAGGAGAACATGCAAGCCATTAATGTGGCTTATGACACTTTAAGTCATGAACAGAAAAAAACTGAGTACGATTTTCAGTTAGATCATCCAGAAGCCTTTTATCAATCTGATCAACACACAGGAACGGATGGTTTTGACCATACACAATTTTATCGTCAAGACTCTAACCAACAGCAGCATTCAAATTTTAGTGGTTTTGAAGATCTTTTTGGACGTTTCGGTTCAGGCTTTGGTGGAGGAAATCATCACTATCAAAATCAACAAAGGCAGCAACAACGTAGCTATAAAGGTGAAGACCAACATGCCAATATAGAGGTCGATATTGATATTGCTTTCCATGGCTCAACCCAAAATATTACCTTACAAATTCCAACCTTGAGTGCTTATGGAGAACCCGAAGTTCAACGTAAAACATTAAAGGTCAAAATCCCCAAAGGCATGAAGGAAGGCCAACAAATCCGTCTGGCAGGACAAGGGCAAATCGGGATCAATGGCGGTAAAAATGGCGATCTTTATATTGAAATTCACTATAAAGACACCGAGCAAATTCGAGTCGAAGGTGCTGATATTTATTACACCATTAATGTTGCACCGTGGGAGGCAGCATTAGGTCAAAGTATTGAAATCATGACCCCTGAAGGAAGTAAAGTTCAAGTAAATTTACCTAAAAATGCAAAAACAGGTCAACAGTTACGGTTAAAAGACAAAGGAATACCAAGTAAAACACCTGGTCATCTATTTTTGGTTTTAAATATTGTGTATCCAACTGCGCAAACTGAACATGAACAGCAGGCTTATCAAGCTTTCGCGGAAGCCTTTTCAACATTTAAGCCTCGTAATGCTTAAGGAGAAAATCATGACCACTATTCATTATCGTGAAATTATTTGTGATGGATTCAATCATGCCGAAGTCATCGATGAGCATCATAGTTTTGATTTAAAGCATTTTGCTGATGCCTGTGGACAGAGTCCTGAATGGGTTTTACAACTTTTAGAATACGATATTTTAGATACACGTCCAGAAGAACGAATTCATCAGTTTTTTGGTGATGATATTTCTCGTGCACGTCGAGCTTACCGTTTACAACGTGACTTTGATGCTAGCTTTTCTGCTGTCGCCATGATGCTTGACTTAATTGATGAAGTACAACAATTGCGCCAGCAAGTGAAACACATGGATATCAAAGACTCTTAACTGAGGCTTTAAAACCGAATCGTATTGTCCTATATCGCCCCATATAAGGTTGATATTTCTATCATAAATGAACTCTGAGAGAATAATCTAGGCTTATGAAAACGAAAGAATGCAATAAAAAGATTAAACGAATGTTTCCTGAACATCAGGATTTGATCCATAAACTCCGTCATGATGACCCTCATTTTGCAAAAATATTTGAGAGTCATCAAGAATTGGATAAAGAAATCATCCAGCTTGAACTCAATCCAGTTAATTTAATTAATGATGATATTGAGTCAATGAAGCGTAAAAAACTAAAAATGAAAGATGAAATCTATAAAATACTGACGAAAAATGCTCAAGCAGGTGATTTTTCTTAAGCTCTAAGCCTAGGTCAGTCCATTTAATTTTTAGTTTAAGTCAACGTTGTATTGTTGTGCTTAAAAATAAGATTCCTTTTGATAAAAAGCGAACTGCTATTTAAGCTTGGTCAACTTTTCGACTTCCTTTATCGTTTCTTTAACGGATTGCTTAATCGGTTCATAATCTAAAAACCACAATAAATTAATATGCTGATCTTTATGCTGTTGGGCCAACATATCAATCACGCTCTTTTCACCACGCCCAACTAAATGTCGACGATAGAAATAATAGACTAACAATAGCGTGGTGATAAACATGACCAGTAACATACTTAAAAAACCAATTGGAGACTTTAATCCAGGAATAAATTCAAAGTTCATCCCATAGATCCCCGTTAGTAAAGTAAGGGGGGCAAATACTGCGGTAATAATGGCAAGAATCCGCATATTTTCATTGGTTTGATTGGCAATTGCTGAAAAGTGTAAGTCCATTGCCGCTTGAACAGCAGCGCGAAGACGAACCGTATGTTTTTGAATTCGCTCAATATGACTCACCAAATCATCCATACGAATCAACATCACATCCTGTCGTTCAGGCTTTTTCTTACCTTTCAAATGTGGGTAGTTATCTACAATTTCATCTCGCAACTCTTGTAAAGTATCAATTTGCTCTTCACAAAGATTTTCGACTTGTTGAAATGCCATATTCTCTTGTAACAGCTGATTCCATTTACTAAACCGACGATGACCTTGCAATAATTCTTGCTGCCAAAACTCAACCCGACGGGTCAATGGCACACGTAAATCTAAATAACCATCGACCATACTATTCAATAAGCGTAGCGCTAAATCTAACGGTGTCACTGCCAGTTTTCGCGGTTTATTCTGCTCTGGAAGTGGACGAGTGATTATGGTTTCCATGCGTGAAATATAATTTTCAATCGCCTTGTTGCCCTGTTCGCGTACAGTAATCAGGACTTGCGGGGTAATCATGAAACTAATGGGGGTTGTGGCTAAACCAAAGAATTTTTCATGCTGCTCAAGTGCTTGCTCACCAGCTTTAATCGCATCATCTGGCGTAATGAGTTTACGAAAAATAAGTAAGTCATAATCATCCATGGTATCAAACACACAAGGATGTTCTAAATTCAGAATATCTTTAACATGGAATTCATTGAGTGCAATATCGGTATGCGCATAAATTTCTTTTTGCCATGCATCTGCACGATTCACCACATCATCTCGTGTGCAATCGACCCATAAAAACTCAAGCTCAGCTTCGTTATTTGGCTCTTTTTGTACAAAAATATGATGTTCTGTTGGATGCTGGTAAAAATAATAAACTTGCATTAAAACAATTCTCTATTGTGCTTTTTGTTGTTTACTCGATAGAAATTGGGCTAAAACTTACAATCGACCCGTTGTAAAATTATGTGCTGAGCAGAAAACTTAAGCAATAAAATAAAGCTTTGTTTCTTCATTCTGACTTCATTACAATTTAAAAAAGCCCGCATGAGGCGGGCTTTTTTAAACAAGGAACAATTATACTTGTTCGATGTCTTTCATTGTTAACTTGATACGACCACGGTTATCAACGTCAGCAACTTGTACTCGTACTTCTTGACCTTCTTTCAATACGTCTGCAACATTGGCAATACGTTCGTTAGAAATTTGCGAAATGTGAAGTAAACCGTCAGTACCTGGCATGATATTCACAAACGCACCAAATTCAACGATACGAATCACTTTACCTACGTAAATTGTACCTGGTTCAATTTCAGCAGTTAATGCTTGGATTTTTGCAACCGCAGCAGCAGCAGCAGCTTTCGTTTCACCAAATACGCGCACTGTACCGTTATCTTCAATGTCGATTGCCGCTTTGGTTTCTTCAGTAATGGCACGGATGGTTGCACCACCTTTACCGATTACATCACGGATCTTATCAGGGTTGATGTTGATCACTTGGAACGTTGGCGCATGCATCGAAATTTCAGGGCGAGCACGTGAAATCACTTGATTCATTTCATTGAGGATGTGCATACGACCCGCATACGCTTGGTTCAATGCAGCTTCCATGATTTCTTCAGTGATACCTTCAATCTTGATATCCATTTGAAGCGCAGTAATACCGTTTGCAGAACCTGCTACTTTAAAGTCCATGTCACCTAAGTGATCTTCGTCACCTAAGATGTCAGAAAGAACAGCGAAACGCTCGCCTTCTTTCACTAGACCCATTGCAATACCCGCAACTGGTGCTTTCAATGGAACACCTGCATCCATAAGTGATAATGAAGCACCACATACAGAAGCCATTGAAGATGAACCGTTCGATTCAGTAATATCAGATACGATACGAATCACATACGGGAAGCGATCAGCAGGTGGAAGTACCGCTTGAACACCACGACGCGCCAAACGACCGTGACCAATTTCACGACGTTTAGGACCAGATTCACGACCAGTTTCACCTACAGAGTATGCAGGGAAGTTGTAATGCAACATGAAGTTGTCAGTTTTAGTACCAGCAAGGGTATCAACCATCAACGCATCACGTGTATTACCTAAAGTCGTTGTAACCAACGCTTGAGTTTCACCGCGTGTGAACAATGCTGAACCGTGTGCACGACCCAATACACCGACTTGAACGTCAATACCACGAACAGTTTTGGTATCACGACCATCAATACGTGGTTTACCAGACAAGATATTGTCACGAACCGTGCGATATTTAAGATCTTCAAAAAGTTCGTTCACTTCTTCCGCAATACCCGCTTCGTCATTTTCTGGAACGAATTGAGCAACAGCTTCTGCATAAAGTGCATCAAGCGCTGCATAACGGTCTTGCTTAACCGCAATCGTGTACGCTTCAGAAATTTTTGCTTCGAATGCATCTTTCAATTGAGCTAAAAGTGCTTCGTTTTTGCTTGGAGCAACCCAAGTTGATTCAACCGCACCAGCTGCCGCAGCAAATTCTTTAATCGCTTGAATGGCGATTTGCATTTCGTCATGACCGAAAAGTACAGCACCAAGCATTTGGTCTTCTGAAAGCTCTTTCGCTTCAGATTCAACCATCAATACAGCAGCTTCAGTACCTGCAACCACAAGATCAAGATCAGATTCTTTCAATTGTTCTTGGTTCGGGTTAAGAATGTATTCACCGTTGATTAAACCAACACGTGCACCAGCGATTGGACCACGGAATGGAACACCCGCAATTGACATTGCAGCTGAAGCACCAAGCATTGCAGCAATGTCAGCATCCATGGTTTTATCAGAAGAAATAACCGTTGCTGTGACTTGGATTTCGTTATAGAAACCTTCTGGGAATAATGGACGAATTGGACGGTCAATTAAACGTGAAATTAAAGTTTCAGCTTCAGACTGACGGCCTTCACGTTTGCCATAACCACCTGGAATACGACCAGCAGCATATTGTTTTTCTTGATAGTTTACTGTAAGCGGGAAGAAATCCTGACCTGCTTTTGCTTTTGGTTGAGCAACAATCGCAACCAGTACAGTTACGCCGCCCATAGTAATAACAACAGTATTTGCTTGACGCGCAACACGACCTGTTTCTAAAACAACGGTGTGTTGACCATATTGGAATTCTTTACGAATAATATTAAACATCGACATGTATTTTTGTTTCCTGATTTTATTCTAGTGGAGACCCCTAAGGTTTGGCATTCACATTACCGCATGTAACTATAAATGACAAAGCTTAGAAGCCGACCTCACCAGATTTAAAAAAACACCAATTTAAGACACAAAGAAGGAGCGAAACATTCGCCCCTTCCCAATACCTAGCCGAAGCTAGGTAGACTTTCTTTTTCAGTCTGACAGCATTCAAAATGCAATCGTCCGAAAAATAAGTTTAATCGAATTAACGACGTAAACCTAAAGCAGCGATCAATGCGCTGTAACGAGTAACATCTTTACCTTTAAGGTAATCAAGAAGCTTACGACGTTGGTTAACCATACGGATCAAACCGCGACGGCTATGATGGTCGTGTTTGTGATCTTTAAAGTGACCTTGCAAATCATTGATTTGAGCAGTCAATAAAGCCACTTGAACTTCAGGTGAGCCAGTGTCGTTTTCAGCACGAGCAAATTTAGCAACGATCTCTGCGCGATCTGCGTTTGTTAAAGCCATTCGATTTCTCCGAGATGCTTAAAAAAATTACGTATGATAAAAATCAATTGATTACTCAATTGACTGCCGTGCATCACTACAGCAAGTCGCCTATTTTAAGTGATCTATCGCTATATTGCAAAAATGATTTAAGTTCACTGGCAATTCGGCAACTGACAGCATTGAATAAAATAGGCAAACTAACATTGGTCGATTTTCAATTGATAAAAAAGACCAAAGAAAATAAAAAATATTGCGAGGGAATGTGAAAATTTTATCAACAAATACCTGTTATGTGCCAAAAGACTTGAATCAAGTGATTCGCTCTAAAGATGAAGTTCCAGCGGAATTGGGTGGAATGACTGAAAAACAAATTCAAAAAATTTGGAACAGTGTCGAGGCTCTTTATCAAACAGGAAATTATCCTTTAGCCACTTTATGTTTACGTCGTCAGGGGAAAATTCTTTTAAATCGGAGTATTGGTTATGCACAAGGTAACTCGCCAGATGGCTTAGCACCTGATGCCAAGATTGGTACACCCGATACACCGATCTGTTTATTTTCAGCATCTAAAATGATTACTGCAATGTTGATTCACATGCTGGATGAACGAGGTGATCTGAATTTACTGGACCCAATTAGCTACTATATTCCTGAATATGGTGTGAATGGTAAACGTCGTGCCACCATTTTCCACTTACTCTCTCATCGCGGCGGCATTCCTCGTATTGACAGCGAAGTCACCCCTGAGCTGCTTTTTGACCAAGAACGCGTTTTAAAACTTCTGTATGCGGCTAAACCTGTTTCACCCTCAGGCAATCACCTTGCTTACCATGCCGTCACCGCAGGCTATATTTTAGGTGAAATTGTTCAGCGCGTAACAGGACAAAGTGTTCGACAATTTTTGCATGAACAAATTGAAAAACCGATGGGCTTAGATTATTTCAACTATGGTTTAAAAGCTGAATATCGTGCAGATGTGGCTTTAAATTATGCAACAGGCATGCATCCAAGTTTAGGTACAGACCATTATCTCAATCATGTCTTGGGTGGAGGTTTACAGCTTGCTGTAGATGTCACCAATGACACTCGCTTTATGGACACCATTTGTCCTGCTGGAAATATTTATACCAGTGCTGAGCAAGTGGGGCGTTTCTTTGAAATGCTGTTGAGTGGTGGTGAATACCAAGGCAAACAAATTATGAGTGCCCAAACGGTATTCCGCTCGACCTTACCTACATCAGGTATCAGTTTAGATCGAACATTATTAGCACCCATGCGTTATGCCTTAGGTCCAATGCTTGGAAGTAATCCTATCGGTTTATTTGGACCAATGACGGGACAAGCTTTTGGACATATCGGTTTTTCCAATATTTTATGTTGGGCAGATCCAGAACGTGATATCAGTGTATCGCTATTAACCACAGGAAAATCTGTGGTAGGTACACATTTACCTATGCTCGCAAAAATGCTCTATCAAATTTCAACCAACTGTCCAAAAATTCCGAAAAACCAACGTCGTTCATTATTTGCAACAGATCGTCATGAAGCAGACTTAGTTTAAATACTTAAAATCAGCATACAAAAAAAAAGCCCAAGCTAAGCTTGGGCTTTTTTGCGCTGTAGTTTCTTATATTTTAGTTTTTATTGTTTTATTTATAGTCATCATATTCGCTATTCCGCGTTTTTTATAATAAACAATCCATGTGCCAACTTATTACGTCCTTATGTGACATATTTTGCCACAAAACCTACTGTAAAGAAGTCGACTTTATCGTATCTCCGTGTAAGCATTTACCTACATTAGTTAACTTTTATTTAACAATGCAAACCCATCATTTATTTATATTGTTTAAATACAATAATTAACATCTATATCAACATTAATTGATTACAAAAAAACCAAATTTTCTCTGCATCATTGCATACATCAAACGATGTAAGATTAAGCCAATTTTTGTATGGTAAAAATATTTTTTAGATATAAAAAAGCCTTGTAGTCTCTCCCAAAACTACAAGGCTTAGCGGCTGTAAGTTTCCTCTTTATCTTACTTCACTGTAAGTTCGCTGTCTGAAGACATTATTATTATGTTATGGCGATTATACCCAACTATCCGTGTTGAGCTTTTTATGTGAAGCCATCATCTCAAAAACCCTGATAAAGCTCTATGCGCTAATTTCTCGAATCACTGTAAGCAATTTCGTACAAAAGCAAATATTATTTATTTTTAATTAACAATTTAGCGAATTGTTAATTTTATCTAATAGACCACTCTTTCTTGAGGTTCGAACAGTCAAAGATTGCAGTAAAGCGTCTGCATCTGCGAGTAAACTGACCACCTTTTTTGCCCGTGTAATAGCGGTATAAAGCAATTCTTTACTCAATAAATTTTTCGCAGCCTCATCTAATACCACAGCAACATGCGTAAACTCGGAACCTTGTGATTTATGAATCGTCAGTACAAATGCCGTTTCAATACTTTTCGGTAAGCGAGTCGCAGGCACCCATTTTTCTAAACTGGGAAAATACACTTCGAATTGTGACTGACCATCTCGACTACGCTTAAAGCAAATCCCAATATCACCATTCGACAAACCGAGTTGGTAATCATTATAGGTCATCATCACCGGTCGTCCGACATACCAATCCCCTTGCTTAGTCATCTGTCGTGCTAAGGCTGCAAGTAAGCGTTGTTCAATGTGGATATTGAGCTGTGCCAAACCTAAAGCACCATGTCGCATCGCGGTCAAAATGCGATAATCATCAAAAACCTTGACCACTTCTGCGATGTAAAGTTCTGGCTCATCAGCGGTTAAATAGCTTTTTAATAGCTCAATATAATGCTGATAACCCAGTATCAATTTATCGTAATACGGCAGCCAATCCACTGGCTTTGCATTATTTTTTGGCAAATATTCCAGTTGAATCTGATCTTCCATTTCAGCAGTGAGCGCGATGGCTTTTATTTCACTTGGATGAACCACTTGCTCGGCAAATTTTTCGAGCAATGCAGCACTGCTTTGGCTCGGCTGTTGCGCCTGAATAAATTGAGCCATTTGCCCAATCAACGCACCTTGCTTAAAGCGACGACTGTTGCGCAAATTCACCCGATTTTCTGCCAACGCTGGAACTTTTTGTAGGTCGGCAAGCACTGAACCGACATCGACTGCTGCCAATTGATCCGCGTCGCCCAATAAAATTAAGCGGGCATGCTCAGGTACAGCAGACAACAGCATTGTTGCCAAATTTAAATCCAACATCGACGCTTCATCAATTACAATTACATCGTAAGGCAACGGTTGTTGGGCATGAAAACGCGGCTGAGCATTACTGCCTAAACCCAATAAACGATGAATGGTAATCGGATTGAGTTGTTTTAACGCATCCGTCACCAAATCCTGAAGTTTTTCATCATTTAAAGAGTTTTGCAGGGCTTCTTTCATCCGCTGTGCAGCTTTGCCTGTGGGTGCTGCCATCGCAATACGAATATTGGGCATCGCTTGATTCAGCACGGCAATAATCCGTGCCAAAGTATAAGTTTTCCCTGTCCCCGGCCCACCAGTAATAATATTTAATCCATGCTGGGCGACCATGGCTAAAGCTTGAATTTGATGTTCATCTGTCAATAAATGAGGATAAGCCGAGATATCAACCGCTGCTATGTGTTGCTGCTTTAAACGTGCCACCTGTTGTGCCAAAGACTGTTCCAAAGCCCAGTAACGATACAGATACAAGCGCTGACCATCAAAAACAAACGGTGCAATCTGTTGCTCAATATGGGCAGATGAAACCACCAGATCATTTAAAGTCTCGGCTTGCTCCACACTTGCAGAAATACAACTGTCGCCCTGTTGAATTGCCTCAAGCACTTGCTCAATAATATCGCTACCAGTTTCGTGCTGTGGCGCATGACTCAAGGGCTTCTGGCGAATAAACTGACTCCAAGTGCTGATCCATTCAGTGCTTTGACTCGCTTTATATTGTTTATTTTCCACACAGTTATCCTCAAAGTTACCCACAGCTTAATTTATTGTTTAAACACTGTTAATTTCCATCAACTAAACAGTTTTGCTGCTTTTATCTTCAGCAAAGTAGCCCAAAATAGCATCAAGCCGCAGCACAAATTCGGTATCTGGTTTCCAGTGATAATAGCCTTGCTCTGCTTGTCCATTCATACCGCGCAAATACAAATAACTCGCGCCTCCCAAATGCTTTCCAATCTCATAATCTTGCATTTGTAGCGTTAAATAACGATGTAAAGCCACCAGATATAAGCCTGCCTGCAACCAATAACTGGCTTGCGACATGCTTTGCTGAATGGCCGTGGCACAATAATGGATTTGATCTGTACCTAAAAAATTACTTTTATAATCGGCAATGTGATATTGCTGACCATCAAAATAAACCAAATCAATCGATCCTGTTAAATAGCGCGCAGAATTTGCAGAGTTAAAATCTAGCATTTCAATGCCATATTCTGCATAGAGCTGATGAATTCGCTGAATCGCTAAAACATGATCTGACAATGAGAGATAAAAAGGAAATTCGGCTAAATGTTCATGTTCGGTCAGCTGATTGAGTTGAAAGGTTTGATGTAAGGGCGTGGCTAAAACCTGCTGCAACCATTCACTCATCCAAGCAATCAACTGCTCTTCATCTGCTTGCTGAAATTCTTGCTCATATTTTGCCAAAAGTTCTATCCATAAACTTGGATAATCATTTTTAAAACGGCGACGAATCTCCAAAGCCCAATCTTGCGGATCTTTAAAATCAATATGTTCAAAAATTTCATGCAGGAAGGTTCCCGCGACCGTTCCCATGGGAAACTGACGTTTAATCCATGACAGCGGTTGGCTTGAAGTCGTTGCAATAGCATCAAAGCGATGAATTTCATCTGCTGCACTGAGCATTTTTTCAGTCTGAACAGCAAAAATGTCCATAACTTGTTTACGCGTTAAATGTTGTGCCAAGGCACTAAAACTGGTTTTAGAGCGTGGATAAAAACGCTGCGTTGGAAATTTCAATGCCTGTAAAGGTCGTAAGGGTTGTGCTTGTTTAATCTGTAACTGAATAGGCTTATTCATCAGCAAGGCTTCATCGGCACTACTCGCATGAACAAAGGCTTGTCCACGCCAAAACGCCAAGCCATTGACTGATTTACCGTCTTGATCCTGCAACATGGCATAGACACGGTGACTAGCTCGGGTCAGTGCCACATACCAGAGTCGATGCTGCTCTGCGACAGCACGTGCATTGTGCTGATCAATTGCATTTTGATCCAATAAATTTTTATCATTCACCGCAACCACACGTTGCCGTTCCACTTGACCCGTCACAGGATGGACATGCTCTACGGTGGAAAAATTCAGGGTTTTATTCATTTCCCTGAAATCTTTATCTGCCCCGAGTAGAAACACAATTTTAAATTCCAATCCCTTAGACTGATGGATGGTCATCAATTGAATGCCTGCCTCATTCGACAGTTTACGTTCCAGTTCCCACTCACGTTCTGCGGGTGATTGCAGTTGTTTTAAATACCAGTGATAGAGCTTTTGCGCCCCTTGATATTGCTCGCTGTGCTGACTCAGCAATTCGGTCAAATGGCGTAAATTCACCACAGTACGTTCATTATCTCGGCTTTGGGTTGCCACCACATTTTTCCAAATGTGGAATAAATTCAAAGCATATTGCCAAGCGGTTAAAAATCCTTTTTGCAACCACATTTCACGGATGCAGTCAAAGTCATAAATAAACTGACTTAAGCCATCGGCTTGCGCTTCAAGTTGCATTAATTGTTGTAAATTAAAACCTAACAATCGACTTAATAAAGCCCGTTTAATTTTCGCTTCATCATAAGGATGCATAATCGCGCTGAGCAAAGCTCCGACATCTTTGGCCACTTGATGATCAAATACACTGCGTTTTGAAGGGCGATTGACCCGAATACCTAGACGTTCCAATTCATATTGGGCTTTATCTAAACCATCATGGTTCTTCGATAAAATGGCGATGTCATTTTCAATTAAATATCGAGGACTGCTCTGTTCTGCCAGATAAAGTGTTTCTTCAATCCCCTGATTCAGTAAGTCACGAATTTTCCATGCCACCTGAATGGGTTCATCTTTTTTATCATTTAACAATAGCCAACGTAGCGGTTGATGATTTTCACCGTGCGCATCAATAAGCGGTGGATGTGGACGAACACCTGCTGCAACAGGACTGTAAATTACCTCTTCGCCAAAATCCATTTGCCGTTGAAACAATGCATCGACCGCTTCCACCAACACTTTCACGGAACGATGATTATGTCTAAGGCTGTATTCCTGACCTTGTTTACTTAAGACATCGGCACGGGCTTTGTTATAGGTCAGCATGTCGCCACCGCGAAAGCCATAAATCGCTTGTTTGGGATCACCGACCATAATCATACAACTTTGGCTATAGCGCTTGGCATCACGCCAAACTCGCGCCAATATATCATCCTGATCTTGGTTGGTATCTTGAAATTCATCTACCAAAATCAGTGGATAATGTGCCTGTACAAACTTGGCGAAACGTAAACCTTGTTCGCCTTGCAATGCTTCCGACAAGGTGCGAATTTGCTGCGCGAACGTGGTTTCACTTTTTTGTTGCAGCACTTGCGGTAGGCGTTTTTTCACTTCACGGCTTAAATAAAACTTTAAATAAGCATCCAGTAGATCCAAATCTACACTGAGTTTGGACAACGCTTCACAAAAGCGGCGTAAGCTTTGCAGCACTACATGCTGATCAAACTGATTCAGCACATCTTCAGCACATTTATTTAAAACTTTTTTAGTCGCAAGATCGGTCAGATTCTTCAGTGTTTTTTCAAAATGCGCTGCAAATAAAGCATAACTGCCTTGCTCAGCCAAAGCCTGAATAAAAGCAGGCAAATCCTCACATAGTGTTCGTTGCATTAAACCATCAGTCCGCCATTTTTTACCAATCACGGCATGGTATTGCCCATCTGGCTGATAATATTCACTCAACGTTGCAATCAGAGTTAAATCCAACTGTACAAAATCATTAACCAATTGTTCAAACTGCATTAAATCCAATACTGGAGGTGTGACTTCCTGAAACTGTGCCGAAGCAAAATTCAGGGTATTTTCCACCACAGGGATATAAGCGTCTTGTGATTTTAGTTTTTGATTGAGCAGCAAATAATCGACAACATTTTGCGGTTGCAGTTGAATCCATTCCCGCAGTACATCGTGAATTAATTGCTGGGTATAACTTTTGGCATCATCGGTAATATCGGCACGTTCAATTTTGCCACTTTCAAAGGAAAACTCACGCAATAACTTTTGGCTAAAACTGTCCAGTGTGCCGACAAATAGTTCATCCAGCTGATCAAGCACCAGTTTTAAACGCTCACGCGCATAATCCACACGCGTCGCATATTCCTGCAAAACCTTTTGCAATAGAGGATCTGTCTCGCTTGTAATTTTGGCTTGAATTTCAGCTTCAGTGAGCAATTGACAGCCTTCAAAATAACGTAAGGTTTCAAGCAAACGCAGCCGAATACGATTTTTGAGCTCTGCGGCAGCTTTACGGGTAAACGTGGTCGCAATCACCTGATTTGGCAAATAAGCACCGAGAAAAATCCGCACCATCAAACTGGATAAGGTAAAGGTTTTGCCTGTGCCTGCCGACGCTTCAATCCAGTGCAACCCTTTAAACTGCATATCGACAATCGGGTTGAAGGATATTTTTGTTAATGTTTGAGGATGATTCATGCTGTTTTACTCCTCAATCACAGATTGATGCCAAAAGACCGGCTGATATAAATGATAGGAAAATTGTGTGCAAGCCTGTTCAAGCAAAGCGGTGGCATCTTGTTCCTGTAAAATAAATTGCCAGTCACGATGCATTTTGGTCGCTTCATTATCGGCAACTGAAAAACCGGTAAATTTGCCATCTTCATGCCAATCTTTATAAATGGCATCCATATCTTCGATACACATCTGATTTTGCTCATTGGCTTGCCAGTCATGCGCTTTGTCTTTTTCAGCAATTTTCAGCAGCAAAGCAGCAGGTAAAACCAAAGGCTGAGTTTGTCCATATTTCCATGCCGCTAACCAGTGCTCAATCCACTCCTGAGCCTGCTTGGAACTCACCCCATGACATAAAATAGTTCGGTCACTAAACACCACAATCCGCGTCAGTTTTTCACCGCCCTCACCCATATTGAGGTAAGCCAGCCAAAGTAAATATTCTAACCACACTTTGGCACGACGCTTGGCACGTGCACTGGAAGCCTCCAGACTGATCCATTGTTCTGCACTGTTTTTAGGCAGACGAATGTTCATATAAATCTGATCATTGATCTTCCAGACCTGCTGTGTCGTCGGGGTCGTTTCAGAGGCATAGTTCAACAAACGATCTTTTAAGCGCTGTTGTTCCAATACACTCATGTGCCAACTACTGTGTTGCAATTTTCCAATCGGCAGCTGATCCATTAATAACTCAGGTTTTGCTTCACCTTCATGCTGCTGTAAAAAATGACGCACAGCATAACGTCCTAGCCCATCCAGTAATAACGGTTCTTGCACTGCAGGTAAATCTTCAGGGCGTAAATTGTCCACGCCCAAGGTTTTTAAATATAAGCGTGCGGGAAAAGTCACATCCTGAATCCACTGATGGCTATCCAACACTTGTACGTCTTGTTGTAGATGTTGATATGAGGTATTCACCCAAGCCGCACGTTGTCCCGTGGCGTGACGAATTTGTCCAGCCACACTGAACCATTGATCCTGATAACGCACAGGCTTTACGGATTCAAAACCGACTGGATCAAACGGTAATAAAGGATGCACGTGATAAAGGGATTGTAGCTGTTCTGGTACATCGACCCCATGAATACTCACGCTTTCATTGATCGCAGCATCGGGTTGTTTCGACTGCACAATAAAAGCCAGATGTTGAATCAGTTCCTGCAACACGGTTGATGGATCACGTACCTCACCATCGTTAATATCGAAGCCATTATAAAATAACCATAAGCTTTCTTGTGCCAACAACAGATTATCTAAAAATGCGCCTTGGTCATCTTCCAAACGTGAACGATCGCCCAATTGCGGTTTCAGCAAATCCATTAAATCAAAGGGCAAATGCTGGCTACGATTTGGAAATTTACCACTGTCCAGTCCAAGCATCACAATCAGTTTATACGGCACAGGTCGAATCTGACCAATTTGACTAAAGGTAATTTGCCCCGTCGGTTCGGCATGTTCCAATTGTGTTTCTAAAGTACTGTTAATCTCAGCCAACAAATACGGTAATGGCAAACTCAAAGCACGTAAGGCATGATGATCGTGCTCATCATAAAAACTGGCAAGCGTCAGCATGCGTTCTTGTTTCTTAATAATTTTATAGACACTGCTTAAAGATTCGACACCAGCATCTTCAAATTCAGCAATGTCCTGCATCAGCCGTTTCAGCCATGTTTCAACAGGCACACTTTCGCCTTGCTCATGTGCTGTCATCCAGTCACGGCGTGCATCAAAATCTTGATAAATCTGGATCAGCTTGGCAATTAATTCAAAATCACTCGGCAGTACTTTGGCAAAACTGAGCGTGCCTTGAAATAAAGTATGTTCAGGAATAGCAATGCCCAAAGCCAAACGATCAAGTGCAAATTTAAAACTAAAACGATAGTCGTCATCACCTGCAGACAAACTGCGCTGCAAATGCTGTGCATCTAAGCCACGTTTAAAACCAGCATCAATTAACAATTCCGTGATGCGTTCAATTGCATTGACTTCTAAACCGTAAAGCTGCTGGGTTGCACTCAGACTCAACCAATCGGCAAAATCTTCAATGCTAAAACGTCTTTGAATCAGTTCAATACGCCCCAGAACGGCTTTCCAAGCATTCAGCGCATCCAGCTGAGCGACCCCTGCAATTTTAATCGGCAAATACACACTCTCTTTGGACAGTTGATGACTACTGCCTGTTTTTTGCTGAATCAGATCACGCTCACTTGGCGGCGGTGCAAACACGCTACGAATTAAAGGTTCAAGTTCACTTAGACTGGGACTTAAAACCAAGATGTCACTCGGTCTACGCGGTTCGTCTTTACTGCCTTGTGCCAACCAGTGAATTAGTTGTTCTTTTAAAACTTCCAGCTGGCGTAAACTAGAATGACACACATGAATCTGAATCGAATCATCCTGCTCATCTAATACATATTGCTGCTGTTCAGGTTCAACCAAATACAACACATCAGACTGCACTTTAGCCAATAAATGGTTTGCATAATCATCGACAAAGGCATCTGCCCAAATGCCATCTTCGCCTGAAGACAAGTTGGATAATAAGGAAAAATGATCTCGCGCTTGTTTACCAAAACGCGTCAGTAACGGATGGCGCGACTCACGCTGCTCCGCATTAAAATTTAAAGTAAATTCCTGAAAGAATTTTGTAATGTCCGCATCACTGGCTTGCGGGTTTTTCGCAATAAAACGTTCTTTTACCCCAACGTCATAACGGGCTTTCCAATTTGGATCGACACTGTCGGCCCAATACTCTTGCGAAGGATTGTAGTGCAAAATATAAATATCAATGTACTGCCCCAAACGGTGTAAAAATGTCAGTTGCATGGGCGGCAAATCCAGCAAAGTAAAAATCACCAACTGGGATGGTAATTTTTTTAAAGCAGCTTGCCGTGTTTCAGAATGGTCCAGAGTTTCCCAAAACAGGGCATCAATACTTTGCATCTGCTCAAAGTCTTGATGAAAGACTTCCTGCCATAACCAACGCTGCCATGCTTCCAACTCATGCGCTTGATTTAAAGTAAATTCAGAAATTTCAGTATTGGTTTTAAAAAACATCTGTTCAATCGGCAGTTGTTTATTTTGCCCCCACGCCTGCAACCAATTGCTTGGACAGTTGCACAGATTGGCTGGGCAGTTTTTCTGACAATGCCCACGATATTCCATGTAATGACTAAACAAACGTGAGACTTGTTCCGCCACCCAATACAGCATGCCTTGCTTTTTCAGCTGCTTTTCCACCCCCTGTTCTAAACGGTCAGCACTGTCATAAATGCGCTGTACAATCGAATATAAAGGATGATCTGGGGTTAAAGGATTTTGTTCTGCTTGAATAAAAGTTTTTAAGGCTTGAAAGATACGCCACTTAATAATAATGCGTGGAATATTGGCTTTACGAACCTGTTCTTTTTGCTCGACCAACACCCATTGATAAGCTGACCATTGAAAACCGCGAATACGATGATGAAATTGGGTGTTGGCACTAATGCCTTTTTGTTCGGCTAATTTTTGCGTTAACCATGCTTCAACCGCATGTGACGGCACAATAAAATGCTGGGTTTTAAGCACCTGAAAAGGTGTTGCAGCAGGCTTATTCACGGTCGTCAACATGGCATGAACCAGTACATCAATACGCTGACTTTGAATCACATGAATTGCCATGAATGACCTACTCCACTCTTTTTTAAAATACAATGCCTACAAAAGCATAAAAATTATTTACTATACATCTGCATCTGTCTATGTCACTTTGAGATTTCGGTTCGATTCAAAAATGCTTTGAAATTCGTACCTTAATAGGGTCTTTTGACATTTCACCCCCTCGTCATTAAATAGAAAAACCAACACGAAGTTTAAGGTATTTAGATTATGAAAATAGATAAAATTCCAGACTCCATAGACCCAACATTAGATTTAGACATCATTCGTGCCGAATGCTTAGAACTGGTGCAAAAACGCGCTTATATTTCTGCGGGTGCTGCGGTCGTGCCTGTGCCATTTCTGGATGTTGTCATCGATGTCGGAATTTTGTCACAACTCATTCCAGAAGTGAATGCGCGCTTTGGTTTAGCACCCGAACAAATTAGTGTCTACGACCCCGAGACCAAACAGGTACATTGGCATGAACTGCGCAAACGCGGTGTCGAGTTCTCAGGACTAGTGATTGCACGTACTGCGGTTAAAAAATCCATCAACAATGTTGCCGCCAAAGTCATTACCAAACAAGTGACTAAATTCATTCCTTTAGGCGGGCAAATTATTGCCGCAAGTTTAGGTTATATTGTCATGAAAAAAGTCGCTGCAGCACATGTAGAAGAATGTTACAGCCTAGCCAAAGACATTCAGAAAAAACAAAATGCTCAGCTTGTGGGTTAAGCAAACCGTTATAAGTCGCTGACCATCAGGGTAACTAATCTCGCTGCTGAGAGCTTAATCCGCTCTCAGCTGTTTTAAAATGGTTCGTAGGACTTCTAAGCGCGCCATATATTTATCATTGGTGGCAATAATATGCCACGGTGCATGCACGGTACTGGTTCGCTCAAACATATCTGCGGCAGCGTCTAAGTAAGCGTCCCATTTTTCACGATTACGCCAATCATCGGCAGTAATTTTAAAGCGTTTATGCGGTGTTTCTTCTCGTGCTTTAAAACGTACTTCCTGCTCATCTTTACTAATGGCGAGCCAAAATTTAATCACCACGGTTTGACTGTTGACCAAATCTTTTTCAAAGCGATTAATTTCTTCATAAGCCCGTTGCCACTCGACTTCATTGGCAAAACCTTCAACCCGCTCGACCAAGACCCGACCATACCAAGAACGGTCAAAAATGGTAATATCTTCATCGGTCTGCAATTTGGTCCAAAAACGCCATAAATAGGGATGACGTAATTCATATTTCTCAGGTGCCGCAATGGTGTGAATATCATATTCGCGTGGATCAAGATTTTTTACAATGCGCTTAATTGCACCGCCTTTCCCCGCCGCATCCATCCCTTCAAAGACAATAATCGCTTTACGATCATCGAAGCGCAGGGCTTCAGCCACTTTAAGCGACAGTTTTTTAAATTCTGCTTTATAGTTTTCCTGATTGACCGCCTTATTTTCAGGCGCTAATAAAGGCTTAGGAACGGCCGCCTGTTTCCACTTGGTTTTGTTTTGGCTTAAATGTTCTGGGCAATGCTCTAAAGCACGTAAAATATGCTGGGCAAATTGTTGATCACGTAGCTTCTCATCTTCACAATCAATCACGGTCCAATCATCGGTAAAACGCTGACGCAGTTTTTGTACATTGTCATATTGCTTTTTATTCCGCCAATCTAAGCCATGCAGTTTATGCCAATGCACTTCACTCGGCTTCATATTATCCAGTCGTTTCTGCAAAGATTTCCATGACAAATCAAACCAAACTTTCACCACATCAACATGGTTATTTTTTAGGTCCTGTTCAAAGCTGCGCATGTCCTCGACATAGGCATCAAACAGCGTTTCATCCAATGGTTTGGACACATGTAAAGCCGTTATTAACAGATCACTATACCAATTGCCAAACATCACCATAATTTGCCCTTCAGCAGGAATAAAGGGTGCATACGGTTGCCAAAAAATTTGATTTTGCTTAAATATATTGGGTGCATCGGCTTGGACTCGTAAATAACGCGGATCGACCCATTCACGTAACTGCTTAACAGACTCGCCTTTACCAGCCAATTCAATGCCATTGACTAAAATCACCACACTTTTCGCATTTTTTTGATCGCGAGTATCTTTTAAAAAATATTGTGCTTCAATCAAACTTAAGGACAGCTCAGCCTCATCCAACAGCTGATTTTCAGTTTTTGCTATTTTTTCTGTTTTTTCTGTTTTTTCTGTAGACATATGGCTTCCAAATCTTTGTATTTATTTCAGTATATCTAAGCATAGAACAACGCTGAATTATAAAATATGCATTTTATGTTGCGTGAAATTGCGTCTTTCTACATTAAACTGACTTCTTTTTAGTCATTTTTATCACAGATTGTCATAGCGAGTTTGCCCATCTCGCTCTAAGATTTAACCATCTAAAAAATAATAGAGATGCTTGATGTCAAAACTGGCTGCATTGGATGACTTACTAGAGTTATATTATCAACTGAATTACCATCAAAACCCTGACATTTTTCAACGTTTACAAGACGTGCAAGCTTGGCAAAAAATACGCATGCAAAGCACGCATTTACGACAGTTTGCTGAAAAACACAATATCTTAATGTCTGAGTATTTTCTCAATCGCTTATATGGCGGTTCAGATTTTGACGCTTTGGCGGGGCAAATTGCGCGTTTAATGAAATATGCCCATAAAGCAGAAAAACTGATTCCTGAAAATGCCATCAAAACAGGCACGTCAGGCGTTTCTTTGGCTATTTTAGCCGTACAACTGGATGAACAAGTCGCGATGCAATTGCTCAAAGACTACCATCCGCATGAAAAGTTAACCGATGAAATGATGCGTTTGACCTATCTTAAACTGGATCAAGGACAACAACGCCTTCAACAGCTAGATTTACTCGATCAATTGGGCTTGAGTTTAGATAAATATATGCGCTCATTTATGGTCTATACCGCATTTAAAATGTGTAAAGGTGCAGCCAGCAAATACAATTTT
Organism: Acinetobacter sp. ANC 4654; assembly: GCF_002135425.1. NCBI lineage: Bacteria > Pseudomonadati > Pseudomonadota > Gammaproteobacteria > Moraxellales > Moraxellaceae > Acinetobacter > Acinetobacter sp. ANC 4654. The sequence continues at coordinate 270,604 of NZ_NEGL01000003.1, forward strand.
CAAGTGATGTATGAATTTATGCAGGATGGCTTTTTAGCGATGAAACCGTTAAAGTCGGCAGAGAAATTTGTCAAAGATTTTACCGCGGTTGAACGCCAAATTATCCATCAAGTTCATGCAGCCGATCCAAATCCATTTCAGTATCAATGATGCTGTTATGGAAATAACAAATCGAACTATGAATTAAAATAAAGAATAGATTTCTGTATATTATTCATAACAATTGCATGCTGATTGCTGTACAACGTCTTAGAATCTGTCATCATGCATGCACTGCAACATTAACCCTATTTTTATGTTAGGAGTGACTCTATGTCTAATGAAAATCAAACGCCTACCTCGACCCCTGAGTCGGCACCAAATACAGACAAAGTAAGTCCTTTCTTAACCGAACCGCTTCCACAAGGTACTGCTCAAGGTCAGCAACAATCCTTACAACAACAGCTGACAAATACCCCTGTTACAGGTTCAGTACCCAAATATAATCTGCCACGTGGTGCCAATACAGGCAACGTCGGTGCAACCACACACTTCGGTTATCAAACTGTGAGTAGTGATGATAAAGCACAGAAAGTGGCTGAAGTATTCCATTCTGTTGCCAGCAAATATGACATCATGAATGACTTGATGTCATTCGGTATTCACCGTTTATGGAAACGCTTTGCCATTAATATGTCTGGCGTGCGTCGTGGTCAACATGTTTTAGATATTGCAGGCGGTACAGGCGATTTAGCCAAAGTCTTTAGCCGTGAAGTCGGCCCTACAGGTCATGTGGTGTTATCTGACATCAACGAATCCATGCTCAATGTGGGTCGTGACCGTTTAATCGATGCTGGTTGTACCAATGTCGATTTCGTTTTAGCCAATGCTGAAACCTTAGAGCCATTTGCCGACAACAGTTTTGACTTGCTCACCATCAGCTTTGGTTTACGTAACGTAACCGATAAAGATGCCGCACTTGCTGCCATGTACCGTGTACTTAAGCCGGGCGGTCGTTTACTGATTTTAGAATTTTCTAAACCTGTATTTGAACCGTTCTCTAAGCTTTATGATTTGTATTCATTTACGGCGCTGCCTATCATGGGCAAAATCATTGCCAATGACTCAGAAAGCTACAAATATTTAGCAGAATCGATTCGTATGCACCCCGACCAACGTACCCTAAAAGGGATGATGGAACAGGCAGGCTTCCAAAACTGTGATTACCACAACTTAACTGGTGGTATTGTGGCGGTTCACCGCGGCTTTAAACTGTAAGGGTTGACGCTATGTGGTCGATTCTGGCACTGGGTGCAGTTGAACGATTGATTCATCATGTCATTGATTTGGATGCGCTTACTCGTATCCAACTGAATGCATTGCAAGGCAAAATGTTGCGTGTGGTCATTGATGCCCCGCAACTGTCTGTCGATGTATTTTTTGATCAAGACAAAGTTCGCCTTGAACCGACAGTTACGGGGCAAAGTGAAAAAACATCTATTTTTGAACAACGTCCATTTGATCAAAATCAACAGCTTTCTGAAGCGACTGCCACATTACACGTTAAAAATGTAGTTGAGCTTTTAAAGTTACTGTTTGCAGAGGATGTCGGTAATATTCCACTGCAAGGTGACTATCACTTGTTGCAAGATATTCAACGGATCATGCAACAAGCCGAACCTGATTTAGCATCACATTTAAGCCCTTGGATTGGCCCGAGCCTTGCACATGAACTGGGTAAAATTCAACACGTCCCGCAACATTTAAAACGCTCACTGCAAAGTCACTTGTTCTTTGCTGAAGATGCCTTAAAAGAAGATTTAGCTGTATTTGCCCCACGCTGGCAAATGGATGACTTAAATCAAGATACGCGCATTCTCAATCAAAATTTAGATCGTGCTGAAGCCAAAATTCAACAACTTCAAGCACACATTGATGCAGCTGCAACTTCTGCTTCACCTCAAGATTAGGTAATAACATATATGATTCCGCACGTTTCACGTTTACTCGAACTTTGGCGCATCGCCGCGCACTATAGACTCGACACGTTGTTTCCTGCGGAAGAATTACCAGAAAAAGCCCATCATGCGTTAAGCCTGATTCGCATGCACCCTGCGGCATGGTCGAGTCGTGAACGTAAGAATCCGCTCAAGCTGAAACTCGCTTTAGAGGAAATGGGACCGCTTGCAATTAAACTTGGCCAGTTGCTCTCTACCCGCCGTGATTTGATTGCACCTGAAGTTTTACAGCAATTGGTGTTATTACAAGATCGCGTCAAACCGTTTGACAATCATGTTGCCAAAATGCGGATTCAGGAATCCTTAAAAGCCGATGTAAACACCCTGTTTGCTCGTTTTGATGAGCAACCACTTGCCGCTGCTTCAATCGCACAAGTGCATACCGCTGCCTTGCATGATGGCCGTGAAGTGGTGGTGAAAGTCACGCGCCCGAATATTCGTCAACAAATTTTACATGATTTTGAAATTCTAGATTGGCTCGGTGCAGCGTTAGAAAAACGCCTAGAAGCAGCACGGGCGCTACATCTTTCGGAAATTATTCAGAACTATCGTCAAATCATTCTCAATGAATTGGATTTGACTTTAGAAGCCGACAACACCCGCCGTATGCGCCATTACTTCACTGGCTCAAGCATGATGTATGTGCCTGAAGTGTATATGGACAGCAAAGATGTCATGGTGGCGGAACGCATCACCGGTGTGCCGATTTCCGATATCGCAACCTTTGATAAAATGGGCATGGATCGTGCGGAATTGGCAGAAAAAGGTTTAACCATCTTTTTTACCCAAGTCTTCCGTGACAACTTTTTCCATGCCGATATGCATCCCGGCAACGTCTTTGTCGAAACGATTAACCCAAGCAATCCACGCTTTATTGCACTGGATTGTGCCATTATGGGTGAGTTGTCTAAACACGACCAAATGACCGTGGCGCGTATGCTGCTTGCGGTTATGAACAGCAACTTCATGCAACTGATTCTGGTGGTGCATCAAGCAGGTTGGATTCCACCGGGCACCGATCAGGATGCTTTAGCGCGTGAAATGCGTCGTACGGTTGGGCCCATGGTTTCGAAACCGATGCATGAACTTGATTTTGCTGGCATTTTGATTCAAGTGATGGATATTGCACGCCGTTTCCATTTGGAAATTCCACCACAATTAATGCTGTTGTTAAAAACCTTGGTGCATGTGGAAGGTTTAGGCACAGACCTGTACCCAGAACTGGATATTTGGAAACTGGCGAAACCAATTTTGACCGATTGGATTAAAGCCAATATGAGTCCAGTCAAAAATATGAAAGAACTGGGTCAGCAAATTCCAGATCTGCTACTCGGTGCGCAAGACCTGCCTAGCCTGATGATCGACAGCCTCAATGGTTTAAAAAATCAGTCCGCTTGGCATTCCAAACAACTGAATGAACTCCAAAGCATGCGTTTGCAAATGGAACATCAGCAAAAACGCAGTTGGATATTCGGTAGCATCATGGCGATTTTGTTATCCATTGCCATTATTGCACCGTGGTATGTGTCAATTTTACTGATCGTATTTTCAAGTATTCTTGCCCTTTGGCGCATGGCAAAATAACCCAATTTTTATAAGTTTTGAATATTCAGCAGCCTGATAATGAAAATGATCAGGCTGTTTTTCATCGAATGACTGATCAGTCAACAAGTGATGACTATCGCCATTGTCGCTGAGGCGTAGCAACTTAAAATAACAACACACTTGTATATTTATCCTAGGCCATGATGCAAATCTTGCAAAAACACCGCCCCTCTCTGACGATTCGTGCAGGTCATCTTGCACGCCAACTAATTGAAAAAGAAGGTTTACATGCACAGCACGTTGATATTATTCCCGGTGCGGCAGGTGGCCCAAAAGGGATTGGTATTCAAGGTTTAGACCAAGCCATTTTTGGTGATTTTTTTGCCCAAGCCCCACAGCGCAGAACCCTGATTGGTTCATCTATTGGCAGTTGGCGTTTTGCCAGTATTTTGGCTTGGGGTGCAAAAGAAGGCACTGAACGCTTATCTAATTTATATACCAACCTCTCTTTTCATAAAAAAATGTCACGTCAGGAAGTCGCTCACATTTGCCAAAACATGTTGATTGACCTGATTCAGGGTCAGGAGCAACAACTGGTTGAGCATCCTGACTATCACCTTGCAGTGATTTCAATTAAAGCGCAGCACATTTTCCAAAGTGATCTGGCCCTCCCTTTACTGGCCTCTGTGGCAGGTATTATTGGCAGTAATGCACTGGGTCGTAAGCACAATCGTCTGTTTATGCAACGGGTGATTAGCCAACCCTCATCTGGTCAGCAATTTAAAGTAGAGGATGACTTTGTCACCCATTATCAAAGCTTAAATCGGGACAATGCCATCCCTTGGTTAATGGCATCCGCCTCTATTCCGGGTGTCATGGCGGCTATTCGTGATATTCCAGATGCACCGAAAGGCAGTTACCGTGATGGCGGTTTAATTGACTATCACATTGACTTACCCTTTGAGAGTCAAGGCATTGTGCTGTATCCGCACTTTAGCGACAGCATTACACCGGGTTGGTTCGACAAAATGCTGAAAAAGCGTAAAGCCAATCCTGAAAATCAGGCGCGAACCTTATTGCTTTCGCCTTCGCAAGACTATTTGCAATCCTTACCCCTTGGACGTTTACCCGATCGTAAAGATTTCACCTTAAAAGGTTTAGATCAAAAACAACGCATTCAGATGTGGAACCAGTGTGTGGCTGAAAGTCAGCGTTTGGGGGATGAGTTTTTAGAACTGGTAGAAAAGCAGCATTTCCCTCAGTTTATGCAAAATTTATAACGCTGGTTTAAGTGCAGCTTTGCTGATCGCGTGAGCTTTATCTTGTATTTAAATTCGCTACTATTTCAATTATTTTGATCCATAAAAAATAAAGCACGCTATTTTTTAAAGCTTTAATATTGATGAGAGATAAAGCGCAATTATGCTGATGCAGCGTATATTTTTTTCTCAAAGCAGTGCGAATCACGTACACTATGTCGTTGCGATTTTAATTCGCTCTTTTTAATTTTGAACATATTTTTGGTGAAATTCTCATGAACAACGTGCAATGGCTCGATGAAGTAAAATTTAACGAACAAGGTCTCATTCCTGCCATTGCACAGCATCATCAAACCGGTCGTATACTGATGGTTGCATGGATGAACCGCGAGGCTTTGGCTTTAACTGCTGAAAAAAATCAAGCGGTTTACTTTTCCCGTTCACGCCAAAAATTATGGCATAAAGGCGAAGAATCGGGTCATTTCCAAACCGTACATGAAATCCGTTTGGACTGCGATGCCGATGTGATTGTGTTGCAAATCGAACAACATGGTGGCATTGCTTGTCATACCGGTCGTGAATCGTGTTTCTACCGCAAACTAACCACAAATGGTTGGGAAATAGTCGATGCACAATTGAAAGATCCAAGCCAAATTTACGCAGAAAAATCGGCGAATCCACATACGCTGGCAATGAATGCTTCAACGACTCAATCTGAACAGGTTGAAATTTTGGATTATTTGGGTCAGATGATGGCAGAACGCAAAAAAGCCAATCCAGATTCATCTTATGTGGCCAAGCTGTATCATAAAGGCTTAAATAAAATTTTAGAAAAAGTCGGCGAAGAAAGTATTGAAAGCATTATTGCCGCCAAAGATTTTAAATCTGAACCGAAAGAAGACAATAAAAACGATTTAATTTATGAAGTGGCTGACCTGTGGTTTCACACCATTGTGATGCTCGGTTATTTCGACATTGAACCACAAATAATTTTAAACGAACTCGCGCGTCGCCAAGGCTTATCCGGCTTGGTTGAAAAAGCCAATCGTCAACACTAAGCCGATGACTGTGTCTGATCCCAAAAAACCAAGCGCCACCTATGAGCAAGCCATTGCCATCGACAACGCGCGTTTAGGCAAATCCTTTAAAGTGATTGCCTATGCAGGCACAGGTAAAACCACAACTTTGCAAATGATCAGTGATGCCATGCCTGAACGGCGGGGTATGTATCTGGCATTTAACAAAGCCATTGCAAGTGAGGCACAAAGTAAATTTCATCGCAATGTCGACTGTCGTACCTTTCACTCGCTGGCGTTTCGTAGCGTGCCGCGTGGCGTGACCGATAAACTGCGTCTGCCGCGTTTAAGCCCGAGTTTCATCGCCAAAGAATATCGACTCCAGCCCATTACCTTACGCCGAATGATGGGTGGACGTTACGAAAAATATGTGATGATGCCCAGTCGTTTGGCCAGTCTGGTTGCCAATGCCGTAAGTTATTTTTGTTCCACCAGTTCGCAATATCCAGCACCACGCCATCTACAAGCACCGAGTTGGCTACATCCAGATGATATTGCTGAACTACAAACGCATCTTTATCCCGCCATTGAACGGCGTTGGTTAGAATCGATTGATCCAAACCATCAAGCGGGTATTGGTCACGATATTTATCTAAAACTGTGGGCATTGTCTGAACCCAATATTCCAACCGATTATGTGTTGTTTGATGAAGCACAAGATGCCGACCCGTTGATGTTGGGCATTTTACTGCGCCAAAGAAATACCCAAGTGATTTATGTCGGTGATGCACATCAACAAATTTATGCTTGGCGCGGTGCAGTCAATGCCATGCAACAGCTCCCTTTGCCTGAATCTCGTTTAACCACCTCATTCCGTTTTGGTGAAGAAATTGCATTGAATGCCAATGCCATTTTGGGTGCGTTAAATGAAACTGTTCCTTTATTGGGCAATCCACATCTGCATTCCAAAGTGGTCAATAAACCACATACCAAACAACGTGATGCCATTTTATGCCGCACCAATGCACGGGCGATGGAGTTATTGCTGGCAGGTTTAGTGCATGGCGACAAAGTCAGCTTGCAAGCCGATCATGTCAAACTGAACCGTTTTGTCGATGCTGCAAGCATGCTCAAACAAGGCAAACGCGTGACGGATGTACCTGAACTGGCTTGGTTTAATTCATGGCATGATGTGCATGAATATTGTGAAACCAATGATGGCAGCGACATTAAACCTTTGGTGAAATTGGTAGATGATCACGGTACAGATCCATTGAAACGTGCCTTAGCCAAAATCAGCCCGATTGAGCATGCCGATTATATTATTTCAACCGCTCATAAAGCCAAAGGCTTGGAATGGGATCGTGTGCATATCGAAGATGACTATCAATTTAAGGTCAACGAAAAAGACCACAAAATTAGTGATGAAGAGTTAAGATTACTTTACGTGGCTTGCACACGTGCTAAAGTAAGTTTAAATATCCACCACATTTACGATTTGGTGCAACAGCTCAAAAAACAAATGCCCTTATCGTTGCGTAAAGCTGTGGGAGAATAATTTCAGCTTATTGTGCAATGTAGGTCTTCTATGAAAATCGATGCTATTCAACTCAAACATACCCTTCATTTTGCCGACCTCAAGCTGAAATTTAATCAGAAACCCATCACCTTAATTATGGGTGATCAGGGTACTGGCAAAACCACCATTTTAAGATTCACTTATCAAGCCCTCACGTGGTTTGCAGCGCGTTATAAAGACTTACGTGCTGCGGGTGTGGTGATGCTTGATCAAGACATTATGTTGAACCGTTTACAATCCAAAATTGATATTCGGGTGCAGATCCCCAATGATATTGGCACTTTAAATGAATCCAGTGCAGTACAAGACCAAGCGCTTGGTTATTGCGATTGGCAACTGTATAAAACCTTAAATAGTCATGGCATTGGCAGCAGCAAAGCAGAAACCCAACACTTAGATAACTTAGTCGAACTGTATCAAAATGCCATCCAACATGATCAACTCCAAGGCTTGCCCTTAATTGCCTATTACCCCGCAGAACGCTTTGTCAATGAAATGAATATTCTGAGTAAGAACAATCCACTCATTTTTCAAAGCGCACATGCTTATGAAATTTCAGCGATTCCCTTTACCACGTTTGGCCGTTTTTTTGAGTGGTTGCGTGAAGTCAGTGATATTGAAAATGCACAGATCGCACAACTGTTTCAACAACTGCTCTCCAATCCCTCGCTTCAGAAAAACAAAGAACATGACTTTCTACAGCACTTATTGCATGCACAAAAGCAGATGCATAGCCCTCATTTAGATGCGTTAAAACAAGCCTTAACGACGGTCATTCCTGCTTTAGAGGATCTTTTTATACAGTACCAACCGAAATTACAATTGATGGTGCGTTATCAAGGCAAAAATATGCTCTATCAACAACTGTCGAATAGCGTGAAAAATTGGATTGCCTTGGTGGGTGATATTGTGCGGCGTTTATGCGTACTCAATCCGAGTAGTTTATATCCCTGCCTTGAAGGCGACGGTATTTTACTGATTGATGCGATTGACCATCAACTGGATCAAAATACTGCTCAAGTGATTTTACCGCGCTTACATCAGGCTTTTCCGCGGCTACAAATTATTGCCACAGGTAATCGTAGTGAATTACTCGAACATGCAGCCGAGTATCAATGCTTGAAAATTGAAAATAAACAAATTTTTGAGATACAGCTACAACCATTACAAGACAAATTTGATCATATTTATGAAAACTTAGTCTTTAATCATGAAGTAATGGAAACTGATCTCTTGCTTGAACCCGTATTAGACAGTGTCACACCGCAAAGCCTATGGCAACACATTCAACAGCATTTAAGCCCAGAGCAACAGAATGAATTACTCGGTTTAATGAATGCGCAAGACGGCACTTCTTCACATCAACCCTTGCCATAATACAAACTTGACCGCTTAAATTGCATGCAAAAAAGCTTAATCGGTAAAAATACTGAATACTCAGTTTTTCATCAGCTTAAAACATGCTACGCCCAGATTACATAGACGGGTAGATAATATGTTACGTATGCGCAAAACTAATTGATGTTGTTTTATTCATGTAATAAGATCAGGGATATGTAAAGTTTTATAGTAAAATCCGATTTTACTATTACTTTTTACAAGTTGCGCAACACAGCTTGTTTTCAATATTTTTAACTCCGATTGGCTTTCGAGATTTAAACGTTTGGATTGCTCTTTGTGATCCTGTAGTCCTTGAAAGATAACATTCACCCTTAGGTTTTTATCAACCTAATTCACGACAATGGATATGAGTGTGCTACCGATTATTATATTGTTACCCTTAGTATTGGGCACTACACTTGTCTCGTGGCTGAAAAATTTTTCACGCGGGGTAACGGCCTTAGGGGCGATTGGGGTCAGTCTAAGCAGCCTCATCTTATTACTGACTCAAGCAAAAGATGTTTTCAATGGTGCAACAATCACGCAAAGTTGGTCATGGTTACCTCAGCTAGGCATCAACTTAAGTTTCCGTTTGGATGCTTTAGGTTTGTTATTTTGTTTGCTGATTAGTGGTATCGGCACACTCATTTATATCTACGCTTATTATTATTTAAGCCCTAAGAATTCCCTGAGTAAGCTGTATGTATTACTCATGTTATTCATGGCCGCCATGCTGGGTATCTCTTTATCCAATAATTTAATTTTGCTGCTCACTTTTTGGGAGCTAACCAGTATTTCTTCTTTTTTACTGGTGGGTTATTGGAGTAATTATGAAGCCGCACAGCGCGGCTCACGTATGGCACTCACCATTACAGGCATGGGCGGTTTAGCCATGTTGGGTGGTTTTATTTTGTTAGGTCAAATAACGGGCACTTATCAAATAGACCAAATTCTCACCATGACTGAGAAAATTCAAAGTCATTCGTTATTTGTGCCTACTTTACTGCTGATTTTAATCGGTGCATTTACCAAAAGTGCGCAGTTTCCGTTCCATTTTTGGCTACCGAATGCCATGGCAGCACCAACGCCTGTATCGGCCTATTTACACTCTGCAACCATGGTCAAAGCAGGTATTTTCCTGCTGGCAAGACTCTCCCCTATTTTTGTCGGTGCTGCGCTGTATCACAACATTGTGACTTTCGTAGGCCTATTTACGCTCTGTATGGCTGCCTTCTTTGCCATTTTTAAAGAAGATTTAAAAGGTTTATTGGCGTATTCCACCATCAGTCATTTAGGTTTAATTGTCTGCTTATTGGGGATTGGCTCTCCTCTCGCTATTGCCGCAGCCATCTTCCATATTATTAACCATGCGACGTTTAAAGCTGCCTTATTCATGATTGCTGGTATTATTGATCATGAAACAGGGACACGTGATTTACGTAAACTCAGTGGGATTTGGCAGCTACTTCCGTTCACTGCCACCTTAACCATGATCACTGCTGCCTCAATGGCGGGTGTACCACTGACCAATGGTTTTTTATCCAAAGAAATGTTCTTTACCGAACTACTCGCCAACCTCTCTGGTCCAGTACTAATTGGCTCGGCTATTGTGGCAACCTTAGCGGGTATCTTTGCGGTTACTTATTCAGTGCGACTGGTTCATGGCGTATTCTTTGATGGCCCTTTAGGTAAGGCTGTTCCCAATAAAGACGCACATGAGCCTGCTTTTGGCATGCGCGCACCTGCGACTTTTCTGGCAATTTTATGTATTTTAGTTGGGCTTCTCCCTGCCCTCTTGGTTGAAAATATTGTTAATTCAACCACACGTGCCAGCACACAATTACCGAATTTTGCAGGTACTCATCTTGCCCTTTGGCATGGTTTTAATCTGCCATTACTGATGAGTACAATCGCTCTTTTAGGTGGACTATGCTTTTACTTTGCTCTGGCCAAAGGTGGAACCATTCGTGAGATTAACCTTGATCCAATGCTGGGTAAATTCCAAGGTCGCATCTTATTTGATTTATTTTTAAAACATCTCTTGCTGAAATCACGTCAGTTCAAACGTAAAACTGAAAATGGTTCACTACAAAGTTATTTAATTTGGATCGTGGCTTTTACTATTGCATTGGTTGCCATGCCGTTAATCAATCAAGGTTTAACCACTGGCAGCCGTGAACTTACCCATGCTCCTGCCGTTGCAATTGTACTGTGGTTACTCTTGTTCTCTGCCTGCTGGATGATGTTGTGGTTCCACCATGAACGCATTAAAGCCGTACTGATTAGTGGTGCTATAGGCTTAGTAGTGACCATGGTGTTCGTAACGTTGTCTGCACCAGACCTTGCTTTAACGCAAATTACCGTCGATGTCGTCACCACCGTTTTGCTGTTGATGAGCTTATCTTTATTGCCACAACTTACCCCTTATGAATCGAGTGGATCACGTCGTTGGCGCGATGCCCTCATTGCAATTGGTGGTGGACTCGGCATTGGTTGGATTGCTTGGTTGATTTTAACCCGTGACCATAATTCAATTTCATGGTTCTTCATCCAGCAATCCATTCCTCTGGGGGGTGGGAGCAATGTGGTCAATGTCATCTTAGTCGACTTCCGTGGTTTCGATACCTTTGGAGAGATTACCGTACTGGGTATTGCTGCGATTGGTGCCCTTTGCTTAATGGATGGCATGCGTGCGCACGGCACCACCATTACCCAAGGTTTAACCTACCGCTTTAATCCATCACCCTTGATGTTCCGTATCACCGCTTCATGGATTTTACCTTTAGCACTGGTCGTGAGTTTATATATCTTCCTGCGTGGACATAACTTACCGGGTGGCGGATTTATTGCCGGTTTAATTACTTCATTGGCTTTGGTCATTCAATACATTGCACTGGGTCAAGATCAAGCTGAGCAAATGTTAAAAGCCAAATCAGGACGTTTATATGAAATCTGGATTGGTTTAGGTTTGGTGATTGCTGGACTCACAGGCTTAGGTGCTTGGTTGTGGGAGCGTCCATTCCTGACCAGCGCGCATATTTATGTCTCTCCACCTGTTTTAGGTGAAATGCACCTTCCCTCCGCTGCGCTGTTTGATCTTGGGGTTTATATCACGGTCGTTGGTGCAACCATGTTGTTGATTTCAGTGTTAGGTGATTCGCGTCACTCCAGCATGACTGGTCCAATTGTACCGAAGGGGGAATAAAATGATCAGCTTAGAATTTTTACTTGCCTCTGCCATTGGGCTACTTACAGCAACGGGAATTTATTTAATTCTACGGGCACGTACTTTTCCTGTGGTCCTCGGTTTGGCAATGATTGGATATGCCGTCAACTTATTTCTTTTTGCGATGGGTCGTCTGCAAATCAATGCACCCGCGGTACTCACCGAAACCACCAAGGTCACCGATCCCCTACCCCAAGCTTTAGTGCTCACTGCGATTGTGATTGGTTTTGCAACCACTGCTTTTATTGTGCAACTTGCGCTACGCAGTCGTTATGAAACAGGAACCGATCACGTCGACTCGAAAGAAGATATTATTCCTATTGACCCACGTGAGGATGAGCCTTAATGAATGCTGTCATCCAATTCTGGACTGAACATACCCCAATTTTTAGCATTTTAATTCCAGCTTTTACTGCTTTTTTATTGGTGTTACTTGGTAATCCAGGCGCTGGCTCATTAGCACACGATTGGCGCCAACCTTGGCGTCGTGGCATTAGTTACATTTCTTCAATTTTAGGTTTAGCCACGGCTATTCTTTATTTAATCTCTGCCAGTAGTGGGCAAATCAGTGTTTACAATTTAGGTGAATGGGCTGCGCCATTCGGGATTGTCTTGGTGCTAGACCAACTTTCTGCACTGATGGTCGTCCTCACGTATGCCCTCGCAACCGCTGTTTTATGGTATGCAAGTCATGAGTGGGATACACGTGGACGTTATTTCCATGCCATGTTCCATTTCTTATTGATGGGTCTATGCGGTGCATTTCTGACAGGTGACTTATTCAACTTATTTGTGTTCTTTGAAATCCTGTTGATGGCATCCTATGTGTTACTTTTACACGGACAAGGCAAAGCACGTTTTCAACTGGGCATTCATTACGTCACCATTAACTTATTGGCTTCTGCGCTCTTTCTGATTGGTCTCGGCATCATTTATGGCAGTGTCGGCAGCCTAAATATGGCCGATGTCGCACGCCTAATCCCACTTTTAGAACCGGATCAACATAAACTTGCTGTAGCGGGTGGCTTATTACTCTTTGTGGTTTTTGGTATTAAAGCCGCAATGCTGCCTGTTGGTTTCTGGCTGCCTAAAACCTATGCCGTTGCCACAACACCTGTTGCTGCGATTTTTACCATTATGACCAAAGTGGGTATCTATGCCATTTTACGGATTAATGGCACCGTATTTGACGATCATTTAAGTCAAAGTATTTTGGTGTCTTGGTTATTGCCGATTGGCCTCATTACTTCAGTCTATGGCGTGATTGGCGCAATTGGCGCAGAACGACTACGTCGCTTCGTTGGATTTATGATTCTGTCATCTATTGGCACGATCTTAATCGCCATTTCGCTGTTTAATACCTTGGCATGGGCAGCCGCATTGTATTATTTAGTGCATAGTACCCTGATTGCCGCTGCATTTTATTTGCTCTCTGGCTGGATTACCTCGCAACGTGGTGCATTTAAAGACCATTTCAAAGTTGCGCCACACATGAAACAACAAAAAGTCGTTTCATTAACCTTCTTTTTAATTGCTTTAATGATGGCAGGCTTGCCTCCATTTAGTGGCTTCTTAGGTAAAGTCTTTATCTTACAAGCCACATCACATTCACCTTATCAATTACTGATTATTATTGTGGTCTTAATTGTCAGCTTACTCAGTATTATTGCCTTTACCCGCATCGGTTTTGTACTGTTCTGGCGTGCCACACAACCCGAAGACAATCCAAATTCAGCAGAATATAAAGCCTATCAAGCCTTGCCAGATCAAGCCCCTGCTCGAAATGACAAAACCATCTATTTACTGCTTTTAGCTTTAATTCTGTATATGGTTTATGCCAGCCCAATTCAGCAATATATGTTTAAAACGGCTGAACAAATACAAAATAATGCCTTATACGAAAGCAAAATTTTGAAAACGGATCATCTGAATCAGGTTATCAGCGTACAACCGTATGATCCAGAAAATTTACCTGAAACCAAATATGGCGGTGAAACGGTTGATCCAAATGCGCATCTCATTCCTTATGTTATTTCTGAAAACACTTTAGAAGGTGAACACATTTCAGAATATAAACAACGCCAAATCAATCAACAAATCATACAAGAACCAGCCCATCCAGATGATGCCAAACTGAAACCTATGGAGCCTTAACTATGCAAAAAACATCGTTTTTGGAAAACTGGCTACCCCATCCATTTGTTTCTGTCATTGTGGCTTTAAGCTGGATCATGCTTGCACATAGTATTGACCTAGCAACATTACTGATGGCTTTCATGCTCGGAATTTTTATTCCGCGCTTAGTCAACCCCTTTACTACCCGTACACCGAATATCAACTGGCTATTGGCATTCAAATTATTTTTTGTGGTGCTCTGGGACATCATTATTTGCAATATTAAAGTGGCTAAATTGGTTCTTGGACCTACGCATAAACTGCATCCCAAATGGTTTCGAGTCCCGTTAGACTCCCAACATGAACAAGTCAATGTTTTGCTTGCCCTGATTATTACCACAACCCCTGGTACGGTCACGGCTGGGATTGACCAAGACCGTGGTGATATTTTAGTTCATGCATTAAGCAGTGATAACATAGAAATCGACATTCAAGACATTAAAACTCGTTATGAAAAAGCACTGATGATGATTTTTAATGTGGAATCAGGAGACGACGCATGAGCATTTTGCCTTATACGCTGGGCATATGTATGGTTGCCATCACCATTTCAATGTTCCTTTGCCTAATTCGTTTAGTCATTGGCCCCTCTATTGTCGATCGACTTTTGGCTCTGGATACTCTTTTTCTCAATGCCACCTGTTTAATTGTCATTTTGGGTATTTATTGGGCAAGCACCTCATTCTTTGAGGGGGCACTCTTGGTTGCCATGCTTGGTTTTGTCTCAACGGCAGCCCTCGCCCGCTACTTTACCACTGGTCATGTCGTGGATTAGGAGTAAAAATAATGCAACTTATTATGGAAATTCTGGTTTCAATTTTTTTATTGATTGGTGCTTTCTTTACGCTGGTGGGTGGAATTGGCATGGTGCGCCTCCCCGATTTATTTATGCGTCTACATGCACCAACCAAATCAAGTACTTTAGGTCTGGGTAGTTTTTTAATTGCTGCCATTATTTTTGCTGCCTTTAATGGCCGTTTTGGTTTTGCTGAAATACTCATTACCTTATTTATTTTTATCACCGCACCAGTATCGGCCAATCTGATGGCACAAGCAGCCCTGCATTTACGTTTACGCTCAACCAGTGGTGAAGTACCTGAAAGTTTAGACCGCCCACTCCCTTGGCAACGTTCTCGAGTTCGCCGCCAATATCAGAAAAAATAGTCTTCATCCTTTAGGAGCTTCGGCTCCTTTTATCATTCAAATCAATCCATCTCTCAGCATCTACAGCACATGCATTAAAGCAGTGTAAACTTGATCATCTTTAAACAAATTTGATGATTTAATATCAACAAAATTCTGAGCTTATCCGTAAAATACTGCACCTTTCTCAACTTTACCCAAAATCATTATTGAATCATTTCGTTGTATACACTCCATGCTTTAAGCTTGTTTATATTGCATAAAAATAGGTTTCCTATCTTGTAACTTACTTCAGGACAGAACACATCCATAAAAAAAGCCACCCGAAGGTGGCTTTTTTGCATATAGCTTGCGCTATATTAATTATTCATCATCTTTTTTTGCTTCTTCAGGAGGTAAATCCTTCACTGCTTCAGCAATCAAACCAAACATATAGTTACCATATGCATTGGTTTTATCATAATGAAAACGCAATCTTGGCGTAATACGTGTCTTGATACGACGACCTAATTCGTGACGCAAGAAACCTGAAGCACCATTTAATACTGCTAAAGTTTCTTTATTTGCCACTTCACTTTGATCATCGCCCAGTTCACGTCCCATTACGGTGACGTAAACTTCTGCATAGCCTAAATCTGCGCTGACTTTCACCGCAGAGATGGTCACTAGACCACCTAAGCGTGGATCTTTCAGCTCTTGACGGATTAGTTCTGACAACTCACGTTGTACCGTATCCGCCATTCGCTTAAGACGTTGACTACCCGCCATTAAAGACTCCGTTTAATCAATTGAACATCATAAACTTCGATTTTATCAAGTACTTTGATGTCTTTATAACCTTTCACGGCAAGACCACATTCCATACCAGCACGAACTTCTTCAACCACTTCTTTATAGCGACGAAGAGATTCAAGCTCACCTTGGAATACCACCACATCATCACGTAATACGCGAATCGGTTTATTACGGTGTAACATGCCTTCAAGTACCATACAGCCCGCAGCCGCACCAAACTTACTTGAGTGGAACACTTCACGTACTTGAGCTACACCCAGAATCGTTTCACGATGCTCAGGCGCAAGCTTACCGCTCATTGCAGCTTTCACATCATCAATCAATTCATAAATGATGCTGTAGTAACGAATGTCGATGCCATCTGCATCGGCTTTTTGACGCGCAGTATTATCAGCACGAACGTTAAAGCCTAAAAGTACAGCTTCAGACGATTCAGCAAGAGTAACGTCAGACTCGGTAATTGCACCGACACCTGAACCAATGACACGAACACGAACTTCATCCGTTGCCAATGCTTGCAAAGCAACAGTCAATGCTTCTAACGTACCACGTACATCAGTTTTAAGCACCACATTGACATAAGGCACATCTTTCTTGCCCATAGATGCCATGATGTTTTCAAGACGCATTGCACTTTGACGCTCAAGACGTTGTTCACGTTCACGTGAAAGACGAGCATCAGCAACTTCACGCGCTTTCTTCTCATCATTTACAACAAGAACTTCATCACCCGCCATTGGTGCTTCAGGAAGACCTAAAATCTCAACTGGGATTGAAGGACCTGCTGATTGAATACGTTTACCGTTTTCATCTACCATCGCACGAACACGACCGTAAGAACCACCAGCAAGAACAAGATCACCGACTTTCAATGTACCATTTTGTACAAGAATAGAAGCAACAGCACCACGGTCTTTATCAACACGCGCTTCAATTACAACACCTTGTGCAGCACCTTGTTCAGACGCTTTCAATTCAAGAAGTTCAGATTGAATTAAAATAAGGTCAAGAAGATCATCAATACCTTGACCCGAATGCGCAGAAACCATGGCAACAGGAACATCACCGCCCCACTGTTCAGGCACAATTTCTTTAACTGTCAATTCATTTAATACACGATCTGGATCAGCAGATTCTTTGTCCATTTTGTTGATGGCAACAATGATTGGCGTACCCGCAGCACGTGCATGATCAATTGCTTCAGCTGTTTGTGGCATTACACCATCATCAGCTGCAACAACAAGTACCACGATATCAGTCGCTTTCGCACCACGTGAACGCATTGAAGTAAACGCCGCATGTCCTGGTGTATCAAGGAAGGTAATAATCCCTTTATCAGTTTCAACGTGATAAGCACCGATATGCTGTGTAATACCACCAGCCTCACCCGCTGCTACTTTAGTGCGACGAATACGGTCTAGAAGTGATGTCTTACCATGGTCAACGTGACCCATGATCGTAACCACTGGCGCACGAGTGGTTTGAACACCACGCGCTTCTTCAGCAGCTTCAAGTAAGTTATCTTCAGCTTGTGTATCCGATACTAGAACTGGGTTATGACCCATTTCTTCAACCACGAGCGCTGCAATTTCTTGCTCAATCGCTTGGTTCTGTGTAACCAACTCACCCATTTTCATCAGTGATTTGATAACTTCACGAACTTTAATCGCCATTTTCGCTGCAAGATCAGCAACAACAATCGTAGAGCCAATTTCAACATCGTAAACTTGCTTTTTAACTGGTTTTTCGAAGCCATGCTTATTCGCTTGGCTGGTTTTCAAACCACGTTTAGGCTGTTTACTGAAGCTTTGCTCTTCCTGACCACGACGTCCACCTTTCTTCGGTGCACGTGTACTGGTGGTATTACCACCACGTTTAATTTCACGGTCTTCTTTCGCAAATGAATCTTCATATGCCTGACCAACAAGGCCAGCAGCAAGTGGAGAATCATCAATGACACGAATCGTTGCAGTGGTATCTTCAGCAGAGTATTTAGATGCCATTTGACGCATCTGCTCAAGCGTGCGTTGTTGCCCTTCTTCAGCCGATTTACGACGTGCCGCTTCTTCTACTGCTTTTAATTGTGCAGCCTGAGCTTCACGAAGTTTCTTTTGTTCAGCTGTTTCAGTCACTTTAACCGCTTGTTTAACAATCGGTTTGTTATTTGACTTACGCGTTACTACAACGGCCGCTTTTGAAACTTCTTGCTTCGCTGTTTGTTGCTGAGCAGCAGCACGCATTGCTTCTAAAGCTTGTTTCGCTTTAGAGGCACCTTGAGTATTCGCGCTAGAATCAGGACGTGTATTTTGTTGCACTTGACCACGACCTTGAGATTCAGTCTGTGATTGTTGTTCTGCTTTCGCTAAAGCTTCTGCTTTAATTTGTTCTGGATTCGGCTTAACAAAAGTATGCTTTTTACGCACTTCAACGTTAATTGTCTTCGCCTTACCTGAGGTACTTGCCACTTTAGCCGTACTGGTTGTTTTACGTTTCAACGTGATTTTTCCTGCATGCCCATCGTCTTGACCATGAACTTTCTTCAAATGGTTAACGAGGGTATCTTGTTGTTCAGTGGAAATAATATCTTCAGCTTTACGTTGCGGTAAACCTGCGTCACGAACCTGCTCTAGGAGCTTCTCAACTGGACGTGCTACGCTGAGAGCTAACTCTTTAATCGACTTGTCCGTCATATATTTCCTCCTAGTTAAACCATGATTCGCGCGCTTTCATAATGAGTTGGCCTGCTTTTTCAGCACCTAAACCTTCAATATCTTCAATATCGTCAGTCGCTTGGTCTGCCAAATCATCTACTGTTACCACACCGCGAGCCGCAAGTGCGTACGCGATTTCCTGCGTCATCCCATCCATTGCAACAAGTTCTGCACTTGGATCTTGGATGTCTTCTTGTTGTTTTAATGCATCAGCCAATGTAATTTCTTTTGCACGGCTTTGCAATAATTCAACAATTTCAGCATCTAACTCAATTTCATCAAATGTTTCAGCTGGAACATAAGCAATTTCTTCCAAAGAAGTAAAGCCCATTTCAACCAAAGCCATTGCCAAATCTTCTTCAATATCTAAACGACTTACAAACATGTCTAAATATTGTTGAGCTTCATTTTGTTGACGCGCGTAAAATTCTTCTTCGAGCATCATGTCCAGTTTATAGCCTGTTAATTCAGATGCTAAACGAACATTTTGACCTTGTGAACCAATGGCACGAGCCAATTGATCAGTGGCTGCGAAAATGATATCAGCAGTATGTGCATCTTCATCAATCACAATGCTTGATACATCAGCAGGCTCTAAAGCACTGGCAATGTACTGTGCTGGATCGTCAGACCACACCACCACATCAATACGTTCACCATTTAACTCTGATTGTACCGCTTGGATACGTGTACCACGCATACCAATACAAGCACCAACAGGATCAATACGATGATCGTTTGTTTTCACAGCAATTTTAGCACGAACACCAGGTTGGCGTGCAGCTGCTTTAATTTCAATGATTTCTTCAGAAATTTCAGGAATTTCTTTCTTCATCAATGCCATCAACATTTCAGGACGCGCACGTGTCAACAATAATTGTGCACCACGACCTTCACGATTCACGCTATATAAAATAGCATTCATACGTTGTTTAGGACGAAGAATTTCTTTCGGGATCATTTCTTCACGTGAAAGATACGCTTCAGCATTATCACCTAAGTCAATGATAAAACCATCTTTGGTTTGTTTTTTCACTTCACCGTAGATGAGTTCACCCACTTTAGATTCGTATGCATCTGCAACTAAAGCACGCTCAGCTTCACGAATTTTTTGCACAATGACTTGTTTCGCAATTTGTGCAGCAATTCGACCAAAATCAATCGATTCAACTTCAAGTTCACGAATATCACCGATAGACCATTGTTCAGGATCTAAATCAGAGATTGCATCCTGACATGCAGGCATTTCATGATCTTCGTCAGCAACCACTTCCCATTGACGGAAAGTACGGTAATCACCTGTTTTACGATCAATTTCGACACGTAAACGTGCTTCTTCTGCGTGTGTGCCTTCGTAAAATTTCTTTTTAGTCGCAGCAACTAAAGCTTGTTCAAGTGCTTCAAAAATTGCATCACGACTTACACCTTTTTCGTTACTAACCGTTTCTACTACGGTAAGAATTTCACGAGCCATAAGTCACCTATTCGTTCAGATTCTTATTTATTGAATGAATTAATCTTGGTAGATCAAATTTGATTTGTCGATATTATGACTGTCTATTTCAAGTACGTGTTGATTTTCAACTTCAACTTGAATGATCTCATTCTCAAGATCAACAGCAATCAGTTTTGCTTGAAATTTACGACGGTTTTCTACGGCACTAATCAGACGTAAAGCAATTTGCTTTCCAATATAAGCTGGCATCTGGTGAAGTTGGAAGAATGGACGATCCCAACCCGGTGAAGATACTTCAAGTGAGTATTCGCCAGAAATTGGATCATGCACGTCAAGCATTGCACCTACTTGCTGGGTTACACGAACACAGTCTTGTACGCCAATACCCTGACCTTCAAGCTCACCATCTTCATTCATGACAGGTTGCGTGTTATTTTCGTTCGCTTTATCAATATAGATACGCAATAAAGAACGTTTACCTTGAGGAATAAATTCGATTCCCCAAAGATCTACATTACAAGCTTGCACTGCAGGAGTTATTAGGTCTTGAAGTGCTTGAGTTTTATTTGATAGCTTCATTTACTCTCGTCATTGTTGTGCGATTCAATAGTCGCTGTGACCGGTTCAGACTAACTCAACTATATTAGTAGTGAAACATGACAATTTGACCAATGGATGTCGACACTACACGATAGCCAATAAAAAAGGGCGTAATCGCCCCTGTGTACACAGAAAAACCAAAGTCCACTGTGCAAAAAGGCCCACCATTTTTGTGAGCCTTTTAGAAACTTGGTAGCGGGAGCTGGATTTGAACCAACGACCTTCGGGTTATGAGCCCGACGAGCTACCAGACTGCTCCATCCCGCAACAACGTGCAAAAATTATATACAATTCACTGAACATTTTCAATCAAAAAATCTTCAATGGTTGCTTGATTAAGTTGCACCTTAATCAAAAATGGTAGCGGGAGCTGGATTTGAACCAACGACCTTCGGGTTATGAGCCCGACGAGCTACCAGACTGCTCCATCCCGCATCAACCTGCAAAAATTCAATCACGATTAAAATTTAATTTAAATCGCCTATTTAGTTTGCCTCTAAATAGTATTGGTAGCGGGAGCTGGATTTGAACCAACGACCTTCGGGTTATGAGCCCGACGAGCTACCAGACTGCTCCATCCCGCATCAACAGATTTGCTGCACACACCAACTTATGTTCTGGATTATAAGCTGGTGCGGAAGGGGGGACTTGAACCCCCACGCCCGAAAGCACTACCACCTCAAGGTAGCGTGTCTACCAATTCCACCACCACCGCAGCTGTGTCGCATTCTAGTCGGATCATGTCCAAAAAGAAAGAACTAAATCAGGTTATTCGCCTGTTTTCGGTGCAACTGGCGAAGTTTCATTCGAATTCACAGGTGCAGTCGTGGTTGTTTGTACCGATTTTAAACTATAAGCATCGGTAGTTTGTTTTTTGGCAAATACAGCTAGCGTTAAACTGGTGACAAAAAATAGCGCAGTTAAAACTGCAGTCAAACGCGTTAAAAAGTTACCTGAACCGGATGCACCAAATACAGTGGCAGCACCGCCGCCACCAAATGATGCGCCAGCATCTGCACCCTTACCATGTTGTACCAGAATCAATACAATCATTAAAATGGCTAAGATAATATGTACCACCAGCACAAAAGTTTGCATGCTGAACTCCTAATTATTTTGTATTTGCAAAAGCTTGAGCAATTTCATAAAAAGACGCTGCATTTAGAGATGCACCACCCACCAGCGCACCATTAATATCTGGACAGGTCGCCAACTCTACTGCATTTTCGGCTTTAACACTACCGCCATACAGAATAGCCATGCTTGCACCAAACGGTGTGATTTGAGTTAAACCTTCACGAATTTTAGCATGCATCGTTTGAGCATCTTCAGGTGAAGCTGTTTTGCCCGTACCGATTGCCCAAATGGGTTCATATGCAATCACAATCTTTTGCCATTGTTCGGCTTGAACCACCGCAGCAATATCACAAATTTGTTGCAATACCACCTGCTCTGCTTGACCATTTTCACGCTGTTCTAGGCTTTCACCTACACAATAAATAATGGTTAATCCAGCAGTTAAAGCATTTTTAACTTTTTCATTCAGGATTTGCGACGTTTCATTAAAAATTTCACGGCGTTCAGAATGACCAATCAGTACAAAATCGATATGGTGATCTTTCAGTAATTCTGCGCTCACTTCACCCGTGTAAGCACCCAATCCCGCGATACGAGAAACATTCTGAGCAACGGTATAAATGGAACGCACTGAACTTGCCAATTCCGCTTGAACATGGGTCAAAGCAAGCATGCTAGGTGCAATACCGATATGACAATTTTCTTCTTTAATTTCATTATTTTGCAATAATTTTTTAAAACCACTTAACAGCTCTTTGGCATCTGCTTGCATTGGGTTCATTTTCCAATTGCCGACAACCCAAGGAGTAATAGCCGAACCCGACATACAGTAACCTATTAAAAACAATTCATTAAACCGCGCATATTCTACACGGAATTCAATCTTTTTTAGATAATTTTCGCACGGCTTTTTTATGCCAAACTTATTTTTCAACACACATCACAACATTCTCAAAAAAAACTTCATCTTGTAAATACGACTGGTTCAAAGTTTTATGTGATATTAAGTAGATGACAGCATTTTAAGATATGGTATTTTTATATAACAAAAGTATAATTTAAAAATACCAATTATAAACAAATTGATTTAGTAGGCATATTAAAGCATGACAGCATTAAAAGGTTCACCTAGATTTACCGGTTTCAATCGACGTTTAGTTGAAGAAGACTTCATTTCTGCTGAAAATATGCAGAATGCAATCTTAAATGCCAAAAAAGCCAATCAAGATATTGTTCCTTTTTTAATTGATCAATTAAAAATTTCGTCTTTAGATATTGCTGAAAAAATCGCTCAAGAATTTGGCGAACCCCTTTTTGATCTCAGCACCTATGATTCTGCACAGATTATCCGTGAAGGCATTGATGAAAAACTGATTACCAAACATCGTATTTTACCGATTTTTAAACGTGGTAACTTACTCTACGTCGCCACCAGCAATCCAACCAATATCGATGCCATGGATGCAATACGCTTCAATAGTAAAATGAATATTGAAGCAATTATTGTTGAACATCCAAAACTACAAAAACTCATTGAACAAAATTTTGCCGAAGCGGATAGTTTTCAATTTTCTGATGATGATATCGATTTAAATCTAGAACAAGAAGATCTCAGCAATAAAGATGATGATGACAACGAACAACAACAAGATGAAGCCCCAATTGTTAAATACATCAACAAGCTGCTGATTGATGCAATTCGTATGGGTGCTTCCGACTTACATTTTGAACCGTATGAAAAAATGTATCGGGTACGTTATCGTGTCGATGGTGTCCTGCGTCAAATTGCAACTCCGCCCTTACAACTTGCTACACGTTTAGCCTCGCGTTTAAAAGTCATGTCTCAGATGGATATTTCTGAAAAACGTTTACCTCAAGATGGACGAATTAAACTTAAACTTTCAAAAAGTAAAGCCATCGACTTCCGTGTCAACTCATTGCCCACCCTATTTGGTGAAAAACTGGTACTGCGTATTTTAGATCCATCTAGTGCGATGTTGGGGATTGATGCACTCGGTTATGAACCTGCGCAAAAAGAATTGTTTATGCAGGCTTTGGACAAACCTCAAGGCATGCTACTGATTACAGGTCCCACAGGTTCGGGTAAAACGGTTTCTTTATATACCGGCTTAAATATTCTCAACCGTGAAGATACCAATATTTCAACAGCCGAAGATCCCGTCGAAATTAACCTAGAGGGGGTTAATCAGGTCAATGTTAATGCTAAAGTGGGCTTAACCTTCTCTGCTGCCCTCAAATCATTTTTACGTCAAGATCCAGATATTGTGATGGTCGGTGAGATTCGAGATTTAGAAACCGCAGAAATTGCCATTAAAGCCGCACAGACTGGACATATGGTGATGTCCACACTACATACCAACAGTGCGCCTGAAACACTGACACGCTTAAGAAATATGGGCGTACCTTCCTTTAATATCGCAACCTCTGTAAACTTAGTTATTGCGCAACGTCTAGCTCGACGTTTATGTCCACAATGTAAAACTCCTTCAGATATTCCAGACCTAAGTTTATTGGAAATGGGTTTTAAAGAAGACGATCTACAACATCCAGATTTTCAAGTTTATCAACCCGTAGGCTGTTCAGAATGTCGTGATGGTTATAAAGGCCGTGTGGGTATTTATGAAGTAATGAAAGTAACGCCTGAAATTTCGAAAATTATTATGGAAGATGGTAATGCACTTGAAATTGCAGCAGCATCGGAAAAATCGGGGTTTAATAATTTACGTCGTTCAGGATTAATGAAAGTCATGCAGGGGGTAACTTCTCTTCAAGAAGTTAATCGTGTGACTAGCGAATAGATAAAGCATTTAAAAATAAGGATAAATTCATGGCTGTCAAAAAAGCACAGATGATGCCAACCTTCAGTTATGAAGGGATTGATCGTAAAGGGGCTAAACTTAAAGGCGAATTACCTGCGCGTAACATGGCACTGGCGAAAGTGACTTTACGTAAGCAAGGAATTACCATTAAGACCATTCGAGAAAAACGAAAAAATATTCTCGAAGGTTTAATGAAAAAAAAGGTCTCCACACTCGATATCACCATCTTTACTCGTCAGCTCGCAACAATGATGAAAGCCGGTGTACCTTTAGTGCAAAGTTTTGAAATTGTGGCTGAAGGTCTTGAAAACCCCTCTATGCGCGAAGTGGTCTTAGGCATTAAAGGGGAAGTTGAAGGCGGGAATACCTTTGCTGGTGCCTTACGTAAATATCCGCAGTATTTCGATAATTTATTTTGTTCCTTGGTTGAATCGGGTGAGCAGTCTGGTGCTTTAGAGACCATGCTTGACCGTGTCGCCATTTACAAAGAAAAAAGCGAATTACTGAAACAAAAAATTAAAAAAGCCATGAAATACCCTATCGCTGTTGTTGTTGTTGCACTGGTGGTGACCATTATTCTCATGGTCAAAGTTGTTCCCGTCTTCCAAGACTTATTTAGTTCATTTGGTGCAGATTTACCTGCCTTCACCAAAATGGTGGTGAATATGTCGGAATGGATGCAAAAATACTGGTTTATTTTAATTATTGCGATTGGGGCGATCATTTCAGGCTTTCTTGAAGCCAAAAAACGCAGTAAAAAATTCCGTGATTTTCTGGATAAAGCAGCACTTAAAGCCCCTATTTTTGGTGACTTGGTCTATAAAGCGATTATTGCCCGTTATAGTCGTACCTTGGCCACGACTTTTGCTGCGGGTGTGCCACTAATTGATGCCTTAGAATCAACTGCTGGCGCGACCAACAATTGCGTTTATGAAGAAGCGGTGCTTAAAATTCGGGATGATGTTGCAACAGGTCAACAACTGCAATTTGCCATGCGCGTCACCAATAGATTTCCATCCATGGCGGTACAAATGGTGGCGATTGGTGAAGAGTCAGGTGCACTCGACTCAATGCTCGACAAAGTTGCCACCCATTTTGAAAATGAAGTGGATAATGCTGTTGATGGTTTAACCTCGATGATGGAACCACTGATTATGGCTGTCCTTGGCGTACTGGTCGGTGGTCTAGTGATTGCAATGTATCTTCCAATCTTCCAAATGGGTTCTGTGGTGTAATGCAAGAATTTATCTTTTATTTTATGAATAACCCAACGGCACTCTATATTGCCGTTGGGCTTTTTAGTCTATGCATCGGTAGTTTTCTCAATGTTGTCATCTACCGCACACCAAAGATGATGGAACAAGAATGGCGTACAGATTGCCAAATGTTTCTTCATCCTGAACAACCAATCATTGATGAATCTAAACTTACCTTAAGCAAACCCGCATCCACCTGCCCCAAATGCCGTAGTGAAATTCGCTGGTATCAAAATATTCCCGTCATCAGTTGGTTAGTTTTACGTGGCAAATGCGGCTCATGCCAAAATCCAATCAGTATACGCTACCCATTGATTGAGCTGCTGACTGCACTCGCGTCATTGGTGATTGTCAGTGTATTTGGGCCAACGCTACAAATGATCTTCGGGCTGCTTTTGACCTGGATACTGATCGCACTTACCTTTATCGATTTTGATACACAGCTCCTGCCTGACCGTTACACCTTAACTTTAGCCGCATTGGGTTTAGGCGTTAATAGCTATGCTATTTATACCTCACCGACTTCTGCAATCTGGGGCTATATTATTGGTTTTTTATGCCTTTGGATTGTGTATTACCTGTTTAAAATCGTCACAGGTAAAGAAGGCATGGGCTATGGCGATTTCAAGCTACTGGCTGCTTTAGGCGCTTGGATGGGACCTTTAATGCTGCCATTGATTGTGCTGCTTTCATCCTTCGTCGGTGCAATTATTGGTATTGTTTTACTTAAAATACGTAAAGAAAATCAACCTTTTGCCTTCGGCCCTTATATTGCCATCGCAGGTTGGATTGCTTTTATTTGGGGTGAACCAATTATGAAAGCATATTTAGGACAATAATTTTAGGCAAATCTATGACATTTATCTTGGGTTTAACAGGCGGCATTGGCAGTGGAAAATCGGCTGCAAGTACATGGTTTGAAACCCAAGGTATCACTGTTGTTGATGCGGATCTCGTGGCGCGTGAAGTGGTTGAAAAAGGCCAGCCCGCTTTACAACACATTCATGCCGCTTTTGGCGATTGGGTTTTACTTGAAAATGGCGAACTGAATCGCCAAGCTTTACGCGAACACATCTTTAAAGACCCAAATGCACGTCAAATTTTAGAGCACATTACTCACCCTGCGATTCGCCAGTCCATTATTCATCAACTACAAAGCGCGACAAGCCGCTATGTCATTTTGGTTTCACCCCTGCTGTTTGAAACCAATCAACATGAATTAACCGATCATACCTTATTGATTGATGCGACCAAGGAATTACAAATTCAACGTGCCAGCCAACGTGATGGTCAATCCATTGAGCAAATTCATAAAATTATTCAGGCACAAATGCCACGCCAACAAAAACAACAGCTAGCCGATGATATTGTGCTGAATGACGGTCATCTTGAGCACCTATACCGTCATTTAAAAACATTGCATCAACGCTATTTAAAATGCTAAAACCAAAAAACAGTCGATTAAGACTGTTTTTTTTGTCGATCCAGTTGCTGC
The DNA here is from genome assembly GCF_002135425.1 of Acinetobacter sp. ANC 4654. NCBI lineage: Bacteria > Pseudomonadati > Pseudomonadota > Gammaproteobacteria > Moraxellales > Moraxellaceae > Acinetobacter > Acinetobacter sp. ANC 4654. The sequence continues at coordinate 298,154 of NZ_NEGL01000003.1, forward strand.
TGTAAACTGTCTTTATGCATGATCCAACGCCACGGCTGTAAAGCACCGATTGCCATACCAATCAAACCGCACATCACTGCCCGACTTAAAGGTTCACCCAAAAGCGGTACAGCTAAAATTGCCGCCATAAAAGGTGCCAGCGTAACAATACTCCCAGTCTTAAAAGCACCAAGTCGTTTAATCGCTTCTACATAGCTTATTGTTGCGACAATCACCACAAATACACCATGAAAAATCGTTTGCATCAGCAAATGTATAGGCTCTGGTTCACTCAAGTTTTTTGGAAGAAAAATCAAATAAATCGGGATATAAATAACCGCAGACCAAATTGCAACACCAGCCATGGAATGCCATGCGGAAAGCTTCCATTGCCGTAACAAAACGGTGAACCCCCCCCACCAAATTGCACTGAAGAAAAACAACAGATCGCCAAAACCAAAGGCTACACCTGTTTCTTGATACATTAAAAAGCTCATCGCACTAATGGCGCTTAGCATAATGACTAAACTGACCCATGTATGCTTATCGAAGGGCTCTTTAAACAGCAAAAATGCAGCCACTGCTGTGCATAGGGGAATACAACCATTTAAAAAAATGGCTGCATGTGCTGCGGGTACATAATGAAAGGCACTATAGGACGTCAGGCAATAACCCACACCACCTATCATCGCCAAAAGAAAAGGCTGTTTTTTCCATAAAAACGCGGTGTCTTTTTTATAGATCAGAATCGGCATTAAAATACAAAAGGCCAAAGCAAAACGTAATGCGGTAATATCCCACGCACTAATCCCCCACTGTGCACTTAAGCGAGAGCTAATCGTAAACCCTCCCCAAATACACATAGTAATCAGGACGAAGACATAACCTTGAGACCGAGGAGACATCACCAACAACTTTTAAATTAACAAGGATTACACATTGCGTTGACGGCACGCTTCATACAAAGCCATACCTGTTGCGACACTGACATTCAAGCTCTGTAAATTACCCGCCATTGGGATATAAACCGTTTGGTCACACTGTGACTGTGTAATTGGACGTAAGCCTGTATCTTCAGCGCCCATCACCACACAAATACCTGTTCCAGTAAAATCAAATTCATTTACAGGTAAGGCCTTTTCATCCAGCATTGTACCTACCACGCGAACATTAAATTCTTCTTTAATGTTACCTAAAGTACGCGCCAAATTCGTCACTTGAATAAACTTCACTTTTTCTGCACCACCCGCAGCAATTTTACGTGCTGTTGGGGTTAAGCTTGCCGAACGATCACGTGCGACAATCACCGCTTCGACACCCATAGCTGCTGCTGTACGAATACATGCACCTAAGTTATGTGGATCTGTCACTTGGTCTAAAGCAAGTAATAAGGCTTGAGGATTCTGCTTCAGCAATTCATCCAGATCTTGTTCATTCAGTGTGGGATGCGGACGAACTGCGGCAACCACCCCCTGATGAAAAGGCTGACCCGCCAATTTTTCCAATTTGTCACGACTGGCTTGTTGTACACTGATCCCAAAAGGGTCTGCCAAAGCCAAAACGTTTTTCAAACGTTGATCGTCACGACCTTTGAGTGTAAATAATGTCAGTACACGCTCTGGCTCAAGCTCAAGTAATGACTCCACTGAGTGAACGCCATAAAAATATTCGGTTTTTGCCATGAACGGCCTCTAAAATAGATATATACAATGCAAAAAAGAAAAATCCTGCAAAGCTGGCTTTACAGGATTGATGCTTAAATCTAGTTTAACTGATTCAGGCTAAAATTTCTTTGCCTTAATACGACTTGTACTTAGCCTTCTAAATGGCAGACATAATCAAGCACTTCGTCTGTCTCAATTTTAAAACGGCTATTGCCTGGTACATAAAAAGACTGTCCCGCACGAAATAATTCACTTTCAGTGCGATCTGCGATGTATACACGACATTCACCTGAAATAATTTCCATACGTTCAGGGACATGAGTTTCAAAAGTCAGTGCTTGTTCCGTTGGTAAAATGACCCCTAAAGTCTTTTTTGTACCATCTTCAAATTGCACCGTATGACTAATACATAACCCACCGAAATAAATATTCGATTTTTTGATAACAGACACGTGATCAAACTGATTTGACATGCGTATTCTCCAGATAATGCGCATTTATAATTTTTGATGGATATAGTTTAAAGCTGAGCATTAAACTAATCAATCGATGTTCATAAAGCTAAATTAATATTTTCCAAATAGATACTTTTCTATATCCATATTTAGAAGCTTTTCCATTTGTTAGCGAGAGTCTAAAACAAGCGCAGCAGAAGCACAAATAAGTTTTTATACTTCCTCGACTAAAGGTCAATGAGCCTTCCCCAAGCGAAAATATTGAACCCCAATCATGGCTACAAACCTTTGCTACAGAGCGACATTACAATATCATTGCTCTTGCTCTGACAGCGTCTCTAAAATATGGATTGATCAATAAATTGATGCATTTTCACTCTATTTGATCACATAAAAAACCATCAAATAGGCTCTAAAATGCAATTCAATTTACCTCTGTGGCTTTTATAGCGTATCTTCAGTCAAAGGTAGTTTCATTTTTATGATGAAAATCAGGTAAAATAATGAGGCTTTACGTCCTCTTAAAATAAAAGTTATCTTGTGACCCAAACAAATTTTCACTATCTTAGATTAAAACTTTTCGCAGCTCGGATGCGTTTATGCTGACACATTTAACTCTGATCAATTTTGCTTTAGCCGATCATTTAGCCATTGATATTGAACAAGGTTTCAATGTCCTGACGGGTGAAACAGGTGCAGGTAAATCTTTATTATTAGATGCCCTCTCGGCATGTTTAGGCGAACGCACAGACACCAATTACGTCCGTTTTGGTCATGATAAAGCCGATGTCACCGCCATTTTTAGCTATCAAGCACATAGCCCTGAAGCCGAATGGTTAAAAAGCCATGAGCTAGATGATGAATCTGGTGAAATTCATTTAAGACGGGTCATTTTTGCTACAGGTCGTAGCAAAGCGTGGATTAATGGTCGCCCAAGTAGTCTGTCTGAATTAAAAGAAATTGGACGTTTACTGGTACAACTGTATAGTCAGCACAGTCAGCAGCAATTGCTCGAACCACCCTACCCGAAGCATTGGCTGGATCGTTACAGCAACTTTTACCAACCTGCACAGGCTGTCCGAGAGGCCTATAGCACATGGCAAAAAGACATTCGTCAGCATCAAGCTGCCTTAGATGCACAGGCGACACGACAACAACGGATCGAAACTTTAGCCTTACAGCTTGAAGAACTCGAAGAAATTACCCCAATTGATTATAAAGAAATTGAGCAAGAATTCGACCGTTTAAGCCATCATGAACATATCATGCAAGATTGTAGCTATAGTTTAGCTGCCTTGGATGATGCTGAGCAAAACATCACCCAAGAAGTCTCTTCAATTATTCGCCGTTTAGAATCACATGCAGGTCGTAGCGAACAACTGTCTGAAATTTATAATTCACTACTCAATGCACAAAGTGAAATTGAGGATGCAACAGCGAATTTACGCCAATTTATTGATCGTCAAAGCTTCAATCCTGAGCGTGTCGAAGAGCTGAATGCACAACTCGAAATCTTTCATCGTTTAGCACGTAAATATCGAACCCAGCCTGAACAGCTAAAACAGGATTATCAAACTTGGCAAACGGAGCTTGAACAACTGCATCAGCTAGAAGATCCTGAAACTTTAGCTGAACAGGTTGCCTTATCTCAGCAAGATTTTTTGGCTAAAGCACAGCACTTAGATGAGATTCGCCGTGCAGCAGCACTACCTTTGGCAAAAAAACTGACCGAACAAGTCAAACAATTGGCTTTGCCTGAAGCCTATTTCGAATTCAAATTTGAACCCTTAGAACAAGCAACAGCCGAAGGGTTTAGCTTTATTCAATTGCTGTTCACCGCAAATAAAGGCATTCCCGCGCAACCGTTGGCACGTGTCGCATCAGGTGGTGAACTTTCCCGTATTGCATTGGTCATGCAGGTGATGAATGCAGAAAAAACCGAATCTGAAGTTTTAGTTTTTGATGAAATTGATGTCGGAATCAGTGGCGGAACCGCAGAAATGGTCGGGCGTTTATTGGCAGACTTAGCTCAACATGTGCAAATTTTATGTATCACCCATCAAGCACAAGTTGCTGCCCAATCTGATCAGCATTTATTGGTTAAAAAACGTCAAACCGATCCTGCCAGCAGTGCCATTATTAACCTCACGGAAGAACAACGGATTGATGAGCTGGCACGTATGACGGGCGGTGTCGAAATTAATGACACTACGCTACAACATGCCAAGCAATTACGTCAGCTTAAGTTTCAGCAGGTCTAATTTTGTCGATTAAATCACAAAAAATGATTGGCGAAACTCAATTAGTTTAGTAAGTTAAACAGAAGAATATTATTACTTTAATCAGCTTTTTAATTTTAAGGGGGAATGGCATAGATGACTAAACAATATCTGACACATCGCTGTCTAATTGCGCCTCCTGATTTAGCCGATGATTTTTTTGCCAATACCGTTATTTATTTGGCACGACATGATGAAGAAGGCGCTCAAGGTATCATTATTAACCGCCCGTCTGGTCTTTCAATCAAAGAACTCTTGAATGACCTTGAAATCGAAGCGGATCATGTTCATCCTCATGATGTATTGCAAGGCGGGCCTTTACGCCCTGAAGCTGGATTTGTCCTGCATACAGGTCAGCCAACATGGCACTCATCAATTGCTGTCGGTGAAAATGTGTGTATTACCACATCTAAAGATATTTTAGATGCCATTGCACACAATGAAGGCGTTGGACGTTACCAAATTGCCTTAGGTTATGCCAGTTGGAGTAAAAACCAACTGGAACAAGAAATGGCACGTGGTGCTTGGCTGATCTGCGATTCCGATATGGATTTAATTTTTAATTTACCTTATGGTGACCGTTTGGATGCTGCCTATAAAAAAATGGGTGTAGACCGAACTTGGCTTTCATCAGAGATTGGACATGCCTGATTTATCAAAACCCTACATGATTATGGCCTTTGATTTTGGTACACAAAAAATGGGTATAGCGGTGGGTCAATCCATGATTGAAAGTGCCAATCCGCTTGCGCTGTTTCCCATGAAAGATGGTATTCCGAACTGGGATGAATTACTGAAGATTGTGAAACAGTATCAACCGACTTTATTTTTAGTGGGTTTACCGTTAAATATGGATGATACGGAGTCTGAACTTTCTGCACGCTCACGCAAGTTTGCGCGTCGTTTGCGCCATCAAACCAATATTGAAACATTAATGGTAGATGAGCGTTTAACCACACGTGAAGCACGTGATGAGTTGGATCATTATCAAGCGCAAGGTCGAGGTAAAAAGTTAGCTGCGGATAGTATTGCCGCTGCGCTTTTTATTGCAAGTTGGTATCGAACCCCTGAAGGCGTTACGCCCTGATTTACTCAATCATTGAAACCATTCCAGACAATATTGTGTCAAAAAAGCCATTCAAATCGAATGGCTTTTTATTTATAGCTATTAAAAACAAGTCGATTATTGGATGGGTTTTTCAATATGGATGGTTGCCGTGCGCCCTGCCACAAATGCCAATTGATTGTGCGGCATTTCATCTAATACAATTTTGACTGGTACACGTTGTGCCAAACGTACCCAACTAAAGGTTGGATTTACATTGGCCAAAAGTCCTGAAGTCGTAGTCCGCTCCCGATCCTCAATACCTGAAGCAATACCTTGTACATGGCCTTTTAATTTTTCAGCATCACCCATCATCTGAATGGTGGCAGGTGCGCCAACATAAATTTTATCGAGTTTGGTTTCTTCAAAATAACCCACGATGTACAACTGTTTACGGTCTAATAATGCCGCTACCGCTTGCCCAACTTTGACATAATTGCCAACCCGAAGTTCAAAATTGGATAAGGTTCCATCTGCTGGGGCAATCACTTCAGAACGATGTAAATTTAACTGCGCCATATGCAATTGACTGCTTGCAACGTCAATCAAGGCTTGTTGTTGCTTGATATTCGCTTGCGCCTGCGCTGTTGCTGCTTGCATTTGTTCATGTTCTGCATGCGATTGATCTCGTGCTGTAAACATTTGATCTTGTTCTTGTTTAGAAATTGCACCCTCCATTAAATTGGCATAACGATTGGCATTTTTCTCGGCCAGCATACTACTCGCTTGGGATGCAATCACATTGGCTTTGGCTTGCACTAAACTCGCCTCAGCTGCGGCTAAGCTCGCTTTGGCTTTGCTCAAATCAGATTTCGCTTGTTCCACATCCAATGCTTGACGTGCGACATCTATTTTAAACAGCACCTGTCCTTTTTTAACGCTTTGGTTATCTTGCACCAAAACATCTGTTACTAAGCCTGAAACATCGGAAGACACCTGAATCACATCACCACGCACACGACCATCACGAGTCCACGGTTCAGAATTATAATAATTCCAGATATGAATCACAGCAAAAATTGCCATGAGCGCCATGACCAGCAAAACAATCGGGCGAATTATTTTACGTAAATCAAAAGATCTCATATCCGCTTTACCTCATTCATTTCAATTTGAATCATATTGATCTTCATCTTAGATACCGCATAAAATAAACAACCCATGCAGCAGAAAAATCAGCACCACATAAAGGCATAAATTAAAGATGCTCGGCCATGCAATCCAGCCCTGATCAACCAGTCGATCTGTTGCCATCATCACGATTTGCAGCAGGATATAAGCAAGAATGCTTTGAATTAACAGTATCGGGACGTAAACCCCATAAAGATTAAGTTCGCCCATCCTTATATCCCTACCCATTTTTCGTGTTCAGCCATCTGTGAACCAGTTTGATGACATAAACTGCGGCGGATATTGTTCAGTGAAATCTTCAAACGCTGTGCAATATCCCGATTTTCCACGTCATCCGTTGCAGAGCAAACCACAGCAAGACGCTGCAACAAATTTTGTAAAATATCGGCATGGACTCGCTGCATTTCTTTGGCTTGAAAATAGTCATCTAAAGACTGCTGTAAATCTTCAATATCAGAGACAATCGAGTCTTGCTCTGGCAGTTTGTGAATTAACTCTTGTAAACGGGTTAAATCAATCACTGCACTGGTTTCAATGAGTGCCCAATTGATGTCATTTTTAAGATGTTCAGACTGGACTGCTTTACTGTTCAACACCCCAATCCGATCTAACATACTGCGCAAATGCTTTTTAAAATCAGCCCCATAAGGCAAATACAAGGCAGTTCTGACGGCTTTATAATGTAAGGCCAAAATACGTTGCACCGTTATATCTGGGGACATGGCGCGAACAATGTGAATGATATACACAGAAATCATCAGACCAATGACCGCACCAATAGAGGCATCAAAAAATGCAATTTGATCCAACATATAATGATTCTGCAAGTTCAGCCCCATAACGACTCCCATCAATAGAGGCAAACCCAATCCTGCTAATGGCGGATGTGGAAACAACATCAGGCAAAATATGCTAAAGGGTGCCAGCACTAAGGCCAACTCCCAAAAAGTTGTCACATGTGGAAAAATACCGTAAGCATAAATAAACACTACAACAGCAGAATAAATATTGGCTCGGATAAACAGTTTCAATGCAGGGACAGGATTATCCATTGCTGTCAAAATACAGGCACTGATCGCGGCCATTTCCGCCAACATAAATCCAGCTTTCCAACCACTTAAAATCCAAAATGCAGTCGCAATTAAAATGATTAAAAATGCGGAAACTCCACCGCGCACGGCCACCCCATGATCACGGTGCAAACTCGGATAGGTTGTGGTTAAAGGCGTCATACTTTCTGGCAAGGCATCATCCCCTTGCTGAATGCGTTGCCAAATCAATTTCACCGCACGCACATTTTGAATAAAGTGCCGAATATCCATCTTTAAGGCATTTAAAATGAGCTGTTGTTCAAAAGGTGCGGATGCCACTAAAGCAGCAAAATCGGATTCAAACTGACTGGGTAAAAAATTTAATTCTTGTGCTTTGATTTCATGATGATCGTGCAAAAACTCTGCAATATGCGCATGTACCGCTTTCAGATTTTCACGGTATGTCATCTCAATTTGATCTAACTGCTTCATTCGTTCGGACATGGCCACCAAATTTGCCACCAGCATCGTCAATTGGTGCAACATTTCCTGAAGGGGTTTCGTCATGCCCTGAAGGTTCGATTTCTCATAGGACAAATGCACGGCCAACACATGGATCTCTGAAGCATCTCGGGTAATATTGCCCAACAATTGGTTGTAATTCTCCAACTGTTTCTGATCCAGTAAAATCTGATCAAATAATGCATGAACATCCTGAATGGTTTTTGCAACACGGCTTTGCACCGCAGGTCCAATATGCATCGGAAAAATGGTGGTGGTGACAATTGCACTGCACACCACCCCGAGAGTAATCTCCAAAAAGCGCCCAAGTGCCATATCAAAGATAGACACCGTGTCAGCATAATAAACGATGTTGTAGCAAATAATGACTGTGGTATAGCCCGCCAACATCGAAACATAACTGCGCGGTGTTCTGTCTAACATTGAAATATACAGACAGAAACCGACCCAACTGGCCAAAAATAAGGTAAATAATACGGGGGTATTGATTAAAAATGGCGTCACCGCAATTGACACGATTGCGCCTAATAATGTCCCCAATAGCCGATAAATACTTTTAGATGAAGTCATGCCAGAATATGGGTTAGCAATCACAAATACGGTACCAATCGCCCAAATCGGATAAGCCAAATTTAAAGAAAATGCGATATAAAGCGCCAACATGCCTGCCACAAAAGTTTTAGTCGCAAAAATCCAATCCAATTTACTGGGTCGAAAAGCGAGTAAGGGTTTGATTAGCAGCATGGGCTTATCTCAGATTCAGGTTGAACAGTTCCCCGCACTCATTTTTAGATGATGACTAAAAAACACGATCTACCCTTTGGATAAATCGTGCAAAAAACACATGTAGCTAAGCATGTCATCAGAAATAATCGTCATTCAAAATGAATAGAGGAACTTTCGCAGCGCGTTATTTATACGAAATAAATGAGGAAAAACCGCCAATCAGAATCAGGCTAAAAATTCAGCATTGGATATTTATTCTGGTTATTTTTTCAAAAAAATCAAAATAAGTCAAATACAATATCTTATTGTGATAATACAATTAAAATAATATCAAACTTTTCAATTTCTCAGCATTAAATTTCTCATATTGAATAAAAAGTAAATTAAATACTGACAAATACAGTATGGTCACAACAAAAGCGCGCTTTTGCTTACTTTTTTGTTATAAAGTAATCCTAATTTTTATTTTCTTTTTTATGCTTTGACCAAGCAGGTACTTATGGCACTTTCTAGTTTTGGTAAGATTCTCACTGTTTTGGATCTGTTTTCGGTGCCTCGCCCTATCATTAATGTCGATATCATTAGTGAAGAATTAGGACTGTCTAAACCCACCAGCTACCGATATTTAAAAGAACTGGTTTCAGCAGAATTACTGCAACGCTTAAGTGGCACTTCAGGGGACTATACACTGGGTTCTAAAATTGCAGTGTTGGATTACATCTCTCGAACGACCGATCCTTTGGTACAAATTAGCATCCCTTTTATGCAGCAAATTGTGGAACGTACTGAACTTTGTTGCCTACTCACGCATTTAAACCATGATTCATGTATCGACCTTCATCATGAATTGTTTAAAGATGTCACTTTACTGTCTTATGGTCGAGGTTGCCCGCGTCCTGTATTTGTCGGTTCATCACCAAAAGTGATTATTTCACACTTACCGAAACAAGGGATTTTGGACTATTACCAGCGCTTCTCGGTTGAACTTGCTGAAGTTAACTTTGCTGAGAATGAAGCTGAATTTTTACTCAAAATGAAGCAAATTAAAAAACAAGGTTTTTATTTCTCGAATGGTGAATTAGATCCAAATATTGCAGGCTTATCTATTCCCATTAAATTCTCAAGCAAAGAACCGCCATTAGCATTAACCCTATTGGCATCAAAAAATCGCTTTGAATTTGTAAACTTACAAAAATTAATTGAAATTTTGAAAGAAAATGCCGCATTGATTGAGAAAAAATTTACTGAATTGTCTAAAAATGAAGATTTTTAAGCAACTCAAAAATAGTTAAATCAGTATCCAATGATGCAAGAATAAATCTAATGCGATATTTATTGTATTACTGATCAATTTCTCATAATATGATTATTATTCTTTATGTCACCGATTGGATTCCATGACCATTTGAGTGACATTCTCAGAGGAAAAGCTTGTGCCTATGCATGAGCTTTTTTTTGCCTTTATTTTGAGTCTTTTGTTGCGCCTTAAATAAAATTGCCCCTTGCTGAACGTCAATGGGGAACCTGTTCTGTATTCAACAGCAAAATGGATAGTGCAAAACTCATTTCCCTCAAAAATTTATCGCACTAAAATAAACACGTGAAATGTTCATTTTTGTAGAGGTCAGACACTCCTCTCTCTAGATTTTCTTGGCATTCCAAGGCATAAAAAAGCCTCAATTTATTTTGAGGCTTTTAAGCAAAGAATATATCCATTAACGCTCTTGAACTTTCTCTTCAATTTCTTTCACACTGGTATGGCGCACATCTAAACCTTTCACCATATAAATCACTTGTTCAGAAATATTCCGTGCATGGTCACCAATACGTTCTAAAGAACGTAGCACCCATAACACATTAATCACGCGTGAAATATGACGTGGATCTTCAATCATATAGGTCATTAATGTGCGTGTTGCCGATTGATATTCACGGTCAATATCGGCATCTGCAAGAAGCACACGTAAAGCCTGATCGACATCTAAACGGGCAAAGGCATCTAAGGCATCATGAATCATAACGCGTACTTGATTACCAATATGACGGGTTTCCATATAGCCGCGTGGTGAACTGCCCTCTTCACATAAATTTTGCGCAATACGGGCAATTTTTGCCGCTTCATCGCCAATCCGTTCTAAGTCGGTATTGGCTTTCGACATGGCAATGACCATACGTAAATCAATCGCTGCTGGATGACGACGTGCCAAAATCAGGGTTAAGGCTTCATCAATTTCAGTCTCTAAGCGATTCACGATATTGTCTTGAAATTGTACATCAATCGCTAAACTGGCATCGGTATCCAATAAAGCATGAATCCCATTGGCAACTTGCTGTTCAACTAAGCCTCCCATGGTCATAAACTTGGTATTTACATCCTGCAAATCTTCATTAAATTGCGATGAAATATGGTGATTCAACACCGGATTATTTGGCAAGGGGCGCACTCCACAACAGCACTTTTAGGATGAGAAATTTTGTTTAATATTAAATCATATCTAATATGAAACTTTTATGACAATAGCCTGAATATTTAGCGAGCTTATTGGAACGAATTCTCGACCAACCATTTTTTCATTTGTTGTTATGGCTTTTTACAATCCATTCCTGTGATAGGGGTTAATTGACAAAATATCGCTTGCTGATCACAACGCGTAACCAAACTCCTTCACAAGACTACACAGAAAAAATACTTTTCAGCGATAAAATAACCTCTTATTTTCCAAAATCATTTTCGCATGTATCCTGATATAGAATGACTGTACCTTTTAATAAATTTTGCTCTGTAAAACCTTACTTTGCTTTTGTCATTTTTATACTTTTGCTCGGGTGTCAAAAACCTGAACCACAGCCTATTCTGGAACAAGCCGAAAAACAATCGCAACAAGACGAACCTGTTGATTTATCTTTATTATGTAAAAGTATTGAAAGTGAAATACTCAACATTAACTCGGAACGAACCACTTTTGCTTTAGAACAAATTAATCAAGATTTAAAATTATGCTTGCCGCTATCAACCTCCGATGAACAAAAGCATTTTTTAACCCTATCCAATCAAATGTATAAAAACTTTTTAACGGTCAATAGAACACCGCCACAACAATCTGCTTTCGAAGCATATGCTTTTGACTTAGCCCAGCATCCGACTGTTCAACAAAACCATTTTGAACAACTCTCTTTACGTGATCAATACTTACTCAAACATAAAGGGCAAGCATATATTGAGCTGTTTGATGCAGGTAAGGGAAGGTTGAATTATCGTCGTAGTCCTGAATATTTAGCCAAAATCTTTGCACCCTATATGCCACAGGCAGAACAGGTCTTTATTGAAAATTTGGCGACACAAAATATGATGCCGGTGTTTGTCGAAAAAACCTTAATGATTGAACCGCATGAGATTGCAACACGCGCTTTATTTTGGGAAGAATATTTAAATCAATACCCTAAAAGCAGCTATCGTAAAGATGCAGAGTATCTTTTGCAGATATATAGCGTGTTTTTATTTATAGGAACAAAAAATTCACCTGTCTCTGACAACTATCTAGATCAAGATACCGTGCAAAGCAGTTCTTTAGATGAAATTGAAAAATTAGCGCAGATCAAAAATTCGTATTTAGCGCTTCAAGCGAAAAAGTTCCTGCAATTTCTACAATTATCTGAACAGCAGCGTTTAAAACAAATACCTGTTCAGCTGAGTGTACAAGAACAATCATCGCAGTCTAAAAATTTACTTACCGAAAAACAATTAGCACAATATTTGGGCTTAAAAAATGCCAATCACGCAAAAATACGTGACTGCTTTAGTGATGCTGTCTGCCTCTAAAGTAATCTTTCACCTGAATATATCGAATACACAGTAAAAGCGATATTTAATGTGAATGTTTTTTAGTGGGTAGGCGTGTTAATATTTGTCCATCGCTTGACGGAGCGCGAGTAATTACTCGCTGAGATCAGCAAAGTTGATACATTCAATTTAATGCTGAGTACCGTTGAACCTGATCAGGTTAAGACCTGCGTAGGAATCAAGCCATCTAAAAACTTAAGCCCTCAATTTATCTATTTTTCAATTCAGCTTGAATGAAAAGCTAAGATAAGTCTGCCACGTTTTTGGTCGTGCTTGATTCGTTGATGTCATTCATAAGGATCATTGCAATGAACCAATTAACGAATCTATCTGCAACAGATATTTCTGCTCAACATGAGCAAGACTCCAAAGATCTCACCCGTATTTTACCGGCTTCAAAAAAAGTCTATATCCAAGGTTCTCGTGCCGATATTCAAGTGCCGATGCGTGCCATTGAACTCACAGATACCCCAACGGGTTTAGGCGGTGAGCACAATCCTGATATTCTGGTCTATGACACTTCAGGCGTGTATACCGACGCTAAAGTTGCCATTGACCTCAACAAAGGTTTGCCCAATGTGCGTGAAAGCTGGATTGCAGAACGTGACGATACTGAACGTTTAAATACTTTGACCTCTGCCTTTGGACAAGAGCGTTTAAAAGATATTCGTACCGCCGAAATTCGCTTTGCGCATATTCAAAAACCACGTCGTGCCAAAGCAGGCAAAAACGTCAGCCAAATGCACTATGCACGTCAGGGCATCATTACCCCTGAAATGGAATATATTGCGATTCGTGAAAACCAACGTCAACTGGATGGTGTCGATGCACGCCAACACGTAGGTCAAAACTTTGGCGCGAAAAACCTCACCGAAATCACGCCTGAATTTGTACGTCAGGAAATTGCTGAAGGTCGTGCAATTATTCCGGCCAACATTAACCATCCTGAAATTGAACCAATGATTATTGGGCGTAATTTCTTGGTCAAAATCAATGCCAATATTGGTAACTCTGCATTGGGTTCTAGCATTGATGAAGAAGTGGCGAAAATGACGTGGGCAACCCGTTGGGGCGCAGACACCATCATGGATTTATCAACAGGTAAAAATATCCATGAAACCCGTGAATGGATTATTCGTAACTCGCCTGTTCCGATTGGTACGGTTCCCATTTATCAAGCTTTGGAAAAAGTCGATGGTGTCGCTGAAGATCTGACTTGGGAAATTTTTAAAGACACGCTGATTGAACAGGCCGAACAAGGTGTCGATTACTTCACCATTCATGCAGGTGTACTTTTAAGATATGTACCGCTGACTGCAAACCGTTTAACCGGCATTGTGTCACGTGGTGGATCGATCATGGCACAGTGGTGTCTCGCACATCATGAAGAAAACTTCCTCTATACCCATTTCGATGAAATCTGCGAAATTATGAAAGCCTATGACGTGTCTTTCAGTTTAGGTGATGGTTTACGTCCGGGGTGTATTCAAGATGCCAATGATGAAGCACAATTCAGTGAGTTAAAAACGCTGGGTGAATTGACCCATCGTGCATGGGAACACGATGTGCAAGTGATGATTGAAGGTCCGGGACATGTGCCGATGCATATGATTAAAGAAAATATGGATCTACAGCTTGAAGTTTGCCAAGAAGCACCGTTCTACACCCTTGGCCCGTTAACCACAGACATTGCTCCGGGTTATGACCATATTACCTCAGCTATTGGTGCTGCCATGATTGGTTGGTATGGTACTGCAATGCTGTGCTACGTGACCCCGAAAGAACATTTGGGCTTACCAAATAAGAAAGATGTCAAAGATGGCATCATCACCTATAAAATTGCCGCTCACGCAGCAGATTTGGCTAAAGGTCATCCAGGTTCACAAGTCCGTGATAATGCTTTATCTAAAGCACGCTTTGAGTTCCGTTGGGAAGACCAATTCAATTTAAGTCTTGATCCTGATACAGCACGCAGCATGCACGATGAAACCATGCCAAAAGAAGCCCATAAATCGGCACATTTTTGTTCCATGTGTGGGCCTAAATTTTGTTCGATGAAAATCACGCAAAACGTGCGAGATTATGCGAAAAATCAAAGTAATACAGCAGCTATACCCGAAACAAGTGCCGAGATTGAAGCTGGATTCAATGCCATGAAAACCACCTACCAAGAACATGGTCAAAAATTGTACCACAAACTGTAATTTGACAAAAAATCTTTTATTTTGATGAGATTCTCAGTTAGGATGAATGTACGCTTTTCATCCTGACTGAGTTATATGAATATTATTCAACAAGCAACATATAACAGCGACCAAGTCAAAATTCAGTCACGCGAGTTTCTTTTTCGTGGCTTCATTCAGGTTGAAAAAGTCAATCTCAAACATCGTTTATTTGATCAAACTGAATTTACCTCAGTGATTCAACGTGAACTGGTTCATCGACCTGAAGCTGCTGGCGTCCTTATTTATAATGATCGCCAACAGAAATTTGCCTTAATTGAACAATTCCGTGTCGGTGCAATGGATGATGTCGATTCACCGTGGCAACTGGAAATTATTGCCGGTGTGTTAGATGGTGATGAATCACCTGAAAGCTGTATCCGCCGTGAAAGTTTAGAAGAATCGGGGTGTGAAGTTGATCAATTACAGCATTTATTTAGCTTTTATCCCTCTGCTGGTGCTTGCTCCGAACTGTTCCATTTATATAGCGCACAAGCTGAGCTTCCTCAAGAAGGTGGCATATTTGGCATGCCCGATGAAGGGGAAAATATTCAGTTACATCTGATTGACTATGATGAAATTAAAAATTTGCTGACCAATGGTCGCTTAAAAAATGCACCGGTCATTATGGCATTGCAATGGTTGCAACAACATATTAAAACTACAAGGAATGTCTAAGGAGTCAGACATGACTTTATCCCCGAACTATAACGACCAGCGTGACTGGACCATCGTTCAAATTTCAGATACACATCTCATGGATCAGGATGATTTAGAATTTGTGCATATGAATCCTGAACAGAGCTTTCATGCCGTCATGCAGCACATTCAGCAGCAATATCCTCATATTGATGCAATCGTGCATACGGGTGATTTAGCACAAGTGCCCGTGCAAGAAACCTATGCGCGCTATTTGGCCTTTATGCAACACTTCGGCACCCCGTTTTATCAAATTCCGGGTAATCATGACAATATTGATCATTTCCCGTTTTATCAGAATCAAAATCAAGTTCATGCCATTCATTTTGGCAAATGGAGCATTGTGCTGCTCAATAGCGCTGTGCGTGGCAAAGTAGATGGCTGGATTGAACAAGAGCAACTCCAACAACTGGATCAAATTTTATCTAAATTCCAACAGCAATTTGTGATTGTTGCATGTCATCATCATCCTTTCGACATGAAATCAAAATGGATCGATCAACATAAGCTAAAAAATACTGAAAACTTAACTGACCTTTTAGCCAAATATCACAATGTGAAAGCCGTTATCTGTGGTCATGTCCATCAAGACTCCCTAAATGAATGGCGTAATATTCAATTTTTTTCCACCCCTTCAACTTGCGTTCAGTTCAAACCTTTCAGTGATGATTTTGCACTTGATGAAGAAGCACCGGGTTTTCGTGTTCTACATTTGCAAGCAAATGGCGAATTAAAAACTAAAATTTATCGTGCAGAAAACGTACAACAAAAAATTAATAATGAAATTTCAGGTTATTAACTTTTCATTTTGCTTTTTTTCTATTACTTTATGGCTTCAAAAGAAAACGTGATAGATGGAATCCAAGCATCAAAGACTATCAAAAAGCCGAAAAAGCCTATATGATGATGCCCCTCGAAGGAGAATCTCCTAAGGGTTGGATAAAAACACTTGCATATCACCATATTTTTTGCGTATAGATAATGCGTATATGATGAGGAATGCCCTATATGGCGAATGACAACCAAAATCAAGTCTTGGATGAACAAACTGATGTTGTAGATGAAAAATCTACAAAACGCGTGCGAAAAACCAAGCCAAAAGCGTCAGAAAGTGGTTCTACTGCCAGCTTATTTGGTATTGCACCTTATCAGCCGAAAAAAAATGAAGAATATATGTCCGAAGGACAGCTCGAACATTTCCGCCAAATTCTGTTGGCATGGAAAGAAGAGCTGATGTCTGAAGTCGATCGTACTTTGAACACAATGCAAGATGAAAATACTGCATTGCCTGATGTCAATGACCGTGCGACACAAGAAGAAGAGTTTGCCATTGAACTGCGTACACGTGATCGTGAACGTAAGTTAATTCGTAAAATTGAGCAATCAATTGAAGCGATTAAAAATGATGACTATGGTTTCTGTGAAACGTGTGGTATTGAAATTGGTCTGCGCCGTTTGGAAGCACGTCCAACTGCAACCCTTTGTATTGACTGCAAAACTTTAGCAGAAATCAAAGAGAAGCAAAATAACGGTTAATTGTGACTGTTGAGAATTCCTCAGCAAAGCACAGCTTTGCTCTTGCGCAGCGGCGAAACAATGTTTCGCTAACTCGCTACTCAGGTCGGTTTGCGCCATCGCCAACCGGCCCTCTGCATTTTGGCTCACTCATCACAGCTGTGGCGAGTTATTGCGATGCCAAAGCACATCAGGGTTCATGGTTGGTTCGTATTGAAGACACCGACATCCCGCGTATTTATCCTGACAGTGAAGCGCATATCCTACGCGCTATTGATGCCTTTCAGTTCGAACCTGATGACACCATCATTTTCCAGAAAGACCGCTTAGATCTCTACGAATCCGTTCTGCATCAACTGCAACAAAATCATTTGGTTTATGCTTGCCAATGTACCCGAAAAATGTTGGGCTCCAATCATATTTATACAGGTACTTGTCGCGAGTTAAATTTACCCTTTGACCAACACGCTATTCGTTTGAAAGTCTCGGATCAAGAGATTTGTTTCAACGATCGTCTGCAAGGAATACACTGTTCCAATTTGCAACGGGACTTAGGTGATTTTGTGCTCAAGCGTCGTGATGGCATTATCAACTACCAATTGGCTGTGGTTATCGATGATTATCTACAAGGCATAACGCACGTGGTTCGTGGTGCAGATTTGCTGGATAACACGGAACGTCAGATCTGGCTGGGTTCAGTACTCGGCTATCCTCAGCTTGAGTATATGCACTTGCCTTTAGCCATGAATGATCAAGGACAAAAGCTGTCTAAACAAAACTTGGCTCAAGCACTCGATTTGAATCGTGCATCTGAACTATTACAACATGCGATTCGTGCTTTACATCAGCCTGAAGTGGATTTAGACACCCCAAAAAACATGTTAATACAAGCGATTGCACAGTGGGATATCCAATCTATTCCGCATACAACCCAACTTGAAGGGACTTATTTATAAAGTCACCACCATCACCAATTCAAAGACTCACTTTAAACCAATGTCTTAATGTTTTTTGTTGGGATTTTTACGGCAAGATATGCTGTTTAAAATAATAAACTGAGTATTTTTTATTATTGGTCTCCCCCATTTATCCTTTCAAAAGTGAAAGAACAATGGGGGAAGTGTCTTAATGATTGCATTAAGTCCAAGAAATTAAATCCACTTAGAAGCTAGACTCTTCTTTACTTGGGTTGGCTTTTTGTGTGGTTGCATCAATTTTTAAAATTAGGCTGATCATGACTGCACACATAATTAAAGATGAGCCACCATAACTAATGAATGGCAAGGTCAAACCTTTGGTCGGCAGCATGCCCATATTCATACCCGCATTCACCAAAATTTGCAGCAAGAAAATAATACTGATGCCATAGGCCAAATAGCCTGCGCGTAAATATTGATGTTGCAAGGCACGATGACCAATTTTGATACAGCAGACCAACATGGTAAAGGACAATGCTAAAACAGTCGCAATGCCAAAGAAGCCAAACTCTTCACCCAAAATGGCCAACATAAAGTCAGTATGTGCTTCAGGAAGATAGGCCATTTTCTGAATACTGTGTCCTAAGCCTACGCCTGCCCACTCACCACGCCCAAAAGCCATCAGTGCGTTAGAGAGCTGATAACCTGTACCCAATGGGTCAGCCCAAGGATCTGTGAAAGATAAAGCACGCTGTAAACGATAAGGCTCGAAGATAATCGCGGCTGCTAAGCCTAGAATAATCGCCAACATGAAACCAATGAACTGAATGGGTGGCGCACCCGCCAAAAAGAACACGCCTAAAATCATCAAGACAATCACCGCTGTGGCACCTAAATCTGGTTCAGCCAAAATTAAGCCGACGGTAATCACCATGACACCCCCTAAACGAAAGAGTCCCGATAAGTTATTGCGAACCTCTTCTGCCCTTCGCACCACATAATCTGCAGTAAAAATAGCCATCATGACTTTCGCCACTTCAGAGGCTTGTAAAGTAAATCCTGCAATACGAATCCATCGTGTCGAACCGTTCACCTCAGTACCGACGACTAACACTACCGCAAGCAGTAAGATGGTCATTAACCACAATGGAAATGTGTTATTAAACCAAATATTCAGCGACACTTTATAGGTTAAAAATGCGGCTGTTGCTGCAACTAGAATTGAAATTCCGTGTCGAATCACATAGTGAAATGCATTTTCATGTAAACGGTCTGCATAAGGCATCGAAGCCGATGCCACCATGACAGAGCCTATACACAGCAAGGCAATCACACAAAAAATGAGTACATTACGTGGTGTAAATTCAGCAGGAATTTTCGTTCCCCACGCATTATAGACCTGATTAATTTTATTTATGGTCGTCTGAGCTAACCCAGCCATACAGCTTTCCTTATCGTTCTTCTAAGCAAGTGTGTTCACACATTCAACAAACTGGTGCCCACGTTCACTGTAACCTTTAAACATGTCAAAACTTGCACATGCAGGAGACAATAACACCACATCATGGGCTTGAGTATGCTGTTGACATAATTCTACCGCTTCTTGTAAAGATGCTGCATGCATCAGCGTCGTGGTATTGGCAATCGCTTTTTCAATCACTGCACGATCTTCACCAATCAGCACCGCTAGCTTTGCATATTTTGTTAAGGCATCGCGTAAAGCAGTGAAATCCTGACCTTTACCCTGTCCCCCAAGAATAATGGCGACTTTGCCCTGTTGCGGCTCAATCGCAGCACCTAGACCATCAATTGCGGCTAATGTCGCCCCAATGTTGGTGCCTTTAGAATCATTGTAATAACGTACACCCTGAACTTCTTTAACAAATTCACAGCGATGCTCTAGACCTTTAAAGGTTTTTAAAGTGTCCAGCATTGATGCCAATGGCAAACCAATCGCCTCACCCAAAGCCAAACACGCCAAAGCATTGGCAATATTATGTGTGCCTTGAATGTACATTTCTGAACTTTTCAATAGACGTTCACGACCACGTGCTAACCACATGGTGCCATCATTTTCTTTTAAGATGCCATATTGGTTCATATCTGGAGCATTTAAACCAAAGCTTTGCATCGGGGTTGCATCTGGAACCAATGGACGCGTGAGAGAGTCATCGCGGTTATGAACGACTTTTTTCACCCCTTGAAAGATGCGATGTTTCGCGGTGTGATAGCCCATCATATCGCCATGACGGTCTAAATGGTCTTCACTCATATTGAGTATAACAGCCACTTCAGCATGTAAATTCGAAGTGGTTTCTAATTGGAAGCTAGACAATTCCAAAATATAGAGTTCTGGATCATCTTTGGTTAAATCCAGTGCAGGACGACCTAAGTTGCCTCCTACAGCGACCTTAATCCCCGCGTCTTTTGCCATGAGACCAATCAAAGTGGTTACGGTACTTTTGGCATTTGAACCTGTAATCGCCATTATTGGCTTATCAGTAAAGCGGCGTAAAATTTGAATTTCACTGACCACCGCAATACCTTGAGCAATGGCTGCTTGAATTTCTGGCAATTTCGGATCCAGTCCCGGACTAATCACAATTTCTTCGGCTTGTAATAACAGCTCTTGATCGAGTTGACCAAAGCTGGTTTGCACGTCACTTGGAATTTGATCATGTCCTGGTGGAGTCTTTCGAGAATCTGTTACTGCAACGCGGTAGCCATGTTCATGTAAGAAATTTACTGCTGCAACACCTGAAATTCCGAGCCCTGCAACGACTTTTAATCCACCACGTTGTATTAACATTTTTGCCCCATTTTCTGGTCGGTTTTTAAAACTGACAAAATGTTAGCACTTTGCTGTTTTGAATGCTTTTTCTGTTTTGACTTTATGCGTCTTTTTTTGTGTCAGTGCGTAAAAAAACCGTCATAAAATGACGGTTTTTTTAAATCAGCTTAGAACTGGCGATTTATTTCCATTTTACCGCTTGGACTTCTATTTTTTTCTGTGTACTGTCCTCAGTTGCAGCACAGCCACAACTGCCGCCACAACCAGAAGCCATCGCAGGTTTTAACCATTTTGCCAGTGTT
Organism: Acinetobacter sp. ANC 4654; assembly: GCF_002135425.1. NCBI lineage: Bacteria > Pseudomonadati > Pseudomonadota > Gammaproteobacteria > Moraxellales > Moraxellaceae > Acinetobacter > Acinetobacter sp. ANC 4654. Next base: position 319,333 of record NZ_NEGL01000003.1, read on the forward strand.
GACCAGCCTTGTTGACGACAGACATTGGACAACGCCATAAAGACTGAGTTTGCCGTCTTAGGCAAGACTTTTTTGAAGACCACAACCGCACTCCAAATCACCAATGCTGCAATAATAAGAACTTCAATCATCTCAATCTCCTCTGCACATTATTTTGAGGCAAATAAAACCAATCCAGTTAACCAAAATAATGCGATGCAATTTGATAGGTTAGGAAAGACATTAAATATGCCAGACCAAATAAATAAGCGGTCATAAAGCTGACCGTTTTCCACGATCCCGTTTCACGTTTTACCGTTGCCAATGTTGCTAGGCAATGCGGGGCATAAACAAACCAAACCAAAAGCGATAAAGCAGTCGCCAATGACCATCCTAAGCTACCATCACTGCTAATAATCGAGGCTAAACCTTGGGCAACGGCATCATCATCTGTCGCAGACAAGGCATACACTGTGCCTAAAGCCGCCACCACCACTTCACGCGCTGCCATTGCTGGAATTAAAGCAATACAAATCTGCCAGTTAAAACCCAGTGGAGCAAAAATCGGTTGCATCACATGACCAAGCATCCCCGCCAGAGAATAATCAATCGCGGGTAAAGTCGCACCTTCAGGCGGTTGTGGGAAAGTACATAAGAACCACAACAAAATAGAAAGCGCGAAAATAATGCCACCAACGCGTTTTAAGAAGATCTTGGCACGGTCAAGTAAACCAATCCAAATACTTTTAGGGTCAGGAAAGCGATAACTGGGTAGCTCCATCAACAACATATGTTGTGATTTATCGCTTTGGAAAAATTTCAGTACAAATGAAACCAGTAATGCACTGACAATGCCGGCCATATACAAACCAAACAACACTAGACCTTGCAGATTTAAAATACCCCAAACCAATTGTTCTGGAATAAAGGCGGCAATGAGGAGCGCATAAACAGGTAAACGCGCTGAACAGGTCATCAGTGGAGCAACCAAAATCGTGGTTAAACGATCTCGTGGGTCACTAATACTTCGTGTCGCCATAATTCCCGGCACAGCACAGGCAAAACTCGACAATAACGGAATAAAAGCCCGACCACTTAAGCCAGCTTTAAACATCAATTTATCCAGTAAAAATGCAGCACGGGGTAAATAACCCGATTCTTCGAGTACCAAAATAAAGAAGAACAGAATCAAAATTTGGGGCAAAAACACCAAAACTCCGCCTGCTCCTGCAATAACCCCATCCACCACCAAGCTATTTAGCAATGGATGTGAAATATGCTGTCCAACAAACTCACCGAACCAACCAAATAGGCTTTCAATGCCATCCATGAAAGGTGCAGCCCAAGCAAATACGGCTTGAAAGACCACAAACATCATTAAGGCAAGGCTGACTAAGCCCAACACGGGATGTAAAAATATTTTATCGAGAAAATCAGAGCGCTTGTCTTCTTGATCCACCGAATGGACAACATCATGCAAAATGGTGCTGATCTTATGATGATTATCGCCATTCAAGCCGCTGAGTTCTGTATGGGGTATGGAATATTTGCCTTGATCCAGCGCATTCATCAGGTTTTCAATTCCTGAATTACGTACTGCCACGGTTTCCACTACGGGAATCCCTAAGCGTTCTGAAAGTTTTTGCGTGTTGATTTGCATGCCACGGCGACGTGCTTCATCCATCATATTCAGTACAAGTAAAATCGGACGACCCAGCGCGATCATTTCTAGCACCAAACCTAAATGTAGATTTAGATTGGTCGCATCCACCACACACAAGAACGCATCTTGCTGTCCTTCTTCGGCAATTTTGCCTTGTACCACATCACGGGTGATTTCTTCGTCTGGACTGGTGGCCTCTAAACTATAGGTTCCGGGCAAATCTAAAACACGGACTGGCTTACCTGATGGCAGGGTAAACTGCCCCACCTTCCGCTCAACAGTGACACCTGCATAGTTTGCGACTTTTTGACGCGTACCAGTCAGGTGATTAAATAAAGATGTTTTACCGCAGTTTGGGTTACCTACTAGGGCAATACGCAGCGCATCACTCATGCAGGTGCTCCCTCAAGATTAATTTCAATTTTTTCAGCTTCAACTTTACGCAGTGCGAATCGGGTAAATCCAACTTGAATTAAAATTGGATCTCCACCAAAAATACCTTTGGTAATGACCTGTACTTTTGTACCAGGAACAAAACCTAGCGTCTCTAAACGACTGGCTACCACATCGTTTTGAGCAAGATTGCCATCTAAAGTTCGGTTGACTTTGTGAATAATGGCTGTTTGTTTCACTTTTAAATCAGATAAACGCACCGCATCTAATCCTAAAATATTTTCCCCAGTATACAAACAAATGAGAATAATTACCAAATAAGGTTTGATTCTAATTCTCATCTTGCACTTGCACATCGACATTATAAAAAAATTATTCTAAATTGATGAAAGCCAAGAAAAACTTGGATTTTCCATTGAATGTAGAGCTGACATGCTGAATAAAAAACCTCGTATTCCTGCACCTGTGGGCATTCCTGAACATTTAAGTTTTTTACAGGGTTTCCGAGATTATTTAATTGCACAAACCGTAAGTCCGCATACGCGCAACGCCTATCTATCTGATTTAATTCAATGTAGTGAATGTCACGCTGCTGCAATGCCCAATTGGTCGAGCGATGACGTTGCAGATGTTTTATTAACATTAACCAAACAAGGTAAAAGCCCACGTTCCATTGCGCGCTCACTTTCTGCACTGCGTTCTTTTTATAAATTTCTCCGTGAACAGAAATTACGTTCAGATAACCCCGTAGCAACCCATAAAACCCCTAAAATTGGCCGCTCACTCCCCAAAGATATTTCCGAACAAGAAGTTGAAGCGCTTATTCATGCACCCGATATTGCAACGGCATTGGGTCTACGCGATCGTGCCATGCTCGAAGTGCTTTATGCCTGTGGCTTACGCGTGACTGAATTACTTAATTTACGCCTTGAATTGATTAATTTAAAACAAGGCTATTTGCGCATTGTCGGTAAAGGCAATAAAGAACGCTTGGTGCCTTTAGGACAAATGGCCTGTGAATGGATTGAAAAATACTTAAATGAAGCGCGTTCTCAGTTGTATAAATTCGCCACAGATTATGTCTTTTTAACTCAACATGGCGGCATCATGAGTCGGCAAAATTTTTGGTATGCCATTAAGCGGTATGCACTACAAGCTGGGGTTCAAGCCGAATTATCACCGCATACTTTACGCCATGCTTTTGCCACCCATTTACTCAATCATGGCGCTGATTTACGTGTGGTTCAAATGTTATTGGGGCATAGTGATTTATCCACTACACAAATTTATACTCACGTTGCCCAAATTCGCATGCAGCAACTACATGCGACTCATCACCCTCGCGCTTAAAGCGATGCCTAGAACGCATATTCAACAGTTCAGTAAAGAACCTTGATCTTGCAAAAGGGTGATGACTTCACGAGGTTGTTCAGCAACAGCGCAATCCATTGCTCAAATATCACGACACCCTAACCAGCATGACGGTTTTTTGTTATGCTAAGCCACCTATTTTATCTATAGTTAAAAGAAAGGGTTATTTATGTCATCTACCCGCTCAAAAATTTTTATTGCATGTACTTTGGCAAGCAGCTTGGCAATTAGTGCTTGTTCCAACTCAAATAACGATGAAAAAAAGCAAAATACCTTAACCGCGAGTGCACCAGCAACGGGAGAAGCATCTAATCTCTCTGAACGTAATACACAGCAGCGTCTCATTAAAACCCTGCAACAGCACTTCAAAAAAGCCAATATCAATGCCAAAGTGCTCGATATTAAAGTCACTGAAGTGCCCAATTTGTATTGGGTCAACCTTGAAGGGATGTCATCGGTTTATGCCACGGCAGACGGTAAATATATTATTCAAGGTGATGTACTGCGTTTAGGCGACAGTAAAATCCACAATGTCAGTGAAAACCTGCAATCGGCAGCCAATAAAAAACTGCTTGCTGATTTAAAAACTGAAGATCTATTGGTCTATAAAGCCCAAGGTAAAACTCAGCATATTGTGTATGTCTTTACCGATGCCAGCTGCCCGTATTGTCATAAATTGCATGAACATATGAGCGAGATTAATGCCAAAGGTATTGAAGTGCGTTATATCGCGTGGCCACGTGGTGAACAGTTCATGCCAGCCATGGAAAGTATTTGGTGTAGCACAGATCGTCAAGCGGCTTTCAATCAAGCCATTGCGGGTACCCCACTTCCACCAGCAACCTGCAAAAACCCCGTTCGTGCACAATATCAACTCGGCCTGAATATGGGGGTCAATGGCACACCAGCGATCTATAATGAAGAAGGTATTTACCTCGGTGGCTACCTCTCTCCAGATGAATTAGTACAACGTTTAAATAACTAATTTTTATTCGTTAATTTACTAATTTTTATAGTTGAAGATAAAGTGATTTCTTTCCTAGAGTCTGATGCTTTTTTTAGCTATGATCTAGACTCGCTTAAAATTGATTAGATATTGGAGTGTGACGTGAAACCAGTTCGTCTGGCAATCCTCGGTCTTGGTACTGTGGGTGGTGGTGCCCTTAAACTACTAAAAGAAAATGCTGCTGAGATCAGACGTCGCACCGGTCGAGAAATTGAAATTACCCATGTCGGTACGCGTCGTCCACGTCTCGATTTGGATCTTCCAGCATCAATTAAGCAAAGTGCTGATCTGCTCGACATTGTACGTCAGCCCGATGTCGATGTTGTGGTTGAAGTCATGGGTGGTATCCATCCTGCTTATGAAGTGATTATGGAAGCCATGAAACATGGCAAACATATTGTCACTGCCAATAAAGCATTGTTGGCTGAACACGGCACTGCGCTCTTTAAAGCGGCTGATGATCATAAAGTACAAATTGCTTATGAAGCGGCTGTTGCTGGTGGCATTCCAATCATTAAAGTCATTCGTGAAGGTTTAGCTGCGAATAAAATTGATTGGCTAGCTGGCATTATTAACGGTACAGGCAACTTCATTTTGTCTGAAATGCGTGAAAAAGGTCGTACCTTTGCCGATGTCCTGACAGAAGCGCAAGAATTGGGCTATGCCGAAGCAGACCCAACTTTTGACGTAGAAGGCATTGATGCGGCGCACAAATTAACGCTGCTCGCATCCATCGCCTTTGGTATTCCTTTACAGTTCGATAAAGTCTTCACCGAAGGCATCAGCAAAATTACGGCACAAGATGTCAAATATGCTGAAGAACTGGGCTTCCGTATCAAGCATTTGGGGATTGCACGCCGTGCCGCAACGGGTATTGAGCTTCGTGTCCATCCGACTTTAATTCCTGCTGAAGAATTGCTTGCCAATGTCAACGGCGTGAAAAATGCCATCTTGGTTCAAGCCAATGCAGTCGGTCCAACGTTGTATTATGGTGCAGGTGCGGGTGCAGGTCCAACAGCGTCTGCTGTGGTTGCCGATGTGGTCGATATTGTACGTGATATTGCCTATACCGAAGATGGTGCTGGGACAATTCCACAATTGGCATTTGAAGCTTTAAGCGACTTGCCTATTCTTTCACGCGAAGAAATGACCACTGGATACTACATCCGCATTAATGCCGAAGATCAAACGGGTGTGCTTGCCGAAGTAACCACAATTTTAAGTCGTGCTGGAATCAGTATTGATGCCATCTTACAGCAGCCACGCTTAAAAGATTTGATTCCAATCGTGATTTTGACCGATCCTGTGGTTGAATCAAAGATGGATGAAGCCTTACAACAAATTCAAGCATTCCCCTTCATTCATGGCGAAATTGTGCGAATTCGTTTAGAATCGCTTGATAATTAATCGGGTTAAGGGGAGTATTTCCCCTTGCCAAGCTCTACACACAATTGGAACATCATCATGTCTAATGCCAATCGTTATACTGGTTTAGTTGACCGTTATCGTGACCGTTTACCAGTATCTGCAACCACTCGTGCAATCTCTTTAGGTGAAGGTAATACACCCCTGATTAAGCTTGAGAACATTCCCCGCATTATTGGTAAAGATGTTGAAATCTATGTGAAGTACGAAGGCTTAAACCCGACGGGTTCATTTAAAGACCGTGGTATGACCATGGCGGTTACCAAAGCGGTTGAAGAAGGCTCTAAAGCCATTATTTGTGCCTCTACGGGTAATACTTCTGCTGCTGCGGCTGCCTATGCAGCTCGTGCAGGCATCAAAGCATTCGTGCTGATCCCAGAAGGCAAAATTGCCATGGGTAAAATGGCACAAGCGATGATGTACGGCGCAATCACCATGCAAATCCGTGGTAACTTCGATGATGGTATGCGTCTCGTCAAAGAAGTGGCGGATCAAGCACCAGTCACGATTGTTAACTCAATCAACCCATACCGTCTGCAAGGTCAAAAAACCATTGCTTATGAAATTGTTGAAGCTTTAGGTCGTGCGCCTGATTATCACTGCTTACCTGTGGGTAATGCAGGGAACATCACTGCACACTGGATGGGTTATACCGAAGCTGTTGCCAATCAGCCGAAAGAGCAATTCGAAGCAGTAATTTACGACGCTGCAACGGATGCTTTCACAGGACCTAAACCTGCTGGCTTACCAATTATGGTCGGTTATCAAGCTTCTGGTGCTGCACCGTTCCTACGTGGTGGTCCAGTTCAAAACCCTGAAACCGTTGCAACAGCGATTCGTATTGGTAATCCACAAAGCTTTAACCATGCGAAAGCCGTGGTACGTGATTCAAACGGTTGGTTTGATGAACTTCAAGATAGCGAAATTTTAGAAGCACAACGTCTGCTTTCTATGTACGAAGGTGTCTTTGTTGAGCCTGCATCAGCAGCTTCAATTGGTGGCGCAATTCGTGACATCAAAGCAGGTAAAATTGCTGAAGGTTCAGTGATTGTGTGTACTGTGACTGGGAATGGCTTAAAAGACCCAGATACAGCAATCAAACAATGCTCAGATGCAGTGATGCTGACCATTGATGCAACCATGAATGATGTCAAAACCTCGATTCTTTCTAATATGTAAGAATCGAATTTCGGCAATAAAAAACCAGTTGCATGCAACTGGTTTTTTATTGTGCTGTTATCTATCAATTTTCTTATTCATAATCATAGCCATATTCTTTTTCCAACGCTTTTTCAATGCCCTGTATTTCATCCAGTGCAATTTCACGTATCTCAAACAGCGGCTGCTTTAACATGCTGTTGATCGCAAATAAAGCGTCATCATCCCAAGCCTGAATGCGTAGTTGATCTTGACTGTAACGGAGTCCAGCATGGGTTGCGATCAGCGACTGCATCAATATTGGGTTTTCCGTTAAGCTATCGAGTGTTCCCTGAAGGACAATATTAGGCTCATCAAATTCAGAAAACACATGTTCCATATACGGTTTTAAATATTCAGGACTGGCCGCATAAATAAGACCCGCAAAACATTCATCATATTGTTTGATCCAGTCTTGCTGTTTCAAAGACCAGAGTGCATAAAATTTGACTTCATCGGCAAAACTGACCAATTGATAACTCTGCATCTGAGCCAACTGTACAAATTCAAAAGTATCTGCATCATTCAAACTTGCCGGCAAAACATCTTCAGAAATATCCCCCGCCTCGACAATGTGTTCTCCACAACGTGAAAACACGAAATCATCATACTTTTGCAGTTCATCTTCTGTCGCATCGAAAAAAGCAGCCACTTCGTATAAGGCAAAATTACGGGCTGCCGCAATTTCTAATTGTTTATACTGCTGTTCAGCTAAGGCTTGATCTTGAAAAATATTGGCAATTCGGTTTCCTGCCACATAAAAAACCTCATCGTTATAACCGAAGAACTTCTCACGGATGACAAAAGTCGGCATGTTCATTTCCTTTATTAACTGTGTTGATGATTAAGTGTATTGAGAATTATGTTTTATTTGATTCAGTGCCTGAGCACTGGCAGGCACTGCCATGCCATTATCCATCCACAATTCAAATTGCATGGCATTAAAAAAGTCCTCTGGGGCACAACCCAGATCCACTAAACTGCTAATGGGATAGCCCATACGCGGTAATATTTCGTAGATAAACCAACTGTTATGGGTCAGCAACAGCGAGTGTAATTTTCCCGTTAAAGCTAAGGGCGATAACAATATTTGTGAAAGTTGTGGTTGATTTGAATAATATTGATGTATTTTTTCAATTTTTTGTTCGAACCCCACAGGCAAACGTGCCGGATCAATGGCGCGAACAAAATCAGCCAAGGTGGGAATAAAACGTTGCTGATAATCCACCAATAAGTGATCACGTTCACAAAGATCTTTCAGGTCGACCGCCTTTCCCGCACTGTTGAGCAGACTATGTCCATAAATCGGAACCACAACGCTATTCACGCCCCAAAGCGTATGTAAAATACGATGGCGAGCATCGCTACACAGGCTTTTGGTGCTATCAATAAAGTGATGAACTTCATAATAATCTTCAGCTTCCCCACCCCAACGCTTAGCCGAAATGCGCGCATGTTGCATAGCATTCATAATCTATGATCATCTGGTTTTTATCGTTTTATATCTTAATCTTTTTTTGAGAAAAATCGATGGAAAAACAGACAGTCGAGACACATTCTGTCGTTGTAAATAAAAAGCTAAGGAAATAAAAAAACTCTTCCGAAGAAGAGTTTTTGTAAGCCATTAAAAACCGCGTTAAATACGTTTTGGTAACTGGCTTGTCCAATTCATTAAACGCATAGCATCTTCAGTACGCGCTTGAGAGCTGTCCGCACCCAATAGCACCACAACCGCTGGACGATTATTCAAAGTGGTATGCATCACCACACAGCGCCCTGCTTCACTAATATAACCTGTTTTCGAAATATTAATATTCCAGCCTCCATTACGCACCAAAGCATTGGTATTATTCGATTTCAATACACGATGACCCAAATTAAAATCATAGCTTGCCGTGGTTGAGAACTGACGAATTAACCCATATTGATAAGCAGCACTGACCAAAATACCTAAATCACGTGCAGAAGCGATATTACGTGGATCAAGCCCAGTCGATTCATAATAATGAGCGGACGTCATGCCTAAAGATTTTGCTTTGCTATTCATTGCTGAAACAAAAGCAGCTCGACCACCGGGGTAAGTACGAGCTAAAGCAGCCGCAGCCGGATTTTCAGACTTCATTAAAGCCAATAATAAAACTTCCGCACGATTCATAGAGTCGCCAGCACGTAAAGTCGAGCTTGAGTTTTTACCACCTGCTCCTGCAAAATCAACCGCTTGCAAAGTAATGTCTTCAGACATATTCAGTCTGGCATCCGCAATGACCACAGCAGTCATCAATTTCGTGATGGATGCAATCGGCAGTGCTGCATTGGTATTTTTACTGTATAGCACTTCACCTGTTTGAGAATCCATGACCAATGCTGCACGTGCATTAACCGCTGGTTGATTGCTATAACGCGAATTATTTAAAATTTGTACAGTTTTAGGCGCAGCATGCGATACGACAGCATTTGAACTGCGCACAGAGGTGGTGATTTTAGTTGAACCTTGTGGCGTTGCTTCATCGTTTAATGATGAAACATCACCATTGAGGAGTTGTTTCGCATCTTCAGAGGACCAGTTTAAAGCGGCTTGACCTGTCCCCCCAGATGCATCCATGATGAGTTCTGCAAAGCTGCTTGAACTCATGCTAAGTAAGATAGACATCCCTAGCACATGCATTAAAGATTTGTTTGAATTTTTCACGATAGTTTACTCAACTCTGGGAGGTAAGATACATTTGTGTATTACCTCAAATATGTCTTACATTTAGACACAAAGGTGAACAGTTTCTCGCTCATCACATTGTGCATAACATTTTATTTAAAGATTAAGAATAGGATTGCTAATTTTGTCATTTCATTGCAAGCTTATTTTGCTTTATGTAACAAAAAACATGCTTTTTTTTATTTGAGGGAGAACTAGGTGATCACAGTTTTAGTAGTAGATGACCATGAGTTGGTACGTACCGGGATTTGCCGAATGCTCGAAGACCATGCGGATGTTCAAGTCATTGGTCAAGCTGAATCTGGAGAAGAAGCGATTACCTTAGTCCGTCAACATCACCCCAATGTGGTCTTACTCGATGTGAACATGCCGGGCATTGGTGGGGTAGAAACCACCCGACGCCTATTGCAAACCGCACCTGAGACCAAAGTCCTCGCTGTCAGTGGTTTAGCAGAAGAACCTTACCCTTCATTATTATTAAAAGCCGGTGCGAAAGGCTATATTACCAAAGGTGCTCCAGTCACCGAGATGGTTCGTGCCATCAACAAAGTCATGCAAGGTGGCAAATACTTTAGTGCCGATATTGCGGAGCAACTGGCCAGTTCATATCTTTCAGATACCCAACAGTCGCCATTTAATGCATTATCAGAACGTGAAATGCAGGTGGCAATGATGGTGGTGAATTGTATTAGTGCACAGGAAATTGCCGACAAACTGTTTGTCAGTGTGAAAACCGTCAATACTTACCGTTATCGTATCTTCGAAAAACTGAATTTAGACAGTGATGTAAAACTGACCCATTTAGCCATTCGTTATGGGCTAATTAAACCTTAATACTTTTAATTTCGCTTTCTAGAAGACATGCATGACGCAAAAAAACCATACTTTTGAGTTTAATCAATATCATTTAGGCATGTGGTATGCCACCTATAGATTGATTATTGCGACGTGTCTTCTACTGATTTTTGTACTTACTTATCAACGCTTAAATACAGATTATCAATATCCAAAACTCTATCTTTATGTATTGATTGGCTACGTCACCATCAATTTCATCCAATTGATTTTAATTAGAAAAATAAAATATAAAATCCCACAACAATTCATTTTGCTGTTTACAGCCGATGTCATTGCTTTAAGTTTACTAACTTTAGCCATGGATGGCCCTAATCTGCATTTAAGCCTGCTTTTTGTGATCACCATTTTTGCCGCATCGTTATTACTCGATGCACAAAAGGCATTGCTCATTACCCTGATTGCGGTGATTAGTGTTGTTTACCAACTTTTTTTAGGCAGCCTATTTGATTTTTCATCACTCAATAATATCGGTAATAGCGCCCTGTTGGCTTTTTTGTTTTTTGTCGTGTATGGCAGTGGTCAATTAGCGGTTCGACGCTTCCAATTATTGGAAAATTTAAATTTCTCGCAATCTCTGGAGCTCAATCGACTACAAAATTTGAACCGTTATATTTTAGAGCAGATTGAACTGGGTTATTTGGTCTTAGATGAGAACTGTCACATTGTGCTCAGCAATCCTGCGGCATGTATGCTGTTGGGTATTCCTCCGCTTTATGCTTATGATAAATCCCCTTTATACAAAGTTCAGCCTGACTTATTTGAATTGCTCAAATTTGATCAGCTCAAAAACGGTGAAAAATTTCAATTCGAGTCACAATTGAGTTTGTATCATATGCACATTGAAGTGCAAAAATTAATTGTGCCGCATCAAACTCTGACCTTGTTGGTCGTACAAGATGCCCGTAAGCTTAATCAAAGAGTACAACAACTCAAGCTTGCAGCATTAGGACAACTTTCCGCCAGTATTGCCCATGAAATTCGCAACCCTCTCGCAGCGATTGTCCAAGCCAATGAACTTTTGGCAGACAGTGATCCAGATCAGCAACAACGCTTAAGCCAGATGATTGCTAAACAAGCGCTACGAATTGATTGCATTATTCAAGATACGCTGAATATGGTACGAAATAAAGAAACCTATCCCACACAATTACAACTGAATCAGTTTATCCCAACATTCCTACAAGAAGATTTAGCTGACGTCGCACAGCAAATTAAATACAACATACAAGATAAAATGGCGATCATGTTTGATGAAGCTCAACTGCGGCAAATTCTGATTAACTTGCTGCGTAATGCGATTCGGCATAATGCTCCAGCATATGCAAAGATCGAATTAAATGTGTATTCTCATGAGTCTAATGTTCGCATTGATGTGCGGGATTTTGGTTCAGGTGTCGCGTCACAAGACCTCGCTTATTTATTTCAACCTTTTTTTAGTACCGAAATTACAGGAACTGGTTTAGGATTATACCTATCACGTAGCTTTTGCGAAGCAAATCAAGCAGAACTTAACTACGTAGAACAAAAACAAGGGGCATGCTTTCGAATAGAATGCCCACGTGTTGCTTTAAATTAATATTACTGGGGTGTAATTGTGGAACGACAACCACTTGTTTTGTTAGTGGATGATGAGGAAGATTTATGTACCTTAATGCAAATGTCTTTATCGCGTATAGGCATAAAAACTCATATTGCACATCGTCTAGAACAAGCCAAAAAACTCTTATCTGAACATAGTTATGATGCTTGTTTAACAGATTTAAATTTACCTGATGGTAATGGACTACAGTTGGTAGAATGGTTGACTCAACGCTTTCCATCCTTACCCGTGGCTGTATTGACGGCCTATGGCAATATGGAAATTGCAATTGCGGCATTAAAAGCTGGTGCTTTTGATTTTGTCAGTAAACCGATTAATCAAAAACACTTGCAACAGCTTTTACAAAAAGCCTTAAATAAACCTATCGAGCATTTCAACAGCAAAGAAGACAGTCTGGAACAAAAATTATTGATTGGACAATCGCTGCCAATTCAACAATTACGCATTACCTTAAATAAAATCGCTCGCTCTCAAGCACCAGTCTTTATTACGGGTGAATCAGGCACAGGTAAAGAAGTCATTGCCAATTTGGTCCATCGTTTAAGTAATCGTAATGAAGGCCCTTTTATTGCGATTAACTGCGGTGCGATTCCAACTGAACTGATGGAAAGTGAGCTGTTTGGACACAAAAAAGGCAGCTTTACTGGTGCAACACAAGATAAACAAGGTCTGATTCAGTCTGCACATGGCGGGAGTTTATTTTTAGATGAAGTGGCTGAACTGCCTTTAAGTATGCAGGTCAAGCTGCTTCGTGCTGTGCAAGAAAAACGTATTCGCCCTGTCGGTTCGGACGCTGAAATTGATGTCGATTTTCGAGTCATTAGCGCCAGTCATCAAGATTTGGAAGCATTGGTACAACAAGGTAAATTTCGCCAAGACTTGTTTTTCCGTATTCATGTGATGGATCTCGTGCTTCCGCCACTACGTGAACGAGGCGATGATATTATTTTATTGGCCCATCATTTTATTCAAAAAATCAGTCAAGAATGGGGTATTCCGAGCAAGCAGTTGACCGAGCGCTCGAGAAACTTTTTGCTGAATCAATATTATCCCGGTAATGTCCGAGAGCTGCGTAATATTATTGAACGCGCAATGACTTTAAGTGATGACGAAAGAATTGACTTGCCAAATTTACAAAGTGCGCCATTACGTTATCCAGTCGTCAGCACTCTACTAGATCAGGACTCAACGACTGCTCCTCGTACTGAAATTCTACTGTCTTCGAAAAAGTTACCCGATGAAGGTCTAGAGCTTTATTTGGAAAATATTGAAAAAGATATTTTACTCAATGCACTAAATTTGACCCATTGGAACAGAACGCTGGCAGCAAAAAAACTGGGCATGTCGTTTCGCTCTTTACGCTACCGTTTAAAGAAATTTGGCTTAGATACCGATGATGAATAAAGTCTGTTATTTTAGCGAATAATGCAATATATGACCAAAATATCAACAGCTCCTCAAGCATTTATTTATGGTTGAGAATGATGTCTGCAACATGCTCAAGATAGTTTTCCTCTTTCATGTCATGTTGCAGCAGATATTGCTGATTGGGCTGAATTCCAACCCCTTCAATCATGTTGCCTTTAGGGGTGTAATAATGCGATACCGTCATCTGCAAAGCCGCACCATTGGACAAAGGGAATAGTTTTTGCACCACCCCTTTTCCATAACTTTTTTCACCTACAACCCATGCACGACCATGCTCTTTAAGTGCTGCGGTAAAGACTTCAGCAGCTGAAGCAGAACGGCTATTCATTAAAATACCGAGCTTTAAATTTTGAAATTCAAAACTGGGTAAAGCTTGAAATTGTTGATCACCCTCAGAACGACTTTTGGTCGAGACAATCAACCCTTGATTCAAAAACAAATCCGCGGATTCCACCGCAGCGGATAACAGTCCACCGGGATTATTTCTTAAATCAAGTAAAACTGCTTTTAAGCGTGAAGAAGAATGCTCTTCAATTAAGCGCTTAATTTCATTGGCTGTATCTTGCTGAAAAACTTTGATTTTTATCACTAAAACTTGATTATGCAAGACATTGGCTTGTATATCGGTTTCTATTTTTTTATTACGGACTAAAGTCAGTGGCGCACTATTTTGAGCCAATTGTAAACTTAAAGTCGAGCCAATAGCACCATTGAGTAAACTATGCACTTGATCATGATTGAGTTTTTTCAGCTCTTGATCATCAATTTTAAATACAGCAACACCATTCCGTAGACCTTGTTTGGTCGAATCGGCATTATTTTTTAAGCCTTGAATCACCCACTGATGTAGCTGTGAGTCATAAATCAGTTCAAAGTCAACCGAGGCCATATCACCTTCAGTATATTGTAACAGCAGCTTATAATCTTCTGGACTTAAATAACGAGAATAACGGTCTAGTCCACCGACCAAACCTTTAATCGCTTGTTGAAATAAAGCATCATCATTTTTTTCATCGACATAATTGTCTTTGACAATGCTATAAATTTGCACAAATTGCTGAATCGATTCCACGGGAACTTCGGCATAATTTTGTTCAATTTCATCATCAAAATCTAAAATAGGCGGAGTTTTCACCGCCCCAAGAGCTGAATGGCTCACACACATGAATAACGTGGTTAAAGTGACAACCATCTTCCAGCGTTGTAAAGCCATTCATTCACCTGTTTTATACGATTTATTTTATGATGCCAAAGTAATCAAATTACGACCTTGCATTTCTTGAGGTACAGGAATTTGCATTAAGCTTAATAAGGTCGGTGCGACATCGGCAAGTACACCACCTTCGGCAATTGTTGCAGAAGTTGGCCCTACGTAAATGAAGGGCACAAGTTCAGTGGTATGTTGCGTATGAACTTGACCACTTTTGTAGTCTTGCATTTGTTCAACATTACCATGGTCAGCCGTGATCAGCATATGGCCTTTTTGTGCCATTACCGCTGCATAGACACGACCTAAACAGGTGTCTACCGCTTCCACTGCTTGCACAGCAGCATCAAACACCCCTGTGTGTCCAACCATATCACCATTGGCAAAGTTGACCACCAACAAGTCAAATTCACCCGAGTTAATTGCAGCCACCAACTCATCGGTCACTTCATAAGCACTCATTTCAGGCTTAAGGTCATAGGTCGCAACATTGGGTGATGGAATCAGGATACGTTTTTCACCCGGATATTCATCTTCACGACCACCACTAAAGAAGAAGGTCACATGGGCATATTTTTCGGTTTCAGCAATACGCAGTTGAGTTTTACCTAAATTGGATAAATACTCACCAATCGAGTTATGCAATGCTTGAGGCATATAGGCAACAGGTGCATCAATCGTGGCTTGATAACGCGTCAACATCACAAATTTAGACAGATTTGGTACTACTTTACGTTCAAAACCAGCAAAATCTTTTTCAACAAATGCTTTGGTAATTTCACGGGCACGATCCGCACGGAAATTCATAAAGACGACACTGTCACCATCTTGAATTTTAGCCACATCGCCAATACGCGTTGCTTTGACAAATTCATCTTTTTCTTCAGCAGCATAAGCCTGTTCTAAACCTTCAACGGCTGTTGTTGCTGTACGTACTGCTTCGCCTTCAGTCAATAAACGATAGGCTTGTTCAACGCGATCCCAACGATTGTCACGATCCATGGCAAAATAACGACCAATCATGGTCGCAATACGGCCCTGCCCCGGATACTGAGCAAAGAGTGCATCTAATTTTTCGAGTGATGGTTGGGCACTTTTCGGAGGTGTATCACGACCATCCAAGAACGCATGCAAATACACTTTCGCGCCACGTTTTAAGG
The DNA here is from genome assembly GCF_002135425.1 of Acinetobacter sp. ANC 4654. NCBI lineage: Bacteria > Pseudomonadati > Pseudomonadota > Gammaproteobacteria > Moraxellales > Moraxellaceae > Acinetobacter > Acinetobacter sp. ANC 4654. The sequence goes on from NZ_NEGL01000003.1 coordinate 335,330, forward strand.
CTAACTCACACATCGCCACAATATGGTCTTCATGCGAATGTACACCACCTTGTGATAACAAGCCCAGAATATGTACAGCACCTTGTGCTGCTTTGGCTTTTTCCACCGCATCAATCAAAACGTCATGCTCAAAAAAAGCACCCGTACGAATATCTTTGGTAATGCGGGTAAAGTCTTGATACAACACACGACCTGCACCAAGGTTCATGTGACCCACTTCAGAATTGCCCATTTGACCATCAGGTAGACCAACATCTTCGCCTGAACCTGAAATCAAACCATGTGGATGCTTTTCTTGCATAGCCGTTAAATTAGGTCGTTTGGCTGCTAAGAAAGCATTGTCTTCGACCGCTTCGCGATGCCCTACACCATCCATAATTACCAATACGTGAGGGATTTTGCCAGCAGTTGCACCCGTCATAATGAACACTCTTTTGTTTACAATTTCATCGTTATATCTTACCGAATTTTCGGTCAAGACTCTATGTGCAGATCATGACTAAAGCGGATCATGCACATTGTTTTATCAGGCGCTATGCAATGATTAACGAGCACGTCGCAGCAAATAACCGCCCGCTAGCATCATGAAAATAATCGGCACAAAAACAAACCATGCCGGTGAAGGTGAATACACTAAACTTGCATAACCCAAGAAATCTTGTAAATAGAAGAATCCTAAGCCAATGAACAAGGCAATCACCAAACGGAAACCCATCGACTGTTGACGTAAAGGACCAAAAATAAAGGAACAGGCAATCAACACCAACGCAATTAAAGCAAAGGGTGAAGCCACTTTCTGCCAAAATGCCAGTTTATAGGTTTTCGGTACTTGGCTATATTCATGCATATAACTCATAAAACTGACCAATTGACTTGGCGATAAATCTTCAGGGTCAATGGTCACCATATGCACATATTTAGGTTGCAGCGCCAAAGCCAAAGGCAATTGATCTGCCTTCATTACCGTTGCATTACCCTGCGGTAAAATATCAATTTGCGAAGCCGATTTTAGACTCCAATCACCATCTTTAATGAACTGGCCTTCTGCTGCATTTAACACCCCTTTCAAGTGATAACGGTCATCAAAGTCAACCACTTGAACATGTTTGAGCTGTCCTTGTGCATTGGCATAATCAATATAAATAAAACGCTGACCTTCGCGTGTCCAATAACCGCTCACTTCACCCAATGAATTTACACTGCGATGATCTTTCACGCTTTTGGCTTGTTCATTGCTGTATGGAATCACCCATTCACTTAACACAAAGGACAACAGCACCAAAATTAATGCTGAGCGAATTACCCAACCGACGATACGCCACAAACTAATCCCAACAGAACGCATTACCACCAATTCTGCATTGGATGCTAAAGCGCCCAAACCCAGCACAGCACCAATGAGTGCCGCAATCGGCAAGATTTCATATAAATAGCGAGGTGCGCTCCAAAGTACATAAACCAAGGCATTCCACGCAGTATAGGTTTCATTTAACTCGCCTAATTCAGCTAAATAGGTAAATAAAACTTGTAGAACCGATAACACAACAGTTGCACCCAGCATCGCTAATGCTGTGGTTTTGGTCACATGTTTGGCAATTATTCGACGTGCTAACATTTTAAGACCTCACCTGCTGAATTCGCTTCTTAATTTTAGGAGCAAGCTTTTGTTTGCGTGAAAATAATGCCGCAGCCACACCATATACCACCAAGACCAACGGATATGCCTCTATGCCCATTTCATCTTTACTGACCCGCGTTTTCACCGCCATCAGTGCCACAATCAAGCTAGCAAAAATAAGTAAAGCAGGGAAGAGCTTTAAATAACGTCCTTGTCGTGGGCTGACTTCTGAAAGTGCAACCGCTAAGGCTAAAGCGACCACAATGGAAAATGGAACGAAGATGCGCCAACCCAATTCACTGGCAACAACAGGATCAGCACGATTCGTCCAAAGCTTAGAAATGGGCAATGCTTCCACTTCGGCACTTTCAAACTTAGCTTCTGTGTCACTTTCTAAACGTAAACGATAGGATTGAAATTCTGCTTGACTATATTTAGCTTTGCCAGGAAAAATTTCGTAACGACGACCTTCGACCAAATCGACAATACTGGCGGTTTCATTGGCAACTTCGACACGAGTTGCTTCCTTCGCTAAAATCATCACATCAGGTTTATCTGGCTTTACCGCACGTTGATAGAAAAATACATCTTTTAAATTACGACGATCTTCAGACAAATCCCCTGCATAAATGGTATAGGGACCAGATGAAATAAACTCCTTTGGGCGGACTAAATCGAAGCCCGTTCTAACCGCTTGATTGGTGGTCAACTCTTCAAACTGACGCAGCCCCCAAGGAGACATCCAAATCATTAAAACAAATTGCACGGCCAGAAAAACCACGGTCAGCGGAATCAATAAGCGTCCCAATCGATGCCGACTGACACCACTCCCATTAAGTACCGCCATTTCATGGTCAACATACAAACGACCAAAGACCAAGACCAAGCCAATAAAAAAGCCCAGTGGAAGAATTAAAGTTAGAAATTCTGGCAGTCGATAACCAATAATACTAAATAGAATACTGACATCTAAACGACCTTGTGCCGCAACACCAAAGTACTTGATCAGTCGACCACCCATCATGATTAAGGTCAATAAGGCAATCACAACCAAGGATGTAGACACCACTTGCTTGACCAAATAACGCCGAATAATCAAATTAATTCTTCCCAAAAAGAGGCAAATAAAAACTAGGCTTAGTTTACCCGAATGGTGAAAATATAAAACCTATACTGTAGTTGCGCATTGAAACTCTATTCATAGAAATGTTTCAATGGTTTAATGGTTTGCAAACATTCAAAGGCATGAATACAGAACATGAAACTAACAATTAATACGTCCTTCCAAGAGAATGCATCTAGCCCATATTTATTGATATTAGTTGATTCTGAGCAGCTACAAAAGGCAGCTACTTCTTATGAAATCAATAATTTAAGTTCTTTAGCAGAAGCAGCACAATTTAAAGCCAGCTTAACTGAAAGCCTACCACTCATCGGGAAAGTGGCGGTATGTAGTAATACTGTACTTATCGGCATAGATAAAGCTGCGGATCTGCAACCCAATAAATTAGCAAAAATTGCGCAAAGCATTATCAAAACATCACAAAAAAAATTCAAACAGATCAGTATTGATATTTCTGCATTAGCAGCAGAGCAACATTATTTATTTGCCTTGGCTTTAACCCAAGCCGCGTATGCTTTTGATGAATATAAATCGAAAAAAAATGAATTCATACTCGAAACGATTCATCTGATTTCGAACAACAGTACTTTGAACCCACAACAATTAACCCTGATTCATGCTGTGCAATCGGGTCAAAACTGGGCACGTGATTTAGGCAATCGTCCGGGGAATATTTGCTTCCCTGAATATTTAGCAGAGCAAGCACAAGCCCTCGCTGCACAATATCCTGACTTGCTCAAAGTCACGGTGATTAATGAACAGCAAATGGCCGATTTAGGCATGCATGCCTTCCTTGCAGTCAGCAAAGGGTCAGATCGTCCGGGTCGCGTGATTACCCTTGAATATAAAGTCCATACCGAACAAGCACCTGTGGTCTTGGTTGGTAAAGGGGTCACCTTTGATACGGGCGGTATTTCACTCAAACCCGGCGCTGGTATGGATGAAATGAAATACGATATGTGCGGTGCAGCATCTGTGTTAGGAACCATGCGTGCGCTATGTGAAGCCAAACTGCCGATTCATGTGGTCGGTGCAATTGCTGCCGCTGAAAATATGCCTTCAGGTCATGCAACACGTCCGGGAGATATCGTAAAAACCATGAGTGGTCAAACGGTCGAAATTTTAAATACCGATGCGGAAGGTCGTTTGGTTTTATGCGATACCCTCACGTACATCAAGCGCTTTAATCCTGCTTTAGTCATTGATATTGCCACTTTAACTGGTGCATGTGTGGTTGCCTTAGGTTCAGTACTAACTGGTCTATTTACCCCAGATGATGAATTGGCTGCTGAAATTCATGCTGCGGGACAAATATCATTTGACCGTGTATGGCGCATGCCCGTCATTGACGATTACCAAGAACAGCTCGATTCGCCCTTTGCTGATATTGCCAATATTGGTGGCCCTAAAGCGGGTTCAGTCACCGCAGCTTGCTTCTTACAACGCTTCACGCGTGAATACCGTTGGGCGCATTTAGATATTGCTGGTACTGCATGGAATTCGGGTTCAGCCAAAGGAGCAACGGGTCGCCCTGTGCCATTATTGCTCCAATTTTTAGCCAATCGTGTGCAGTCAAATGGCTAAAGTAAGCTTTTACTTATTTGAAAAAAGTCCCGAACGGCAAGTGGAAAGCACTTGCCGTTTGTGCCGTAAGATTCTGAAACAGCCTGAACGTATTTGGTTATATTGTGCAGACTCAGAACTACAACAGCAGCTCGATGAACGATTGTGGAGTTTTGATCCCAGCAGTTTCATTCCGCATGGCATTGATCAGGAATCGGCTACAATCTGTATTTCATCTCGCCTGCCCGAACAATCGGACTGGATCGTGTTTAATTTTAACAATCAAGCGCTTGAACAGATTGATAAATTTAGTCACATTATAGAAATCATCGAAAATAATGAATCGGCAAAACAACTGGGTCGTGAAAAATTTAAACAATATCGACGTTTAGGTATTGAACCACGAACTTTTAAACTATAGCTGATCAATCGAATTAAGGAGATATGCGGTGGCATTAAATGTCGGTCAAGATTTTAAACAGCGCTGGTTAGACGTACCTGAGGCTGTTCGTCAGGCATTTATTGATGACCTACACCGCGTCTGCAATGTGCTCAAACCTGAAACCAATATTCAAAAATGGTTGGAAAAGGACGAGCTCGCACAACAACAATCCTTTGAAACAATAGAACGTGCTTATGTAGAACGTAAGGCACAATTGATTGAAGATGCCCGTTTACGTCATCAACGTTCGCTAGAACAATCTTTAGCCAAGAAACGCGCTGTACAAGCAGACTATGCTCAAGCCTTACAGTCAGATGAAGCACGACAATTTGCTGAACAAACCCAAACGCTGTCGCTGATTCGGCAAAATTTAGAGCGTGAAATTCAGACCTATACGGCGCGTTATCATAAGAACCCTGAAGGTACGGCATTGAATTTTGCCAAAGGCATGCCGTCGATTAGCGACACAGCCATGCTATCGGAACTGGAAAATGTTCGATTACGTCTCGAGTTAGAAGCGGAAACCTTGATTGAGCAAACCATTGCTGTATTTCGTATCAAGTTACAGCAGGCCAGCCAAGAAGAAATTGAATATATTTTAAAAAATTCTAATTTTTCAACGGAAAAGCCAAAAGCATAAGTGCTGATGATTATTTGGCCTGATGTTACGCTTGTCATATGAATGACATGTTGATGTCACAAGATAGTCATATCTTAACGCTTAAAATGCGTGTCATTCAGGAATAAAAATGGATATTTTGCACCAAATTTCCACTCAAATTGCAGCACTCAATTCGGGAGAAAAATGGCATCTATCTGCTCAAGACTTATTCATCAGTCATGCCGACTTTCACTCACTCTCGATTTATATTTCCCGTGAAGCGAAGAAAGGACAGTTTTCTGTGTCTAGCCCAGCTCTTTTAGGTTCTTGGGTCGGCAGTACAGCCGTCACCATTACCAAACACTAAAAAAACCCATACCATCAAAAGAGTCCACTCTGGTGTAATGCCAGTCAGTTAAGAGTAATTCAATGATTACTCATTTAAAAATCTCCCCTCTTGCGAAGCAATGCTTCTCATCTTTGAAAAAGAGGGGAACTATCGAGAAGCTAAAATAATTTTATACTCTTGAAACTCCCTCCTTTGAAAAAGGAGGGTTGGGGAGGATTTAAAAATGCTTAACTGACTGGCATTACCACTCTGGTGGGCTTTTTATGTTCAAAAATACTTTAAACCTTAAAATACATCTACGGCAAATCCAAGCATATTCCCGACACCATACCCCAGCCCTAACAGCAAACTGATCCAGATCAGACCACCCACCAAGTTATACAACATAAAACTGAAGATGTTCATGTGCCCTGCACCCGCAGCAAACGGTGCAAAAGAACGAACAAAAGGCACAAAACGTGCCACCAAAATGGTTTTTCCACCATGTTTGCTAAAATAATGATTGGTCTTGGCAATATATTCAGGCTTTAAAAACTTTGCATGGGCATGAAAAAATTTAAAGCCCAAAATCCGACCAGTATAATAATTAACGATATACCCCAATACAGCCGCTGTAAAAAGCAACAGTCCCATATAGTGTAAATGGATCACCGCTGTAGTTGAGCAAAGTGCGCCAATCGCCAGTAGCAAGCTATCCCCAGGTAAGAAAAACATAAAGACAGAACTGGTTTCGGCAAAGATAATCAGAAATAAAATGGCGTAAATCCAAAGGCCATAGTGATCCAGCAAAGTAGGCAACCATTGTTCAATATGCATTAAAAAATCAAGCATTTTTACCTATCCACTTTAACCATAAGAAGTGCATATACATGCAAAACCATGCATAAAAACAAAAAAAACAGTCTAATTTTGCAATGAGACTGTTTTCTATTCTATGATTTTTTACTTCAAGAAGCCATTTTCTGCCAGAAATGCCATACTGAGTTTTGATTGTTCTTTGGTTTCAGCCGCTTTATCACCTAGCATTAAACGTTCAATATAACGAGCAAGCACATCGACTTCTAAATTGACTTTAGCACCGGTTTTCCACGTGCCAATATTGGTTCGATCTGCGGTATGGGGAATCAAATTCAGGCTAATCACACTGCCTCGTAGGTGGTTAATGGTCAAACTAATCCCATCAACGGTCACTGAACCTTTTTCCGCTAAATATTTGGCAATTTCAGCAGGTGCAGTCACTTCATAATAAATTGACCGTGCATCTTCACGCACGACAGTAATTTCACCCACGGCATCAACATGACCACTGACGATATGTCCACCAAAGCGTGTTGTGGGCAACATGGCTTTTTCGACATTTACAGGCTGCCCGACTTTCCACGTACCGAGTGTAGTACGGTTTAAACTTTCACGGGACACATCAGCCGCATACCAGTTTTCACCCCATTCAATCACGGTGAGGCAAATCCCATTGGTGGCAATCGAATCACCCAAATGCACATCAGACATATCAAGGTGGGTGCCAATACGTAAACGCACATCACCGCCTACACTTTGTAAGCTTTCTACTTTGCCAAGACTTTCAATAATGCCTGTAAACATAATTTGCTCTCTATTTCTGTATTTGTTTTACCACAATGCCAATTGCGTACTCACACCCGTGGTATCGACCCCACCCAGTTCGGCAAAATGATACAACTGACCTAAAAGTTGACGCAGAGGAGGTCCTGATTTGGCATGGGTATCGGTAATCACAATAAACTCCAGCACACGCGCACGCTCTGACTGGCGCTGCTTACTGACACGATAACGTGGCACATCTTGCGTGAGCAAAGTCACACGACCACGTTTTAAATTCGCTTGCAGCAAATCACCCGCTTCAATATTACCATCGGTTGAATAACTGGTCAGAATATAACGTGCATTAATGGTGGCGACCAATTTCTCATAGGCTTCTTTGGCATACTTCGAAGAATTGTACTGACTTGGACGCTCTTTACGCCAAGCCCGATCAATCCCACTTTTATAACCTTTGGTATCTGGAGTAGGCAAATCAGTCTGATCCCACAAGGTTAACGCATTCAAAACATGATAGTTACTGCTATAGGCATGTTGATTATACGGTGGGTCAAGATAAGCCACATCGACTTCAAAACTACTCATTTGATTGGCTAAATGCTGTGCATCGACACACCACACTTCTGCGGCGGGTTTTTTCGGTTCACCAATAGCACAAAAACGACTCGGCGTCAGCCAGAGCAATGATTCAATTCGTTCTAAAGCCGTTTGCGTTTTACCGCCCCAACCATGATGGAAACTTTTGAATACACCACTGGTATTACTGACAAAACTGGCAGAATAAAGTAACGGTGCCAGTAAAGCACTCATCTCGACATCATCAATTGCCCCTTGCGCCTGCCAAGTCGCAATCTGTTGACGAATCGCATCAATACGCATGCCATTGCGACGTTTAAAGAACAAACGATCGCGGGTGGGATCATAAACTTCATCATTACGTGGGCACAAATTATGCGTGACCCAACCCTTCACTTCAGGCAAGCGGTTTAAGTAATCAATGGCTTTTTGATAACCACCCAACTCTTTAAATGCTGGTGCTTCGGTGCAAGATAAAATCGCACTATTGAGTGCATGGCTATACGGTTCCCAGTCATTGGCAATCACGCGATAACCATTTTGACGCGCCAGACGTGAAACCACACCTGAGCCTGCAAAAAAGTCGGCAAAAATTGGCGCACGACCATCTTTGCTGTTTAATGTTCCCGTACTCTCAAGCGCTTCTAAAATCAGATGTAATAAACGACGCTTATTGCCTAAATACGGAACAAGCTGATTGAAAAGATATTCGTCTGTGGTACGTGCTGAATGACGACGTTTATGATAAACCGAAGACTCTGAATTCATATTGTCTCTTGAGAAGGAATTAACCTTAAGCGCACGTCATCTCCTAACTGGACGACATTGATGAGCTTAAATCGAAGTTGCTCTGCCATACGGCTAAATTCCGCATTAAACATTGCACGTGCTGTTTGACCTAATAAGATAGGTGCAACATAGCTAATCATTTCATCGACCAACCGCGCTTGTAAAAAGGCCGTCGATAATGTTGCCCCTGCTTCCACCAACACATCATAAATTTGATGCTGTGTCGCTAGGTGCTGTAGCAAGTCTGTTAAAGGCTGTACAGTAAATTGTAACACGCCTAAATCGGCAAGTTCCTGACGGAATGGCCCCATCACCATCACTGTTTCAGGAACATTTAAAATTTTTGCATCGAGGGGTAAACGCCCCTGACGATCAAGCACCAGACGTTTCGGTTGGACAATCGCGCTGATATCTTCAACACCATCTAATTGACGTACATTCAGCTGACAATCATCCGCCAGTACGGTTTCAATACCCGTAATAACCACACCAGAAATCGCGCGCCAATGCTGCACATCTTGTCGTGCTTCAGTTCCGGTAATCCATTTCGACTCACCCGATGCCATGGCTGTACGACCATCTAAACTGGACGCCACTTTTAAGCGTACATAAGGCATGCCCGTTGCAATCGCTTTCAGAAAGCCTCTGTTTTGTTCAGCCGCTTGCGCTTCACAAACACCTTGTAAGACTTCAATCCCTGCATTTTTCAGGATGTGAACACCTTTACCCGCAACCAATGGATTGGGGTCTGAACAGGCAATGACAACGCGTGTAATGCCTGCTTCAACCAAGCCGTTCGCACAGGGCGGTGTACGACCATAATGTGCACACGGTTCTAACGTCACATAAGCTGTTGCACCGTGCGCCTGATCACCGGCTTGCTTTAAAGCAAAAACTTCCGCATGTGATCCCCCTACAGGCGCTGTTGCTCCACGACCAACAATTTGATGCTCTTTGACAATTACGCATCCCACTGCAGGATTGGGCCGTGTTCGATAAATTGCTGTCGCGGCTTCTGCTAAGGCAAATTGCATCCACATTTGGTCTTGTTGAATGGAATCTGGACTTAACTTAGACATCTTGAAACTCTTTTAATGTTCACGTTGTTGCATTTGTTCAATTTGACGGCGAAAGGCTTCTACATCTTGGAAATCTTGATACACCGAGGCAAAACGCACATACGCCACATGATCTAGTGCAAACAAAGATTGCATGACAATTTCACCAATGGTACGTGATTTCACATCACGTTCACCTAAGCGACGAATTTGTAATTGGATATCACTGAGTACGGTTTCGATCTGCTCTTGGGTCACAGGTCGTTTTTGCAGTGCATGCATCAATGAACGACGCATTTTAGCTTCATCAAAAGGCTCACTCTTACCATCAGATTTAATTACCCGTGGCATAACAACTTCGTAAGTTTCAAAAGTGGTAAAGCGTTCTCCGCAACTGATACATTCACGACGGCGACGAATTTGACAGCCTTCAGCAGCCAAACGCGAATCAATCACTTTACTATCTGCGGCGTTGCAAAATGGGCAATGCATAGCGGTTTAATTGAACAAATCAAATCGGATTTAGAGTGTAGCAAAAATTCTGTGCTTTGTAGAGCCTTACGCAAGATATGGAAAAAAAACAGCCCTTTCGGGCTGTTTCACACAATATATTGATTATTCGATTTAGCTATTATTCGACCCGTTCACCATGTTGGCTTAAGTCTAGACCCATACGTTCGTCATCCGCAGTAACACGAATACCAATCACCAAATCAATCACTTTAAGGATGATGAAAGTCAGCACAGCAGAATAAGCAACCGTTGCAAGTACACCTTCAGCTTGTACCCATAATTGATGCATCATATCTGTAGGTGCTTTATCGCCCATAATGAATTCACTGGCAAATACTGCGGTTAACAGTGCACCGACAATACCACCCACACCATGCAGACCAAAAGCGTCTAAAGAATCATCGGCTTTCAATGCACGTTTCAGCGCGGTAATACCCCAGAAGCAGACCACACCACCAATTAAACCCATGGCCAACGCACCACCTACAGTGACAAAACCTGCTGCTGGTGTAATCACCACCAAACCAGCCACCGCGCCAGATGCACCACCCAGTACCGATGCTTTACCACGAACCAATTTTTCAGTAATTAACCATGCAATCGCTGCTGCTGCTGCTGCAACTTGAGTGGTAACAAGCGCATAACCTGCCGAACCGTTGGCACCCAATGCAGAACCACCGTTAAATCCAAACCAACCCACCCAAACTAAACTTGCACCAATCACGGTTAAAGCGAGGTTATGCGGTGCCATAGATTCACGACCTAAGCCCATACGTTTGCCCAGCATATATGCAGCAACCAAACCTGCAACACCTGAGTTAATGTGAACTACAGTACCCCCAGCAAAATCCAGTGCGCCATCGTGACCTAACCAACCACCACCCCATACCCAGTGGGTAATCGGTGCGTAGACCACAACACTCCAAATGGTAACAAATGCCACAAAAGCACTGAATTTCATCCGTTCTGCAATCGAACCGGTAATGATGGCTACAGTAATAATGGCAAAGGTCATTTGGAAAATAACAAATAGAATTTCTGGAATCGTTCCAGTGAGTGCATCTGTGGTAATGCCTGATAGCATGATTTTATCTAAGCCACCAATAAATGCATTGCCTTCACTAAAAGCAAGTGTATAACCAATCACAATCCAAGTAAGACTCACGATTGCAGCAGCAACAAAGCTATGTGCCATCGTGCTCAGTACGTTTTTCTTACGCACCATCCCCCCGTAGAACAAGGCTAAACCGGGAATGGTCATGAGTAAAACTAGTGCTGTAGACACTAAAATCCATGCCGTATCACCTGTATCTAATTTTACTTCTTCTTCTACAGGTACTGCTATTGCTTCAGCTGGAGCAACAGCCAATTCAGAATGCGTTAATGATGTGTCAGTCGTTGCAACCACTGCAACATCTTCAGAAGGAGTGGGTGCTGTTACAGCTTCTTCAGCCCATGCAACAGAACCCCCTAAAAGTGCGCCAGATAAACTCAGCGCCAGTAGCATTTTTTTCATTCGTATCCCCCAACCTAGTTTTTTGAGTTATTAGGTACTCAGCAAACTTCGTGCCAAATTAAACAGCATCTGCACCTGTTTCACCTGTACGAATACGGATGACTTGTTCTAAATTAGTCACGAAAATTTTACCGTCACCAATTTTACCTGTGCTTGCAACACGTGTAATCGATTCAATCACTGAATCGACCATTTCATCGCTAATTGCGATTTCAATTTTAACTTTTGGTAAAAAATCAACGACATATTCTGCGCCACGATAAAGTTCAGTATGACCTTTTTGACGACCAAAGCCTTTGACTTCGGTTACAGTGATCCCTTGAACACCAATTTCAGAAAGTGCTTCACGCACGTCATCTAATTTAAAGGGTTTTACAATTGCAGTTACGAGCTTCATGTTGGTTTTCCTTCGGCTTCTTTCACCAGTAAGGTTTTATGTTCAAATTTCGTGCCAAAACTTTTTAGGTTGGGGGAAACAGAAACTTTCAGCACAAGTTTTCTTTATAACCTATTTTATACTTTTAAGCGTAGTCCGATCTTTAAAAACTCAACTTTTTTACGATAAAACTGACAATTTTACTTATCGAACAAAGCCATATCTCATCGCTGGGGCTATGGTCTAGCTTTGAGCAATGCTACACTGCAAGCACCTCTCCATCATTAGGGAATCAGCAATGATCGAAACTTTATTACAAGCAATCATTGAACAAATAGAGCAACCGAAAAAAGACCTTGAGCATAATTTACGTGCCTTACTCAGTGAAGCTGTTGCCAAGATGGATTTAGTGTCTAAAGATGAACTTGAGCGTCAACGTACAACACTCAACAATACCAACATCCGATTAAACCAACTGCTGAAACAAGTTGAAGCTTTAGAAATTAAAATCAAGAATAATAAATAAGCACTTTCTTAGTGCATTAAAAGACACAAAACGATTAAAAATAACGCACTATAATGGAACAACAAAAATGTCTTTTGCTAAAATTTATACGCGAGGTCTGCTTGGACTTCATGCACCGCTTATTGAGGTCGAAGTTCACGTCAGTCAAGGTCTACCCTCTTTAACCATTGTTGGACTTGCTGAAGCCGCAGTGCGTGAAAGTAAAGATCGGGTGCGCTCTGCCATTATTAATAGTGGTTTTCAATTTCCAACCAAACGCCTGACCATCAATTTAGCCCCTGCGGACTTACCCAAAGACGGTTCACGTCTCGATTTGCCCATCGCTTTAGGCATTTTGATGGCCTCAGGACAAATTCCTGAACATGCCACAGATCAATTGGAATTTATTGGTGAACTGGCTTTGGATGGTCAACTTCGCCCGATTACCGGGATTTTAAGCATTGCCATTGCTTGCCAGCAATCTGGGCATCAACTCATTTTGCCTGAACAAAATGCGCCAGAAGCCTCGCAATTACCGCAGTTTGAAGTCTTCGCTGCTCAACATTTAAAAGATGTCTGTGAGCATTTATCCAAGCAACAACCGATTGCGCAATATCAACGACAGACAACAACGACAGTGGATCAATACAAATTTGATTTAGCCGATGTCAAAGGTCAACAGCGCCCACGGCGTGCTTTAGAAATTGCCGCGGCAGGTGGACATTCTTTATTGTTTAAAGGGCCGCCGGGTACAGGAAAAACCCTTTTAGCTTCCCGTCTGGCCAGTATTTTACCGCCCTTAAATATGCAGGAAAATTTAGAAGTCGCACGTATTTATTCGGTTGCCAATACTGTGCACTCTTTTGGACAACGCCCTTTTCGTGCACCACATCATACCGCTTCTGCGATTGCCTTGGTCGGTGGTGGTTCACATCCAAAACCCGGTGAAATCACTTTGGCACATTTAGGCGTTTTATTTTTAGATGAATTGCCTGAATTTGATCGCAAAGTTTTAGAAGTTTTAAGACAACCCTTAGAGTCTAAAGAAATTGTGATTTCTCGTGCCTCACGGCAAATGACGTTCCCTGCAAATTTTCAGCTGATTGCCGCTATGAATCCGTGCCCTTGTGGCTATGCTTTTAATCAAGATACCCGTTGTCAATGTTCTGCGGATGCCATTAAACGCTACCAAAACCGTATTTCAGGGCCATTACTAGATCGTATTGACCTGCATTTGGATGTACCCCCATTACAAGCACATGAACTGCAAAATACAACTCCCGTGGAAAACTCCCTGACTGTGCGTGAACGCGTGATTCAAGCCTATGAACAACAAATACAACGGCAAAAATGTCTCAATCATGCTTTAAGTCCGAAACAACTGGAGCAGTTTGCACCACTGAATTCCCAAACCCAGCATATTATGGAAATGGCACAGCAGCGCCTAAACTTATCTGCACGTGCCTATCATCGGGTTTTACGTGTAGCACGAAGTATTGCCGATTTATCACAACATACGGACATTCAAAGCCAACATTTAACCGAAGCTTTGTCTTACCGAGCACAACAGGGTTAATCATTGATGCAAAATTTAATCATCCGTAATGAAAGCCGTGCTGCAATTTCACATATGATTGAATAAACCTTTAACGATTAGCAATATTCCAGCCATACCGAGCAATTTATTGTTCATGCTTTACGTGATGCACAGCAACTGACTATTGCATTGGTTGCTGTTTTAAATCAAGAAATTGAGACATATTGCGATTTCTCCAGTCAGCATTTCTTCAGCTGTCGAAGGTTGGTTTGGCTTAGGTCCTATCGCAGTTTCGCCAAAATGGCAACACCACGGTGTAGGTTCGGCGCTGATGCAAGCAGCATTAAAGCAATTAAAAACCACGGGGGCAGCGGGTTGTGTTGTTTTAGGCGATCCCCATTTTTATGCTCAATTTGGTTTTCAGCCTAGCCATACGCTTATTTTAGAAGGTGTACCTGCTGAGTATTTTCAATACATTGCGTTTCAATGGAAAATTTTCACAAGGCATTGTGACCTATCATGCTGCTTTTTCTGCAACATGAGCAAAAATAAAGCAATGCTTTATTTTTAGCGCAAGGGAATGAAATGTCAGAAGTCCCTCAATCATCTCAATAAAAAAAACCTCTAGAGCATAGCTTTAGAGGTTCTTTTTTATTTGAAATTTAAGTTAAAGTTTCAAAAATTAAAATGCTTTGGTTAACGTGAAGACTGCACCTGTTTCTACGCCACGTTTACCAGCATCTGATAGACCTTCAGTTTCAATATTTGTTCCAACTGCTGCAAGTTCAGCCGTTACACTGGATAAAGATTTAAAGTTATAAGTCACACCGGCTTTCCAATCAACGTAATGATCATCACCACCATTAAATTTATATTCATCATCGACTGCTGTATAACCTACAGCTGCAACACCACCAAAACCGCTAGAGCCAAAAGGTACTGAATAAGCCACATTCAGACTCCAACTGTCTGCATCTGCACCTGCATAGTCATTGGTATAGTTGATATTGGTAAGAATACTGTCACCTTCAGCAAGAGCATTTTTAAATGATAGCTTGCCATACAATTCTGCCCAGTTTAGATCACTCGCACTTGGATAGTTGTAATACACCACACCCACATCTAAAACGGGCTTGCTGCTAAAACTCTCTAAAGTCGTCGCATAACCAATTGAAGGGTCTAGCTCTAAACTTGGCGTTCCAGAACCAAAATTAACGTTTGAACCCCAAAGCCCAACATACAGGCCTGAAGAATGTGCCAATGTAAATCCGGCTTGTAGCGCTGGATCTGTTTCCGTTTGCGTAATACCACGGAAACGATAATCTGAGGTTAAGGCAGCCGTTCCACTAAAAGATAAACCAAATGGTAATGCCAGTGTTTCATCTGCAAATACAGCGCCAGATAAACCCGTTAATGTCGCAACAACCAATAATTTTTTAAGCATTTGGAGATCCCCAATAATTTTTTCTAGACTCAACTGGATATTAGCAATTGCTATGCCAATTTTTTAAAATGAAAAGGCTGGCGAGCAAAATTCTCTTGCGAGTAAAACCAGTTTTGTAAAATATGGACATGCATAAACCTTTTAAACCCATCATCAAGACAGGCAATATCAGTCATTTATGCGTAAATTTTCTATTTCACTTTTTCCAAAAAATGTAAATTCTTTATAAATTTTTCCATATAAAGCATTTTATCTAAGATCGCGTTGATTCAATACCTTTGCTCAATTGTTCACCTTTAACCCCCGAACGCACTTTCAATGAAGATTTATATTTACTTACATCATGCCTCTTTTTAAGGCTAATTTTTAATCATATTTTTATATTATGCGTAAAAAAAGTGCATAAATTTAAAATAATCGATGCACTTTAAAAATTCTTTGTGCTTTTCAGCTTAAAAATTAAAATTGAGACCCAATACCACCAGATCATCAAAATGTGTATCAAAATGATCCTTGCCCCCAACCACATCATCTAAAGATGTAGTTACAACAGTATTCGGAATATTTTTACTGTCAGCAAATGGATCATGACCTAATCTTGCCCCCCAGCCCCCTACTGCAACACCATGGTTAGGTGCATATTGAACAGCAGCTTGTAGAGCAAGATCATCATTTTCCACACCATCACGGTAAATATATTGATTCACCACAGCAAAACTGCCTGTTAAATGCCTCCGTTGGTACTGAAATTGTCTTTTCTTTAGTAAATGCAGACATTACACACATGCTAAGCAATAAAAATAACGTAATTATGTGTGATTTTTGATGTATTACTAGCCCTTCTAGAATCAACTAAAGATTCTTTTTGCAATGTCAAATTTAGTTGCAGATTTTAAAGATTTTTATCATTTTTTTTCAAAAAAAACGCTCATTTTTTATTGAATTTTAGCACCATAAAAGTATTCTTTTGAAGAAAAAATCGTTTTTTAACAGTTAAAATTTAGATGAATTTTACATTAAATATCAAAAATATAGCGTGTTTTAAAACTTCAAAACAGGTCATGTACCATCACAATAGAGCGCAATAACTTAGCACTGAAAATTCATATACGACTAAAGTATTAGATCCTAAAAATACAAACCAAGCTCAAAATTTTGTTGACTTATTTTTAAAAAATTACATAAAAAATCATCCTTAATTTAAATATATTATTGTTTTAAATAATAATTTAAAAAAATAAAAAAATCGGCAATTTTTTTTTTATAAAACAGCCAAATTTATATTCAAAAAATGCATAACTTTAATGAAATAAAATGAATAAAAAAAAAGATTTTTCTGATATACATTATGTATACAATTCTTTCGATTTCTTCCTCCTATTTTGTATAAGGCTTTCTCCCAATGCAAAAAACACAAAAACTTACCTTAGCAGTTTTAATCCAAGCTGCTCTTATTTCTACTGCCTTTGCCAGTGAGCAAAGCGAATCTAAAGGTTTCGTAGAAGATGCAGAAGGATCTGTATTATTTCGTACGGGTTACTTAACCCGGGACAAAAAAAATGGTAGAGCAGATACAAGCTCAGCAGCTCAAACTGCAATGGTTAACTTGGAATCTGGCTATACCAAAGGCGTAATTGGTTTTGGTGTAGGTGTAATTGGCGATACATCATTTAAGTTAGGTAAAAATGGTCATACTGATAATCAAATGATCCCAACACATCCGCAAAACAATGCAGATGGCACTAAAGATGCGTATGACTACTGGACACGTGGTGGCGGTATCGTTAAAGCACGTATTTCCAATACTGAAGTACGTTATGGTACTCAAGTGCTCGACCTACCTGTACTAGCAAGTAACACAACACGTTTAGTTCCTGAATATTTTGAAGGTGTGTTAGCAACGAGTCGTGAAATTAATGGTCTTGAATTAACTGCGGGTAAATTCACAAAGGATCAAATGTCGCATCAGATCAATAGTGATGGTAACCATTTAGACCGTGCAGTGGTTTGGGGTGCTAAATATAAATTTAATGATGCATTAAATGCATCTTACTTTGGCTTAGACAGCAAAGATAAATTAGACCGTCATTATGTGAATGCCAACTATAAACAAGCTTTGGCAAATAACAGCTCTTTGACCTATGATTTCAGCGGCTATCACACTGAGTGGGATAAGGGTGCAAGTGTATCTTCTTCTACTTTACCTGATACTTCATCTGACCGTAGCAACAATATCTGGGCATTATCGGGTACATACAACCAAGATGCGCACAATGTCATGCTTGCTTACCAACAAAGTACTGGTAACACTGGCTATGCATACGGTGAAAATGCTGATGGCTTCCAAAGTATTTATCTACCAAACTCATATTTATCAGACTTTAACGGTCGTGGTGAAAAGTCTGTACAAGTTCAATATAGCCTAGATTTTGCAGGTTACGGTGTTCCAGGTCTAAGCTGGACAACTGCGTATGTCTATGGTTGGGATATTGATACAGCGACTGATAACAACGCGAAAGAAAGCGAACTCTTTAACCAAGTGAAATATACAGTCCAATCTGGTTTTGCTAAAGATGCAAGCTTGCGTTTACGTTACTCTCACTATCGTAATGATGATGCTTACGCAAACGATTACTACATGCCTGATACCAATGAATGGCGTATCTGGCTTGATATCCCTGTAAAATTCTTCTAATTCAGATTAATTTTCGCATATCAAAAAAAACCTGCACATTGTGCAGGTTTTTTATTTAGGTTTGAAACATAAACCTAAAATGGCACAACAATTATTGATTTGCTGCTTTGTAGGCTTCAATTGAGCTTAGAACTTCTTGTTTCGCAACATCAGCGCCTTCCCAACCGCTTAGTTTTACCCACTTACCTGCTTCAAGGTCTTTATAGTGAGCAAAGAAGTGTTCAACTTGTTTGATCAACAATTCAGGAAGATCTGTATATTCCTGAACATCTTTATAAAGCGGGGTTAATTTTTCGTGTGGAACCGCAATCAATTTTGCATCGATACCACCGTCATCTTCCATGTTCAATTTGCCCACAGGACGGCAACGAATCACTGAACCGGGTTCAACTGGATATGGTGTCACTACAAGTACGTCTAATGGGTCACCATCAAGAGACAATGTGTTTGGCACATAACCATAGTTCGCTGGGTAGAACATTGCTGTACCCATAAAACGGTCTACAAATAAAGCATCTGAATCTTTATCAATTTCATATTTGATTGGTGCTGCATTTGCAGGAATTTCAATAATGACATAGATGTCGTTTGGTGCATCTTTACCCGCTGGGATATTGCTGTAGCTCATAGCATCACTCTTTAACAAGTTAAATCTTATTTAAACCGCACGATTATAACGGTTTTTGAGAATTAAATAACTTCGTGATTATACATCTGCTACGCCCAAATATGTATTTGCATAAATGCAGCGACTTTAAGTTAATTTAATCACCAAAATTAATAAACAAATGGGGCAAAGCAAAGACAATAACCAAACAATTGAGCGTAATGTTGCCCAATTGGCTAAATAGCAAATGCCATACATAATCCGAAATACAATATAGGCCATGCCAAAGGTCATAATCACCGTTTGCTGCACCACCATATATTCTGCCATTAAAATCGCAGCAATAAATAAAGGTAAACTTTCAAAACTATTTTGTTGTACCGCATGGGCACGTGCTGCCAAGCCTGTGGTTTTACCCAAAAATTCTCGTGGGTTTTGGTTATCTCGTGCTTTAAAGCCCGCCGTTTTTTTTGCAATTATGGTAAAAACATAAGGCAATAAACATGCAATTAAGATGAGATAAATTATTCCGCTTATGCTTTGCATCCCATTTTTCTCATTACGATTTTCTGCTACATATCATAGCACGGTGTTTCAACAATAATTTTTGTTAAATTATAATGTTTTTATCAATGCGCAATAAGGATCCATTATGGTCAACCCTGATCAAGAAAAAATGTTCGATGTACTTGAAAAACAGCAGCAACATCAACGTCAGGTAGATCGTGTACTCAAAATCGTGTTGCCAATCGTTGCATTCTTAATCGCAACCATCTGTGCCAATATGAATATTGCATCACCCATCGGTACACTAATCATTTTAATTGTGGCCTTCTGGATGGTCAGCATTAAGCGTCAAAACTTATGGTATTGGCTCACTGCGATTTTGGTGTATTGCTTGATTGATAATTATCTGAGCTATGGTGCATTTCGTTTACCCAGTTTTAGCCGCCAGTTTGGCACCATGTTTACCTTTGTTGGTATCTTTGGCCTTGGGCGTCCATATATTGATCGCTGGTTGATGAAGGATTGATTTAAAAAAAGCATAAAAAAAGCGCCGCAAACGGCGCTTTTTTTATGGCTAACTTATGCCGTTTTACGCAAATCTTTACGTAAAATTTTACCTACGTTCGATTTTGGTAATTCATCCATAAACTCAACATAACGCGGACGTTTATAGCCTGTTAAGTTCTCTTTAGCAAAAGCAAGGACTTCTTCTGTCGTTAAAGACGGATCTTTTTTCACCACAAAGAGCTTAGGCACTTCACCTGATTTTTCATCAGGAACACCAATTGCTGCCACTTCCAATACTTTTGGATGTGTTGAAATCACTTCTTCAATTTCAGATGGGTATACATTGAAGCCTGAAACCAAAATCATGTCTTTTTTACGATCAACAATTTTAATGTATCCGCGACTGTCCATGATACCAATATCACCAGTACGGAAGAAACCATCAGTCGTCATCACTTTTTCAGTTTCATCTGGACGGTTCCAATAGCCTTTCATGACTTGTGGACCACGGATTGAGATTTCACCTTGTTCGCCTAATGCAACATTATTGCCATCATCATCTAAAATCGCAACTTCAGTCAATGGTAATGGAATACCAATGGTGCCGCTAAATTCAGTGGATGTCGGTGGGTTTGCTGTCGCAACAGGTGAGGTTTCAGATAAACCATAACCTTCAATAATGTTGGTGCCTGTAATTTTCTTCCACGCTTCTGCTGTAGAAGGAAGAACCGCCATACCACCGCCCATTGCCATTTTAAGTTTGCTATGGTCAAGTTGTTTAAACTCTTCATTATTTACCAGTGCATTAAACAAAGTGTTTACTGCTGGGAAGAATGAAGGTTGGTATTTACGTAGTTCTTTCATGACCCCAGGTAAGTCACGTGGGTTTGGAATTAAAACGTTCGCTTGACCTTTATACATACCGTACATGGCACAAACCATGAAGGCAAAAATGTGATAAAGCGGTAATGCACAGAAAATACGGTCATCTTTAGCGCCGTCTTGTGCGCCAAATTTACTTTGGAAAATACCATCACACTGCAACATATTGGCAACAAGGTTACGATGCGTCAGTTCTGCACCTTTAGAAACACCTGTTGTACCACCTGTATATTGTAATACTGCGGTATCACTTAAAGTCAGGTTAGGACGTTTGTAATTGCTGGCACTGACTTTAGACATAGCCGCGTTAAAACGGATATGGCCTGGAATATTCCAAGCTGGGATTTGCTTACGTACTGAACGCAGCACAAAGTTAACCAATGTGCCTTTGAGCGTACCCAACATATCACCGACAGAAGCAACAATGACGTGCTTCACAGGTGTTTTACCAATAATTGTTTGATAAACAGTGGCAAAGTTTTCAATGATTACCAATGCTTCAGCACCAGAATCATTCAATTGATGTTCAAGTTCACGTGAGGTATACAGTGGATTGACATTCACCAACACCAAACCTGCACGAAAGACACCAAGTGCAACCACTGGATATTGAAGGACGTTAGGCATCATGACGGCAACACGGGAACCTTTTGCCAATCCTAAACTTTGTAAATAGGTCGCAAATTTACGACTTGCTTCTTCTAATTCATCAAAAGTTAAGGCTTTATCCATAAAGATAAAAGCATCACGTGAACCAAATTTTTGAAAATTACGTTCAAAAACATCGTTAAGTGAGGTATTTTCTGCTGGCAATTCTACAGTTTCAGGAATCCCTGTTTTTTGGTATTCAGCAAACCAAATTTTTTCCATAATGCCCTAATCTCCAATCTATAATCCTTAGTTTCAACTATTTTTTCAATGTTATGCGTCATTATTTAACTTGTTTATGCATAACATGACATCCATTTACACGAATACCAATCATATATAACGTATTTTGATCAATGGATGCTAGTTTTATCTTTGAATGAACAGTTTATTTGCTTTTTGATATCCTCGTGGTAAGAGTTGACCTTTAGTGGCTCTTTTACCAATATATTTTTGAAGATCATCACCTTTTAATTTTAATTGTTGCTGCCCCGCAACCACTTGAATTATTTCATTTAAAGAAATTAATGTCATGAACAAAATTTGTTCTTTGCCTTCAAGTTGTATCAATTTATTTCCTTTGCCCTTGTTCAGCATTGGCAATTCTGACAAATCAATCACCAATAAACGACCCGCAGTACTCAGCATTGCCAAGTGCGTATGTGCATCAACTGTTTGTAACGGTAAGGCTTTGGCATCATCCGCTACAGTTAAAAATGCTTTGCCCGCTTTAGCACTGGTATCGAGTTGTTTGGCATTCGATTTAAAACCATAACCTTTGGAACTGACAGCAATGACTTCACGTTCATCCTCTGTAATCAGCACTTGAATAAAAGCAATGCCATTTGCAGGGGCAAGTTTCGAGCTTAATGGCTCACCCAAACCACGTGCCGATGGCAAACTTGCAATGGCCAATGCATAACTGCGACCCGTTTCATCTAAGACATACACACGCTGATTTGATTTTCCTTGTGCATGACTTAAATATTGATCGCCAGCACGGAAATTCAGGTTTTCAGCATCAATATCATGCCCTTTGGCAGAACGAATCCAACCTGCTTCAGACAAAACCACCGTTACTGGATCGGCAGGCAACATGTCTTGTTCATGAATGGCTTGCGCTTCTGTACGCTGTACAATTGGCGAACGGCGATCATCGCCAAATTTTTTCGCATCATCTTTAAGTTCAGTGATGATTAAATTCTTTAAGGATTCTGGATTAGCCAATTGTTCACGAATAATGGCAGCACGCGCTTCTAATTCTTCTTGTTCACGGCGAATTTCCATTTCTTCAAGTTTCGCCAAATGACGTAACTTAAGTTCTAAAATGGCTTCAGCTTGAATGTCATCAATGCCAAAATGGGCAATCAGTTCTGCTTTCGGATGATCCTCTTCGCGAATAATCCGAATCACAGTATCTAAATCTAAATAAGCAATCAGTAAACCCGCCAAGATATGCAGGCGTTTTTCAATTTTATTCAGATGATACTGTAAACGACGGGTCACAGTATTCTTACGAATTTCAATCCATTCCAATAAAATTCGACGAATCGATTTAACTTGTGGACGTGCATCGGCCCCAATCATGTTCATATTGACACGGTAGCTCGATTCTAAATCTGTAGTTGCAAAGAGGTGACTCATCACCCCTTCTGCATCAATACGATTTGAACGCAACACAATCACTAAACGGGTCGGATTTTTATGATCGGATTCATCGCGTACATCACTGACTAAAGGCAGTTTCTTGGCCTGCATTTGGTCGGCAATTTGAGTGATGATTTTTGAACCTGAAACTTGATACGGCAACTCCGTAATCACGATTTCATTTTTTTCAATGCTATAGATCGCACGCATGCGATAACTACCCCGCCCTGTAGTTTGAATTTTGAGCAGTTCTTCAGGCGGGGTAATAATTTCAGCTTTGGTCGGTAAATCTGGCGCAGGAATATATTCTGCCACTTTTTCATCGCTTAAATTGGGGTTGCGAATTAAAGCAATGGTGCCTTTAACGACTTCACGCAAGTTATGCGGTGGAATATCCGTTGCCATGCCCACGGCAATCCCTGTTGTACCATTGAGCAAAATATTTGGCACACGCGCAGGTAAATTCACCGGTTCTTTCATCGAACCATCAAAGTTGTCCTGCCAATCACAAGTGCCCTGCCCCAGTTCCGACAACAGCACTTCGCTATACAATGAAAGTTTAGCTTCGGTATAACGCATTGCAGCAAAGGATTTTGGATCATCTGGTGAACCCCAGTTGCCCTGACCTTCAATAAAAGGATAGCGATAACTAAAGGGCTGTGCCATCAGTACCATGGCTTCATAACAGGCAGAATCACCATGCGGATGATATTTCCCTAGCACATCACCCACCGTACGGGCAGATTTTTTTGGCTTACCACTATGCTTTAAACCAAGCTCGCTCATTGCATACACAATACGACGCTGCACGGGTTTTAAACCATCACTAATATGCGGTAATGCACGATCCATAATCACGTACATGGCATAATTAAGATAAGCTTGTTCGGTAAATTCTGCTACGGAACGATTTTCTGTGGCTTGATGCACAACGTTGGTCATAAAAGCGTGAAATCCTAATTAATTCGTTTTTGTATCTACGTTGTTATGCTAAGTCGCAGGTGCAGTCTACACAAGGGGAGTCACCCATACTGCGCGACAAATTATGTCTTATGATGCAAAACTATTCATTTTATAAAGCATGATCCAGCAAAAATCATCCATTTTCAGCAAACTTTATAATCCAATCGATTCTAAGGTCTTGCCTTTGGTTTCTTCGCCTAAAATTAAAATCACCAAAGCCACGCCCAATAATACCGCAGTAAACATCATAAAGACCTGACTAAAACCATTCTCCATAATCATCATATGGGTGACCACCATCGGTGCAACAATTCCGCCCATGCGACCAATCGCAGAAGCCCAACCCGAACCAAAGGCACGGATATTGGTCGGATATTGTTCTGGCGTATAGGTATACAGTACGCCCCATGCGCCCAAATTAAAGAATGACATCAAACAGCCCCAGAACATAATCATGTTTACGCTATTCGCTTGACCAAAGAAATAAGCCGAGACAGCACACATGCCAATAAAACCTGCCAAGGTTGCTTTGCGCCCCAATTTTTCCACCAGCCATGCGGCTGCGACATAACCTGGAAGCTGTGCCAAAATCATGATCAGCACATATTCAAAAGACTGCACAATGCTATAGCCTTGTTTCACCAACAAACTGGGCAACCAAGTAAAAATGCCATAATAGGAATAAACTATACCGAACCAAATTAACCAGAGCATTAAGGTACGACGTGCAAATGGGCCTGACCAAAGCTGGCGAAAGGAGATATTTTGTTTGGTGGCTACAGGCTGTACTTCAATATAATCAATCACCTCAACACCACACTGGCGTTCAAGCTGCTGTACCAGTGCATGCGCTTCTTCAATACGCCCACGATTAATCAAATATGGTACTGACTCTGGCACTTTTTTCAGAATCATAAACACATAAATAGCGGGTAAACCGCCAATTAAAAAGGCGATATGCCAGCCATAACTTGGAATCACAAAATAGGACACCAATGCGGCAACCAACCAGCCCAAGCCCCAAAAACTTTCCAATAACACAATGAAGCGTCCACGCACTTGAGCAGGAATATATTCACTGACCAAAGTCACCGCAACGGGAAGTTGTCCACCCAAGCCCAAACCGACAATAAAACGAAAGACCAACAACCAGATTAAATTCGGTGCAAAAGCACATAAAGCGGTGGCAATGCTGTAGGTGACTAAAGTGATGGCAAACACGGTACGACGACCAATTCGGTCCGCTAAGCCACCTGAAAAAACAGCTCCAATTGCCATACCGACAAAACCAATGGACACCACCCAACCTTTTTCTGTCGGTGTCATGTTCCATTCTTCAGCCATGGTGGTCAAAATAAAAGAAATGAGCCCCGTATCCATCGCATCGAACATCCAACCCAGTCCGATGACCCAGAGTAAGGTATAGTGAAATTTACCGATTGGTAAGCGTTGTACACGTGAGACTAAATCCATAACAATATCTCTGATTTGGTGAAAGAATACATACTGCTTTCCCAACAGGATTTATAGTTGTAGTTATTTTTATACGCTCATTTAAAGCAGATGACTGCTTTATTTCATCAGTCATCTATCATTTTTATACAAATCTTTATGACGCATCTTTAGAGGATGCAGATTGCTCATCATCATCTTTATAAATAAATTTCGGCATTTCCAAACCAAAATAGATGGCGATACAACGTAAAGAAAAACCGAAGATCAGGGTAGAAATAACAGTAACTTCTAGAGAGAAGCCGATCTCTTGACAGACCCAATAGCAAATCACCGAAACAAAGGAAATACTGGCATACAGTTCACGGCGGAACACCAAGGGTACATCGTTACACAGGATGTCACGCAAGATACCACCCGATACCCCAGTCAACACACCTGCGACCGCTGAAACCACAAAGCCATGGCCCATTTGTAGTGCAATTTGACAACCAATCACGGTAAAGCCAATTAACCCCATAGCATCTAAAATCAAGAAGATAGAACGTAAATGGCGCATCCATTTGGCAATTAAAATCGTGACAAAAGCAGCAGCACAGGTCAAAACTAAATATTCGGGATGTTTAACCCAAGTCAGCGGATAATGTCCAAGCAGTACGTCTCGAACGGAGCCACCACCTAATGCGGTGACACAGGCAATCAGCGTTACACCAAACCAATCCATACTACGTCGACCTGCCGACAGTGCCCCTGTCATCGCTTCAGCCGTAATCGCAACAATATAAATGACGAATAGTAACATTGCCCATCTTCCACTGAGGGTAATCGATGCGCGCTATTCTAAGGCAAATTCAAGCTAAAATTACAAATATTGCGCACAACATTGTTTAAATTTTTTGCCTGAACCACAAATGCAGGCTTGCTTCATGGTGATTTGCATCTCCGTGGTCGGATCAAGGAAATACCACGTTCCCTCATGTTGTACAAAATGAGAGACTTCATGATGCACTTGTGCTTGTTTGCCATCATGGTAATGGGCTTTAAATTCAACCTGTGCGTGATTTTTATCTATTTTTTCTTTGGCTTGAAGTACGTCTAATTTGAGCCATTGATTGGCTTGACTCCAATCTGCAATCGCCACTTGATCTAAAAAAGGTTGTTGCCCGATGGCTGTGGTTTTAATAAGGTAATCAATCTCATGCTTGGCAAATGCACTATAACGTGAACGCATTAACTGCGCTGCTGTTTGTGCTTTGGCTTGCCGCAAGTGTAGCGGCTGGCAACACGCTGCATAATTTCCTTGCCCACAGGGACAATTACGTTCTGACATGAAATATTTCCCATAAAAATAGCCCGACTATGCGAACTATTTTAATTCATTATCCTAAGCTTAAGCGATCATATCTGTCATTTCATGCATCTTCAGCATTGGCTTTGATTTGCGGCATGATATGGACTTTATCAATTTTATGACCGTCCATTGTGACCACTTCAAAAATATGAGCATCTGCGGCTAATTTTGCCCCACTTTCGGGTAAACGCCCTAAGTGAAATAAAATATAACCCGACAAAGTTGAATATTGTTCAGATTCATCAACTAAATCACGTCCTAAAAGTAAGGAGACATGGCGAATATCGGTCGAGCCATCAAGGATTAACGTTCCATCCGCTAAACTTTCCGCTGCCGTTTCCAATTCATCTTCATCGGGAAATTCACCCGCAATGGCTTCCAATACATCAATTGGTGTCGCAATGCCTTCAATTGAACCATATTCATTTAACACAATTGCCATTTGTAGGGGGGCTTGACGAAGTTGCTCCATCACCATCAACACTTGAGCATTTTCATGCACAATGACTGGATCACGTAAGTGACGTTCAAAATTGAGTACACCTGTTTCGATGTATTCATTCATGATTTTATGCGTCAGTACGACACCTGAAATATTATCCAATTCACCGCGTGCAATAATTAAACGCGAATGGGTCATGCTCAACAGTTGTTCTTTAATTGACGCTTCGTCTTCGTCTAAATCAATCCACTCCAGTTCTGGACGGGGTGTCATCACTGATTTCACTGGTCGTTCAGACAGTCCAAGCACCCCTTGTACCATCACACTATGATAAGCACCATTTTCTTCATTAAACACTTCATCGGCAAAGGCGCGTGTGGCCAGTACATCTTCAGCCTCATTATTTTGCGCATCGGTCTTACCACCCAGCATACGCATCACGGCAGAAGCCGTGCGATAACGTAAGTCCGTGGTCGTGACCAGTTTTTCCTGATTGCGACGCATGGTTTGATTGACAAACTCAACCACCACAGAGAAACCAATTGCGGCATATAAATAGCCTTTTGGAATGTGAAAACCAAAACCTTCAACAATCAATGAGAAACCAATCATCATCAGGAAACCGAGACATAAAATCACCACGGTTGGATGCTTATTGACGAAGTTCATCAACGGTTTCGATGCCCACAACATAATGCCAACGGCAATAATCACCGCAATCATCATCACTGAAAGATCTTTCACCATACCCACTGCGGTAATCACGCTATCGAGCGAGAAAACAGCATCAAGCACCACAATTTGAACAATCACCATCCAAAAAGCAGCATGTACAGGGTTTTCTTCTTTTTGCGGTTGTGTACCTTCAATACGCTCATGCAGTTCCATAGTACCTTTAAACAACAGGAACACACCACCAAACAGTAGAATCAGGTCACGACCCGAGAACGCATGATCAAAAATATGGAACAGCGGTTGAGTTAAGGTCACCACCCACGCAATTGAAGCGAGTAAAATTAATCGCATCACCAAAGCTAAAATTAGCCCGACAATACGCCCCGTATTGCGCTGTTCTGGTGGAAGTTTTTCCGCCAAAATTGCGATAAAGACCAGATTATCAATACCGAGAACAATTTCTAAAACCACTAAAGTTGCAAGACCAATCCATGCAGATGGATCTGACATCCATTCAAAAATCATTGGATGTTCCCCTGCATACGATTAAGGACTGATTTTAGAATCTTGCGATTAAAATCGGTGAATATTCTCTGAACAATATTCGGTATAATTTTTTCGTACGAATTGATGTGTTCGGAGCGACGACAACCACTACCCATGTTGATTCATTTGTTGGAAAACAGATTTTTAGTATAGGCAAGATGACGTAGAAATTCATCCTTTTTTCAATCTGTCGCGCTTTTCTCTTCGCATCTGTTCACAAATTTTTGCAAAGTAGGTTTATTTCAGTCCATGCTTTGTCATATTTTCTGCGTAAGCTAGAGCATGAAAAAATAAAATGCTATGGTAAAAATATAATGATGACCAGTGTATTAAAAATGACTCCAAAACATAAAAATCCGATGCCTAAAACAACTCAAGCGTTAATTGCTCTCTATTGCGGTTCCCGTTCTGGTAATAAACCCATTTATGCAGAAAAAGCGATTGCTCTAGCTCAAGGTCTTGCAGACCAAGGTTTTGGACTGGTCTATGGTGGTGCAAGTATTGGCCTCATGGGGCAAGTTGCCAATGCCGTCATACAACATGGCGGTCAAACCGTTGGGGTCATTCCTGAATTTATGCTCGATTATGAAATTGCACACCATCAACTCACTGAGTTGCACATTGTCAAAAATATGCATGAACGTAAGGCGATGATGGCAGAGCGTGCCAGTGCTTTTGTAGCACTTCCGGGTGGCTTAGGTACTTTTGAAGAAATTCTAGAAGTGGCCACTTGGGGACAGTTAAATCAACACCAAAAACCCATGATGCTATACAACGTGAATGGCTTTTATGATGCTTTAATTGCGCAGCTTGATCATGCCGTTGAGGAAGGATTTTTACCACCGCAGCATCGTGCAAAATTGATTATTTGTAATCATGCAGACCAAATTATCAATGCAATTA
Source organism: Acinetobacter sp. ANC 4654 (assembly GCF_002135425.1). Lineage (NCBI taxonomy): Bacteria > Pseudomonadati > Pseudomonadota > Gammaproteobacteria > Moraxellales > Moraxellaceae > Acinetobacter > Acinetobacter sp. ANC 4654. Next base: position 364,743 of record NZ_NEGL01000003.1, read on the forward strand.
AAAATTTAAGCGCTCCAAAACACTTTGCTATTTAAACAGCTACGATAAAAAAAGCGAGCACATAGCTCGCTTTTTTTGAAGCATTAATCTATTAACCTGAGATGACTTGATAAAACCACGGCAAAGTCGTGGCTAAAACAATACTCATAATTAAACCCACCATCAACTTCATCGCATCCTTACTCACATTACGCGAAGTTCGGTATTTATTCACTTCAGCCAGATGCATAGACAGGGCAAATTCACGACCTGCAAGTAAACCTAAGAATACCCAAGTGGTACTCATTGGAATATTACTCCACTCTTTAAAGACCAATAAAATTAAGGCATAAATAAAATCAATAATGGTCGCTGAACGAATATCCGCCACCCCAGTTTTGGTGTCGATAATTTTTTGGATGGCTCCGCCACGTTGGTAGAAAATCATCCCCAATAAAGCCACGAATACAGAAATGGCAAAAACTAGAAATTCAAAGGGAACTTGACGCGGCACATAGACAAAAATATTGGCCAAATCTTGAATTAACCATTGGCTCCATAGAAAAGCCGTAGATACCCACTGTAAGCCAATCCAAAGATGAGATGGTTTGTGATCGCGTGTTTTACTGAAATAAACCGAAATCCCTTTAATCACAAAACGATAGACAATGATAGCCACCACAAATGCAACAGCGTAGCCCATCATCGACTTGGTCAGCATGGCGCCCAAACTGCTTGGTGAGAAAATGGTCAAAACTAAAAATGTGGTACTGACAGGAATCCCATACTTGGTTAACAGAATCAGCAATATAGGCGGAACGATATACAGCCAAGTAATTCCTGACTCAGGAAAAGGAATGGTTTCAAGACGACCATAAGATGCATCGCCTACGCCCGAGGCATACCAACCATACATTAACACCACGCTTAAAATACTGCTGGTATACAGCCACAACACCCACCAAGGGCGATGGGCATTGGATGAAATAAAAGTACCTAAGGTTTGTGGTACATCATTTCCAACAATTGAATAGGCAGCTAAACAGAAACCAACAATCATCAAAATTTCGATTGTCATAAAAACAGAACCTTTTTCACCAATGAAAAGCCCCATCCAATACGACGAATGAGTTGCGCAAGATTATGACAGTTTTGTGTCACTTTAATCACATCACAGTAACAAGGTTTTGTTACTCAGCACAAAAAAAGAGCACCCTTGTGCTCTTTTTTCTCACGGTGGATTAGTTTAACTTCACTTGATAAATTGCAGTTGAACCACTCACCTCATTGCCAACCACCAAAAGTGGCTGTCCATTGGGTGAATCTTTCGCCGCAATAAAAATTAAACCTTCAGGCCCTAAATCCCCTTGTTTATTCGGTGCCTCGGTCATTTTCCGGTCATTAAAATATTGAACGAACTGTCCTTTTTTCGGCTGACTAATATCATAAACCATGATACCGCTTTGGCGTTCAAGCCCAATAAATGCAAAGGTTTTATTGCCAATTTTACCCAATGCAATGCCTTCAGGTTCAGGGCCTTTGTTGTCACTACGGTCATCAAATACAGTATTTTCATGATTGCTATTGAAATATTGCGGCATCATTTCTGCAACTTTTGCTTCAAATTCTTTGCCTGAGTCCCAAACTATTTTTTTCGAAATGGGATCAATAATACTGAATGAACGACCGCCATACGCATACAGTTTGTCGTAGGTCATTAGCCCCTTTTCATCCAGCAGTGGCAAACCCGTCAGCGCATCTTTTTTATAGCCTTGGGTCCAACTTATGGTTAAACGACCCAATTGAGTATCACCGATTAACTCGGACAAACATGTTTCAACCTGAGGTGCATTTTTACAAAAAATGCTGGAATCTAATTTTGCACCTTTCACATTTGGCGCAATCTGACGTAAATGTGCCGCATAATCGCCATTATTTCTAAAACCTTTGCTGTTAAATAAGTGCTTTACACGAATTTCTTCAGCATAGCCGGCATTTAAATCATCACCTTTAAAATACTGATCCGCATTAAGCAGCCATTCGCGTGCATCACCCTCATTGGCGGTCACCAAATAAGTTTTCCCATCAACCTGATATTGCGCAATCGCATCAGGCATATACATGCCGAAAACGCCCGACCAAGCTTGAAGATTAATGCCTAAATCTTTATCGCTGGCATCAAAGGCATTTTCAGCTAAACCGTGGTCTTTATAGCCAATCGGAAAAATATCCACGACTTCATCTTTGATTAAATCAATTTTGGCAATGGCATTGTTTTCTTGCAGCGTTGCCCATGCAGTTTTACCGTCGGCACTGATGGTGATGTATTCAGGCTCTAGATCTTGAGCAACCGTTGTGGTTGCAATACCTTGCGTTGTTATATTGGCATATTGCTGCGCATCAGGTCCAAAAATACGGACACCCGCATCCACTAAGCTTTGCTTTTGTGAATTCCATGCACTAAATCCTGCTGTTTTCACTTCAGGACGTTGGATATTACGCACATCAATAATACTGATCGAACCTTCTGGATCAACCGCATACCCTGCACTTGGTTCACCTTCATTTGCCACCAAAACCTTTTTGCCATCTGCAGTGAATACCAACATATCAGGCAATGCCCCAACCTCAACCTGACTCATAAAAGTTAAATCTTTGGCATTAAAAAAAGCGACGATGCCGTTGTCCGTTTTATTCTTGGCTTGAACGGCTAAAGCGACAATACCCTGATGCACTGCAACGCTATTTACATCAGATTCCGCCAAATATGCACGTGCAGATAATTCCCCAATATGCACAGGTTTGTCAGGCTGTGTCATATCCAGCACATCGACCATACCCTTTTTAGCATTCACGACAAACAGGCGTTTGCTCGCAGCATCAAAAGCTGGAATTTCTGCTGCACTGGCACCAAAAATACCGGTTTCATAACCACCTATACGCACCAGTTCAATGCTGTTCGGGGTTTTCTCCTCAACGATGGGTGGTGTCACCGTCACTTCATTTTTCTGATCATCATTACACGCCACCATTCCCACCGAAAGTAAAGCAATCATCAGTGCCGAAAATTGTGTCTTCATCATGCTCATTCATCATTTTTGTTAAAATTGCGACCAAGTTATAAGCAACGCGTGTCAGCACCATGACGGTTGGATTGCTGTTTTATTGCATTGTTATGGCAAAATGAAGACAACGATTTAATACAACACGCTTTCTAGATTCATTTAAACTGTTTAAAAACCTCAGCTTCTTCAAAATATGAATGCCACGCCCTCACATCAAGCCTTACAACCTGAATTTAGACTGTTGGTCTTTTTAGTGTCGATTGGCTTTTTTATGCAAGCGCTCGATACCACCATTGTCAACACGGCCATTCCTGCGATGGCTGTCAGCTTAGGGGAAGATCCCTTACGCATGCACAGTCTCGTGGTGGCTTATGTGCTTTCTGTCGCTGCCTGTATTCCCTTAAGTGGCTGGCTCGCAGACCGTTTTGGTGTACGTAATACTTATTTTTCAGCGATTATTATTTTTACCTTGGCCTCTTTGGGCTGCGCATTTTCACAAAATTTAGAGCAACTGCTCTTGTTTCGTGTTGCTCAAGGCATTGGCGGTGCTTTATTGCTGCCTGTTGGTCGTTTGGCAATGCTGAAAGTCATTCCACGTAGCCAATTTTTATCTGCCATGAGCCTCATGAGTCTGGCAGGCTTAGTGGGTCCACTGATTGGCCCCACTTTAGGCGGCTGGTTGGTTGAAGTTGCCACATGGCATTGGATTTTCTTGATCAATATCCCGATGGGGCTGTTGGGTGTGCTGGTCACTTTTAAAGCCATGCCCAATGTCACCGAACCCACGGTACAGAAATTTGATTTTAGCGGTTTCCTGTTCTTGGTCATGGCCATGATTGGTATGTCTTTAGGCATTGAAAGTTTTTCCAGTCCCCATAGCTCCGCTGGGTTCAGCATTGTGCTCATCGTGGGAGGACTCATTGCAGCAGCCATCTATGCTTACCACGCTCACACTCATGAACATGCCTTATTTCGAAGCAGATTATTTGAAAATAAAATTTATGCGATTGGTATTTTAGGGAATTTTTTTGCGCGTTTGGGCGGCAATGCTCTGCCTTTTTTATTACCGCTAATGTTACAAGTCGCATTTGGTTTTAGTCCCTTGATTACGGGATTAATGATGATTCCTGCGGTACTCGGATCATTGGCATCAAAACCGATTATTCGCCCCATTATTCAACGCTTTGGCTATCGGCGTGTGCTGTTGGTCAATACAATTTTAGTGGGTAGCTGTATTGCCAGTCTGGCTTTAACCACGGCAGATACACCACTGTGGCTGCGAACCTTACATTTCTTTATTTTTGGTATGTTAAATTCAATGCAATTTGTCTCCATGAATACCTTAACGCTGAAAGATTTACCTCAAGCGGATGCCAGCAGTGGCAACAGTTTTTTATCCATGATCATGATGCTGTCGATGAGTATTGGAGTGGCTTTGGCGGGTACGCTGGTCAACATTTTTACCACATATTATGGCAGCGCACAGATCAGCCTTGCATTTCATAGCACGCTGATCTGTTTAGGCTGTATTAACATCATTACGGCTTATATTTTCTGGCGTATTCCACGCAATACAGCCGTTTAAACAGATTTCAGAAACAACGTGCTCTGAGGCTTCAGATCGCGTTATCATATTCAAGGTTCATCATTGCAAATACTGTTATGCCTAAAAAACGATTCGCCCAAAGCAGCCTGCAAAAGCTTTACGCCTCTTGCGTTGGCTTGGGACTGATTTGCATTGCAATCGTGGTCTATGTTTTTATCCTGCATCATAATCCTGCCTCAGCACAGGAATATCCGGTCAAAGGCTTTGATGTTTCACATCATCAGGGTGATATCCAGTGGAAAAAAATATCACCGAAAGAGTTTCAATTTATCTATTTAAAAGCCACAGAAGGCGGTGATTTTAAAGATCGGAAATTTCAGGAAAATTGGCTACAAGCCCGTGAACAGGGTTTTCTGGTGGGCGCATATCATTTTTATCGTTTATGCCGTGATGGTGAAATTCAAGCACAGAACTTTATTGCCACCGTGCCCAATAAACCCGATGCCCTGCCGCCTGTGATTGATCTGGAATATGACACCAACTGCATCAATACCTATACCAAAGAACAGCTGCTAGAAGAAATTCAGGTCATGCATGATCGACTGTATCAACACTATGGCAAACAGCCGATTTTCTATATTTCTAAGTCATTTTATAACATTATTTTAGCAGGACAATTTTCTAAAACACCGCTCTGGGTACGCGAATACCAAGGTAAACCCAATTTAAAAGGCAACCCACCATGGTTGTTTTGGCAACAGACCAATCAGGGAAGCATTAAAGGCATTGCTAAAGTGGTCGATTTAAATGTCTTTCATGGCGATCAGTCCGACTGGATCCATTTTTTGGAAAAAAATAACATTGCTACGCAAACCACTCTTAAAAATTGACCGACAAAATAACCAGATCAGCCCTAAAAAAACTTCAATCTTTTAATTCAGCCGGCTGAGCAGAAAAACACAGCCGCAGTTTTACTCAGTCAAGCTGTGTCGTATCGTCTGACTCAAGCACTACAATCCAAAGCATGAAAATGAGATACTCAACTTAACCTTGTATTCAAAGCAGAATGTGAGCTGCATGAGAAAAATCATTCACATTGATATGGATGCCTTTTATGCATCTGTTGAACTCAAAGATTATCCTGAATTAAAAGACCTGCCCGTGGTGATTTCCTCACACCATCCAAGAGCAGTGATTGCAGCGGCATCCTACCCTGCGCGCAAGTTCGGTTTACGTTCCGCCATGTCCATGTCACAGGCCAAGAAACTATGTCCACAAGTGTTGGTGATTGAACCCAATTTTGAAAAATATCGTGCCGTATCAACTCAAATTCATCAGATTTTTCAGCGTTACACTCACATCATCGAACCCTTATCTTTAGATGAAGCTTATTTAGATGTGACTGAAAATTTAAAAAATATTCCAAGTGCAACAGAAGTTGCCATGCAAATTCGGAACGATATTTTTCAAGTGACTGGTTTAACCGCATCTGCGGGTGTAGCACCAAATAAATTCTTAGCCAAAATTGCATCGGATTGGCATAAACCCAATGGTATTTGTGTGATTAAACCCTCACAGGTGCAAAATTTTATTCAACATTTAGCGCTGAAAAAAATCCCCGGTGTCGGTAAAGTGACCCACGAAAAATTAAAAGCACTGCAACTGGACACCTTGGGTGATTTACAACAAATGGATGAAACCATCCTGATTCAACATTTTGGTAAATATGGCAAACAATTGTTTTTATATGCGCAAGGCATTGATGAACGCCCTGTACAGACTGAACGTGAACGCCGACAAATTTCAAAAGAAACTACTTTTGATGACGATCTTATTTTGACCGAATGCCACAGCTATTGGCCTAAACTGATTGATCAAGTTTGGGCCAGCTTAGAGAAAAAACAGCTTTCTGCACGTGGCGTTTCAGCCAAGCTTAAATTGAAAAATTTCCAAGTTTTACAACACAGTAAAAGTTTTAAACAACCCTTAGAAAACAAACAACAATTAGAAGATGTAGTGCAACAATTGCTGATTGAAATGCGGATTTCTAAACATACGCAATTTCGCTTAATTGGCGTTGGGGTCTATCAACTTTCTGAACAGCAAGATCCGCCTCAGCTTTCACTTTGGTCAATATTTTGAATACTTTTTAAGCAAAAGAATAAAATTAGACCAATTGATTACACACAACACTTCTTTTTACGGTACTCTATCTGCGCGATGCATTTATCCATGTAGCCGCTGAGATGCTAAAAATCACCTTTACTTTTAGCATACTGTCCTGTGATTGGCGTGACGATCAAATCCGAATATTACAGGGCAACTCTGTCATGGAATCCTTTCTTGCCTGTCTTCGCTAAATAGCTCTTTTAAATTGCCAACAACACCCTTGCATAAAATCATACCTATTAATTGAATTACTGCTGTTATCAATCGCTAGTACTTTCGATCACGCCTATCATCACCTCATATCTGAAAGCCTTTTATATCAAAATTTTATGTCTATAAAAATGACTGCTCATCTATTGAATGCCTCATTTTCGACTGAATGATCTAACCTATAACCGAGGTTTGAATAAACAACTCTCCCTCAATATCACCTTAATACCAAGTGCAATCAGTTGTTGCAATATTGCTCTTTTTGCATGGATTGCAGATCGCTTTGATCCGCAAAAAATGTGTATCATCGGTGGTTTAATGGGTGCTTTCCCTGCTTGATGGCATTGGATGCACAACACATGTGATGATGATCTTCTTAGTGCTGTTTTACTGAGCAATATTGCACATGATCGGGTGTTCATTAACCCATTTTCACTTCACCGTTTGGTACTAAATACTGATACAACGGTGCAATGGCAATGATGCCGAAAAACACAGGATTAAAATTTTATGAGCGTTCAACGTCTACATGTAGAAAAGCGTTATTGCGAAGTGGCGATTGCAGGAAATTTGGTACATTTAGCTGGTCAATTGGCCAATGACACCTCACTGGATATCAAGGCACAAACGCAAGAAACACTGGATAATATCGACCGCTTATTGGCAGATGCAGGTTCAGATAAAACCCATATTTTATCTGTGATCATTTTCTTAAAAGATATTGAACAAGACTATGCGGCTATGAATGAAATATGGGATGCTTGGGTTGCCAAAGGTCACGCCCCTGCCCGAACCTGTGTTGAATCAAAACTTTATGCTGCTGACGTTTTAGTTGAAATGACGGTTACGGCTGTACGTATTTCAAATTAAATCGATCAAAAATAAGCATGATAAGTCTATTTATTCATGCTTATTTTCATTAGCCTAAAATTCGGATTTTCTTTCGCCCCAACACTGGATAAAAATTATACTTTTTTGTATGACCTTCTAGCGCAGTGTCTAACTGATTATAAGCAAACTTTTCAATCAGGAAATCTTGTCTCAACTGATAATATTCAGGCACATCGTCATAGCGAATCACACAATATCCTGCCATGGCTAAAAGTGCATCTTGATATTGTGCATTCTGTCGACGCTTCAATACCATGGGATCATCCAGTGCAATAATGGCCGTTACTTGATGATTTTCATCCAGTACCACAAAATCTGCCACCATATTGCGATATTTATAGCGCGTACGAGAGTATTTAGTCGTCAATAAAGCATCAAATGAGACATGTGCCAAAATCGTGCTCTGTGGCAGTATTTCCTTAAGGCGAGTATATGTAATTTGTTGATTAATATTAAAAATAGCCCTTTGTTTTAAAGCACTATCTTGCTGTCTGGTACTATTTTCCAGACTTCTCCATGCCATAAACAGTACACACAGTAGGATTAAACTCCCGATAAAAATGTACATCATCATTCTCTTAGTCCTTTAATTTTTTATAATCTTGTCGGTGTCACACCGATTGTTTGTTATGAAATTTAGTATACAACCACTCTTTTTATTAAATATGTCAAGTAAACAAACTGCATTTAATAATGACAAAATCATTATAAAAACAAACAAAAAATTGCACTTATTTTATATTCAGCATCGGTGTCTCATTCAATATTCATAGACACTAAAAAGAGTGTATATCAAGCTCTAACGCTGATTCAATAAGACTATTGGCTATTGTCCTACAATTCCGACGAACTGTTTTTGATCCTTTATTTTCCTTATTCAGTAAAAAAGGATGCCTAAGCATCCTTCTTCATTCACTGATCAAAATTAAGCTTTCGCTTTTGGCTTAGACTTGCCCTTTGGCTTGGTGCCAGCAAATGGTTTTTTTGCATCTCCCGTTTCACGGGGCGGCAAACCTGTATGCTGAGTCAAAATCTGTCCTCTTTCTGGACGTTTTTTGGTATTTGACGGACGCGATGCATTACTGGTTTGATTGTTTCGAGCCGCATGTTCACCCGTACGTTTTTGTGAATCACCTGCAATCGTGGAATTCTTTTTACGTGCCGATTGGTACTGACCTTCCGTTGTTCCCACTGGTTGATAAGTCGGAATCAGATGTTGCTTCGAGTTACCAATTAAATCCGCACGCCCCATTTCCTTCAGCGCTTCACGAAGTAATGGCCAGTTGTTTGGATCATGGTAACGTAAGAATGCCTTATGAATACGACGACGTTTATCACCTTTCACAATATCAACATTTTCGGTATAACGCGCCACTTTTGCCAGTGGGTTTTTACCGGTGTGATACATGGTGGTTGCTGTTGCCATCGGTGATGGATAGAAAGTCTGTACTTGGTCAGCACGGAAATCATTCTTCTTCAACCAAATCGCCAGATTCATCATGTCATATTCGGTTGTCCCCGGATGCGCTGCAATAAAGTACGGAATCAGATACTGCTCTTTTCCTGCTTCTTTACTAAAACGATCAAACATCTGTTTAAAGCGGTCATAAGTGCCAATACCTGGTTTCATCATCTTCGACAATGGACCTTTTTCGGTATGTTCAGGTGCAATTTTTAAATAACCACCGACATGATGCTGAACCAGCTCTTTCACATATTCAGGGTTTAACACCGCCAAGTCATAACGCAGACCGGAACCAATCAAAATCTTTTTAATGCCCTTTAAGGCACGTGCTTTACGATATAACTGAGTTAACGGTGCATGATCGGTATGTAAGTTCTGACACACACCGGGGAATACACAGGACGGTTTACGACAGTTCTTTTCAATCTCAGGATCTTTACACTGCAAACGATACATGTTTGCTGTTGGCCCACCTAAGTCAGAAATAATCCCCGTAAAGCCTGGTGCAGTATCACGAATTTTTTCCACTTCACGCAGAATCGACTCTTCAGAACGGTTCTGAATAATACGACCTTCATGTTCGGTAATGGAACAGAATGTACAACCACCGAAACAACCACGCATGATATTGACAGAGAATTTAATCATGTCAAATGCAGGAAAACGTGCTTCAGCATACGCTGGATGGGGCAGACGTGCATAAGGCAAGTCAAACACGTAATCCATTTCTTCTGTGGTTAAAGGAATTGGTGGCGCATTTAACCAAACATCACGTTCGCCATGTTTTTGTACCATGGCACGTGCATTGCCCGGATTAGTTTCCAAATGCAAAATACGATTGGCATGTGCATACAGGACTGGATCTTCGGACACTTCCTCAAAGGCTGGTAAACGAATCACAGCCAACTCACGTGGCGGTAATTTATGTTTAATCGCTTTAGAGGGTGCAGGTTGAAGCTGAACAATTTGTGTATCAGCATCCAAATTATCGCCTTCACGGATGATTGGATTGGCCACAGCTTCTTTTTGGAAATTTTGATATTTAGCGAGTGAATTGCCTTTATCTTGTTCAATTTCACAGCCATCTAAATCTTCAGTCATCACATAAGGATTGATGATCGGATCAACACGGCCAATAGCATCCACATCATTCGATGCAATTTCCACAAATTTGGCTTTAGAGGGACGGTTTAATTTATTCACGATAAATGCCGTGCCACGAACATCGGTAATTTCGTGAATTTTTTCGCCACGTGCTAAACGATGCATCACTTCTGTGATTGAACGCTCACCGTTACCATACATCAATAAATCTGCTTTTGAGTCCATCAATACTGAGCGACGGACTTTGTCTGACCAATAATCATAGTGTGCAATACGACGTAAAGAGGCTTCAATTCCCCCTAACAATACAGGCACATCAGGGTAAGCTTCACGCACACGTTGGCAATACACAGTTGCTGCACGGTCTGGACGTTTATTCGGTTGATTATCGGGTGAATAAGCATCATCAGAACGGATTTTACGGTCAGCCGTATAACGGTTGATCATCGAATCCATATTACCAGCCGTCACACCCCAAGCGATATTTGGCTTACCCAAAACGCGGAAGCTTTCCGCATTGGTCCAATCAGGTTGTGCAATAATCCCGACACGGAAGCCTTGCGCTTCCAAAGTACGACCAATAATGCCCGAACAAAATGATGGATGATCGATATAAGCATCGCCACAGACCAAAATAAAGTCACAACTGTCCCAACCGAGTTGATCCATCTCCTCTCGTGACATCGGCAAAAATGGTGCGGGTTCAAAACACGACGCCCAATATTTGTCGTAATCAAACAACGCAGTAGGCGCTGTTTGAGCAGTATAAGCAGTAGACATGGTTATTTATCTCGATTGGCAGATGGCGATCGGGAGAGATCTAAGATGAAAGCCGATCATTTTACCATGAATTCCATTCATCTTGCTTGATTAAAAAACATACATAAACAGTAGTTTAAATTTTTAATTTCCTGCTGGATATCAAGAGCATCGATAATGTCTCTGTGAATGGCCATAGATTTTGTAAACAACTCTTAGTTAGATAAAATAACTCATTAACCCGAATCGCGGATAAGAAATTGACTTGCAAAAAAGGTGGCTGCAAACCATTAGGGAGTTACCACACAACTTACGCCTTCAACCACCGCGTTCCTTGCGCCATATATGACTCATACATATTTCTTCTGCATGATTGATGACTTTTTTCAAAAATTTGAAGCAATTTATTGGCAATTTTTGAAATACAGCAACAAGCGTTTGCGAATGTGCTCTTCTCAATTAAAAGTTTCAGAAATCGTGTTTATTGCCATTTCGGAGATGCTCTACAATTCAAAACTTAGACATGATTGCAATGGTCAGCATTCTCTATTTGATTATGAAAAAGCCCACCAAAAGATGGTTATATGTGTCTAAAATTTTGGTGGCTATGCAAGAAAAATTTAAAATACCACCGTGATCTATCAAAATTAGACCACACAATAATTTACAATTTATCCGCTTTTTTATCGAGACCCGTGTAAAAAATAATGTACTTTTACTGCTTAAAGCTATTAAAAAACTAAAATAAAATATTAAATTTAATTGAGTTACCATTTGAATCTACAGCTAAATGAATTTTAGAACTATTCATACCGATACTTTTTGAGATATTTTGGCTTTTCATACCATTAACATGTTGATGTGCTCAAATAAATGTAGCATCAATAAAAATCCATTCTAAATCAGTACTATTTGAGATTAATTCAAATACTTTTAATAGCTTCTCTCTCTAGAGCAACGACTAAATTTTTTAAATATTGAGTTGAATTTAGCAAAATATTCAGGCAAATTTCGCCAAGGGCAACCTATTCGAATTCTATAAAAAATGGCTTTAATAAATAATCTTAAATTATGTTTAATCTAAATATCGAAATTACGGAGAATGGCTTTCAGCTTTATTCACCAATATTTGATTTATCAACTTCCGCGCATAAAAAAACACCCCAACTCGTTTGAGTTGGGGTGTTTTCAGGAATAATGAGCTGGCGATGACTTACTCTCACATGGGTAACCCCACACTACCATCAGCGCGAAGAGGTTTC
>NZ_NEGL01000004.1:0-229298 GCF_002135425.1 Acinetobacter sp. ANC 4654
ATCATGTTTTTAACATAATCGGCGTGACCTGGACAGTCTACGTGAGCGTAGTGACGAACTGGAGAATCGTATTCTACGTGTGAAGTATTAATAGTAATACCACGTGCTTTTTCTTCTGGTGCAGAGTCAATTGCTGCGTAGTCTTTAGCTTCACCGCCGTAGTTTTTTGCACAAATTGTTGCAATCGCAGCAGTTAAAGTTGTTTTACCATGGTCAACGTGACCAATTGTGCCCACGTTTACGTGTGGCTTATTACGTTCAAACTTAGCTTTAGCCATGATGATCTTCCTCGTTTACGTCGAACACGGTTTTAAACAACTCAGCATCGACCTATCGTCTAAAAAATTAGACACCTAATACTTAAAAAGCAGACTAAAAAGCCTGCTTTGGGAAAACTGTGTGAACAAGTCACTAAACTGTATATCTGGAGCTCTTATCCAGATTTGAACTGGAGACCTCTCCCTTACCAAGGGAGTGCTCTACCACTGAGCTATAAGAGCAAATTTTCGCTTCAATGGAGCGGGAGACGAGGGTCGAACTCGCGACATGCAGCTTGGAAGGCTGCCGCTCTACCAACTGAGCTACTCCCGCACGATGTTGGCACATCCACTTTTTGAAGTCTTAAAATTGGTGGTGAGGGAAGGATTCGAACCTTCGAAACTTTCGTAGCGGAGTTACAGTCCGCCCCCTTTGACCGCTCGGGAACCTCACCATTTTACACTTACTATCAGTGTTATTCTTTTTACTTACATCCTTGACATTAAGATGGTGCCGGCACACGGATTCGAACTGTGGACCTACTGATTACAAGTCAGTTGCTCTACCAACTGAGCTATGCCGGCGTTTCTTAGTGTTTCGTACGTTTCGTATCGGAACGGTGTGCAGTTTAGCAAAACTCTGAATCCTTGCAAGTGTTTTTTTCAAAAAAAACCTCAAAAACTCATAAAATCAAACCATTTGATGATAATTCAACCGCTTTGATCACTGCACGCGCTTTTATTTGCGTTTCATTCCATTCAGATTCAGGATTTGAATCGACAACGAGCCCCGCTCCTGCCTGAACATAGACCTTATTTTCACGAATTACACAGGTACGAATGGCAATCGACATATCCATTTCACCATGCCAACCTAAATACCCCACTGCACCACCAAAAACGCCGCGTTTTACTGGTTCAACTTCATCAATAATTTCCATCGCACGAATTTTTGGCGCACCAGACAATGTGCCCGCAGGAAATGTCGCCTTAAAAACATCAAGCGCATCGACATCATCGCGAACTTCACCTTGTACATTCGACACAATATGCATCACATGTGAATAACGCTCGATCACCATTTGATCTGTGACTTGCACTTTGCCAATTTTTGATACCCGACCAACATCATTTCGGCCCAGATCAATCAGCATTAAATGCTCTGCAATTTCTTTTTCATCGGAAAGCAAATCTTTTTCCAATGCCAAATCTTCTTCTTTGGTCTTGCCTCGTGGACGCGTTCCAGCCAATGGACGTACCGTTGCAATGCCATTCTCCAAACGCGATAAAATCTCTGGAGAAGATCCAACGATATGAAAGGGTTTTTTGTTGTCTAAGGTTTGTCCTTGCACCAAAAATAAATAAGGCGATGGATTTAAATGGCGTAGCGCACGATAGACCTGCAAAGCCTCGCCATCAAAATTGGACACCATACGATGCCCCGGAACCACCTGCATCACATCACCCGCACGGATGTATTCTTTGACGGTTTCAATCGATTCCAAATACTTGGCTTTACCTGTCAATGACTCGAAATGGGGTGCCGTATGCTTTTGGGCTTGCAGACTAATCGGTGTTGCCAACAGTGCTTCCAACTGATCAAGTTGCTGTTGTGCTTTAGCATAAGCCTCTGGATCATTGACATCTGCATGCACAATTAAAAATAAAGTGTCTTTTAAGTTGTCAAACACAATCACAGTTTTAGACAGCATCATCCAAATATCTGGCAATCCAACGGGGTCAGCTGCTGGAACATTGGTTAAACGCGGCTCAATATAACGTACCGCATCATAGCCAAAGTAACCGACAAGCCCACCTGTAAAACTTGGTAAGGCAGGTAAATCTTGTTGTGTAGGCACATGAAACTGAGCTTGGAAAGCACGAATATATTGAAATGGGTCGCTACATGCTTGCGTCTCAAGCGAACCATCCGCCTGTTGAATGGTGAGCACCCCTTGATTACAGGAAAAAACCGTCGATTCACCTAAACCAATAATCGAATAGCGTGCCCAATTCTCCCCACCCTCAACCGATTCAAATAAATAAGCTTGCTGATGATCTTTAAAACGTGCAAAAACTGAAAGTGGGGTTTCAGTATCCGCTAAGCGCTGACGGTAAACAGGAATAAGGTTATAGCCAGCTGATGCTAACTGGTCGAATTGAGTTTGCGTTGTCATGAGTATTCTCTATGTTTTCGATATGGGCGTATTTAAGTTCGTTTTCGTGTTATCTGACTTAGTCTCGCCATCGAAAAACCATACAATTTCTCATTCCAATATCCTTATTTTAAATTATTTCGCGAGCAATTCTGTTAAATCATCGACCACTTGCTGTGGTTGGCAATCATAAATATCTTCACCATGATTATAGCCATAGCTCACCACAATACAATCAACCCCTGCACGTCGTGCTGCCTCTACATCATTGCTTGAATCACCAATCATCAGTGTTTCTGCCGCAGTGACTCCATATTGATCCACACAAAACAGCAACTGACGCGGGTGTGGTTTACGCTCCTCAAAACGATCACCACCAATCACATCCACAAAATACTGCGTTAAGCCCAAGCTTTCAACAATCATCCGTGCAGGCTGTTCTGGTTTATTGGTGACACAGACCATTTGCTTGTTGTGATTTAAACCCCATTCTAAAAAATCAATCACCCCATTAAAAGGCTGGGTATCGACACAGGGTTCGGCATTATAAATGTTTAAAAAGGTTTCTAATAATTGCTGATGTTGAGTAGGATCGACTTGACCAGTTAAATGTTGCAGAGTGCTCTGACAAAACAGTGCGGTTCCCTTACCAATCCATGTTCGCACCTGTGCCTCAGTCACGCTAGGCAGTTGCAAAGCATTTAGGCTCATATTCATGGCTCGATATAAATCGAATGCGGAATCCACCAAAGTGCCATCTAAGTCAAACAAAATAAGCTCACGACTTGCCAATTGTGCTACCGACATCTCATCCCTCTCCATTTATTTCACACAGAAACATCAACCCAAATAATGAAGGCATGCGAGTGCATGCCTTCATTATTATTTGACACGGCTTATTTAAATAATAACCATGCAATGATTGCAAGAATAATCAATGCAATAATAGATATTAAGCCAATCGATGCATTTTTTTGCTCTTCTTTGACTTGTTCAACCCGTGAAACCGGCTGTTCAATTGCAATCGGTTGCGGTTCAGGCTGTGCCTGAACATCGATACCTTGCGGAATCGGTGCAGGCTTGGGTATAGCAACCTGTTGTGGCATACCGTCTCGACTGACTTGAACTTCGCGATCCCGCTCGGTTAAGCTCGGCATACCTTGCTCATTCATTTGCTGCGCCACTGTTTTAGGTACATCTTCAACCTGTGCTGCTTCAGTTTCAGACACAGCAACCGCTTCTGAAGGTTGCTCAGTCGCAGGAATCACTTCGGGTTGCGTAACTATAGGGTCAGACACAACCTCAGTTGACTCCATTGTTACAGCGACAATCTGTTGTGCAGGTGCAAGTACTGAGAATTTCAAACTGGCAAATTGTACAATGTCACCTTCTTTCAACAAGGTTTCATGTTCAATACGTAAATCATTCACGAATGAACCATTCGATGAGTTTAAATCTTGCACCCATAAAGCTTGGTCTTTTAGCAAAAATGCTGCATGCTTGCGTGAAATTTCTGCGGCTTGCAATACAATATCTGCGCTCTGATGACGACCGACCACCATATCACGGTCAATGTCAATTTCTTGTCCTGTCAATTCACTGGTAATTGCTTGTATTTTCCAAGTCATGAAATGCACTTCTCTTTGCGATTTTTTTTCATCATATCACGGCAAATCTTCGATTCTTTACAAACGCTATTAAGAACCTGATCGAACCGTGGTTGTAGTCACTATATTTTTGGTTTTTTTAACCGTTGAACTGGGTGCCTGAATAGCTTGTCTTTGCACCATCGGCTCAATCGCAACGGGTGTCGTTACAATAGCACTCGAAGACTGCTGAGCAGCCGAAGGTACGGCTTGATAATCTGGTACTTTCGGTGCTGAAGGCGTTACAGGAAGCCGTTGTTGATAAAGATCATCCATATTTTCTGGTAACTTGGCAAAAGTACCATCCTGATCCATCGCTAACTGTAAACTATATAATTGGCTATAGCGCTGCTGCGACAAACGATTCACATCTTGACTATCACCCACAATCGTCGGATGGATAAACACCAACAGATTACGTTTTTCATTAGATTTTGCATCGGCACGGAATAAACGACCAATACCAGGAAGAGCACCCAATCCTGGCACCGACTGACGACTGTAAATGGAGTTATCAGAAATCAGACCGCCCAATACAATGGTTTGACCATGTTCAGCTAAAATTGAAGTTTTAATGGCACGTTTACTGGTAATTAAATCCTGAGCTTCGCCTTTTGGCTGCACAGCTGAAACTTCTTGTTCCACCTCTAAACGCACCGTACCATCGGCACCAATATGTGGCACAACTTTCAGCGTCACCCCGACATCTTTACGTTCAATTGATGTGTAAGGATTGGCTGTACCACCCGTCGTACTGACTGATCCCGTGACAAAAGGCACATTCTGCCCCACCACGATATAAGCTTCTTCATTATCCATCGTTACAATAGAAGGCGTAGAGAGTAAATTAGACTTGGTTTTACTCTTTAATGCCTGAATGAGTGCACCGTATAATTTACGTGAGCCGTCAGCACCTTCTTTATAATCACCCAGAATCAGCGATGTTCCTGTACCCAACTTGGATGCAGCACCCGATGCCCCACTCGTCACATAACCCGCTGCAAGCTGAGCTATACTCGCTCCCACATTGCTAAAATTGATTAAGCCAATACCACTATTTAAGTCCCCCAATGCCCACTGCACACCCAGTTGATCGGCATCACTGCCTTCGACCTCAATAATCGCAGCTTCAATCAGGACTTGTTGACGACGTATATCCAGTTGCTGAATGGCCGATTCGATTTCACGCATGAACTGTGGATCTGCTTTCACCACCAAAGCATTTTGACTATCGTCAGCAATAATACTGACCCCATTGGCATTAAAACTGGTGATTGAATTTTGATTATTGCTGTTCGATCCACCCCCCAAATTAATACTTGGCGTGGCAATACTGGATGAACCACCGCTTGAACTATTCGAGCTACTACTGCCTGAATAGTTCGTCGCATTATTATTGTTCGAAGACGATGAAGTATTGGAATTTGATGAACTGGTAACCGCCTGACCAGTCACTAAGCCTTGTAAAATTTCAGCCAGATTTTTTGCACTGGCGTATTTTAAACGAAAGACTTTTAATCCACCCAAACGATCTGCCGTAGGCACATCCAACATTTCAATCATCTGACGAATGCGCTTACGCGTTGCCGTATCACCTTTTAACACAATACGATTGGTTCGCGTATCGGCAACAATTCGGATACGGGAGCCTTTTAAGTCTCTTGCCGCACCTGTGGAACTCATGGACTCCAGCAAACCAATCATTTCTTCCGCCTGACTCGATTGCAGCGTGACGGCCTCAATATCGTTTTGCCCAGTTCCATCCAAATTACGAATGATCGTTTCAATCTGATAAATATTACTGGCACGGTCGGAAACAATCAGTGCATTGGTGCCGGCCACCGCAGACATATGCGCAAACTGCGGCATTAAAGGGCGCAATGCTGGAATTAAATCGTTGGGATTGGTGTTTTCAAGCCAAATGACCCGAGTGACAATTTGATCACCCGTTGCACGTTGTTTGGCATCGTATGGAATACCTGAGCCTTTCACATTGCTATCGGGAACAAGTTTGATGGTATTGCCTGAAGGAACGGCCACAACACCATTGACATTCAAAACCCCTAAAAATAAGTCATATACTTCCGCTTTATTTAAAGGCTTATTGGAAATGACCGTCACATTGCCACGTACACGCGGATCAACAGCAAAGTTTTTCCCTGTAATATCGGCAACTTCATTAATAAATGCTGTTAAATCAGCGTCACGTAAATTAATTTTCCATGTTTGTGCATAGCTTGCCGTGCTCACCATAGCCATAAGCGGTGCAGCAGCGAATAAAGCCCAAACTGAACGATGATGATTAAATAAAGCCATAAAATTTCGTGCTTCCTAATCCTATAATGTGACGATGCATCACTTAAAAACTCTGTTGTATGGTCATCACCTGATCACCACGCTTTATTTCTATTTTAACTTGACCTTCACGTCGAGCCTGTTCTAGCAATTGGGCATCACTTTGCCCCTGACCGACAGCCTGCCCATTTAAAGACATAATCCGATCACCTGGTTGCAAACCCAGTTTGCTGCGTAATGCTGTAGGTGTTCTTGAAGTCACTTCATAGCCCTCACCCCCAGCATTCACCCCCATATCTTTTAAATATTGTTCCCGATCTTGCTGTATTTTTTGTACTGCTTGTCCTAATGCATTCTGTTCCTGACTCTGCGGCATTTGCGTCGCTTGATTATTAAAAGAAGATGATGGATTCTCTACAGGCTGAACAATCGATTGATCCAAGCCATTTTCAATGCCTTTAAACTTTAACTCTCGGGTTGTGCCATTATTTTGGCGCAACAGCACTCGATCCCAATACACTTGCGCAAGTTGGTAAGAGGTGTTGGCGATGTTTTCCCCCACCCGATAGCGATCTGCCACTTCATTCATCTTAATCACCGCAGAGGAAAACTGACTTGGGTAACCCACCATCACACCTTGCAAAACCAGATTGATGCTTTCATCGGCAGCCGCTGTTGCACCCACTTCTTGAAATAATGCAAATGAAGCAATATTCGGGACTTGAGCTTGTTGTGAACCCAAGGCAATACGTTCGACTTGCATCACCTGAGGCGGCGCAACAAGCAACCAAAAAATACTCGCCAATTTCCAGCACAAATATAAAATAAGCAAAAGTAAAAGTATTGGAGCTGCCCGACCGGCCTGCTTCCAATTTAATTGTTGAATTTTTTCAATCCACTCACTCATTAGAAACCACCTTTAAATAAAGGCTGTCTCGAACTAATGACATAAGTGTCTAAACCTGCTTTCCCTTCATACGAAGGAATATTCATCAATAAACGCTGCGTCAATTGCACATCCAACATCAAGTTTTGATCAACGGCCAATGCCATTAGCTTTTGATCGCGCTGATCACGAATATCAAACATCAGTTTATTGTTTTCATCTGATAGCTTTCCTTTCAATGACGGTATATTCATTCGATCTTGACGCTGAGCATAGCTATAAATCAGCTCACCACCCGCCCATTGCAACTGACCGTCAGCCTGTGTAAAACCCTGCTGTTGGTTAAAATTAAATTCAATATTTTGCAGTTGAATGGTATTGGTCGGCCACTGCCAATCCACTATGTTTTTCAAAGTTTCAGGTGCAATTTGTCCATTCAAATCATGAATGGTTATTTTTTTGCCAAAACCATAACCGACCACACCATCCAGTTGTGTATGCCCACTATGGACTTCTAGCTGTGCCCCTAAACGCAACAAAAACAGATCCAATGGTCGTGTTTTCCAACTCAACGATCCTCGTAAATTACCTTGATGCCAATCTGCTTGCCCTTGCCAAATATTACCACTTACATTTTGCAAGACTTGGTTGTTTTTATAAAATTTTGAAATGAGCCAAGCCGCTGGTATTTGGAGTAATACAAAAATAAAAAAAACGAGGATAGCAAAGATCCACCACGCCATATATTTGGGTTTTTTTATCATCCCAGCACGACCAACATATCGATTATTCTTCCTTGAGTCACTATATTATCTTTCTACACACATTATGCATACTTTTTCCACAACGCCAATTCTAAGATATAAAAAAACCAAGCATAAATGCTTGGTTTTTTCAGTCTAATCCGCTTGGATGACATTCTTATGAATTTTGCAATTAGATTAGAAAGTCTTCCAATTTTGCACCATTTTCTAATTCAGCAACCAACCAACGCGGTTGTTTACCACGACCCGTCCAAGTATCAACAGGATTCTGTTTGCTACGATAACGTGGCTCGACAGACTTACGGGTACTTTTCTTGCGTTTAGTTGCACCAAACTCTAAAAGCTGCTCAATCGTCAAACCAACTTTATCTGCAATGGCTAAAATTTGCTGATAAGCATCTTCAATCGCTTGATCTTTTTTAGAAGCAATTAATGCTTCCGCTTCAACCTGTAAATGTTTTAACTCTTCAACCGATAAATTACTAATGTCTGGCATCATATTAACTCCAACTAGATTTTATATTTATTTATACAACGCCGACATAATATTTTTATTGCCCAAGATATACAATATAAAAATTTAAATTATCAACAATATTTAAACAGATTCCATACTTCTATATTTTAATGACTACATTTCTAAATATTTTTAAATTTGATGATTAACCATTAATTCAATTTTTGTCACTTTCTGCCGAATTATTTCAGGAATAGGCAGTTTAAGCATATTCTCTTTATCCACACAAACCATCACCGCTTCGCCTAATGCAACAATAGCCTGCTGCTGCTCGCTCCATAATAAATAACTCATTCGAAGCGCACTATTACGCATTTCTTCTACACGTGCACCAATTTTAAGTTGATCTGGATAAAAGACTGGACGAATATATTTGCACTGATTTGATGCAACCACTGTATAAACATCATGTTGAAAAATATTAAGTTCATCCATATAACGAATGCGAGCACTTTCCATATAACGATAATACAGCACATTATTTACATGACCAAAAGCATCCATATCACCCCATGCGACTGACTGTATATGAACAATGGGATAATCTGACAGCATTAACATTAAATCTACTCGCTATATTTTAATTTCTACAAAATTTGCATTATTTTCAAATATTAAATTTAACTGTTTGATCAAATCATCCTGACCTTTTAAGGTAGACTTCACCCGTAAATAATTCATCATTACGTTATCTGGATATAATTCAAGCATTTTATTCGCTTCTTCTTCTCGTGCTGTCGCCGTATAGATATGCCATTTCGCAAAGGAAAATACAGGTAAAGAAGGATATTTATTTTCCCAATATTCAATTCGCTGCTCAACCTTTAAATAATCAGGGTTTTGCTTTAATAATTGTTGTTGGAACCATAAATAAAAAACGTCTTGATTAAATTGTTCATCTAATAAATGTAATGCCAAATCTTCATGTTGCCCAGTAAATTCYGGCATACGAGATAATACTTTCAACCATAACGTCTTTATCTCATAATTTCGATTATAAATTTGATCTGCCAAGTCTAAATAACGCTGTTGTAAATTTTGTAAACTTTCCATATCCGCTTGATCAAAATCAAGTAATAACTGTTGTAACCATGCTTGTTTGGTTTCGGTGCCCAAATGTCCATATTTAGTCGAACGCAAATAAATCCATGGAAATTGAAGGGCAAACTTTCCCCATAGCGCTGTTAAACGTAAATCATAGGCACTTTTTACATCGTTTAACCAAGGTGAAAGCTCATGCTGATTTAAAAACTCAAGATGGGTTAAGGCTTGTTCACTGTCATTTTGCGCAAGGTAAATTTCAATCCGTTGAATTTCAGCCAATTCAAATGCCATGGCATTGGTTTGATTTAATTGTGCAAGTGCTTGTGGATATTGTTGCTGCATCCAATAGAGTCGTGAATCAATAATCCCTTTTAATAAACCAGATTGAGAAAAAACACCTTGAATAAACGCATGTTGGTCTTGAGCAGCTTCTAATAACCAAACCACCGCTAATTGCTCATAAGGATGCAAATTTTTAAAATTAAAAATAGTTTCTAGTTTACGTTGCTCTCGGGTTAAATAACGCTTAATAAACAACCAAAATAATTGCGTCATTAAAGACAGCACAGCGAGAGAAATAAAAATGATCCAAATATTGGTTTGAATTTGCCATTCACGCCAATATAAATAGACATAACCTGCACCATAACCGTAACTTAAAACGCTCAGTACTGCGATTATAATTAAACTAATAAAAGCATATGCAAGTAAAACCTGTTTCATTAATTTCTTACCCCAATAATGCACGCGTATTTAAAATTGGCGTAGGAATAACCGTAAATCCTTTTATTTTTTGGATATTTTGAATCAGTTGTCGTGATTTCTGATCGGGTATCTGATTCAGTAGTTCAATCATTTCCGCTAGCGATTTTTGATATTCCACATACTGACCTTGTTGCAAAGCTTGCTGTGCAAGTAATAATCGCAGTTGCACTTCTTTTAATATTAAGGGTCTTTGCATTAAAGCCACGGCGGGTTGTTTCGCAGGTTCAATCACAATCCAACGCTGCCAAAAATATTTCTTTTGTGGTTGGCTGGCATTTAATTGTGGCGTCTTGATTTCTTGTGTTAATGCTTGATCAAGCTGACGCATAACCACATCGAGTTTTTCTTGCTGGGCAACTCGAGCACGAACAAATTGCTGAATCGCTTGTTGATCTTTCTGAATCACCTGATGCAAACTTTGCTTCAATGACGGTGCTAAAGCATATTGCTCTAAATTACGATCGAGATGCATGAGTTTATCTAGGGCATCATTAAACTTTTGCTGTTGCAACATAAATTCAATTAAATCCAGTTGCTGCTTCACAACAAAAATCGGATCTATACTCGAAGATTCTATTGTTGTTAAATCAGGTTGATTTGGACTGCCTGATTCATCTTTAACATTGACATGACGCTGTAAAGCCACCAGCTGATCATTTAAATTTGCATTGCTTTGTTCAATACGGTGCAGACTATTGGTGAGTTCTGTCTGTTGTGCAGTGATTTCAAATACGTCATAACTTAATTTTAAAATCCAGAGCAGACCTAAAACGAGTAATAAAATGAAAATTTTCTTCATGTGTTCCCTTGCACAACTGCAATCTGCTGCAAAATTGAATCTGTTTTTAAATCAGATAATCGCGTGACATTAAAACATGCTTGATGATTTTTTTTATAATCTGAAACAACTTGATACAAGCGCTGCCCCAAAACCAAATAATGTCCTTTGGTAATAATCTCATCTTCAGCTTGCACAAGATCAATCCAATTGATCCAGCTCGCCTCACTACTCACCACCATATAATATTGTTTTTCTTGTGCCAATTTAGCCAATAAATGAGGGAAATTCTGTTGGGTCAACATAGGGCAACGGCGCTGATATAACACAAAATTGAGAATATCTAGGCCTTGCTGTTTCAAATGATCCATCATAAACAGACGACCGCCTTCACCACGCCAAAAAGCAATACCCGTCCCCGCACTCAAGGTTTGTAAAATAGGCAGCTGTAACATCCCCTCTGATGTTTCCACCAAAGGAACTTCTGCCGTAATCCCATATTGAGCTAAAGCTTGCGCTGTGGTGTCCCCGATGGCAATCCACTGGATATGCTGAATAGCCTCAAGTGATAAAGAAGCTTGGGTTAAATAAGCCATCCCAATTTCAACCGCTGTTGGGCTGACCACAACAATCACCTGAGTAGCAGGCAATCGTTGATAAAGATCTGATAGGGTGTCTGACCAAGGCTGGGCCACCAATTCTAATAAAGGTAAATCCAACACTTCAATTTGAGCCATGCGTAATGCATGACTCAAATTTTCGGCACGATCTTGGGGACGGGTATTAATAAACAACATTTTAATAGAACGCTTTAAGCAAATCGCCTGCGCCTTGTTCAAGTAACTTCTGAGCCAGCGTTTCACCCAACTGTTCAGCTTGCTCAGGAGTCCCCTTGAGTGTAACTTTCAATAAAGTTGCACCATCAACACTACCGACACGACCTTCAATGTGGAGCTGACCTTGATTTAAAGAAGCATAGCCTGCGATGGGTACTTGGCAACCGCCTTCCAAATACGCATTGAAAGCACGTTCTGCACGCACACAAATATCAGTCTCATCATGTAACAGCGGCAAAATAAGATCCAATACCGCTTGATCCGCTGCACGACATTCCAAGCCCAATGCACCTTGTCCAACGGCAGGTAAACTAATCTCAACTTGTAGGGTGTGGCGAATACGATCTGCTAAACCGAGGCGCTTTAAACCCGCACTGGCCAAAATAATGGCATCGTATAAACCTGCATCTAATTTAGATAAACGCGTACCCACATTACCGCGCAAGTCAACAATTTCAAGATCTGGGCGCTGTTTTAAAATCTGGCATTTACGACGCAGACTTGAAGTACCGACTTTTGCCCCATGCGGTAATTCAGCAAAACTGTGATATGTATTTGAAACAAAAGCATCCAACGGATCTTCTCGTTCACAGATCACAGCAAGCGTTAATCCTTCAGGCAATGCCATAGGCACATCTTTCATAGAATGAACAGCTAGGTCAGCACGACCATCGAGCAAGGCTTCTTCTAACTCTTTCACAAATAAACCTTTGCCACCAATTTTGGCCAAAGGCGTATCTAAGATTTTGTCACCTTGCGTTACGAAGGTCACCAACTCAACTTGAAGATCAGCATGCATTGCCTCTAAACGGGCACGAATATGTTCGGCTTGCCATAAGGCAAGCGGGCTTTGTCGAGTTGCAATCTTCAAAATTTTCATAAATTTTAGAAACAGTCAATAAGTGCGTTGTTCTAAACTTAACGTGCTGACTTAAAAATGCAAGTAAATTTGCGCACTTGTTGTCAGCAAAATTATGAACATCAGCTTTACATTTTCTGAATTCGCTCTCTTAAATGCGGCAAATGACGCCTGCTGACGGCCAAACGCTCCTCCAGTTCACGACAACGAACTTGATACTGTCCTGAACTAATCACTTCAAGCCCATCCAAAAACTGCACTGAAACCAAAGCATTTCGATGAATACGAATAAATTGATCGCCAAATTCGTTTTCTAAATCTTTTAAGGTTTCATCAATCAGTAAATTGCCATTCTTATGCCGTACCGTTACATATTTTTGATCTGCTAAAAAATAATAAATATTTTCCACAGGAACCAACTCTACACCTCGGTAGGTTTTCGCCACGATTTGATGGCGTTTTATGTTTAATTCGTCCATATCTTCTTTTTGTTTTAACGTGCTCATTTGTGCTTGAGTCAGTTTTGTTAAATGATCTAAAACCTGTTGCAATTCCTGCTGCATCACGGGTTTTAATAAGTAGCCCTCTGCATGTGATTTAAATGCATCTAAAGCATGTTCATCATAAGCAGTACAAAAGATAATGGCGGGCATAAAATCAAGCTGACGCAAATACTGTGCACAACTCAAGCCATCCATTTCAGGCATTTGAATATCTAAAAGTACCACATCTGGCTCGTGAAATTGAGCCAGATCAAGCGCCTGCTGACCATGTGTGGCTGTTGCAACGACTTGATGCCCTAGTTGAGTGACTAAACGTGATAAGCGCTCTACTGCGAGAGGTTCATCATCACAAATTAGGATGTCCATTTCTCCTCCTTTCCCAGTCAACATCATTTTTTTTATAGGTTAACTATGATTTCTTATTTATATCGATATTGCACAACTGTGGTAAATATCCCCTTCCCAGCATAGGTCTGAAAAACCACACCGCGTCCATAATAAGCTTGTAAACGCTGTTTTACATTATCAACTGCAATTCCATTTCCTTGTCGTAATGTTATTTTATCCTGTGTGTAAGGGTTAGTAATGACTATATTGACTTGATTTTGCAATATTTCGACCAATATACTTATCGTACTCTTTGTTAAGAATTTTTCAACTCCATGAAAAATACTATTTTCAACTAAAGGTTGTAAAGTTAATAACGGAATTTGTATATGAGAAAAGAGAACTTCCTCATCATATTTCCATTCTACTTGCAATCGATCACCTAATCGAATCTGTTCAATGGCTAAATAACGCTGACACAGTTCAATCTCATCTCTTAATCTGACCAGTTTAAGCTCTTGAAAACTTGCACGAAATAACCGTGATAAATTCAGTAACATTTGCTCCGCTTTATCGGGGTCGATGCTAATTAAACTAATCACACTATTTAGACTGTTAAACAGAAAATGTGGATGGATACGGGCTTGCATGGCTTGAACACGTGCATTGAGTTCACTATTTTGTTGACGTGCCCATTGCTCGCGCAAATACAAATAGCGAAAACAAAATGTCCCAATCAGCACCCCATAGCTCAAATGTAACATCACACCATCAAATAAAATATCTGCCGTTAAATGATGTAGATGAAAATTTTGTCCGAAATAAATCAAGCCATTGAGTGCAATAGTGGTCAGCAACAAAATAACTTGCAACAGAATAAAGCCAGTACATAACGCTTGTGCAAAACTTAAATGCTGAAATTTTTGCTGAAATCGTTCAATCAATGCGACAAAACACAGTAAAATCCAATTGATAAACAACATATATTGCAGCAATCGGTCTACACTTAAAGCGCCCCATGATTGCGCTTCTGCTAAAGCTAAAATCATCGCCAAAATATTACTGGCAATAAATAATTCGATTAAATGTTGCCAACGCCCGATTTTGGTAAAAAAATAGGCGTATGTCTTATTTCCCTTTGTATGAGCAAAAGTTTGGTCATCTTGTCCTTCGGCAAGTGAACCTGAATTTGTTATACTGTTCTTAGTTCTAATGCTTTTTATCTTATTGAGCCGACATGACCACATCTTCTAATTCCTCAAATCCGTCACAAACCCAAACTTCGGGTATGTGGGGCGGTCGTTTCTCTGAAGCTACTGACGCTTTTGTTGCTGAATTTACAGCATCTGTACAATTTGACCAACGCTTTTATAAACAAGATATTGCAGGTTCTATTGCACATGCAACTATGCTCGCAAAAGTGGGCGTACTGACTGAGCAAGAACGTGACGACATCATCACCGGCTTAACGGCAATTCAAGCAGACATTGAAGCGGGTAACTTTGAATGGCGTATTGACCTAGAAGATGTACACATGAACATTGAGTCGCGTTTGACTCAACGTATTGGGATCACAGGTAAAAAATTACATACTGGTCGTAGCCGTAATGACCAAGTCGCAACAGATATTCGTTTATACGTACGTGACGAAATTGATGCGATTTTAAAATTACTTGAAAAACTACAAACAGGGATCTTGGGCTTAGCGGCTAAAAACACCCAAACCATTATGCCGGGCTTCACGCATTTACAAACAGCACAGCCTGTGACTTTTGGTCATCACTTAATGGCATGGTTTGAAATGTTAGTGCGTGACTCTGAGCGTTTGATTGACTGTCGTAAACGTGTCAATCGCTTACCTTTAGGTTCTGCTGCGCTTGCAGGCACAACGTATCCAATTGAGCGTGAATACACCGCAGAACTGTTAGGTTTTGAAGCAGTGTGTGAAAACTCGCTGGATGCGGTTTCTGATCGTGACTTTGGCATTGAATTCAATGCTGCTGCATCGCTTATTATGATGCACTTGTCGCGTATGTCGGAAGAAATGATTCTTTGGACTTCTGCACAGTTCAAATTTGTCAATATTCCTGACCGTTTCTGCACGGGTTCTTCGATTATGCCGCAGAAGAAAAATCCAGATGTTCCAGAACTCATTCGGGGTAAAACGGGTCGCGTCTATGGCGACTTAATGAGTCTTTTAACCCTGATGAAAGGTCAGCCTTTGGCGTATAACAAAGACAATCAAGAAGATAAAGAACCGTTATTTGATGCCATTGATACCGTTCGTGGTTCACTGATGGCATTTGCAGACATGATTCCTGCACTGGTGCCTAACATTGAAATTATGCGTGAAGCTGCACTGCGTGGTTTCTCAACTGCAACCGATCTGGCCGATTATTTGGTTAAGAATGGCGTGGCATTTCGTGATGCCCATGAAATTGTCGGTAAAGCGGTCGCACTGGGTGTTCAAGAGTCTAAAGATTTATCTGAACTTACGCTTGAACAATTACAACAATTCTCAGATTTAATTTCTGAAGATGTTTTTGAAAAAGCCCTCACGCTCGAAGCTTCTGTCAATGCACGTAATCACATTGGCGGGACTGCACCTGCTCAAGTAGAAGCTGCGATTGCACGTGCTTATACTCGCTTAGAAAAACTTTACGCTTAAGGAAGAATGAGAGATGTCTCGACAGGTTTTTTGCCGTAAATATCAAACAGAAATGGAAGGCTTAGACTTTGCACCTTTTCCGGGTGCAAAAGGTCAAGAATTTTTTGAAACTGTATCTAAACAAGCTTGGCAAGAATGGCTAAAGCACCAAACGACGTTAATCAATGAAAAGCGTTTAAATGTGTTTGAAGCCGATGCGAAGAAGTTTTTAGAAGAACAACGTGAAAAATTCTTTAGCAATGATGAGTCTGTGGAAAAAGCTGAAGGTTGGACTGCCGAAAAATAAGGTACAGCCTTATTTTCTGTCAGACTAGCACGGTGCACTGGCTTTGATTCATAAAGTGCTGAAGACTTAAAGCAATGTTCATACCGCTTTAATAAAAAGCTCCATTTCAATGGGGCTTTTTTGCTCTCTATTTGCACCAAATTTTGTTTTTAAGCGTAACAGCTCACTGGTTAGAACCCGAAAAGCATAGCGATGTTTCAGTCATTTTTTAACATTTAGAAATAACTGTAAACCGAAAATACATTTTTAAATAAAACGATACATTACAACACAATAACCTACATGATTCTAGAAACTCATTCTCTTATACTCAATCCCAAGAAGATGGTTAAACATCTTATAAAAATACAAGTATTTTCGATTTCAATCCTAGGTTTCCCCCAAAATCTAGGATTTTTTTTGTCTCACATTTTTGTTGATGATTTTTAAAATCAATCCATTGAAATAAAAAAACGCCTTCATAGAGGCGTTTTGACTGAATTCTTCAAGCGCAACTTAAGGCTGTTTAAGGTAAGGCCACGCGGCTTTTAAATAAATAAACATTGACCACAAAGTTAGAATTACAGCGGTATAGAGCAAAAGATAAGCTAAGGTTTCAAGCGGTTGCCAATTCAACAAGAACACTGAAATTGCAATCATCTGAAAAGCTGTTTTATATTTACCCACAGTCGATACCGCAACACTGGTACGTGCACCCAGTTCGGCCATCCATTCACGTAAAGCAGAAACCGTGATTTCACGTGAAATAATCACAATCGCGGCAAATGCCATCGAAATACTGGGTTGCCATTGCACCAAAACAATCAGTGCGGCTGCGACCATCAGCTTATCTGCCACAGGGTCAAGAAAACGACCAAATGCGGAAGTTTGATTGAGTGAACGCGCCAAATACCCGTCGAACCAATCTGTTATAGCAGCAACCACAAAAATAGCCGTTAAAATCATGTGACGAGTCATGTTACTGTCTTGCTCAGCAGCACCGATTATTGGTGGCCAATAAGCCACCAATAAAAAAACGGGTATTAAAGCTATACGCGCCAAAGTCAAGATATTTGGAATATTCAGGATTCGACCTGTAGTCATAGACACCGCCAATGTTCCCCTTTATGTACGATGAAAAACCACACATATTCTGAGAATTGATTCATCGTTAATTCAGACTCACTTTATACGAATTGCTATACAGTGTCACTAGGCAAACACGGTAACTGTCTGCCTAGAAATTGCAATCAATCTATTTTCTGCATCCCACAGATGTGCATATTCGGTGGAATAACCTTCTGATGCATAGTCAGTAAATACTTTATATTTAAACCAATCGTATAATTGGTGCTGTACTGGATGAACATAAGTCACATGCCATGTCAGGGAACTGGCAGGTGCTAGTGTTTGAAACATCGGTAATACCCCTGGTGGCCAGATATCCAGTAAGGTCATCAATTCTGCAACCGTCAAGTGATCATTTTCATGCTGCGCTGGATTAAAACGGAACCAGCCACCAAAGTCAGGTTTAGCACTGGCAGTACAAGGATAATTGCCTTCTGCCCAGCACACATCAAATTGTTGATAACACTGTGGCATCGCGGCCTGCTGAGGAAGTTTAGCGAGGCTTTGTGGCTCTGGATAGATGGGCGCTGTTCGCTCTTGTTTTACTTGAATGCTTGATTCACGCTGTGTACCAAAACTGGCAATTAAAATACTTTGTACCGCATCATCTTGCCATAAACGCACTTCAATGGTGGTGACTGACTTGCCTTGTCTTAAAATTTCAGCCGTAAGTCGTGCCTTACGTTCTTGCACTGGACCGACAAACGTAACACTGGTACTGAGTAAGCGTTTTGCTGGATCAGCGATGATCACCAAAGCCTTTTGCATCATCATCCCTGCCACTAAACCACCATAAATGGTGCGCCCTTGTAGCCAACCTTGCGGAATATTGACCCACTCATCCTGTTCAATTTCTGTGAATAATTGGCGCAATGACATGCTTCGTCCTCTATCGTTTTTGCTTTACGCTATCTTTCACTGATTTTGTAGTGTTGTGAATGATCAATGACTCATGCGTCAGTGAGCATTTTTGCTAATCTGCCCTAAATGGCTTCATGCAAAATTTTATAAATGGTTCTGGCCATCACTTCACCCAGTCCAGATACCAGCATGAGTTCTTTTTCTGAAGCTTTCAGCACGCCTTGAATGCCACCAAAATGAGTCAATAAATCACGGCGACGTTTCGGCCCTAATCCCGGAATGGCTTCCAAGACTGAACCACCACGTTTTTTATCACGTTTGGCACGATGTTTGGTAATGGCAAAACGATGGGCTTCATCGCGCACCTGTTGAATCAAATGCAGCGCTTTGTGGTCTTCTGCTAATTGAATTTTTGTGCCATCGGTGAAATGTAAGGTTTCCAATCCTGGTTTGCGCCCTTCGCCTTTAGACACCCCCACCATAAATGCATCTAATCCAAGTTCTTGCATCACTTGCATGGCCATGTGCAATTGACCTTTACCACCATCAATCAAGAGTAAATCAGGCAACATGGCTTTTTTATAACGCCGTGTCAGTGCTTGGCGCATGGCAGCATAATCATCACCGCCAGTAATATCTTCGATGGAAAATTGACGATAATCACGTTTTCGCGCACCGCCAGTATCAAACACCACACAAGAGGCAATCGTG
Source organism: Acinetobacter sp. ANC 4654 (assembly GCF_002135425.1). Classification (NCBI taxonomy): domain Bacteria; kingdom Pseudomonadati; phylum Pseudomonadota; class Gammaproteobacteria; order Moraxellales; family Moraxellaceae; genus Acinetobacter; species Acinetobacter sp. ANC 4654. The sequence goes on from NZ_NEGL01000004.1 coordinate 19,267, forward strand.
GCTTCGCCCATAGTATGCGAGATATCAAAGCATTCAATTCGGTCAATCGGTCGCCCCACCACTTGCTCAAGCTGATGAAAGCGTTCATTCAATTCAAAATGGTTGGCCAGTTGTCCTTTGATGGCATGTTGAACATTCATATTGGCCAGCTCAAGCCACTCGGCACGGGTTTCGCGTACCTTGTGCTTAATCTGCACTTTCTTGGAAAATTCTTGTTGCAGCGCCTGTTCTAATTCTTTGCTGTTTGGCAATTCGGTATTGATAATCAACTCATTGGGAACTTCATCTGCCACCTGAAAATAAAAGTTCGCCATAAAGTCCGATAACATTTGTCCTAAATCATCGCCCAACATATCGGGGAAATAACTTTTTCCGCCCAACATTTTACCGTTGCGAACATACATAATCTGCACACAGGTTACCCCTGCATGATAGGCAATCGCCAAAATATCGGCTTCCCCTTTGACTGTATAAATCGCTTGTTGTGACTGCACATCGCGTAGCAATGCCATACGATCACGGTAAAATACTGCTTTTTCAAACTCCAAAGCTTCAGCAGCAGCTTCCATTTTGGCAATCCACTCTTGATTGAGTTCTTTGGTATCACCTTGTAAAAAGCGAATCGAATTTTGGACATCTTGCTGATAATCTTCTGGCGAAATCAAACCCACACATGGCGCGGTACAGCGTTTAATTTGATACTGCAAACATGGACGTTTACGCTGGGAAAAATAGCTATTTTCACATTGGCGCACGTTAAAGAGTTTTTGTAAAATCAACAAGGTATCACGGGCATTATAGGCACTTGGATAGGGTCCAAAAAATTTACCTTGCTGATGTTTGCCCTTACCCCGCCCACTGGCAATTCGTGGATATGGCTTGTCACTGGAGATAAAAATATAAACGTAGGATTTATCATCGCGCAACATAATATTGTACGGTGGTCGATGCAACTTAATCAGATTTTGTTCAAGCAATAAGGCTTCAGTTTCCGAACGAACAATCAGCGTTTCAATGTCATAAATACGTGCCACCAACGCCTGTGTTTTGGGATGTTCGATGGTTTTTACAAAATAGCTCGACACGCGGTTTTTCAGATTTTTTGCTTTGCCGACATACAGCAACTCACCGTCTTTGCCGAGCATGCGATAAACACCGGGCAAGGTCGTCATATGGGCTAAAATCTTTTCAATATTGTCACGTGCGTTTTCGTTCACGACAAACCTATAATCTAAATAGACATGACATGATGTGATGCTTTTACAGGCTTTTTCAAGCTTTAAATCGGTCAATCTATTTTTATTGAAGTGAAATAAAAATTATTGCAGCGTGACATTAAGCGCTTGGCAAAAAGCCTCTTTATTTCGCGGTGAAAGCAAAATAAATTTTGTTTGCCCATCTTTTAAATAATCAATCCGCAAGCGATCTAAAGACAACGCTGGCGATGAAATGGAAAAATCTGTTTTTGTCACTTTTTGAATACTGGAGAGTGGGATGCGCCATTTTAAAAATAAACAGGTGATGACCAATGTGTCTTTATCAATCACATATCGGGTATTCAGTACCGGCCACCAAATCAACACAATGGTTAACGCATAGACCACCGCAAATAATAGGTTTTGACTGAGTGTCCCCTTTGCATACATGGTCAACACCAACTGTAGCAACAGACCAGACATCGCAATAAAAAAAGCTAAAATCCACCAATCTATTTTTGAACGAAACTTTTGCATAGGGCTTCCTTGGTTAGGCTTATATCTTACACAAAGCAAAGTCGATGAAACATATAAAGACCTATTTATTTTATGGATTTAAACTTTTTCTTTAAATTGCAATCTAGAAAATACATGCACACTAAGCTTGCTCCTACAGCGAAACATGCATCACGCCATGCCCGTTTAAAGAGCAATTGACTTTTTTGACTAAAAATCAAGATAAAAATAGCTTGAAATTAGATTCAATTACCCAATATAAAATAAGCTTAAAAAGTAAAAAATGTGAACTGAAACAAAAGTTTTATAACATTGCAATAAAATATATCCAAAAATGAACTGTTAAACATATGGGATTATTGAAAAAAAATTGATGACCCTTGCGTCACGGCTTGATACAACTTGTTATGTTCTTTTTAGATATAGTTATCGTAAGATTAGCGAAGTTTAATGTACGTGAAAACTGCGTCCATACTTCAAAACATCAACTTAAGAAGTCCTCCAAAATAAAGGAGATCAGGCATGATCCACGCTGGCAATGCCATTACCGTCCAAATGCTTTCGGACGGAATTGCAGAATTCCGCTTTGACTTACAAGGTGAGTCGGTCAACAAATTTAACCGTGCAACCATTGAAGATTTTAAAGCCGCTATTAATGCTGTAAAAGCCAATAGCGACGTTAAAGGTTTAATTGTGACCAGCGGTAAATCAACATTTATCGTGGGTGCAGACATCACTGAATTTGGTGAAAACTTTGCTCAGGGCGAAAAAGCAATTGTGGATTGGGCAATGCCTGTTCACGACATCTTCAATGCTTTTGAAGATTTAGAGCTTCCTAAAGTTGCTGCAATCAATGGTATGGCATTGGGCGGTGGTTTTGAAATGTGCTTAGTATGTGACTACCGTGTCATGTCTGATGCCGCTCAAGTCGGTCTGCCTGAAATCAAACTCGGGATCTACCCTGGTTTCGGTGGTACGGTTCGTTTAAGCCGTGTCATTGGTATTGACAATGCAGTTGAATGGATGGCGATGGCTAATCCTAAAAAACCTGCTGCTGCACTGAAAGATGGTGCGGTTGATGCAGTTGTTGCTGCGGACAAACTTAAAGATGCTGCAATTGACTTGGTTAAACAAGCGCTTGCTGGTCGCGTAGACTGGAAAGCAAAACGCCAAGAAAAACTAGACCCTGTGAAGTTAAGCCCAATCGAACAAATGATGGCGTTTAACTCTTCTAAAGGTATGGTGCTTGCAAAAGCAAACCCAGCTCAATACCCAGCGCCAAAATTATTATTGGATTCTTTACAAGCAGGTGCAAGCCTTCCACGTAACGAAGCCTTAAAAATTGAAGCTGAAGGTTTCGCTAAAGCTGCGGTAACACCACAAGCAGGTGCATTGATTGGTTTATTCATCAATGACCAAATTGTGAAAAAAACCTCGAAAAAACATGAGAAAGGTGCGCATCCTGTAAACCAAGCGGCTGTATTGGGCGCGGGTATTATGGGTGGCGGTATTGCTTACCAAGCGGCAAGCAAAGGCACACCAATCATCATGAAAGACATTGGTAATCCACAACTTGCACTGGGTATGTCTGAAGCGAACAAACTGTTGACCAAACAAGTTGAACGCAAAAAAATGACTGCTGCAAAAATGGGTGAAACCCTTGCGCGCATTCGTCCAACTTTAAGCTTAGATGAGTTTAAAGAAGTGGATATCGTGATTGAAGCAGTAACTGAAAATCCAAAAATCAAAGCTGCTGTGCTTGCGGACACTGAAAAATCAGTGCGTGAAAACACCATCATTGCATCAAATACTTCGACGATTTCAATTACACGTTTGGCAGAAAGCCTACAACGTCCTGAAAACTTTGTCGGTATGCACTTCTTTAACCCAGTTCACATGATGCCTTTGGTTGAAGTGATCCGTGGTGAGAAGACTTCTGATGAAGCAATCGCGACGACTGTGGTTCTTGCTCAAAAAATGGGTAAAACACCAATCGTAGTCAATGACTGCCCGGGCTTCCTTGTGAACCGTGTATTGTTCCCTTACTTTGGTGCGTTTGACTTTCTTCTTAAAGATGGTGCTGACTTCCAACAAGTCGACAAAGTCATGGAAAAATTCGGCTGGCCAATGGGTCCTGCTTATCTTATTGACGTTGTCGGTATTGATACAGGTGTTCATGGTGCTGAAGTCATGGCGGAAGGTTTCCCTGACCGCATGAAGCCTGACTACAAAGGCGCGATTGAAATCATGTACGAAAACAAACGTCTTGGTCAAAAGAATGACGTTGGTTTCTACAAGTACGAACTTGATCGTAAAGGCAAGAAAGCCAAAAAAGTTGATCCAACAGCGTATGAGCTTGTTGCATCTATGGCGACCACTGAAAAACACGAGTTTGATGCACAAGAAATCATTGATCGTATGATGCTGACTTTCTGTAACGAAACTGTTCGTTGCCTAGAAGACAACATTGTAGCGACTGCTTCTGAAGCAGATATGGCGATGATTATGGGTGTTGGTTTCCCTCCATTCCGTGGTGGTCCATGCCGTTACATCGACCAAACGGGTGTAGCTGAATACGTAGCACTTTGCGACAAATATGCACACTTAGGTAAAGCTTATGAAGCGCCACAAATGTTGCGTGACATGGCTGCTAACAACAAAAAATTCTACGGTTAAGGAGCAACGTGAATGGCTACTTTAAATCCGCGTGACGTTGTCATCGTTGATGGCGTACGTTCAGCAATGGGTAAAACCAAAAACGGTATGTTCCGCAATGTACGTGCTGACAGCTTATCTGCTGAATTGGTTCGTGCTTTAGTTGCTCGTAACCAGTTTGATGTCAACGAAGTTGAAGACCTCATCTGGGGTTGTGTTAACCAAACCCTAGAACAAGGCATGAACATTGGTCGTAACATTGCGTTATTGGCTGACTTACCAAAAACTGTTGCAGGTCAAACTGTGAACCGTCTTTGTGGTTCATCTATGCAGTCTATTCATACTGCTGCGGCGCAAATTGCGACCAACCAAGGTGATGTGTTCATCATCGGCGGTGTAGAGCATATGGGTCACGTCGGTATGATGCACGGCATCGACCTGAATCCTGAAGCATCTAAACATTATGCAAAAGCGTCGAACATGATGGGCTTAACCGCTGAAATGTTAGGTCGTATGAATGGCATTTCGCGTGAAGAACAAGATGCGTTTGGTGTTGAATCACACCGCCGTGCTTGGGCTGCTACGCAAGAAGGTCGTTTCAATAATGAAATCGTGGGTGTTGAAGGTCATGATCAAAATGGCTTCAAAATCCTATGCGACATCGACGAAGTTATTCGTCCAGACGCTAACCTTGAATCATTCAAATCGTTACGTCCTGTATTTGATCCTAAAGGCGGTACAGTAACTGCGGCGACATCTTCAGCTTTGTCTGATGGTGCTTCTGCAATGTTATTGATGTCTGCTGAACGTGCTCAAGCATTAGGTCTTAAGCCACGCGCTGTAATTCGCTCTATGGCGGTTGCAGGTTGTGATGCTGCGATCATGGGTTACGGTCCAGTACCAGCAACGCAAAAAGCGCTTAAACGCGCTGGCTTAAGCATTAGCGACATTCAAACATTTGAATTGAATGAAGCATTTGCTGCACAAGGCTTGTCTGTCATGAAAGGCTTAGGCATTTATGAAAAACAAGACCTGATCAACTTAAACGGTGGTGCAATTGCACTGGGTCACCCATTGGGCTGTTCTGGTGCACGTATCACCACGACATTGCTTAACGTAATGGAACAGCAAGATACGCAAATTGGTCTTGCGACCATGTGTATCGGTTTGGGTCAAGGTATCGCGACCATTATCGAACGTGTTTAATGTTTAATTAAATACTGAGATAAAAAGAACCCCGCTTAGTGCGGGGTTCTTTTTATCTATTTTTAAAATTAAGATGCTGAAATATATTCATTTAAAGTAAAATTTTTATTAAAGCTTAATATTATTTATGCATAATGCTCAAGCAAATTCATCAAAATCAAATAAGAGCACTTATGAAAAAAATTGTATTACCCCTTATTGCTAGTTTGGCATTTACTGGTTGTGCAACTACAAAAATTTCCCCTGAAGCGCGCCAATATTTAAATCGAACACAGTCTGAGATTCAAGTAAAACCCGTTGCAATTTTAGTCAACTCATGTTTGCTTACCAATGAGCTTGGTAAAGATTTAGTGCTGAACGAACCATCTCAGCTCACCAGTGAAAAGTTTATTCAAACATTTACACAGCAATTAAACCAACACGGTGTAAAAGTAAGTGAAACAGCTGCTCCATTCATTTGCGGGGCAATGTCTGAAGAACAACTCAAAAAATATGAATTTCAAACAACTCCAAATACAAAACGAGCATCAATCAACACATATCCGCTTCTCAATCAGGGCAATGCCAATATGACTGCAGAACAACGTGCAGCCGTTTTAGCATTAAATCAATTCATTGCTAAGTCAGATGAAGTTAATTTAGCAAATGCTCAAAATCAAAAAGCGAATCTAGCAAGCCCGAAATTAGATGATGCGACGATTCATACATTAAAAGATTGGTCACAATCTAACTACATTTTTGTTGCATCACTAGATGGATTAGATGCTTCCGTAGGCTCAAAATTCGCGTTTGGCGCGTTAAGTGTAGGTGTAACACTTGCAACAATGGGCGCAGGTGCAGGATTAGTGACAGCATACTTACCCAAAGAAGGTCAGCACTATTCTGTACGCCTTTTGGATTTAGATAAACAAGGATTTGTGTGGAATAAATATGACATGCTTAAGGGCAGAATTTTCTCTGCTAAAAACCATACTGTCCAAGCCGATGCAATTTTAAATCCGTTATTTGAAACTACGACGAATTAATCGCAATATTATCATTCAAAGCAGTATAAAAACTTTCAGCTAGATGAAATATGGCGAGTAATGTTTAGTTAAATACCAAGATAAAAGAAGAATCTCCGCTCTATGCAGGGATTTTTTATCACATCAATATGCGTTTTAATATTTTTTGAATGATTAAAATTCAAAAACATGAACTAGACAGAACAACGCACTGCAAATTATTATCACAATTTCAACAAATAATAAGGTTCTAACAATGTTTAAAAATATGGCAGCCGATTTAATGGGAACAAGTGATATCGGTAAAATTATTGAACCGAGAGATTATGATAAGACTGATATAGATGACTATATTTTTCATGAAGACAATGAAAAAATATTTTTTCTAATCAAAGCTAAAACAGATGAATATTGTTTTACCAATACTGCTTTTATTCATCTTGATGGTACGAGTGCGGTGAGTAAAAAACGGACTTTAAATCGCTATCCATATAAACATTATCAGATCAGTCGAGTGTTACTTGAAACGGCGGGCACGATTGATCGGGACGTTGAACTCAAGTTCCAACTTGGAGCAGCAACTTATTCAATTGATATTGAAAAATCACAAATTGAGAAAGTCCGTGATTTATATAAGGCACTATTTAGTATTGGCGAGGCATGCAAAGAAATTGAACGTCAAACATCAACGCTGATGCAAACACAACAAGCCGTGAATAATATGTTTTCTCTGCGTGAGCTGCCTGAACAAGTTGTACTTAACTTACCCGACATTATTTGCCAAACCACACTTCAAGTTGAAGAAAATCTGACTAAACGTCGTAAACAAATTGAAAACTATGATTTTTCTACAATTTTTGAACGCTACCTCAAACAATAAATAGCATTATAGAATCACCGTCAAATTGAAAAAATGCAGTCTCAATCTGATTTAAATATTTGGAATATTTAATATTTTTGTAAACATCCTCGCTTTTGTGGGGATTGTTTATTATTGTTCTATCAAGATTTTTATAAGTATTTATTACTATTTAATATTCAAAATACTGGGAGTAAATGGATGTTTATATCACTCGCAAAGACAACGATTAGCTTAGGCATCATTGCAACAATCCTCACAGGATGTGCAACTTCAACTTTAATTAAAAAAGACACTCAAACCTACACCAGAACCAACAAAGTCACACTGGTTGAAGATACTGTGGTTGCTTTTGGCAAGCCTGCTCAAACAACAGCCAATTTACCGCAAAATAGTTTAGTCATTGCTGGACAAAAAAATAGCTATATTCTGACTCAAGGTGGCGCACAGTTTGTCAACTTAATCAGTAAACTTGATCCTAGCAATATCCAAATAACCAAAGAGTTACAATTTTTCTCTGAAAAAAATGATGGTCATTTTTCAGGAATCTTGCCTTTATCTTATGTCAAGTTACAAGAAGATATTAGCAAAAAGGATTTAGCATTTTTTATCGAAAATGGTGCAGAAGAATGTTCAACGTCAAGTGATAGACGCATGAATGCTCAACGCTTTTGCTTTAATTTAAAATTAGCAGGCGTGGTCTACCCTGTTGCAAACAATATTGCTTCGCTCAAAGCATTAAGCAAACCTTATCAAGTGATGATCTATACCAACAATCAAGAAAGCTATAAATCAAGTTCAAAAATGAATCCCTTAGAAAAATTGGTTTTACTGCCATTTGCGGTCGCCATTGATGTTATTTCTTTACCTTTTCAAGCGGCTGAAAAGATTTTTGATTAATTCAATTTAATTGCTTATGGTTATTGAACCTGTTTAATTCTTCAATAGTGCAATAAAAAAATCCCCGCTAAGTGCGGGGATTTTGATTTAAAGACCTTTAAATGTACGGTGAATTCCCCCTTTCCTTCAAAATTCATAGAAAAATTTTCAAAAGCATACTGGTGATGCTCTTTTGATTTCTCAGCATCACGTTGAATAAATTAATATCAGGTCATCTCCAACCATTAATAGCATGTAACCATTGCGCAACATCCTGTTATAACTCTGTAATTTTAGTGGAATATTCACACAATTAAAGGTGACTTATTCAGCATATATCAAAACTTAAAAACAATAAGCGCTACCATACATCACTTCAAATATTCCACATTATTTATTCAGGATTGTGACTCATGAATGCTCTTCAAACTGCTATGGCACTGGTTTTCGTTGCAGCTACGACTTCAGCGATGGCGACTACACCTGTAGAAGCAACTCCAGCTGCAAAAGTTGCCACTATTCAAGCACACATTAAAGCAGATGCAGTTCAAACGACAACTGTTGCAAAAAAACAAGCCAAAACCACAACGACTGCTGTTACAGAAAAAGCGACTGAAGTGAAAGATGCGGCTGCGCAAAAAATTGTTGCTGCAAAAGATGCAACCATTACTCAAATGACTGAAGTAAAAGACGCGCCTGTAGCACAAATAACTCAAGCAAAAGACAGCGTTACTGCTGAAACAGAAGAAGTAAAACAAGCTGTAACTGAACAAGTTGCTCAAGCTGAAGAAAAAGTTGAAGCGGTAAAAACTGAAGAGAAAAAATCATTCTTCTCTTGGTTTAAAAAGAAAGCTGCGTAATTTCGGCTTAAAATCAAAGTATTGATAAAAAAGGATGCTATTCATTAGCATCCTTTTTTTAAATCAAAATATTCGTGTTTATGTAGATGGTAGCGCATCGTGCTATTTGGTGCAGTTACCGCTGGTTGAGACAGATAATCGATCTCATTTCACCCATCAACGATTGATCACACCAAATGAAAATTGCTCTCGACTAATTTGTACATTGGTCGCATTACGGTCTATACCAAAAGGTGCGAGCATAATATACAAACCTTCTCGGGGATCTGGGGATTGCAGACCTTTTGCAATCGCCAAAACATGTTGCTGTAACCCCCATGGCAAGGTGTTTAAATCTGGCATTGGCCCCTCAGGCACAAGATCTAAAGTGGTCACAATGGTTGGATCAACCACAAAGTTTTGAGTATCTAGCTGTATTTTCATGACTCTATGCTGCAAAGCTTTGACTTCTTGAGGATCTTCTTGATATTGAATTATTCCTGTTTCAGCTCTTAACTCAGGTTCTGCTAAAGTTCTTAACATCGGCAGTTCAACCGTATCGGCAAAAGTCGCAGAGATAGGAAAACTGAAAGCAAGTGTAACAATCACAAAAGACGCATATTTTAGGAGATTCATGGCAGCTCTACTCAAAAAAATAAAAGTAAATAAACAACCTTCAACAGCTATAATTATATAATAAACCATCGAATGAATGCCTTTTGTTCTGATCAATGGTCTTAAGCAAATTCCAACTTTTGTTCAAAAATAATTTAATTTTTCCTCTTTAACAAGATCAAATCCTGTATCAAAAACACAATACCAATCATATTAAATAATTATAAATCATGATCTTATATTAAAATTACAACATGAGCATCATACTTGTAAAGAACGTGCTAACGCTTTATTTTTTCAGCGTTCCAACACGCATAAGTACAGGAAATGTTACATCTAAGTGTTCAGGCGCAGCTTTTAAGGCCTTTGAAATCAATTGAAGTGGATCATCAGCATGCTGCTCTTGATAATGTTTTAGTGCTGACCATGTATTTAAATAACTCAGCAGTTGTTGCGCTGTCCATTGATAGTGTAAAGATAGCGCTGGTACAGCCTTTTCTTGAAAAGGAAAGGGAATGGTTTGATAGAGTTCATCAATATAACGGCGCTCACGGTCCCAATAATCCTTTAAGGTTTCAAAATACAACTGCTGAATCAAACGATTCAGTGCAGCATCTTGCAGCTGAATTAAGCCATAGCCAATAGCCGCCACAACACCTTGCGGTTTAAGCACGCGTTTCACTTCAAGATAAAATGCCTCAAAGTCAAACCAATGAATAGCTTGGGCCACCGTGACCAAATCTATAGATTGCGTGGGAATAGTGGTCTGCTCTGCCGCTTGCACTTGATAGCTGACATTGTCGAAATAAGGCGCATGTTGTAACTGGGCATCGCTGATATCGGTTGCCACCACATGATCGAAATACGGTGCTAACAATTGGGTGAATTGCCCAGAACCCGCGCCACAATCCCATGCAAAGCCACTCTCTGGCACATGCTGTAAAATTTCTTTTAAAATCTGTATGGAATAGTTTGGACGGGCTTGTTTATAAAGCAGACTATGCTGAGAAAAGAGATCTTTCATTGTTTTAATGTTCAAATCAATTTTTATAAAATGACTATACTCAGAAAAATAACCCACTGTCATGCAACTTGTCTAACAATTTCAAGCATAAAAAAACCCTCAAACAATGTTTGAGGGTTTTTTGAATATGGTGGCGAGACCCAGGTTCGAACTGGGGACACACGGATTTTCAATCCGTTGCTCTACCGACTGAGCTATCACGCCAATGCCGTGTATTAAGCCGTATCTCAGGACATTAGTCAATATAATTCATCACATTTTTATTTGATTGAATATTTTTTACCCAAAAAAAATCCCTGATGGGATCAGGGATTGAAATCTTGAAATAGATTTTGAATATGGTGGCGAGACCCAGGTTCGAACTGGGGACACACGGATTTTCAATCCGTTGCTCTACCGACTGAGCTATCACGCCAATGTCGCGTATTAAACAGTTTAAGTGTTTTTCAGTCAAGTTACTTTTGTGCTTTTTAAAACAACCGTTTATTTTTACAGCAAATCCATACTGATTTGATGATTTTTTAGTGAATACTCAAGCCATTATTCAACTTTTTACTTTTCTTACCCGATAAAAAAACAGCTCAATGGCTGCTTTTTTATCATTCAATCCAGCTTAAATTTTTTCTAAATTGGCTAAGCAACGATGAATTGCGCCACATCCGGGTTCAAAAACTTTAACGCCTTTGGCTTCTTCCATACGACAAACTTCACTCACCAGCCTTTCCGCAACACCACGCCCACGGTTAGCCGGATGAACCACGATATTTTCCAAGGTCTTACTTTCCCCTTGTCCAGTGCACCAAATTGCCCCAATCACTTTAGTATTAAATTCTGCTGTGTAAACTAAGGTATACTGAACCAAGTTTTGCTCTAGTTGTTCAATGGCATCCTGCCCATCACTAAATTCTGGGCTGGTGTCATACAGTCGCTCAAGCTGGCTGCGCACTTCGTCATTTTCTAGTGAAGTATAAGCATGTACGGTAATAGGCATTGATTAACCCTCCTGAGCAATCTAATATGCGGTGATTTCGTCACCGCGAAAAAACATTTTACATCATCATTTTTGACGTTTTTGAGGAACGTGTCTATGACGCAGCGTATCAGTGAAGTGGTAAGAAACACTAACGAAACCAAAATTCGAGTTCGTGTGAATCTTGATGGTACGGGTCAAGGCACCCTCAATACAGGTGTTCCATTTTTAGACCATATGATTGATCAAATCAAGCGACACGGCTTATTCGATATCGACATTCACTGTGATGGTGATTTAGATATCGACGATCATCATACCGTAGAAGACTGTGGTATAACGCTTGGTCAAGCATTTGCACAAGCCTTGGGTGACAAAAAAGGCTTACGTCGTTATGGTCATTTTTATGCGCCACTGGATGAAGCTTTAAGTCGTGTCGTGGTCGATTTATCTGGTCGTCCCGGCTTATGGATGGATATTCCATTCACTCGCGCACGTATTGGCACCTTTGATGTTGATCTATTCTCTGAATTTTTTCAAGGCTTTGTGAATCATGCGCTGATGACATTACACATTGACAACTTGAAAGGTAAAAATAGTCATCACCAAATTGAATGTGTCTTTAAAGCCTTTGCACGCGCACTGCGTATGGCCTGTGAAATTGATCCACGTGCAGAAAACACAGTGGCTTCAACCAAAGGAAGCTTGTAATGACCCGTATTGCCCTTCTTGATTATGGCATGGGAAATTTACACTCTGCCGCCAAAGCCTTAGAACATGTGGGTGCAACTGTAGATGTGACCAATGATCCCAAACTGATTGCCCAAGCGGATAAAATTGTCTTTCCCGGTGTCGGTGCAATGCGTGACTGTATGCAAGGCATGCATGAAGCAGGGATTGATGACGTGGTACGCCATGCTGTATTTAATAAGCCTGTGCTGGCGATTTGTGTTGGTATGCAAGCGTTAATGCAACACTCTGAGGAAAATGGCGGTGCAGATGCACTGGGTATTTTTGAAGGTGAAGTGAAGCGTTTTCCTGATATGGCAGGTTTAAAAGTACCCCATATGGGCTGGAACCAAGTGCATCAGGCAGACCCAAGCCATCCCATGTGGAAAGACATTGAACAAGATGCACGTTTCTACTTCGTACATAGTTTCTATGTTGAACCAAAAAATGCCAATCTTGTGGCTGCAACCTGTGATTACGGTCTAGAATTCTGTACGGCAATTCATCAAGAAAACTTGTTCGCGACTCAGTTCCATCCAGAAAAAAGTCATACCGCAGGTTTACAATTATTGAAAAACTTTGTGGAATGGGATATTTAATTTTATTCCCGCAAAAAAGCCCGCATCATGCGGGCTTTTTTATTGATGTACTATCTGCTGTTTAATCTTGGCTAAAAACCGATTATTATTTGACTGCTTGTTAAAAAGACCAACTAAAAAACTGGAACATAATAATGAATAACTCTGTAAATGACTCTGTGCTGAATGCTGCTGGGCGCTTTAGTCGCTTTTCTTACCTTGGGTGGAATGGCCTCTTATTACTCGTCATGATGCTTCTAGGCATCATCGTTGCCATAGCACTCCCTAGTTCTGCTCCAGACACGAATCAAGATATGCCTGTCTTTGCCATGATTATTTTAGGCATACTGTATATTGCCCTCATTTATTTTAGTTTTATTTTCGCTGTTCGCCGCCTGCATGACCGCAATCACAGCGGCTGGCTCTCTTTGCTGATGCTGGTGCCTTTTGTGAATATTGGTATGGCGCTGTATTTAACTTTTGCCAAAGGCGATGCGTATGCAAACCAGTTTGGTTTGCCAAGAGTAACTCGAACATGGGAAAAAGTTTTGGGTTGGATTTATGTGTTAATTTTCCCCATCGGTATTTTAGCCGCCATTGCGATACCCGCTTATCAAGACTATGTGCAGCGTGCTCATGAAGGGCAAATCGAAATACAGCAAAAAGCGGAGTAAAGCGATACATCAAAACACAGCTCTAAAGCCTGCATTTGTGCGGGCTTTATTTTTGCCATTACGCTTAAAACACGTTAGTCTTCAAAAAAGCTTAAGTTTTATTTCTAATGAATAATTTCAGCCTTCATCAAGTTTTACCCAGCAAAGAACAAATTCAGCAATTACCTGTATTTCAAAATCTTCCATTACAACAAATTCAGGTGATTCACTCGCTGCAACAATGCCATGCCATTGAACAAGAACTCAAAACTTGCACCCTGTTCGGTTTTGACACCGAATCTAAACCGACGTTTAACAAAGGTGAGGTTTCAACTGGCCCTCATCTCATTCAATTGGCAAGTCGTGATCAAGCCTATTTATTCCAAATAAATCCCTCAATACTTGAGTTCCTAAAAGCTATTTTTGAAAATAAAAATCAAATGAAAGTCGGCTTTGGTTTAAAAAATGATGCTCACTTATTCCGTAAAAAAGGCATTGAACTGCATAATGTAATTGAATTATCTAAATGTTTTTCAACATTTGGCTTTAGTAACCCAGTGGGGCTGAAAAATGCCATGGCGCTTTTATTTCAAGTCAACTTCCCCAAAAGTAAAAAAATAAGTACCTCAAACTGGGCACGAAAAATACTCACCCCACATCAAATTCAATATGCCGCTGCCGATGCCTATGCGCCTGTACTGGTTTTTGAAGAATTATTACGTTTGGATCTATTGCCCAAAACGATTACCAGTCATTTATTCAAATTAAGCATGCAGCCGAACACAATAAAAGCTGAAACTGATGCTTAGAAATTTGCCAATATTTTGCTAAGATTGCAGGTAATACATTCTTTATAAGATTTGGCTAGGAGCGCAAGCATGCTGATCATTCCAGCAATTGACCTGAAAGATGGCAAATGTGTCCGTTTAAAACAAGGTCGTATGGAAGACGATACCGTATTTTCTGATGATCCCGTTGCAACGGCACAGCATTGGGTCAATGAAGGCGCACGTCGCTTACATTTGGTCGATTTAAACGGTGCTTTCGCAGGTACGCCAATTCACAAACCTGTGGTTGAAGCAATTGCACGTGCACAGCCTGAACTCCCTATCCAGATTGGTGGTGGCATTCGCTCACTTGAAACCATCGAACACTATTTAGATGCCGGTGTATCTTTTGTGATTATTGGCACTAAAGCCGTTCAAGACCCTGCATTTGTTGAAGAAGCATGTAAGAAATTTGCCGGTCACATCATTGTCGGTATCGATGCCATGAATGGTATGGTCGCAACAGATGGTTGGGCCAATGTGACTGACGTTAAGGCCACTGATTTGGCAAAACGTTTTGCCGATGCTGGGGTATCAAGCATTGTTTATACTGACATCGCACGTGATGGCATGATGCAAGGCGTGAACATTGAGCAAACGGTAAATTTAGCAACCTACTCAGGCTTACCTGTGATTGCGTCTGGTGGTGTCACCAACCTAGATGATGTCCGCAACTTAAAAGGTCAACCAGGTATTTTAGGTGCTATTACAGGTCGTGCTATTTACGAAGGCACATTGAACCTTCGTGAAGCACAATCCTTATGGGATAACGAAGCTCTCTAAGTTTACAGAGGCTAAAAAGAGGTCTTCGGACCTCTTGTTGATGCTTCAAATTTAGTACACCACATTACGAATAAATTTCACTGTTTGATCACTTAAGTTCTGATAACAGTATTTTACTGCGCTGGAATACACCAGTGAATCTCCTGCTTGCAAAACCTTTGACACACCCGCTACATCCAGTGTGAGCTGCCCTTCAATGACATACAGCATTTCATGCCAGCCTTGTGGATCAGCTTCTGCTTGATACTGCTCTTTGGGTTCCAGCGACCACACCCAAAGCTCAACGACTTGTTTTGCTGGTATAGATGTCATCAGTTTAGCAAAACTTTCTTTGCTTTTGCCTTGCCATGCCAATTCATTAATCACAGCTTGATCCTGCTGACTCAGAGGGCTGACTAATTTACCAAAATCGACCCCTAATCCACTCGCAATTAAACTCAGTTTGGCGAGACTAATATTATCCTGACCCGATTCAATGCCAGCAATCATACGTCGGCTCACCCCAGCTAAATCAGCCAACTGTTGCTGACTCAACTGCTTCAAATCTCGAAAATAGCGCACATTATGACTGACATGTTGTAAGACTTGACTGGGTTGACTCATATTTTTTTACTCAAAATCAATGCGCACTATATTGCACAAAAGATAAAAATGAAGCAAGATTCGTGCAATATATTGCACAAGCATTCAAATGAACACTGCACTTGCCCAACATAACAAAGCACCTCAAGTGGCTTTAATCCTGATCACCCTCATTTGGGGAGGGACATTTTTAGCCGTACAATATGCACTCAATTATAGCTCTCCAATGTTTTTTGTCGGCTGTCGTTTTTTAGCAGCAACGATTATGATCGGATTACTGACCCGATCTCATTTAAAAAGCATCACCAAACAAGAACTGTATGCAGGCAGCTTAATTGGGTTCACCATTATGCTGGGTTACGGCAGCCAAACCATTGGCTTACAAAGTATCAGTAGCAGTGAATCGGCTTTTTTAACCGCGCTGTATGTGCCCTTAGTCCCAATTTTACTGTGGTTGATTTTCCGTAAACGTCCTCATGTGATGACATGGATGGGGGTATCTTTTGCCTTTATCGGTTTAGTCTTTCTCACCGGTAATGGTCTACAGCAAATTTCACTTAATTTTGGGCAAATTTTGACACTGTTAGGTTCAATTGCCATTGCACTGGAAATTATCCTGATCAGTTATTTTGCCGGAAAGGTGAATATTCAACGTGTTACGGTCATTCAACTGGCCATAGCATCCTTATTGGCTTTTGCATCCATGCCTTTGGTGGGTGAACAGCATTTACCTTCATTTTCTTGGACTTTGGTTGCAGTCACAGTTGGATTAGGCTTAGCCAGTGCACTGATTCAATTAACCATGAACTGGGCTCAACGTTCAGTTGCTCCCTCTCAAGCCGCAATTATTTATGCAGGGGAACCCGTTTGGGCAGCACTTTTTGGACGAATTGCAGGAGAGCGTTTGCCTGCCATGGCTTTATTGGGTGGATTATTGGTGGTGATCGGAGTGATTTTAAGTGAATGGAAGCCTAAGTTTTTGAAGAAAAAAGAAATGCTCGACTAAAATATTACGCCAAAAAGAAGGGAGTCATTCCGACTCCCTTTGATCGTACGTTCTAGAATGACACCATTTTTCCGGGATTAATCATTGCCCCTAGCCCATAAGCACTTTTGGCCACTGGAATCATGACAGGTGCAAGCGCACGGCCAAATAGAATGTCTTGATGCTGAATACTGGTCAGCATATTAAAGTCATCTGCTTTGCCACAAAAATCATCCGCAATGGCTTTACCAATACGCACCGTTTGTGCCACACCATGACCACTCCATCCTTGCACGGCATAGATTGGGAATTTATTGCCAAATTTACGACTGTCCGCAGCACCATTCATGGTGAGATCTGTGGTACCACTCCAAACAAAATCAAGTTCGACATTTTTCAATTGTGGGAACACATGTTTAATTCGCCCCAATAAATATTGATGAGTTTTTTCTGGATTCCAACACGAACCCGTTCCCTCACCACCAAACAATAAACGGTTTTTAGAGACACCACGGTAATAATCAATCTGGAACTGTGTGTCATACACTGGTGCATCGCTCGGCAGTAATACTTGTAAATCAACTTCTAAAGGTGCTGTGGTACAGACATACGTATAAAACGGAATGGTGGTTTGGTTATGTTCACGTAGCAGTTTAAATGAAGCATGATGCACGCCCATCACCACACTTTTACGCGCTTTAATAATGCCTGAATTGGTCGTGACATAAATACCATCTGCACGTTCTTCTACAGATACAACTTCGGTTTGCTCATAAATTTTACCGCCATTTTTACAGAAGCCATAAGCCAAGCCACGGTTTAAAGCCAATGAATGAATATGCCCACCCAATGAGTCCAATAAACCACCACAGTAGTTGTCGGAATTAATGTGTTCCATCAACTCATGCTTACCAACAACTTGCGTATGTGACTCAGCTAGAAATTTACGTGCATCAGAACCTTGAGTCAGGCCAACCAAATGTCCTTCATGCACGGCTGCGGTAATATGACCGCGCTTACGTTGTAACTCCAAATCATATTGATCGGCAATAGAATCAATTAAGGACATCGCTTCAGTCGAGGTGAAATGCCATAGTTTTTTAGCATCGGCATAACTGAATCGCTCAATCATCTCGGAAGCTTCCCAGCGCGCTAGGCCAGGCGTCAGTTGTCCACCATTGCGACCTGAAGCTGCACTACCAATTCGGTTTTTCTCAACCAGTACCGTATCTACGCCCTGCTCAGACAAATGTAATGCGGTAGAAGCACCCAATAAACCGCCCCCAATCACCACCACATCACACTCAATGTCGGCACTTAGTGCCTCAAACTGATGCCACTGTTGCAGTGAGCTTTCATAATAGTTTGCAGGAAAATTAAACTCACCACACCGAGGATTAACCCAGTTCCATTCTTTTCCACTTTGCTGATTCCGACTTTCTTTAAATTCAACGTCTGCTACAAATACTGGCTTATCGATTTTCATGTTGTTCACTCTCTATTTTTTTAATTCAGATTTAAACGTAAATTCAGTACGCATTGCCAATCACAATATTTTGCTTTTTCAGTTTCTTATACAGGAATATCAGCACACCAACAGACAACCATGCACAGCCGCAAAGCAGTGCCGATTTTTCAAGGTTGAACCATAAACACATAATGACGGCTACAGAAATGAGCGGTAGAACTAAATTTTTCAACTTATTTTTAAAACCTTGGCGTTGTTTCTCTATCACATAAAATTTCATAAAAACTGAGAAATTAACTGCGGTAAAGGCAATCAGTGCACCAAAACTAATCATGCTCACAACCGTCGCTAAATCAAGAGCAATCGCGGTTAAGGAAATAAAACCAATGGTCAGGACAGCGTACAATGGCGTTCCCAATTTGCTATGTAGCTGACCAAAAGTTCCTTTATGGAAAATGCCATCTTTACCCATAATATGAATAAGACGAGATGCACTGGCATGTGTTGCCAACCCTGATGCAAAAGTATTCATAATTTGTGCACACAGAAAAACTGCTTGGAATAATGTTCCGCCAACATACAACACGATTTCTGGTAAAGCCTCATCTGGATTATTAAAACGAACATTGCTTGGGAAATACAATTGAATGAACCAAGATGCCGTAATAAAAATCACCCCACCCAGCAAAGTCGTTAAAATCACTGCACGTGGAATTGTGTATTTCGGGTCTTTGGTTTCATGCGCCATGGTGGTCACAGCATCAAAACCAAGGAATGAAAAGCACAAAATTGAAGCCCCTGCAATTAACGGCAGAATTGAGCTATCACCATTAAATAACGGTGCAATGGTCAGAACATGTTCATAACCTTGTGCCGATCCAACGCCCTGAATGACCAAATAAACAAACAGGCCCATCAACAGCAATGGTGCGGACACAAAGATCAAACTTAAATTTGCTAAAATATTAATTCGGAAACAGTTAATCAGCGTCACAAGTCCAGCAAACAAACTGACCCAGATCCAATACGGTACGCTTGGAATAACCGCTTCTAAATAAATACCTGCCAATAACGCATTAACTAAAGGCAATAAAATATAGTCCAATAAGGAACACCAACCGACAAAAAAACCCACCTTTGCGCCACAAGATTCTGCTGTATAAGTATAAGCCGAACCTGAATTGTCAGTGACCTGACTAAAACGTGCATAACTGACCGCAGTGAGTAACATCGCGATTAATGCCAAAATATATGCCATCGGCACACGTCCATCGGTAATACCTGACACAATGCCAAAGGTATCAAATACCACCATTGGGGTCATGTAAGCCACCCCAATAACCACCACTTGCCACAAAGACATTTTTTTGAAAGCAACTTGCGTTTTTTCCATTTATGCCACCTGAACTATATTTCATTGTCGTTAATTTTTCTTTTGCAACGACTATGCCATATAATAAAAAGACAGGATTTTATAAATGAGATAAATAAATGCCGAAATACTCACTTGAGGTTAGAAAAGAAGCCATTCAGGCTTACAAAAAAACCGATTATAAGGTTGCTGTTTGCAAAGAATTTAACATCTCTCGGGTCACCTTAGATGCTTGGATTAAGCTCGAAGAAGAAACGGGAGAACTCCACCCTAAACCCAGTAAAAACCGTGGTGCACCCAGTCATATTAAAGATTGGAATAAATTTCAAGTATTTGTAAAAAAAACAAAATTTCAAAAT
This sequence comes from Acinetobacter sp. ANC 4654, assembly GCF_002135425.1. Lineage (NCBI taxonomy): Bacteria > Pseudomonadati > Pseudomonadota > Gammaproteobacteria > Moraxellales > Moraxellaceae > Acinetobacter > Acinetobacter sp. ANC 4654. Next base: position 39,366 of record NZ_NEGL01000004.1, read on the forward strand.
ATTAGTGATCTTGTTCCATTGTTTGAACAAGAATTTGGTTACACTGTTTCCTATGCTGTTTTAGTCCGTGCCATTCATGTTTTAGGCTTACGTCGTCGTCGTGGACGCTTCTATGCTTGATTAAAAAATTCTCATATTTTTATATCAATCACCATGCTTAATTTATATATTTAAATGTACATAAAAGTATATTTATTTTATTAAAAACGTAAATTAAAATTATTAAAAATGTAAATAACTAAAAATAAAAAAGTAAATTTATTTTATTAAAAAAATAAATTAATAATATTAAAAATGTAAATTTATTAAATTCAAAAAGTAGGGTTTGTTTGTGTAATATGCAAGATATCGTGCAAGCCATGCAAAAAAATAGTGCAAATTGCGCTAAGAGTTGGCATCAACACAACGCAGTCGACATAAAAAAGGATGGCATTTGCCATCCTTTACATCCATTCAAATCAAACTACTGATACATTGCTTGATTATCATTCAATCGAATCATACCGCGAATGGCACGATAGACAATCCAAATCCAAGAAATCCCAACCACGAGAATACAGAACGTGGTTGCAATCAGTGCAACACCTGCGAAAAGATCGGCATTTTCACCAGTAAAAAACAAGAAAAAGAAGGGAATAAAAGCAATAATATTCCAAAATAAATACCACCAAAAGGTGCGAATTTGCCAAGTAAAGTGACTTGCAAAAATAGAACCACGGACATCACTGCGTTTGACATAGTTAATAATTAACGCCACGATCGCCAACAAACCACCAGAGAAAATAGCAATAATATAAAGGATATAGAGCACTAAAGTCAGCGTACGATTCGCATCTTTATCAATAGAATAATTCATTGTTATACCTTTTAAAGTCGTCATTCCCTTTTAAAACTTTAGGACATTTAAAGGAGAAATGAGCCATAGAATCAAAAGAATGTTTAAGGCTATGGTACAAAAATAAATCTTTCTAAACGGTTGTTTTTCTGTTTTATGTCGCAATTTTTCTTGTGCCAACCACGCTGTAGGCCAGCCGCCAAGAAAAGATAAAATATGTAAAGTCTGTTCAGGTACACGGCGATTGCCCTGTAGCGCCGCTTCTTTATCTTGTGCATACATCCAATAAGTCATGGCGTTGATAATACTAATAAACAACAACACCATTCCATTGAGTAATCCAGCGATACTAAAAACAGCCAGTGCCAAAATATAAGCAATACAAGCGATTTGCATCGCTTTTAATTTTTGTTGTTGCTGTCCATTTCCTTTTTTCAGTTTCGTGATTTTTTCCTGCATTTGTGAGGCTTTAAGGTAGGTAACTTGTTGCGCACGGAAACGTCCCTGTCCATCCAGTAAGACTTTATATTCCAGTGCACAGCCCACGATAGGTCGTGGCCCTTGACGCGCAAAATCTTTAATATGTAAAAATACGCGATCTTTCGTCGCCTCATTCGGTTGAATAAAGCCATAGCCTTTTTCATCAAACCATTCGACTAAGCGACCCTGATCACGCATGTTCACTTCCCTATTTAAGCCGTAACAAACTTTAGTCGTTCTATAAGCATATTACGCATCTCTTGTGGGTTTTTCTGCAAAATATCACCCCCAGTTCGTCCCTGTTGTGTATTTTTTTGTGCGACTTGTAAACGCATGAGCCAGAAACGTGCAGCGGCTATCGCCAAATAAATTTCCAAACAGGCTTTTTCATCATCGGTTAATGGACGCACCGTTTCATACGCTGCTAAAAAAGCCTGTGCTTTGACTTCATTTAAATGAACTTCAGGATATTCGGTGCAGAAGTCATTTAAAGTAATGGCAATATCAAACAGAAACTCATCTTTATTGAGTTCGTAGAAATCTAGAATACCGTTGAGTTGATTGCCATTAAATAAAGTATTATCCCGAAATAAGTCGGAATGAATAAAACCTATCGGACGATTTGGATAGACCGCAGTCAGTGCATCATACAAACCAAGGACTTCACTCAATAAAATAGCATCCGCAGGATTTAAAGTCGGTTTTAATTCTTTAGCGACTTGTAACCAATAATCATGGTTGCGATATTCTGCCCGTTCCAGTGGAAAGTCTTGTAAAGCCACATGTATTTTTGCCTGTGCAATCGCAATGGCTTCTGCCTGTGCTAAAGTCGACGGCATCGGGTGTTCACCCATCATGCGTGGCGCAATTTGCGCAGGCTTGTCTTTCAGGCTATGAATCGCTTTACCCGCATAATTTAAAGGTACGGGTACGGCCAAACCATGCTGAGCTAAATGCTCAAGTACAGGAACCAACTCTGCTGCACCTTGCTCATCCATTTCTTCAAATACAGTCAGTACATACTGCTTTGCATTTTTACCAACCAAAAAATAGTTGGTATTTTGAATACCGCCTTGAATGGGAATCAGATCAACGACCTCTAAGCCATAAGGCGCTGCAAAAGTCTGAACTTCCTGTAAAGTCAAAGTGGTATAAACCGACATAGAAAACCTGCAAAAAAACTTACATAATTTTGCTAGAATACCTTCTCCCACTACCAAGGTGTAGCACCTTCGTGGCGAAGTTTCATAATCGACTGTTATTTTTGGAAAAAATTATGCTGGCTAAACGTATTATTCCTTGCCTTGACGTAGATAATGGTCGAGTAGTGAAAGGCGTTCAATTTCTTGATATTCGTGATGCAGGCGATCCCGTTGAAGTTGCACGCCGTTATAATGAACAAGGTGCAGATGAAATTACCTTCTTAGACATTACCGCAACATCGGGTGGTCGTGACACCACTTACCGTACTGTTGAACGTATGGCTGAAAGCGTATTCGTGCCGTTAACCGTGGGTGGTGGTGTTCGTAAAGTCGAAGATATTCGTTTATTGTTAAATGCAGGTGCAGATAAAGTCAGCATTAACTCCGCTGCGGTGTTTAATCCAGAATTTGTACAAGAAGCATCACAACGTTTTGGCGCACAATGTATTGTAGTTGCTATTGATGCGAAAAAAACGGGCAATAACAAATGGGAAATTTTCACCCATGGCGGTCGTAAAGCAACGGGAATTGATGCGATTGAATGGGCGGTAAAAATGGCTGATTTTGGCGCAGGCGAACTGCTGATCACCTCGATGGACGCTGATGGTACCAAAGCAGGTTATGATCTTAAATTGATGCGTCAAATCAATGATCGTGTCACCATTCCAACCATTGCATCAGGCGGTGTCGGATGTTTACAGCATTTGGCTGATGGTATTTTACAAGGCGGTGCAGATGCTGTTTTAGCTGCCTCTATTTTCCACTTTGGTCAACACACCATTCCTGAAGCGAAACAATATCTTGCAGCTCAAGGGATTGAAATGCGTCTTTAATAGACCCATTGATCATTAAAATAAAAAAGAGTGTTTAAAGAACACTCTTTTTTATTTTAATCAGGATCAAAACTTTGTGATAAAAAAAAGGAGCCTTTAAGACTCCCTATAAACTCAAAAAACAACAGCGCGTGGTTTTTTGCAATCTCTAAACCATACCATAAAGCCTACAGACCCTCACCAACTTAAGGATCTTACAACTTTACAGTGCTGCAAATATAGATTAAAAAATCAGCATAATATTGACCATTCATGCCAAAAATATTGACAAATTGCGACAACAACACTTAAACAGGCGAAATAATTCACCGAATATCAATGAATAAAATCAATGTCATCAAACTCAAAATGTCAGGACAGCCTATTTTTACACCTCTGCCTTGAGCTCTAATTTAGACACTTTTTCTACCCATTTAGCTGGAAAATAGCGTTCTGCTACAAAATTGAGTCCTTTTGCAATCGGTTGTGGAAGTGCAATGCCCAATGGATTTTGTTCTTGCAAATCTTTCGATGAAATAACCCGTGTACCCAAAAGATAATCAAACCACGGCTTGGTCACACACCAATTGGCATCCTGATTCGAATTCATGTGATGGTCATAGTGCCACGGGATTTTTTTGATTGCCCAATCAGGTTCTAAATGTGAACGGCGATGAATGTAATAATAATTACATGCACTATAGACCGCAGCCGCAGCCATTCCCTTCGATAGCGGATAAAATAATACACTGGCTGTACCCGCCACCACCGCTAAAGAAACGATTTCATTTTTAGTCCGCCAATTCGAAATTCCTTCGACATAGCCATGATCATGAAAATCTGTTTTACGCACTTCACGATGGTGTTCCCAATGTGACTTCATACTGTCTGGTACGGGGCTATAACGTGGTTTTCCACTACGATGCGTACCATGCAAAATATACTTATGCGCAACCCATTCAAAGCCATTGGCCACCACCAGTCCAACCAAAAAACCTTTCCACATTTTCATTTACTCCCTATATAGTATTGAATATAGAGGATGAAATGTGCTAAATATTGACTGTGAAATGGAACTTCATTGACAAATTACGACAACAAAAAGATTAAAATGCAGAAATTTAAAGATTACACAGGCTCTGTCTACGGTGGACTTGGACATTTACTTTATGCTTATAGCCAAGCCAAAGGCTTAGCTATTTCTGAAAAACTGCAACAAGTTCAAAATTTAGAACGCTTTGACTACAGTCTTTGGCGCGACTTACTGACAGATATAGAGCAGCATGTTCAAGTCCCTGCACTGGGCTTAAATATTGCTGAATATGTACAACCAAAACATCTGGGAATCATTGCTTATATTGCACTGTCTTGTAATACCTTAGGTGAGGCTTTGTATCGTTATCATGACTTTCATCGCCTGCTTTACGATGGTAGTCCTTTAGAGGTGAATATACAGGGGGACTATGTCGCTATTAACTGGGGCAATATCCCCTTTAACCTGACCACTCAAGTGACCAATGAAATTGCGATTGCATTAATGCTGCAATTTCTTCGCCTTTTTATGGAATTTGAAACGGTTCATATCCATGAGGTTCATTTCACCCATTCTGCGCCTAAAAATGTTGTGCTATATGAGCAATATTTCGGTTGCAAAGTCCGCTTCTCCCAAGCCATCGCTCAAATTATTTTACCCATTCAAGAACTGGCAAAACCGTTTCGGCAAGGTGACCAGACCTTACAGCAATTGCTGATGCAACAAGCGCAAGCCTTATTAGAAAAACTGCCTCATTCCACACAACTCGATCAGCGTATTCAACAGGCCATTTTAACCGGCTTACAAAAAAACCTGTATCAGATTGAACCCATCGCCAAACAATTAAATATGTCGGTACGGCAACTTCAGCGCCACTTACAACAACAAGGCACGACCTATCAACAACGTATGCAAGAAGTTCGACATCTATTGGCGGAACAATATTTAAGAGATCCACATCTAGCTTTACAAGAAATTGCGTTATTACTGAGTTACTCGGAACAAAGTGCTTTTCAACGTGCCTTTAAACAGTGGACGGGTTCGACCCCACAACAATGGCGCAAACAACAAGATTAAAAATATCTCATCATGTTGTGACTAAGAAATGTTTCATTTTCGATCAACAAAAAGGTTCGATTTAATGCTTTATAGGTACTTTTTTATGTTCCACATGGAACACTGTAAGCGCTAAAATTTTATAAAAATGGATTTTCAATTTCCTGTTCATCTTGACGATCAATTTTTTCAGGCAAATTTTGTTCATTTTCTAAAGCACTTACCACATCATTTAAAAAGGCTTGTAAAACTTTAGCCGCCTGTAAACCTTCCTGATCTTTGGTGATCTGCAAATTACCATAAATACTGACACAATCTTCTTGGTTTTCCAGCGTTAAGTCATGAATCGCATGTGACGCTGTCGCATTTTCAAAAGGTTTAAACATGGTCTGCTCACTGAACTTTATTGTTTTTAAAAACTAGGATGACTCACATCATCCTAGCGAAAAATAGCTTACTTCAACAACTGTAAAATGTATTGTAATAATGCTTCAATCAATTGTTTTACAATGGTATCTTGGGTATTGGTATCGACCGTCGGTGCTTCATTCTGACTTGCATGGGTTTGGGTCGTATTCGAAGTAGCAGCCACAGATGAAGATTTAAACTCTTTTTGTACCGCAGTCAGTTGATCAGGGCTGACATCTTCCGCACATTGGCTTTCTGCATCCCAATGTGAATACGCAATTTTTTGAGTGGCTTTCACTGCTGTTGCTTTCAATGGCAAATTATAAGTATTGCGTTTTTGTTCTTCGGTCAGTTGTGGGAACAAATTTATGCCCAATTGTTCTTCCAAATAACAAACACTGACGACTTTAACCTGTTGTGAATTGTCGTTAGGTGCATAGTAGGCACCAATTGCACCCGTTTTAGGAATATAAACTGCTTTAAAAACTGCGGTTGGAACAATAACGCCCTTGCCAATAGTTTTTAATTTTCTTGCTGCAAAAACAGGCCCTGTAACCACATAAACATCATATTTATGTTTAGTGACCATCGCACGGGTGGCTTCCTCTAATTCACGCCAAACCTGTCTGTTATTTTTCGGTGCTTGCGGCACCATATTGGCTAAGGAAAAACTGTCACTTTGCGCAGCTTTAGTGGGCATATCAGCATTCGGTGCCATATTCCCACGGTCATAACCTGAAGCTTTGTAGTCCGACAAGGTGGCACGATGCTCTGCTTTTACTTTGGCTTCTTCATGAAAACTATCTTCACGTAGAATTTTTTGACTTAAGTGCTGCGGCGTCAATGCTTCAGCGACCCATAATGGCGTTTTAGAAACACCCGAATACATCACATTAAAACTATTAAAACACAGCGGATAACTATTTTTATTCAGACTCTCACGAACTAAATAAGGTGGTACATCACGATAAAATTGATCTAGGCAGGCTGAATTAGATGACGCTACTGTAGACACAAATTGCTGATTTTTTTCTTGTCTAAATACAAAAATAAAACTACCCACAATAACTAAGCCTAAAACAACTTTTATCCTAAAGCTATTTATCAATCCTTTTTTTTCTTTATGTTCATTCGCTAACAATTAATTAAACCTCAATAAAATAATCTATCTCAACATCTTTTCTCACTTTGAACTTGAATTACCAATCAACTGTAAAATGTATTGCAATAAAGCTTCAATCAGTTGTTTTACAATGGCATCTTGGGTATTTGTATCGACCGTCGGTGCCTCATTCTGGTCTGCATTGGTTTGGGTGGTCATATTCGAGGTAGCAGCTACAGATGAAGATTTAAAATTTTTCTGTACCTCGGTCAGTTTATCGGAGCTGACATCTTCCGCACATTGGCTTTCGGCATCCCAATGTGAATACGCAATTTTTTGAGTGGCTTTCACTGCTGTTGCTTTCAATGGCAAATTATAAGTATTACGTTTTTGGTCTTCGGTCAACTGCGGAAAAATGTTAATACCGGCCATTTCTTCTAAAGCACAAATACTGATGATATGTATTTTTGGCGAAGTCTCTTTTAAAACATTGTCTGCATAATACACCCCTGCTACACCTGTTTTAGGCATATAAATGGCTTTATAGGTTGCTGTCGGAACAAATACATTATTATTACCAATGACTTTTATTTTGTTCTTTTTATTTGCAAATGGGAATACTGGTCCCGTAACTACATAAACATCTTGCTTTTGCTTGGTAACTACAGCTCGTGTAGCTTCTTCTAATTCACGCCAAACCTGTTGATTATTTTTCGGTGCTTGCGGCACCATATTGGCTAAGGAAAAACTGTCACTTTGCGCAGCTTTGGTGGGCATATCGGCATTTGGCGCCATATGCCCACGGTCATAACCTGAGGCTTTATAGTCCGACAAGGTGGCACGGTGCTCTGCTCTGACTTTGGTTTCTTCATGAAAACTGTCTTCACGCGGAATTTTTTGACTTAAGCGCTGCGGCGTTAATGCTTCAGCAACCCATAACGGTGTTTTAGAAACACCCGAATACATCACGTTAAAACCATTAAAACACAAGGGATAGGTATTTTTATTGAGGCTTTCTTTGGCTAAATAAGGTGGAATATCGCGATAAAACTGATCTAAACAAGCCGAATTTGAGGATGATGGCAGCGAAACAAACTGTTGGATTTTTTCTTGTCCAAAAGCAATTGCAAAACTACTGGTTGCAACTAAACCTAAAATAATTTTTAAACTATTTTGATTTAAAAGTTGAACCCAAGACTTACTCGTTTTACGTTTCTTAATTGCCATTTTTAGATAAACACTCATTTTTCACGAGCTTAACAAGCAAGCAAATTGAAGTATATGTAGCCAAAGTTGTTTGTTTAACAATTAAACAATATCTGACCAACAAAAGCACAGTTGTTGTAACAATATGTCTAATTTTCTACAGCTTTTATAAAGACTCTTAATGGCTTTCGGTATGTTTGATTGAAAAACCGATCAAGATTATGACAAGGTAAAACAAGCAAGATTTCAAAATGATTCTATCTAGGGAGTATTTTATGCACGCTAAGCTTTTAGGTCTAAGCCTGATTACAGGATTGATGAGTGCAACAGCATTTGCAGAACCTGCTATTCAAGCAGGTGATTCTTTAGAAAGTTTATCTAAAGTAAAAGTGAGCACCACAGTGAATGGTCAAGCAGGTTCAATTCAAGATTTAATCGCCAGTGGTCAAATTCGTATTCTTGATGCCAACCAAGCCGCTCAAGTCGGCACTGAAGTAGAAATACAAAACCATTCAGCTGTAAATGCAACCACAGCACAAACTGCGGACATAAATACCCCAGCACAAATGGGCTCACCTGCTGCTGTAGAGCAAGCCAATGCTCCTGCGATTGAGCAAACGGCTCAAATTGCAGCTGACAAGGTCGAAGCAATGCAACCCCATGCTGAATTAGCTGCACAACAAACAGAACAAGCTTTAAATCAAAAAACGGCTGCACCGATGATTTCATCTTCTGCCGACACGCCAGTCAATGCGGCAGATCGCCCACAAGTTGATGTCACCCAAGAAGCTGTTGCTGCTGCACCTGTAAATGCTGCTGAAACAATGATGACTCATGAAGCCATCGCTGCTGCACCTGAAATCGCCCAACCCAATGATGCCGTACAAGCTGCACCAGAAGCAGATCTTAGCGATGCACCAGTCAATGCATCTCCAGAAGCACCCATTGCAGAAATAACAGAGAACTAATCACTCTGTATTGAGCTTTATCCTCCAATAAAAAAACCAAGGATTGACCTTGGTTTTTTTATCTATTATTCAGTTCATGACTAAATTTCGATTTGACTGCCCAGCTCGACCACACGATTCGGTGGAATTTGATAAAAATCACTGACTGGACTGGTATTTCGTTGCATCGAAATAAACAGTTTTTCCCGCCATGGAGACATTCCATCTCCAACCGTGTGAATCAATCGATCACGAGAAATAAAGAAGCTGATTTGCATCATGTCAAATTCAAGCCCTAATTGTGCATAAGCTTGCTGAAGCGCTTGTGGAATATTCGGTTGATCTTTAAAACCATAATACATCGAGACCCGATAAAAATGCTCATCCAGTTTTTCAACTTGAATGCGCTCCTCTGCGGCAACATAAGGAATATCGCGAGTCACCACAGTCACCATCATATTCAGTTCATGCAGCACTTTATTGTGCTTAATATTATGCAACATGGCATGCGGCACAATATTGGGTGTCCCCGTCAGAAATACGGCTACACCGGGAACAAATTGTGTTTCAGCACTCATGCCAATACTTTTGATAAACAGATCAATCGGTAAAGCATCTTTTTCTAGACGTGCAAAGACAATTTCTCGTCCCATTTTCCATGTCATCAGAATGCTATAAACTACTGCACCAATTAAAATAGGCACCCAGCCACCCGCAATAATTTTTAACGATGTAGAGGCAACAAAGATCAAATCAATGAACAAGAATGGGATCGTAAAGAGCAGAACCTTCCACACGGGCCAACGCCAAAAACCATAGGCGAGGAACGAAATTAAAATCGTCCCACACAGCATGGTCATGGTCACGGCAACCCCATAAGCACTGGCTAAATTGGCACTATTTTCAAACAATAAAATCAGGATCACCACGGAAATAAACAGCACCCAATTAATGAACGGCAAATAAATTTGACCTTGTTCAACATCCGAGGTGTGATGCACGGTTAAACGGGGTAAATAGCGTAGTTGAATGGCCTGATTGGTCATTGAAAACACACCCGTAATGACTGCCTGAGAGGCAATGACTGCGGCAGCTGTCGCCAAGCCAATCATTGGATATAAACCCCAATCCGGAACCAGCATATAAAATGGATTCGAAATCGCCTCTGGGTTACGTAGTAATAATGCCCCCTGTCCTGCATAGTTAAACAGTAGACACGGTAAAACAATAATGAACCAAGCAAGGCGAATAGGTAAACGACCAAAATGCCCCATATCGGCATACAAAGCTTCACCACCTGTCATGGTTAAAATGACAGCCCCCATGGTCAGAAAAGCAACGTAGGGTTGATGAACAATAAAATTAAAGGCCCAATGTGGACTAACCATCGTCAATACAAATGGGGTTTGAATAATACTCCACACGCCCACTGCGCCAATAGAAAGAAACCAAGTCATGGTTAATGGGCCAAAAAATTTACCCATGGTGGCTGTACCATGCCGCTGTACTAAAAATAATCCTGCCAAAATACCAATCGCTAAAGGCATGAGCCATTGGTTAAACATCGGTGTAGCAATACTTAAGCCTTCAATTGCAGAGAGAATAGAAATTGCTGGCGTGATAATGCCATCACCAAAGAATAGCGATGCACCAATAAAGCCTAAAGCAATGAGATAAATTTTCCTGTTCTCAGCGATCCGAGTGGTTCGCAAATTCAATGCCAGCAAAGACATAATCCCGCCTTCACCATTATTGTCTGCACGCATGATGATGGTGACGTATTTAAAACTGATCGTCAGCATCATGCACCAAAAAATCAGCGACAGAATTCCAAGAACTGTCGCTTCAGTAATAGCGAGATGTGCGGTGAGGAAGCATTGCCGCAGGGCATACAATGGACTGGTTCCAATGTCTCCAAATACAACACCTAGTGCTGCTAAGGTAATTGCAGGCAATGCCGCTTTTTTTGCGGTATTTTGCATATATGCGTCTTCTAATGTAGACAGAATTTTTCCGAATAATATCACCGAGAAATTTTTTTTGCTCTAAATCAATTGTTTCAACTTGGCAGAGTCCATTTTTTTGGTTATTATCGCGGCCGAATGGTGAGGTGTCCGAGTGGCTTAAGGAGCACGCCTGGAAAGTGTGTATACGTTTGCGCGTATCGAGGGTTCGAATCCCTCTCTCACCGCCATATTGCAAAGAACTGCACTCCAAAGCAGCAACGAAAGGCTTAAATCTAAAGGGTTTAGGCCTTTTTTGTTGTCTATGGCAATGAAGTGCAATACGCTGCAATCGTTGGTATAGTGTTGGTATAATTGTTGGTATCGTTTTCAATACCAGCATTTGATACCAACAAATTAGGGGAAACCCATGCTAACCGACTCAAAGATAAAGCGTTTAAAACCACCCTTAAATGCAAAAAAACCTGATAAATACAGTGATGGGAACGGACTACAGCTACACGTTTTCCCTAATGGGCGTATGACATGGATATATGCGTACCGTTTTAGCGGTAAACAGAAAAATATTACTCTAGGCTCTTATGAGTTCATGTCATTGGCACAAGCACGAATGAAACACTTAGAAGCTAGAAAAGCCTTAGCCAATGGATTAGACCCAGCAGAACAGAAGAAAGAACAAAAAATAGAAATAGATGAAAGTAGCCTCTTTAAAACACTTGCCCTTGAATGGCTGGACAGTAGAAAGGCGGTAATCAAAGAGCCGACGTATTTAAGGGATTTATCCGTATTTGAAAAAGACCTATTCCCATACATTGGTAATCTGCCAATTGATCAAATCAAAGGTAAAGACGTTTTAGAGTGTGCCCAGCGTATTGAAGATCGAGGCGCACAGGAAATGGCTAAGCGTTCTATTCCTTTGGCTGGTCGTGTATTTAGGTACTCAATCCGAAAAGGTTTAATAGAAAATGATCCTACCCCACATTTACAAGAAGCCTTACCTGAACCATCAATTGATGGAGTAGGTAGGCATTTCAAATGCGACCCTTTCCTACATGTGAGATATGCGCAAACTTGCTCACATTTAAAACGCGACCAAATTAATTCGGCATTTTAAATATGCTGTTTTGGTGCGTACCAATGCGTACCGACTTAGAATAAATGCACGGCGATAAAACACAACAAACCGATATATAGCTTAGTGATAATCAAGAAAGAAAATGCGCGGGCGCATTATGCAGACCAAGATACATCCAAATTTGGATATACCCCCAACTGATAGGAAGCCTCATTTAAATACCCTCATGTTTATATTTTCTCATTTCATCGACATGGCACTATAAACATGTTTATAGCATCGACACATCAACAACCTCATGTCGATTTTTTCTTGTTTTATCGACATGACACTATAAATATGTTTATGCTATCGACATGACAATAATCTCATGTCGATTTTTATAGGTTTTATCGACATAACAATAAAGGTTAAGACGATGACAGCATGGCAAGCCTCAAGCCCATACAATGAATTACCTACCCTGCCACCTATTCAAGATGTAGAAACCAAAAAGGTTTTAAAACTCTGTATTGAGGCAAGAGCTGCATTGGCGGAATTAAAGCAGGCTGGCGAGCTAATACCCAATCAAACCATATTAATTAACATCATCCCTTTACTGGAAGCAAAAGACAGTTCAGAGATTGAGAATATTGTCACCACAACAGATAAGCTATTCCAACATGCCCAAGGCAGTGAAAATCAAGCAGACCATGCAACTAAAGAAGCTTTAAGATATCGAACAGCTTTGTATAAGGGTGTGCAATCCATCAAAGAACGTCCATTGAGCACCAGTACAGCCATAGAGATATGTCAAACCATCAAAGGTGTTGATTTAGATATTAGGGCAACAACAGGAACAGCACTAAAGAACAGCTATACAAATGAAGTCATCTACACCCCACCAGTCGGTCAAGATGCTATCCGTAATCTATTATCGAATTTAGACCACTTCCTACACTACAACGATGAACTAGATCCATTAATTAAAATGGCAATCGCTCATTATCAATTTGAAGCCATACACCCGTTTATTGATGGTAATGGGCGTACAGGACGTATTTTAAATATTCTGTATTTAATGGATTGCCAGCTACTTACTTTGCCAATTCTGTACCTAAGCCGCTTTATTATTATGAATAAAGCCAAATACTATGAATTACTCTTAAGTGTAACTATCCAAGAAAATTGGCAGGAATGGATTTTATTCATCTTGCAGGCAGTTAAAAATACAAGCGAGTGGACAATAGCCAAAATCAACAGCATTAGGCAATTACACGAACATACCATTGAGTACGTTAAATCCGATGCCCCAAAAATCTATTCAAGGGAATTAGTCGATATTATTTTTGAACAGCCATACAGCCGAATATCGAACTTAGTAGATCGTGATATAGCAAAACGTCAATCAGCATCTACATACCTTAAAAAATTGGTTGAAATTGGTGTACTGGAAGAAATAAATATAGGTAAAGAGAAACTCTTTTTACATCCAAAACTATTACAGCTATTAACCAGTGATAATAATTCATTTACAATTTACAGGTAAAAATAAGGGGTACTTTTGTTTTTTGTTGGTATAGACCAATTTATTGATCTACATAATTATTAATATTCAATAGCTTATACCAATTAGTTTATTCCCTCTCTCCCACCAAATTGCAAAGAACTGCACTCCAAAGCAGTAACGAAAGGCTTAATTCTAAAGGGTTTAGGCCTTTTTTGTTGTCTATGGCAACGACATTCCATGTATTGCGATCGGGCTATATATGGGAAAAACCCATGCGACCCATTAGAATTCAGAGATGCTTTAGCCTTTTATTAATCTCCTCTCTTAAAAACATCTATGTCACATCTTTGGCAAAATTAGCCTTCACACCCTCAACATGGCGATTTTATCAGCAAAGAAATCATTCGGTATCTTTGTCTCCCAGCTCATTCAGCAAATCTAAAAATGATTGGTCTTATATTTCTGATGATGAAATCCATATTTCCAATTTGGTATAGGCAAAACTCATTTCTTTAGATTAGGTTATAAGTGGTACAAAAAATGCTTGGATTGTACTGAACTTTTTATAAGGAAAAATGATGAAAAAGACACTTACGGCACTCACTTTAAGCCTCGGTTTATTATTACCCTTTTCAGTTTTTGCTAAAAATAATGTCGTCGTGGTTGCCACAGGTGGCACAATTGCAGGTGCAGGAGCCAGCTCCACCAACAGTGCAACATATACTGCGGCCAAAGTGCCTGTTGATGATTTGCTTAAGGCCGTTCCTCAAATTCAGAACCTTGCCAATGTCACGGGTGTACAAGCACTTCAAATTGCATCCGAAAGCATGACCGACAAAGAGCTGTTAACCATTGCACGAAAAGTCAATGAATTGGTGAAAAAGCCAGATGTACATGGCGTTGTGATCACACACGGTACGGACACCTTAGAAGAAACAGCTTACTTTTTAAACTTAACCGTTCATACCGACAAACCCATTGTGGTCGTAGGTTCAATGCGTCCACCTTCAGCATTGTCTGCGGATGGCCCTTTAAATTTGTATAGTGCTGTTGCCCTTGCGGCCAACGACAATGCAAAAGGCAAAGGTGTTTTTGTGCTCATGAATGATGATATTTTTGCAGCACGAGATGTCACCAAAACCATTAATATTCACACCAATGGCTTTGCGAGTCAGTGGGGTGCGTTGGGTACACTGGTCGAGGGTAAAGCTTATTGGTTTAGAAATATCGCGAAACGCTTTAATAACAGCTCTGAATTTAATATTGAAAATATTCAGGGCGATACTTTGCCTTTGGTTCAAATTGTATATGGTTCTGGCAATATGATTCCCGATGCCTATACGGCCTATGCAAAAGCAGGAGCGAAAGCCATTATTCATGCAGGTACGGGCAATGGATCCGTTGCAAAGAATATTGTGCCCACTTTAAATGAGCTACAAAAACAAGGCGTGCAAATTATCCGTTCATCTCGTGTGCCACAAGGTTTTGTCTTAAGAAATGCAGAACAACCAGATGATCAATACAATTGGGTCGTGGCACATGATTTAAATCCACAAAAAGCAAAATTACTGGCTGCACTTGCCCTCACCAAAACCAAAGATGCAAAAGAAATTCAGCGCATGTTTTGGGAATATTAAGATTTAACTCAACTGAAGAAAGTATTTACCGATACTTTCTTCATTCATCATATTAAAAAAATTGCTCGGTTGATCGAAAATTAAAAAGAACTGTCCACCTCTTTTAAAATAAATTTAAGCACTGACTCAATCATGACAAGAGACAATAAAAACTTAAAAAATATCATAAAGCTGCAATATTTCCATGCTAACAATCATAGGACAGTAGTTTAAGTCGAATCATCGAAGCACATTGAATACATAGAAAACTGCTATTCGGGAGTAAATATGAATACCAGCAATAATTATGTCAAACAGATCAAGAATGCTAAACGTGGTGGTTACACCCCAACCATTGCAAAGGATATTAACAAACATAAAATTCAGAAAGCCATTCGACTGATTGATCAATGGAGAAAACTGGCCAACGAACTCAAACCACAAATGCAAATTGATATGGCTTTAACCCTAGAAGAATGTGCGCAAGACCTCGATCAAATTTTAAGGCGTAAATCTCTCTGATAAGATTAAAAAATTTTTGATTTAAGTTGATTTTTTAATGCTTAAAAATAGCTGTGCAATTCAATCGTTCATTTTTTGGCTTGCATTTTTAACCAAATTCGCTATTATTCATCCAACAACGCCGGCATAGCTCAGTTGGTAGAGCAACTGACTTGTAATCAGTAGGTCCACAGTTCGAATCCGTGTGCCGGCACCATGTTATACTTGGCCTCACTTTTAGTGGGGCTTTGTTGTTTTTGCACGTTTATTTTAAAAATTTAAATAGCATCTTAAAAATCTAAATCACATCATTATTATGGCGCGTTCTTTTTTGCACTAATTTGCACATATTGCACCAAACCATCAACATATAGCTTATGGCATAACTTTGCAGTCAGTTGAATTTTAACCGCATCTAATCCTAGATGAGATGATGGCGATTGTTGAATATAATGCGAAAACCCATGTAAGACCGCTTGAGATAAATCAACAACTGCAATCTCGCTAAAATCATAATGCTGCAAAGTTTGTTTCAAGACGGATTGCGTCATTAAATCATCCAAATTCACATCGGCAGATTTTAATAACCACTTATATTTTTGCTTTTGCAAGGTGGTTAAAGCCGACCACTTTTCAGACAAGATTAAAGAATGAAAACCCAGTCTGCCCTTTGCATTTAAAACCGCGCAGACCGATGCTAAAAATGAATTTAAATTTGAGTGATACGCAGCATCAATACAGAGCACTACGTCAAAAGCGACTTTGAATTGAATTTGTTTTAAATTTAAAAAAGATTGTTGGTGAATTGCCGCAAGTTGCGGAAGATGCTTTTGAATGTGAGTCACACAATGGGATTGTAATTCAACCGCTTCTATATATTGCAGCTGATATTGCTGTTGCCACAAAGCTAAACTTGCGCCCTGCCCACAGCCTAAATCGAGCAGTTTATCGGCTGAGCTTAAATGCACAGCTTGCGCCAATTGATGAGCCAGTTGGCGGCAAGCTTCTGGATAGGACGATGTTGCATCATCCCAATAGCCCAAATTGCTCCAAGCCAGCGCTGCATCATCTCCTAACTGTTTTGCATTAATCGCATATTTATGTTGGATAAAATGCTGACGAATTGCTTGAAGCCATTTCATGTATTTTAGTAGTAGTAACCAAGTTGTGGGGAAACCTCAACTTTAGGTTTTAATCCAACAAACGGCAAGGGTGCATTAAAAATTTCTGCAATATGCATGGCGGATGTCACGGCTGACTCTAAAATAGGTAAACCATCACAAGACCATGAACCACAATAAAATACTTTACGGTTTGCATCTTTATGACGAACCTGTAACTCTTTATTCAAAGCCACGGTTTGTGAATCGACCACAGCACGGGTTAAAGTCACGGTGGAAATGATTTTTTTAGGATCAATATCAATCACGGGTTGCCATGTTTGGAACACTGCTGTTTTACCGACTAAACTTGGTTCGACTGCATTCAACCACACTGTAAATTGCTGACGGGTAAATTTACGATCCATCATATAACTGAGTACTGCCCAATCTTTACGTTTTGGCGGCATCACTGTTTGGTCGGTATGAATCACCAATTTACCTTGTTCAAATTTAAATTTCTTTAACAGTGCAATGTCATCAGCAAATTGTTCAGTATTTAAGAAATCTTCAATTTTATTGGTCGGTGTTGCCACAATGACCCGATCAAAAATGTATTGTTCACCCAAAGCATTTTCAACCAGTACGCGACTATCTTGTTCTTTGACTTGGGTAATTGCAGAACCATTATGAATTTGAATCCCTGCAATCAATTTGTCCACCAATGCAGGCGTGCCACCTTGCATGCGCAATAAAGCATCACCATCGGTCAATTGACGTAAGAAAATCAATAAGGGTTTTGCTGGCCATTCGCCAATGGTTTTAGAACTACAGGTGCAAATGGTATACAGCACGGGCATGACCACGCCATGTAAAAACACCTCTTCTATATCATTGTTATTGATAAATTCAGCCAGCGTGATTTCTTGGTCTTTTGACTTGAAAAACTTAGCGATGGCCGTTTTAAGTTGCAACATCCCTTTGACTAAGCGCCAACCGTACTGTTGAATGCCTTTGCGATTGTTAATAATCGGAAAATTACCAATACGACTACGAGAGGTGGTTAACCATGTTTCAATACGATCTTCAAAAAGCCAACTACACGCCATATAAGTACGAACGGGAAAAGTTTCAATCCCTAAATAAGTCGCCAAACTTAAGGTATTTTTCCACAAATGCGGGTTCATGACGCGCAATGGCGCATCAATTAAGCCACCTTCAAATTCAGTACTATGGCTATCCATACCACGCCCAGGCAATGCTTCAAAAATCGTAATGCTATGCCCTGCATCTTTAAGAATTCTTGCGGTAGCTAGCCCAGCCATGCCACTACCAATAACGGCTATATCCAAAATTATTATCCGTCAGTTATATAAGATTACTGAAATTATGAACCAAGCAGGATTAAAAGGCGGTATTAAAATATTCCAGAATCTATCTTTTTAACAAAAGTCATCATGATGAATATCAGCCAGACATTCACCCTTATCAGCACAAAAAAATACACAATAAAAACAATTAAAATATTTAATATATATAGTTATTTTAATAAAAAACCTTTAAAACCATTAATATATATAAACCAATTTTATAACAATCGTTTTACACATTCTTAAAATACGATTATTATAGCCCGTCTGATCACTTGATCATGACAGCATCATTTTCATAGCAAATCATGATGCAAATAAAGTAAAAACAACAAAACTCATTTCGCAAAAAGCCCCTAAAAATTTAGGGGCTTCTTTATTTTTGCACCAAGAGCTTTAAAGCCCACATCAGCCTGCAACCACTATTTCACCAAACTGGCCACGATTAAAATCATTAAATGCTTGCATGATTTCATCTTTAGTATTCATGACAAAAGGACCATAGCCCTGAATAGGCTCATTTAAAGGTTGACCAGTCAACAGCAAAAATTTGCTATCTTGCAAAGCCTCAAGTTGAATATCGACTTCACCATCTTGGGCAAACAACACAATAGAACTGTCTTCAACCTTTTGCATGCCGTTTAGTAGCATTTCACCTGACAGCACGACAAGCAAAGTATTGTGATCAACAGGCACATGAATGTGATGTACATGCTCTGCTTTTAACTCACCATCCCACACATTCACTGGTGAAAAGGTTGCAGCAGGACCACGATATTCTCCCTGATCTACTTGATAGCGACCCGCGATGACTCGGATATGCCCTGCACCATTTTCAAGTTCAATCACAGGAATATCTTGTGCTTCAATGGCTTGATATTTAGGTGCGGTCATTTTATCTACTGCAGGTAAATTGACCCAAAGCTGTACCATTTCAAACAATCCACCGCTTTTAGCGAATTGCTCAGAATGAAATTCTTCATGCATTAAACCTGCACCCGCGGTCATCCACTGCACATCGCCCGTTTTAATCTGACCGCCACCACCACTGGAGTCTTTATGCGACACTTCGCCTTGATAGGCAATAGTGACTGTTTCAAAACCGCGATGTGGATGTGAACCTACGCCATGTTGTGCGGTGGTTGGATTAAAATGATACGGCGCAGCATAATCCAATAATAAGAATGGGCTAATCGCTTGACCTAAACGATCATAAGAAAATAGGTTTTTAACAGGGAAACCATCTCCGACCCAATGCATATTTTGATTACGATAAACGCCAATAATTTTTTTCATCTCAAACTCCTATCTCTAGGAAACAATATGAGTACATATTAGTCTTTTTAAATGCGTCAATATAGCTCAACACCAGCACACACCATCTCATTTTTAGGACAAAATAAGGACTCTCATTTTTAACCATGCTTATTTTTTAAGTTCAATCCAGTCAATTATCCCATAAACAATAAAATGAATCTCAAATCACTGGCTTTATCCACCTTCATTATCTCATTAATATAAATTCACCCCAGAACATCTAGAACAGAAGTTCGACTTCTCCATAACACTATTTACGAGGCACAAGAAATGGGCAAACCATACGTTCGTTTAGACAAAGATAATGCAGCTGTTTTGTTAGTCGACCACCAAACTGGATTACTGTCATTGGTTCGTGATATCGACCCCGACAAATTCAAAAATAATGTTTTAGCCCTTGCTGCAGCGGCGCAATATTTCAACCTTCCGACGATTTTAACCACCAGTTTTGAACAAGGTCCAAATGGTCCTTTAGTTCCAGAACTCAAAGAAATGTTTCCAGATGCACCTTATATTGCTCGTCCCGGTCAAATTAATGCGTGGGACAACGAAGACTTTGTAAAAGCAGTCAAAGCGACAGGCAAAAAACAATTGATTATTGCCGGTGTTGTCACAGAAGTCTGTGTCGCATTCCCTGCACTTTCAGCCTTGCAAGAAGACTTTGAGGTATTTGTGATTACCGATGCTTCAGGCACCTTTAACCATTTAACGCGTGATTCTGCATGGGATCGTATGTCAAATGCAGGTGCACAATTAATGACATGGTTTGGGATGGCATGTGAGTTACACCGTGACTGGCGGAATGACATTGAAGGTTTGGGTGCTTTATTTTCCAATCATATTCCTGATTATCGCAATCTCATCAACAGCTACAACCAACATTCATCGCAAAAATAAGCTTTGTCTGTTTTTCAAAGGCGATCTTCGGATCGCTTTTTGATTTTGTTATCTAGCACCCTCAATCCTGCGACTTTTTTCCGCTAGAATAATGACTTCCTTGCCCAGTTTTGAGCGTGATGTATGCATTCATTTGATGATTATTATTACTTTTTTCTGGTGGTGAAATACGCTGGATTTAGTGCCGCAAGTGAGGCAAGTAATATCACCAAATCAAAATTGAGCAGACGGATTTTAGACTTAGAAAGTCAATTTAATGTCAGTCTCATTCAGCGTTCAACACGCCATTTTAAAGTCACCCCTTTAGGGCAAGAATTTTATGAAGAATGTTGCAAAGTCATCGCCCAGATTGAATGTGCCAACAATGTATTACTGAAACAAAAAAGTGAGCCTCAGGGCTTAATCAAAATAAGCTGCCCTTCAGTCATGATGCATTTTCAAATCCGTACATTGCTCAATCAGTTTCTAAAAGATTATCCCAAAGTACAGATTGAACTTGAGCTGACCAGCCGCCGTGTTGACTTAATGCATGATGATATCGATTTAGCCATTCGGACCAATTTCCAAGCCAATGAAGATTCTAGCTTGATTGTACGTGATGTCATTAAAACCACCCATTGCTTGGTGGCAAGCCCTGAATTACTCAAAGGACGGCAAATCCAACATTTCACAGAATTACACGAATTTCCCAGTGTGGTTCTGGGTATGCAAAAATCACAATATTACTGGCATTTAAACAATCGTGAGCATGGTGAAGTAATTGATATTCCCCTCCAGCCACGGATTAAAAGCAATGATCTTGCTGGTGTGTATTATGCGGTATACGATGGATTTGGGATTGCCGATTTACCTTATTTGGCGGTTGAACAAGACATCAAGCAAGGCAAATTGATTCATGTCCTACCTGAGTGGTGCTCAAATTTAGGCACGGTGCAATTGGTCTATGCTTCTCGTAAAGGACAACGTTTGGTGATGGAAAAACTCATTGATTATTTAGTCGAAGGTTTAAGAAATTTAGCCAAAGATCATTTAGGTTACGCACTTTAAATGGATCAATGCAACACCTAAAAAATCCAGAAACAATGTTCTGGATTTTTTAGGTGAGTATTTTAACGTGAGCTTAAATTTTACCAATCAAGTCAATTGAAGGCGCAAGCGTTGCATCGCCTTCTTTCCATTTTGCTGGGCAAACTTCACCAGGGTGTGCATGAACATATTGCGCTGCTTTCACTTTACGAAGTAACTCTTGAGCATCACGACCAATACCCCCCGCATTAATTTCAACAATCTGAATTTTACCTTCAGGGTCAATCACAAAAGTACCACGGTCTGCTAAACCTTCAGACTCAATTAAAACTTCAAAGTTTTTTGCCAAAGTCCACGTTGGATCACCGATCATTGTATATTGAATTTTTTTAATTTCATCCGAGCTGTCATGCCAAGCTTTATGGGTAAAGTGAGTATCAGTCGATACTGAATAAATCTCTACACCCATTTTTTGGAATTCAGCATAGTTATCCGCCAAATCACCGAGTTCTGTTGGGCAAACAAAAGTGAAGTCGGCAGGATAGAAAAACACCACTGACCATTTGCCTTGCATTTCTTTTTCAGAGATTTCAACGAATTCACCATTTTTATAGGCTGTTGCATTGAATGGTTTGATTGCAGTATTGATTAAACTCATGAGATATTCCTCTAGCTTGTTTATAGGATTGCTTAGGTTGTGAAGCTAGAATACGAAATCTTTTTAAATTGGTAAAACCGTACTTTTTTATAAAAACAATCGAAAAAATAGATTAAATATTTCCATCACGATGCTTTTTATCATCGCAAAACTCAATTCAAATTTAAGTTGACCATTGCTCATTTGTTCTGTAGATTTTGTTTTTGAGCGGATAATCAAAATGGTATTTCAATCACTTCTTGAACAATTCCAAGCCCTCCCTTCTGGTACTGACAGCTTTAAACAACTCAAAAACCATTGCGAACAGCAAATCAAAACTGCTGACCTTGCGCTAGAACAAACCGCCCTGTTTCTGATTTATGGTTTTGCCAAAAATTATGTGTTGCTGTATGAAGATCAAGCAGTGACAGCTGATTTTTCCAATGCGGCCAAAACCCAGTTATTGACCTATATGCAACAATTGAATGCAGCCCTTGAAACGCAAGACAAAGCTCTCATTTTGGAGCGTTTAAATCAGGTGACTCAAGACTATATGCTCAGTTCTCGAGTATTCTAATTCAATTTATTCATCACGTATAACAGCAGCTACAGGTCATAAAAAACCCTTTGTTTTCACAAAGGGTTTAGATGCTGATCAAATACAAATCAAGCCACCTTTAAATAAAAATCAAGCATGGAGTATTTCTGAGATTCAATGCCATTGACGCCAACTCAAGCAGATAGCATTTCGATTGATGTTCCAAAATCACCAAGTGATTCATAAGCTGATTTCCAAGACTATCGATTGATTGCTAAATTGATGCACTGGGGTGCCGATGCCCATATCGGTATTTTATTTGGATGGATAAATCAGCTTGTTCTCATCATTTCCTCTCTTGTGTTATGTGTGATGATTCTTTATGCATGTTTTACTTGGTATAAAAAAACTGGCTTCAAACAGACAAGCAAACCGTTTTTTATGGCACGTTGAATATCCTGAACATACAAGCTAAACCTATTGTCAAGGACCTGAATCACGATTTAATTGTGGCAGATATGTTTTGTACTGTAATATTTTTTTAATTATACTGCTGCCACATTTCCACTGTGTCGTATCGCTGATATGAAGTCCAGTTTTCGTCAACATTTGCTAAAGTGGCGCGCATCTTTCGGTGCGATTACTTTGCTTTGTTTACTCTGGCATATCTTCTTACCAACGCTGGTACATACTGGCGTGGTACCTGCACTCTATGCAATGCCGACACATTGCCAAGTCACCAATATTCAAAATAGCTTGATGCTGTCTGAACCACATTCAAATGATCATCATGACATGCATCACCAACAGCATTTGCAACCGACTGAACATGATCAACTCAGTGATTATGCAAAAGAGGTTTTTGCACTCGCAAGCCAAATTATGAAGCATTGCCCTTTGTGTACCTATGGTGTTGATGCAGCTGCGATAGTGCCTTTTATTGCAATTATTTTTGTATTTTTATTGGCTTGGTTCACTCGTGTACGATGCTTATGCTATGCGTGGTCAGAAGATCTGCATATCCCACGTATCTTCTATATTTTCCCCATCAAACAAGCTCCCCCACTCGCTCTATAAATCGCAATTTTTATACATCGTATCCAGTGATGCACTGCGGTACAGCCTCGTTTATTGCTTTTTTTATAGAGTTGATTATGAATACTCAATTTCGTTTGTCAGTATTAACAGCTGCATGCCTATCAATAACCTACAGTACCCTTGTATTCGCCAACACCTCATCGCAAGATGAAGTCAAGACGCTCGCGACCATTGTGTTTACAGCAAGCCGTGAGGGTGAATCCATTAATAATACTCCTACTGCCATCAGCAAAATTAACAATAAAGACATTGAAGCTAAACATGCGACTTTTATTGGTCAACTGGTCAATCAAACCCCTGGTGTCTTGATGAATGACTTGGGCAACGAACAGCACATGATGTCGATTCGCCAACCGATTACCACCGCTGCGGTGTATCAATATTTAGAAGATGGAATTTCAATTCGTCCTGTCGGTGTGTTTAACCACAATGCCTTATATGAAGTAAATTTAGCTGGAATTGACAGCATTGAAATTTTGCGTGGTCCAGCCAGTAGTTTATATGGCAGCAATGCCATTGGCGGCACCATTAATTTTCTAACCAAAGCTCCAAGTTTAACGCCAACGGCGGATTTGGGCGTGAGTTCAAGCTCAGAAGGTTATCGCCGTTTAGAGGTCGGTGCATCGAATACGTTTGACACGGCATATGGAGAACATGGTCTAAGACTTTCTGCCTATGCGAGTGATCGTGGTGAAAGCTGGCAAGATCATGCTGAAAGCAATAAGCAAAGTGTGACTTTAAGACACGACTGGCGTATTTCAGATGCCACTCAAGTTAAAAACATTGCCAGTTATAACCATTTAAAAGCCGACATGACGGGCAGCTTAAATGCAAATGATTTCAGCAAGCGCCAAGGTTATAGTTATCAGACATTTACTTATCGTGAAGTCGATGCAACTCGCCTATCATCTCAATTAAATCATAGCTGGAATGAGCAACAAAAAAGTCAAATGACCGTGTATTATCGTGATAATACCACTGAGCAAAATCCAAGTTATAACATCCGCACCGACGTTGTTAGTGGCGTACCTACGGGCACATATAGTGGGCAAACCACCTATAACGCTTTTCAATCTTATGGTTTAAATGTGCAACATTCTGCCAATTTCGATCCAGTGAAATTCACCATAGGTGTTATGACAGAACATTCACCGAATCAAGCCAAAACCAATGATATTGAAGTCTTTCGTGATCCAAACACACTGGTTTATACAGGCTACAAACAACGTCAGTTATTACGTGATTTCAAAGTCGATGTAAATAACCAAGCACTCTATACACAAGCAAATTGGCAAGTTTTGCCCAACTTAAATTTAGTTGGCGGTGCACGCTATGACTGGATTAGCTATGATTTTGATAACCAACTCGTTCCGTCAAAAGTCACAGGTGCGCCAGATGAAAAACGCAATTTTCATAAAGCCAGCCCGCAACTTGGCTTGGTGTGGAATATTACCCCTGAGTTCGACTTGTATAGCAACTGGTCACAAGGTTTTGTGCCGCCAGAAGTAAGCGGTTTATATGGCGCAAACTTGGTTACACCAGACTTAAAAGAAGCCACCTTTAACAATATTGATGCAGGCTTACGTTTTAAATTATTTGATGATCGCATTGATGGCGAAATCACTTTGTACCGTTTGCAAGGTCAAGATGAAGTACTCAGCTATACCAAACCTGATAACACCCGAGAGCCTCGCAATGCAGGTCAAACCTTACATCAAGGCATCGAAATTGGCGGAACTTGGAAAATCAGCGACATTTATAATCAACGTTTGAAACTTTCAGGCAGTTTTGCCAAGCATGAATATGAAGATTTCAAACCATCAAGCGTGGCTGATTACAGCGGTAATACCATGCCAAGTTCGCCAAAAAGTTTTGGAACTGTTGAGTATCAAATTAAACCCATTCCTGAATTATTACTTTCTGCGGAAGGTGTATATGTCGGTTCTTATTGGATCAATGAAGCGAATACCGAAAAATATGACGGACACACCGTACTAAATTTACGTGCCAATTATCGTCAAAATGCTTATGAAATTTATGGGCAAATTTTAAATGTGGCAGATGCTCACTACGCAGAAAGTACGTCATTTAGTAATAATCAAGCGAGCTACACACCTGCTGCACCGCGTACTTATTTACTCGGTCTACGCTATCATTTTGGAGAATAATTTATGAATGCCAGCCAACTCAAAAAGCTGATGAAGTTTCATCGGGGTTTTGGAATGGTGCTCGGCATTCTCGTTTTAATGTGGTCGTTAACTGGTGTGTTGCATCCAATCATGAGTGCAACACAACCTCAACCCGAAAAACGAATGCCTCCATTTCAACAACTTCATTTAGAACATGCAATACCTGCCTCGCAAGTGTTGCAACAACATAACATTACGCAATTTTCGGCATTACAAGCCATTGAGCTGCACCCCAAGCTTGTGGCTTATCGAGTATTAAAGCCGAATCAAAATAGTGCTGAATATTATGATAGTCAAACAAGTCAATTAATTGAAAATGGCGAACAGAATGATGCAAAACGCTTAGCACTTTGGTATACAGGTTCAGCCAAAGAACAGATTGTTTCGGCTGAACTGATCACTGAATTTAGTGATGATTATCCGAGTGTTAATCGTTTATTGCCTGTTTGGCGTGTAAGTTTTGATAATGGCCTGAGAGCCTATATTGATCCATCACAATCAAGGCTCTCTACAATTTCAAATGATCAGAAAATGTGGATGGTAAGAATTTTCCGTTTAGGTCATACATGGACGTGGGGTGATCAAGCTTGGCTTGGGCAAACTATCATTATGCAAATTGCCTTAGTTGGCATATTGGCATTGGTGGTGATGGGTGTTGGATTATTTTTTAAAATTCATAATCGTAAAAATCATCGTTTACGCCAAAAACCGAGTCGCTTTTTACACCGCTATTTAGGGATTAGTTTAAGTGTATTCATTACATTGTGGCTAATCAGTGGTTTTTATCATGTTTGGCAAAAGAAACCTGATGTTAAAAATATTCAACCCATTTTTAATACTCAGGATTTGAGTTTAGAAGCATGGCAAACTGCGATTCAACAGCCATTACAACGATTAAACCTTGTCCCAATTGCACTGAATAACGCGCAAGCTCTTGCTGGTTGGATGGTTCAATTCGTAGGAACGCCTCAAATGCAAGGTAGTATGACGGCTGTTAAAGAACATGATCATCATAATCAGGCCAAAAGTGCAGCACCTACCATTGAACTGATAGATGCTAAAACTTCTGCAAGATTAGATATTCTTGAGCAAAGTAAACGATTGGCTGCAAATTATTTACACATTCCTGCCCATCAATTTACTCAAAGTTCATGGGTCACCAGTTTTAGTGGAGAATATGGATTTATCAATAAACGTTTGCCTGTTGTTAAAGTCGAAACGAGCTTAAACAATCAGCTCAGGCTTTATATCGAACCAAGTAGCGGTTTAATTGCCACACAAGTCACGCAGCAAGATGCTTTAGAAGGATTTAGTTTTGCTTACTTACATAAATGGACTTGGTTACCAATAGATAAAACACTTCGAGATATCCTACTCGCTACCCTTGCAGGTCTGATTGCCTTGATGGTTATTTTAGGTCTTTGCATGCAAACACAAAAACGCTAGTCCCTCTACGATTCTCTCTTAATCAAGTGAGAATCATCTTCCTTTGCTTATATCTTCTTATTTCGAATAATTTGCTATCAATTAATAATTATCCTGCTAAACATGAGGATATTTATGAATCTACTTCAACAGCACCTTAATTGCCAATTTAATATTGGCTTTTAGGATCGAAGCAAATAGTGATATTTTCACGATTAATTAACAATTTTATCTAACTAAAGCGTGTTTACGAAATCGCTGGCTATCCACTCTTTGTTCTATATCAATCTTTTTTTGTGCATAAAAAAAGAACCTGATATAAATCAAGTTCTTTCTTATCACTTAGTACAATATTTAAATATATGATCTAAAACGGAAGATCATCATCTAAATCAGCAGGTGCAGGCGCTGAAGGTGCAGATTGTGGTGCTTTAGGCTGGAAACCCGCTGGGTTATTGTTGGCATAACCACTTTGCTGGTTGTTATTAAAACCACCTTGATTATTGCCATAACCGCCTTGGTTATTATTATTGTTGTTATAACCCGAGTTCGCGCCACCTTGGTTATTGTTGAAACGCGGTTGATTATAACCCGCGTTATCACTACCAGAGCTTTGTTCACCTTGCTGACGATTACCACTGTCTAACATTTGCATTTGTTCACCACGAATTTCTGTGGTGTAGCGTTCTTGACCGCTTTGGTCTGTCCACTGACGCGTACGCAATGAACCTTCAATATAAACTTTAGAGCCTTTGCGTAGGTACTGCTGCGCAATTTCACCTAAGCGGTTATGTAACACAATACGGTGCCATTCCGTTTGTTCTTTGCGCTCACCAGTATTTTTATCCGTCCACGAATCGCTCGTTGCAATTGAGAACTGAGTAAGAGAACCACCATTTGGAAAAGTTTTGGTTTCAGGATCTTTGCCTAAAGTTCCGACTAAAATAACTTTATTAACACCACGCATCAGACGTATTCTTCCTATTTATTACTATGTTTTACTTTATAAGAGTTATGCTTAAATGGCTACCTCTTTACCTAACAAGTGCGTTAAATCTTGTCGTGCAGCATCATCTATTTGCTGTTTATCGACTTTAATATACGCAACCTGTTGGTCGGGCATGACCACGACTTCTTCAATACCACGAATTGCCAAAAGTTGAGAAGTCCATTCATCCGTTTGTTTGCTTTCAGGCAAACGAATCACTAACGATGACAAATAACGCGGCTGAACCAAGCCAAAACTAATCAATAACCAAACCACGGCAATCGCGGTCAAAATCCCCCAACCCATTGAGGTATTGTTCAAAATAAGCAGTTGCCCACCAATCATACCGCCAAAAAATGCACCTAGAAACTGGCTACTGGCATTCACGCCCATAGCGGTTGCTTTGGATTGAATGGGTGCAGATTTGGACAACCAAGAAGGCAATAATGCTTCCATGACATTAAAGGCTATAAAGAATAAAGCGAGTCCTAACAGTAAGATATATTTTGACTCAAAGCCAAAAATCAGCACCAATAAACCTAAAACAATTCCACCAATTGCGGTTAAGAAAATACCGCGCATTTTGCGATATTTCTCCGCCAAAATAATACTGGGAAAAGCAAAAAACAGACTGATCACCAGTAAAGGTAAATACACCAATCCATGACGCGAGAGTGGAATATCCGCAAATTCGATCAGTTGTGATGGCATGTAAATAAACATTGCGGTGAGCAATAAATGCAGCGCAAAGACTGAAATATGCAGACGGTTTAAATCACCCATTTTCAAGACTTGTTTTAGCTGCGTCATATAGCCTTGCTGATAATTCCGATGATGGCGCGTCACTTTAGGCACCAACAGCAACATTGAAATTGCGGCAATCCCCATAATTGTGGTCACCCAAAACAGTCCAGAAATGCCGACCAAACTGGTTAACCAAGGCCCCAGACTGAAGGCCACCATAAAGGATACCCCAATACTCATGCCCATAACGGCCATGGCTTTACTGCGTTGTTCCTCACGTGTGATATCGGCAAGCAATGCCATCACCACCGCAGAAACAGCACCACCACCCGCAATCGCACGGCCAATAATTACGCCATAAATGCTCTCAGACATTGCAGCAACGGCACCGCCAAGTGCAAACAATAATAAGCCTAAAACCACCAAAGGCTTACGGCTAAATCGGTCTGCCAGTAAGCTAAATGGAATTTGTAAAATGGCTTGGGTTAAACCATATACACCGACAGCTAAGCCAATCAGCGCAGGGGTTGCACCTTGATATGACTGCCCTGCCACGGAAAACACAGGAATAATCATGAACAAGCCCAGCATACGCAGTGCAAAAATACTGCTTAAGGCAAAGGTTGAACGGCGTTCTAAAGCATTCATCATATCAATAAGCTTGGTTTTATGAGTTTAATTTCGATCGACTATCCTACAACATTCATATTACAGATGCTGCTTTATTCCAAGATGAGCCACCATAAAAAAGGGCGCATTTTCATGCACCCTTATTGTAACCCTTTTTCTTAAACAACGATTAACCGATCCGTTCTTGACGCTTACGATATTGAATTGAGGCAAAGATTGCCCAAACAATAAATGCCACACCAATTAAACCTGTGACCACTTCAGGAATATGTACGCCTGTACCACTGGCCAGCATAATAAATGCCAAAGCACCAATCGCATAATGCGCACCATGTTCAAGGAACACGTAGGCATCTAAGGTGCCTTTTTCCACCAAATAAATGGTCATTGAACGCACGAACATCGCACCAATCGCGAGACCAAGCATGATGATCACCACGTCAGAGGTAATGGCAAATGCACCAATTACACCATCAAAACTAAAGGATGCATCTAAGACTTCAAGGTAAATAAAACCACCTATACCCGCTTTAATCACGCCTGTTGATGCACCACTGGCATCATGACTGACCGCATTGCCCTCTTCATCAATTTCAGGTTCACCGCCTAACAAATGACTCAGCACTTGCACGCCAATGTAAACCACAATGCCCCAAATACCCGCCATGGTCACCACTAAACGCGTCGCTTCACCCACATTTGCAGCCATGATCAATAAGCCAATCAATGCAAGGAAGACTGACATCGCAGGAACATTGGCTAGATTCGATAAACGTGCTTCAAGCCATCTAAACCAGTGGGTATCTTTTTCACTATCAAAGAAGAAATTCAGGAACACCAGCAATAAGAATGAGCCACCGAATGCTGCAATTTCAGCATGATGTGCCATCAATTTCTCTGAATAAAGCAGAGGCTCATTGATCGCCATTTTTACCACGTCCAGCATGCCCATGTCCGCAGTAACGGCAACAATCACAATCGGGAAAACTAAACGCATACCAAATACGGCAATCACAATACCAACGGTTAAAAAGATCATTTTCCAAAAATGATCCCAACCGCGGAGTACCGAGGCATTCACCACGGCATTATCAAAAGAAAGCGACACTTCCATCACTGCTAAAATGGCAGTAATGGTCAATGCCGTGAACATGGTCTTTAAACCTGCTTCTGGGCCATGGGTATAACCCCAATATGCAGAAATAGCCAGACACACGATCGTAAAAATGATTGAGAAACCAAAATGTTTCATCATGATAGATCGACCTATAGAGAAATATTGATATCAATTGAATTCGGTAAAACTTAACAACAGTGAGTGCTTAAGATTTTATAGGCACAATTATGACGACTTTTTCAGATTAAGCCAAAGTTCTTCGGATGATTTTTGGCAGACCCATGCACTATTTATTGTGTCTCGTATCCTCACGCAATAACTCTTGCTATAGTCCTCGTCATCTGTAAATTCTTCTTTTCATTAGGATGACGACATGAGCTTTTCTCAAGATCTATGGCAACGCAATTTAGCGTTATATCAAAAAATTTTAGCGTTGCCATTTAACCAAGAGCTTGCTCAAGGCACATTAAGCCAAGAGGTGTTTAGCCATTATGTGATTCAAGATGCGCATTATTTACTGGCTTATGGTCGTGCGCTGGCGGTTTGTGCGGCAAAAGCTTTTACAGCCGATGATGTGATGCAATTTTCTGAAGCAGCAAAGATTGCCATTGTGGTGGAACGCAGCCTACATGATAGCTTTATGCACGAGTTTGATATTTCTAAAGATCAATTTGAAAGCACGCCACTGACCTTGGCCTGCCATCATTACACCTCATTCTTAACTGCAACAGCATGGTCTGAAAGCTATCCTGTGGTGTTGGCTTCGTTGCTGCCATGTTTCTGGATTTATGCAGAAGTGGGTAAAGACATTGTGAACCATTCCATTGCCAATAACCCCTATCAAGCGTGGATCGACACCTATTCAGGCGAAGACTTCCATCAAGCAGTACGCAATGTGATTAACACCATTGATCAAGTCGCTGCACGTTGCGATGCCGATACCCTTGAAAAAATGCATCACGCTTATACCACGGCTGCCAAACTGGAATGGTTATTCTGGGATAGTGCTTATGATCAAAGACAATGGTTAGGTTTGGATGCTTAATTCGACTCTGCCTCAAAGCTAAATGCTTTGATGATCACTCCTCCCTCTTACGCCATCTATAGCGCAGACTTCGAGGGAGGATTTTCTTTTACTGCTGAAACATCTGCCATCCATAAATCAATCCTGCCGCAGCCACAATCCAGCACACTGTAGCGATCCCTAGACATGACCACATCGACATTTTTGTTGCCAGCACATAGACCATCAACAAATAAATGGCATAGGGAATCAGAGACCACAAACCGAATAATGCGGTTTTGCGTAAAGCTTCTGCTCCCTGCTGCTGTGACACAATCACATGCGCAATTAAGGCAAACGTTGGAAAAAGTGGGACCAGACCTGCAATATAAAATGCCTTACTTTTAGAAAATATCGAAATCACCAGTACCGCAGCGGCACCTAACATACATTTCAAAAACAAAGACAACATATTCACAAATCCAACAGCAAAAATTTTAAGCCACTGAGTTTATGCCAATCACGCTACCTAGAACACATTGAGCACAATTAAAGCAATCAATGCTGGCATCGCCTGAATATAAAGAATCTTTTTACTTGCCGTCATTGCACCATAAAGACCCGCCACCAAAACACAGCCTAAAAAGAAGTTGGCGAGTTGAATAGCGAAGGGTGCAGATGCAAAGAGTGACCAAATCAGTCCTGCGGCTAAGAAGCCATTATATAACCCCTGATTTTGCGCTAAAACTTTGGTGAGTTTTGCCTTTTCAGCATTGTTACCAAAGACTTTCATGCCTAAAGGTTTATCCCACAAAAACATTTCTAAAATTAAAAAATAAACATGTAAAATTGCAATAACAGCAATCAAAACCTGAGCAATGAGCATAAAATTTCCTTTTTATTCTTCAGACAATATGTTGCATTCTAACGATGAATCTATCGAAACACTAAATTTCACCCTTTAAATTTCTGACTTACAGGTATAAAAAAACACCATGACCACGCGTTTATTTTAAATCCTGAACTGATCCGACACAAAATGACGTTTAAATTCTTTTTAATACAGCTTGAACATTTTTCATGCGCTATCATATATAACTTTCAATTTATCCATTCCCGAGATGTTTTATGAGCCAAAGTCACATCCGTATTCGAGGCGCACGTACCCATAACTTAAAAAATGTGTCACTCGATATTCCACGCGACAAATTCGTGGTGATTACGGGACTCTCAGGCTCAGGCAAATCCTCCCTTGCCTTTGATACTTTATATGCCGAAGGTCAACGTCGTTATGTCGAATCACTGTCTGCCTATGCACGCCAATTCCTGTCTCAAATGGAAAAACCCGAAGTTGATTCGATTGAGGGCTTAAGTCCCGCGATTGCCATCGAGCAAAAATCAACCAGCCACAATCCACGTTCAACCGTGGGAACCATCACCGAAATTTACGACTATTTACGTCTGCTCTATGCCCGTGTTGGTACACCGTACTGCCCTGAACATGATTTACCCATGGTTGCCCAGACCATTTCAGAAATGGTCGATGCGGTCAAAAACCTAGAAGAAGGTACAGCACTGATGTTGCTTGCCCCTGTGGTACGTGATCGTAAAGGTGAATACAGCAACCTATTTGAGCAACTGCAAAATCAAGGTTTTGTCCGTGCACGTGTCGATGGTGAAGTGATGGATATTGATCCACCACCCGAACTGGATAAAAAGAAAAAACATACCATTGAAGTGGTGGTCGATCGCTTTAAAGTGCGTGATGATTTAGGCAACCGTATTGCAGAAAGTTTCGAGACTGCGCTACGTTTGGGTGGTGATATTGCCATTTTGTCATGGATGAATGCCGAACATCCAGATCGCGTGTTCTCTGCAAAGCACTCTTGCCCAGAATGTGAACGTGCAGTGGGAGAACTCGAACCGCGTCTATTTTCGTTCAACAATCCATTTGGTGCCTGTCCTGTCTGTGATGGTTTAGGTACACGTAGCCATTTTAGTGCCGACAAACTAATTCCAAACAATGACGTTTCGATTAGCCAAGGTGCGATTCGTGGCTGGGACAGACAACGTCCGTATTACTACAGCATGATCGAAAAAGTCGCAGCACATTTTGGTTTTTCATTAGATACACCTTGGAATGAACTGGATGCCGAAACCAAAAAGAAATTTCTTTATGGTACGGGCAAAGACAAAGTCGACCTCAGTTATATTGATGAACGTGGTCGCTCACATAAACGTGTACAACCTTTTGAAGGTATTTTGCCGCACCTTGAGCGTCGTTACCGTGAAACAGAATCGAACTATGTCCGTGAAGATTTAGCACAATACTTGTCAAATGCAGCCTGTGATGCCTGTGATGGTTCGCGTCTGAATGAAATATCACGTAATGTTAAAATCTTAGACAAGACCATTGCCCAAATTACCAAAATGTCGATTGGTGATGCTGCACAGTATTATCAAACAGTACATCTTGAAGGGGCTAAAGGCGAAATTGGCGACAAAATTTTTAAAGAAATTCGTGAGCGTTTACACTTTCTGGTGTCTGTCGGTTTGAATTATTTAAGTCTGTCCCGTTCTGCCGAAACCTTGTCAGGCGGTGAAGCACAGCGTATTCGTTTGGCTTCGCAAATTGGTGCAGGCTTAATGGGTGTGATGTATGTGTTGGATGAACCGTCTATTGGCTTACATCAGCGTGACAATGACCGTTTACTTGAAACCTTGGTGCGCTTACGTGACTTAGGCAACACCGTATTGGTGGTTGAGCATGATGAAGATGCCATTCGTGCAGCCGATCATATTATTGATATTGGGCCGGGTGCAGGTGTTCATGGTGGGCATATTATTGCCGAAGGCACCTATGAAGAAATTTTGGCCAACCCGAATTCACTGACAGGACAATATCTGTCAGGTAAGTTAAAAATTGCAGTGCCCAAAGTTCGTACCCAACCGCCAAAACCTGAAGAACAAATTAAACTAATGGGTGCATGTGGTCATAACCTACAACAGGTCGATTTGACCATTCCTTTAGGCATTATGACCTGTGTCACGGGGGTTTCAGGTTCGGGTAAATCAACCCTGATTAACCGTACCCTGTTACCACTTGCAGCGACTCAGCTGAATGGTGCAACCACGCTCACGGCTGAAAAATTTGATTCAATTGATGGCTTACAATTCCTTGATAAAGTCGTCGATATTGACCAAAGCCCGATTGGACGTACCCCGCGTTCAAACCCTGCAACCTATACTGGTTTATTTACCCCAATTCGTGAACTGTTTGCGCAAACGCCTGAAGCGAAAGCCCGTGGTTATGCTGCGGGTCGTTTCTCGTTTAACGTGAAAGGTGGTCGTTGTGAAGCCTGCGAAGGCGACGGTATGATTAAAGTGGCGATGCATTTCTTACCCGACATGTATGTGCCTTGCGATAACTGTCATGGCGACCGTTATAACCGTGAAACTTTAGAAGTCGGCTATAAAGGCAAAAACATTTCGGATGTTTTGGGCATGACCGTTGAAGATGCCATGCATTTCTTTGATGCCATTCCTGTGATTCACCGCCGTTTAGAAACGCTACATCAAGTTGGCTTGGGTTATATCCGTTTAGGTCAATCTGCGACCACGCTTTCAGGTGGTGAAGCGCAACGGGTGAAATTGGCACGTGAACTGGCGAAGCGGGATACGGGTAAAACCATTTATATCTTAGATGAGCCGACCACAGGTTTGCATTTCCACGATATTGCCAAGCTGTTAGATATTTTGCATGAGCTACGCAATAAGGGTAATACCATTGTGGTGATTGAGCATAATCTGGACGTGATTAAAACTGCCGACTGGGTGATTGATTTAGGGCCTGAAGGCGGTGCTGGTGGCGGTATGATTATTGCCGAAGGTACACCAGAGGAAGTTGCTCAAAGTGAAGTCTCACATACCGCTAAGTTCTTGAAAGTATTGTTAAAATAACCTAGCCATGGGAAACCAACTGTTTAAATTGGTTTCCCATAGGTCCTCGACCTTCAGCCCCCTCAGATTTTATTAAAATTATTGGTGGAGGCTCTAGGAGTTGCCTGAAAAAAACTTTACAGTAAACTTAGCATAAGGAATAAAAAAATGACAACATTAATTTGCTGGGCAGGTGCCGATTCTCGCAATATAGCTTCTTTATATATTGCTTCTGATAGTCGCCTCACATGGGGTACACCTGAAATTTCGTATGACTGTGGGCAAAAACTATTTTTTAGTCAAAAACATCTTCATGCTTTTGGCTTTAGTGGTGATGTTACTTGTGCATCCCAACTTTTGCATTCTTTAGTCTTTCAAATAGATAACGATTACCTTAAAGAGAATATATCAAATAAAGACAATGTTGAAAAAATTCAACAACATTTACAAAAATGCTTTCTTAATTATCCAGTTCAATGGAAAAATGAAATTAAAAAATCTTTGAATATTTTGCATATTAGCCGAATAAACAGCGGAATACGTGTAACTGATATTGATTTTTATGTAAATATTTTTAAATTTTCTTCTGATGATAGATGTATTGTAGATATTAAAAACATATCTCCAAAATCACAACTTTTACATGCAAGTGGTACAGGGAGTATTGCCTTCTCTGATTTAAACTCCCAATGGAGTAAATTCGATCCAGAAAACATGAGGACTTCTAGAAGTTTTTTCAGTGCATTTTGTTCATCACTAAATGAAAAAAGGGATCCTTTTTCTGGAGGATCACCTCAATTACTTGGCTTATACCGACAAGGTCCAATTCAAAATTTTGGAATAATTTGGAATAATAGAAAATATTTGGGAGGAGTAGAAGTAGAAAATTTTGATAATCTAGAATGGCGTAATGAAACATTTGAAAGATGTGATCCTAAAACAAAAGCAGTATTAAATAATGCACAAAAACAACCTAATTTATTAGCTATCAAAAAAACTAAAGAACAATATTAGGTATCATTTTTAATTAAAACTTAATCACATTTTGTTTATTTCAAAGTTAGAACGATTAAAATCTCCAACGCAATAAATAAATATAGGCATATTTACAATGAAAACATCTTTTTATAGATTCGTTTTCCTGATAATTTTTGTAAATCTAAAAACATTTTCCAAAAATAAGTCTTTCCTATACCCCATGAACCTGTAATCGCTATTGCTGTGCCTACATCTTCATGTTTAATATTACTCTCTAGGGCGTGTCATCAATTAAGCCAAATTATTGTTGAAGCAAGATAGATTGCTGACAGGAATTTTTGAGCCAACTTGTCATAGCGTGTGGCAATACCTCGATACTGCTTGAGCTTGGCGAAGAAATTCTCGATCAGATGCCTTGCCTTATAAAGATGTTGGTCATAATCACGCTGTTCAATCGCGTTACTTTTGGCTGGCATCACAACTTGACCATTGTTCTTACGGATCGGATCAATCACCCGATCCTTGGAATTATAGGCTTTATCCATGAGCCAAGTCTGGCTTAACGATAAGTCCAGCAGCACATCAGCACCGTTTAAGTCATGGGCCTGCCCAGCAGTGAGATAAAATCCAGTTGGATTGCCTAAAGCATCAGTACGGGCATGAATTTTGGTACTTAAGCCACCTTTACTGCGTCCGATTGCCTGCTCTTTTTTTTCCAGCACTGTGTTGATGAGCGCGCACAATGGTGGAGTCTAGCATGGCATATTCATTGTCACTGTCATGTGACAGCACTTCAAAAACTCTCTGCCACACGCCTGCTTTAGCCCAGCGGCTAAAGCGAGTATGCACGACTCTAAAATCACCAAAGCGTTCTGGTAAGTCTCGCCACGGGATACCTGAGCGGTAACGATATAGTACTGCTTCAACAAATAGACGGTTGTCTTTGGCAGTTACTCCAACAGTACTCGTGCGTCCGGGTAACAGATCTTTAATCTGTTCCCATTGATCATCTCTTAATGCATAGCGTTTAGTCATGAAAGAATAATGAGGACAGGTTAGATTTTATCAACCTAATTGATGACACACCCTAATAATTCTTGAAGTCGTTTTCTTTTTTCTTGAATATTCATATCATATCGATTCAGAAAGTCATGATGACAGCTATCAAAACAAATGCTGTCCAAATTTTCAATAAATTACTTTTCAAGAAAACTCAAAACAATGAATAAAATACTTTTAACAATAATGATTAGCTTATGTTCACTTCACACCTTTGCCGATGGCTACATCAATGAAAATGGTATGATCTTTATTTCATCCTCAGATCCAGATGAAAGTCCATGGAAAGACCATCCTAAATGTATTCCAGTCCTACAAAATGGCGAATCCCCTAAAACATGGTATGTGCAATATACCTATCTAGATAACACCCCACTCACCTCAACATACCTCACCACACAAAAACCTTCGACCCAGCCCGTTGAATGCGAACATCAGATTCATTTTCCAGACCACATGCAAGGTACTGGAATTTTCGAAAGCTTTTATCCCAATGGAAAACCACGTAGCCTTATTGAATATACAGACGGTATCTATAACGGCAAAATCAACTTCTGGTTCGCCAATGGCTTAAAAGAACAAGAATCCAATGTCAGCAATGGCATATCTCATGGTGAATACCGTATCTGGCATCCTAACGGGCAATTGGCACTTTCAATGGGCTATAAAGAGGGCATGCAAAACGGTATGAAACAACGTTGGTATGAAAATGGTGAACCGTGGAGTTACGCACGTTTTGAAAATGACAAAATAGTGGGTGAACTCAAACAATGGTACAGAAATGGAAAACTAGAACGCTTGGGCGCATACAGAGATGGCGTGCGTCATGGCACATATAAATCTTGGTATGACAATGGTCAACCCGAAGTAGTTTTAAATTACCAAGCTGGAAAAATTATAGATGCCCAATGTTGGACAGCATCAAATCAAGCCATCGCTACAAAGAACTGCATTGCTCAATTTAGTGCTGAAGACTAATTGAATAGACTCATCTCACATGTAATCTATGCATCAACATAAGGGTGAATCACTCACCCATCCACTGCATTCTTGCCACGTGCCTTGGCCTTAAACAAAGACTTGTCTGCTTTTTCTAATAATGCCATCCAAGATACTGCACCGACTGCAACCCCTGCACTGACAGAAATTTGAATATTTTGATTTATTTCAGCAATATACAATTCAGAGTCAGCAATTTCATTCAGCATTTTATTTGCAATGACCAAAGCATCATGAAAATGAACCTGCTCGATTAACACTAAAAATTCATCACCACCATAACGGACAATTAAATCCGAAGTACGCACATTAAATTGTAATTTTTCTGCCACCAAACGAATCACTTCATCCCCAATAATATGCCCAAAGGTATCATTAACCTGTTTAAAATCATCAATATCGAAAATAATTAAACCGATTTGAGTGAATTTTTCAGGCTTTCTTTCTACATATTTAATATATTCGTCCAAAGCTAAACGATTCGACACCCCCGTCAAAGTATCGGTATTGGCAATATTTCTGAGCTGAAATTCTAAAGCATCACGTTGTTGCAACACACCTTTCAACTTTTGAATGGCATCCAATAAAGTCACTGGATTGGCAGAGGAATTTTTATAATCACTATCGGTCACTTTATACTGTGCCAACTGAAGAATTGAATTTCTGGCATCAATTAAAGGCTTAAACACGCCATTTCTGGCATAAATCATGGTGAAAAATGCGGTGACCAAGCAAATCAACGCGACCAGTAAAGTTAAAATAAAGATATGATAGGATTCTTGTTTTTCTTTTTGTGCAATATGTACACTGTAATCCAAAATATAGCTTTGTAAATTGACCACCGTAACAAATTTGTCCACCATCACTTCTGTTAATTGCGTGCCTGTTAAGGCGTAAGGTTGATTATGCAAACTTTCATCGATCAAACCAGCAACCGTTGGAATGGCCTGATCTAAAAATTGTGTTTTTACTTGCCGATGCAAAGCTAAATATTCGGGTGTTTTATCCTGTTCAGGCTGAATCGTATTGACCAAAGCCCACAAATAATTGACCTGATGTTGAGTCTGCAAAGAACGCGCTAAATTATCCTCAGGGATTTTTTCTTTAAAAGTCACAGGTGCAATTACATTCGATACCATTCGCCCTGCCTGATCACGTAAATCCGACAAAATTAAAATCAGCGTGTAATACTCAGAAACAGCTGTTCCTTTGCCCTCAGATTGCACCAACTCATTTTTTAAAATTTCGTAGCAACTGTCCCAAACCTTAAACATGTACTGAATGGCATCATCAAACTGTTCTGAATTACGTTGCGATAGAGGTAAAGCAGCGTAAGCATCTACCGCTTGACGACCCTGTTGTAAGCTCTTTTTTAAGTTGTTCAATAAAATGCTGTCCTGAACCGA
The DNA here is from genome assembly GCF_002135425.1 of Acinetobacter sp. ANC 4654. Lineage (NCBI taxonomy): Bacteria > Pseudomonadati > Pseudomonadota > Gammaproteobacteria > Moraxellales > Moraxellaceae > Acinetobacter > Acinetobacter sp. ANC 4654. The sequence continues at coordinate 79,552 of NZ_NEGL01000004.1, forward strand.
AAAGCTTTTTGTCTTTAAAATGTGTAGGGTTTGTTCAATTTGTAAATCAACTTCTTGTCGATATTCATGTAATTCTTTTAAGTTCGCTGCTAATTCATCAGCACGACTCGACATCACCTTATTGGCAGGTGCTCTTTCACGTGAAATTTTATTGGCTAAATCCGCCACAGCACGAAGCGCAGAAATTTCTGATAATGCTCGATCTGCTTTCTGATAGGTCTTATAGCTACTCACAATTAACGGAACAGAAAGCAGAAGCAGAGAGAAGATAATCAGGATCATCGACCAGAAAAGTTGTTGACTAATACGCTCCGAACGTAATTTATACATGGATTCAATCTGCCCCGTACAAAACCAACTGGTCAATCATAATGGTGATGATTTTCATAATAGACTCACATATATTACATGATATAAATATCAATAATTTGTTTTATCAGTCACTTATGCTATTTTCAATAAAATCATCGCTATACAGAATTTTAAAATTTTGATTATGAATAAACCCACTTTTAGTGTAAATAAAAGAATAATCCTAACTTATCCAACACATCCAAAGTAAGCTGCTTACGTTCGCCCACATCATCACCATCATGCATTTCCAAATTTAAAACAAAAGCAGTGATCTGTCCATTGGGTTGTTCAACCCACCCTGTGTACCATCCCACTTGGGGCTTTACATCCATTCCCCAACCACTTTTTGCATATAGTTTTGTATCACCACGACGCTCAATATAAAGCATTTCTTTGACCTGTTTTTGTACTTTCACATCAAAAGGCAATTGCTCTGTTGCCAACTGATAGACAAATTTTGCTTCTTGTTCTGGGGTTACTTTTAAAGGGCCAACCAGCCAAAAGTTATCCACCTGTTGACCAATTTTTTGATTGCCAAAACCAAGTCGAGAAACTTCTTTCTGCATCAACTCTAACCCAATACGTCTAGCCAGCTCTTGATACACGGGAACGGCTGAAAGCTGCATGGCTTGCGCCAAATTCATGTCTTTTTCCCACGCAGAAAATGAACGCTTCTCACCCTTCCATTTAAACACTTCTGAAGTATTCACTTTATGATGCTGAAGACCAATCAAAGCATTTAATATTTTAAAAGTTGAAGCTGGAATATAGGCATTCTTAGCACGGGCTAAACTATTACCATAATAACCAAACTGCTGACCGTCATAAGTCATAAAAACGGCTGATGTGTTTGCAGAATTGAACAATGCCTTAATCTCTTCTGGGCGTTCAGATGGTGCCTTTGAAACCATTTTTTGCACGGATTGATCAGACATCTGTGCCATGTTCATGTGGCAAGCACTTAATTGCGTTAACAGCAATAAACAGCCGAAGTAAAATAACCCCTGTTGCATCTAAAAAGTCTCGATAGAATAAATAGATATTTTTATCAAATCTAACAACAAAACGTTGTATCAATTACGCACATACGAATTATTTTTATGACAGTGATCAGGGAATATTTACACATGCCATAATTTAGTGCATAATGCACCTTATTAGGGCAAATCTAAGTCATCCCTCAGCAGGATTTTTGATTTCCCGAGATTTTTGGCTAAAAAAACCCAGTTTTCTTTGAAATCTGGGTTTTTTTATGCTTTAAAATGACTCAACAATTCTAAAATATGATAAATAAGCACTAAATTAGCGCATAAATATTTCAGGATTCATCTTTTTTATCTATATGAGGTCTAAGACTGAATGATTGATTTATGAATTCAAAAATAGAGCTGGAGTAATTACACGACTTTATGAATTATTTTTAGATTTAAATGCTGTCTTGCTGACAAATAAAGAAAGTGTAAGAGAATTTTTTTGATAAAAAAAAAGCCCAACCTTGGGGAAAGCTGGGCATATAAAACAAAAACTTTCTCTGTGGAGAATCAGATCATGTTCACATTATTTCAATGTAGTATGACCTGATAGGTGAATTATGTAAAAAATAACCAAATAAGTAAAGCCTATTAAAGCGGTTGGTTTTTTAAATTCAGCACAAAATAAAACAATAGTGTGAACTATTTCACAAAATACATATTAATATGCTTGTTTTTTAAGCAATTAAATGGCTATTTTTAGCCCAGTTTTCTGAATATGGTCTACATTCTATTCAAAATATGACAAATCATTCACGCTATAGCAGCGCATATTAATTGTTTTTTACTATTAATAATAAATATTTAATCTAATTTAACATTGTTAAAAATCATCTGCATTTCATCCATTTTCCATCAGCTCAACTGTATTAATGCCCATATTCTTTTGTTCTGAAAAAGGTTTTTTAGCGTTGACATGCCATATTTCAATTGCACACTTTTAAATCAATTACACTATTTAGAGTAAAAACTCAATAAAACAATATTGTTTTAGTTCATTGACTTAATGTTTTGTTACAATACAATGGCTGCTGTTTAATCCATTTTTAACAGAACTGGTAATTATTATGAAAAAACTTGGTTTAGCCACTGCTTTATTATTAGCCATGACCGGTGCTCAAGCGTATCAATTTGAAGTTCAAGGTCAATCTGAGTTCATCGACAACACTGTAAATGACAAGAATTTTACGGGTGCTGTGCAAGGAACTTACTATTTCAAAAATGTTGACGCGTCAAAAGGTCCATTGGCTGAAGCAGCATTCTTAAACCAAGCTTCTAACGCATCTTTAGCTTACAACTATGGCGAATACGACGTTAATGCTGACAAGGCTGACTTCGTATCTCATACTATCGGTGCTAAAGCTGAAGCTTATATTCCAACTAAAGTTGTTCCTGTATACGCTAGCGCGTCTTATAGCAACACTATTACTGACAACAAAGATAACAAAGCTGATGACCATGGCGACCGCTATGCAGTTGAAGTTGGTGCTGTCGTTGTGCCTAACTTCTTGGTTGCTGTAGGTTACACTAGCGCACCGAACCAAACTTCGTATGATGCTTTCAACATCCTGTCTAACGGTGTTGAGAAAGCTGCTTTAGAATCGAAAACGATTGCCCGTGACCAAGACGCAGTTACTGCACGTACTAAATACGTGGGTGCGATTGACGGTACGAATATGGCCATTGGTTTCGAAACCAACGTATTATTTGCTGAATACAAAACTTACGGTTTCAAAACTGACTTATTTGTAAACCCTAAATTAAGCGTTGGCGCATCTTATGCTGAATCAAGCATCAGTGATTCTCCAAACAAAGCTTGGGGTGCAAACGTAAATTACTTCATTACTCCAGCAGTCGCTGTTGGCGCAAACTATGTTAGCGCTAATGCTGAAAAAGGTTCAGTACGTGATACTGAAACTGTTGGCGTAAATGCTAAATTCCGCTTCTAATTCATTTTAGAAACTGAATTAAAAAAAGGACTCCATGTGAGTCCTTTTTTTAATTTCTAGCTTTTTATTCAGCGGTTCTGACTAAACTTAAGAAATGTAAATGGCGTTCATATTGGTCAATAATATCTTGCAACAGATCCTCCAACGTCCAATCCATCACATCATAGTTTTGACCGCCTTCTCTTAAAAAGACTTCTGCTTGATAGTACTTCACTTCATTTAGCGTGGCTTCTGCCATAAAACTGGGTGGCACCGTTTCTTGCGCAACCACTTGGTAAACGAAATTAATTTCATTGTGATGATCAACTCTGAGCTCCATTCCACCCCCCTCAATGCTTTGAATTAAAACCTCAAGCTGACGACGCTGAAACTCCTGTTGTACACTTTTAAATGCATTTAACACCTTAGAGTCAATATAGTGCTGAATCTCCTGTTCACTATGCGGATAGTGCATAATCAAACCTAAACGTTGTTGCCAGCTTCGCGGATTCTGAATCGCTCGAGGTGTAATGCGTGCCTGTTGCAAGGCATTCATTTTGGTCACCTCTAAATGCAAGGCTTTTAATAGTCCCCAGCAAATCAACAACAGAATAAAAGTAAAGGGTAAGGCACTCATCATGGTCGCAGACTGTAACGCACTTAAACCACCGACCAACAATAAAACGATGGCCAAAACAGCCATCAGTACAGTCCAAAATAGCCTTTGCCATATTGGAGAGTTTTCAGACTTGGCGGTTAAATAGTCGGTAACCAAAGCACCTGAATCTGCCGATGTGACAAAAAACAGCACCACCAAAAAGGTCGCCAATACACTCATCACGGCAGAGAAAGGCAAACTGTGTAGAAACTCAAATAATGCAACCGATGAATCTTGCTGAACAGCCAAGACCAGCGCATGATTTGCTTCATGTAAAATGCTATATAACGCAGCATTGCCCATGAAACCCATCCAAATTAGGGTAAATCCAGTCGGAATAAGCAATACACCAACAATAAATTCACGAATACTGCGACCTTTAGAAACACGGGCAATAAACATCCCAACAAAGGGTGACCATGAAATCCACCATGCCCAATACATAATCGTCCAACCGCCAATCCAGCCATTGGGTTGATAGGCATATAAATTAAAGGTCATCGCAAATAAATTGGAGATGTATTGTCCGGCATTTTGAATGGTGGTTTGCAGTAAATAAATAGATGAACTGGTGAAAAATACAAACAGCAGTAAAATCAGTGCAAGGATTAAATTCAGCTCAGAAAGCCGTTTAATACCTTTATCCAATCCTAAAAATACCGACATGGATGCCATCGCACTCACCACCACAATCAAGATCACTTGTATTGTCGCAGACTGTTCAATGCCAAACAGGTAATGCAGCCCTGCATTGATTTGAGTGACACCAAACCCCAATGTGGTTGCAACACCAAAAACTGTACCAATTGTTGCAAAGGTATCCACCGCATCCCCGAGAGGGCCATAAATCTTTTTTCCAATAATGGGATATAAAGATGAACGAATTTTGAGTGGAAGATTGTGTCGATAAGCAAAATAAGCCAGTGATAATCCAACCACCGTATAAATCGCCCAAGCATGTAAACCCCAATGAAAGAAAGTCACACGCATCGCTTGTTGTGCAGATTGAATGGTTTCTGCTTCACCTGTGGGTGGAGAAACATAGTGCATGACGGGTTCTGCGACACCAAAAAACATCAGCCCGATTCCCATACCCGCGGTAAACAGCATGGCAAACCATGAAGCATTACTATACGCAGGTTGACTATGGTCAGGGCCCAATTTAATTTTACCCATATCTGACAATGCAATATAAATGAGTAAAATCAGAAAAATGGCAACAGATAAAACATAGAACCAACTAAAGGAATCGGTCACCCACTGATTTAATTGTTGAGTGATAAGCTCAAATGAATTGGGTGCTAAAACTACCATTGCAAGGAAAATAACAATAATAGCGACGGTACTTAAAAAGACATTTGGATTGACATTAGCAAACCATGATGCATTTTTGGAAGGCATAAATCCCCCATTTTATATTTTAATTAACGTGACAGACCTAAAGGTCAAACAGAGCATTCATCGAAGATGAATAAAAGACGAGTTCAATCGCAATAAATAAAAACTCAAAAGCATCATAAATTAATGATCAAAACAAAGCAGTTACATTCCTGTAACACTCTCATGCTCGTTTTTTATTTATGTTCTTGATCATTTTTAGGTAAATGGGCGATGTATTGCAGGGAAATGAGACGTGAAACAATCAGTGCTAAGTACATCACACCACAGAACATTTGTAGCATGGCTAACACCCGTGCTGGCGCACTCAGCGGCATTAAATCTGATAATCCAGTCGCTGATTGCAAACTAAAACTGAGAAACAATAAATTAAGCCACGTCTGCATACCGCTCATATTGGGATTTTGAAAACTATCAGGGACTAAAATCTGGCAGATACTATATAAAAATGCAAACCCCCAAGCCAGCAAGGTAAATACTGCACCCGCAGCAAACATTTCATCTCTGGTTAAATAGCGGTCTTCAAACATGTAACGTAATAAACCATAGGCTGCACTAAAATAAGCTGCGGCTTCAAAACCATGGGCAATCACTTGAACCATTCGATGATCGAAGCCCAATAACATCAATAAAGAAAAAAGTACCGCCCCACTCACGAAACTGAGTCCTAAAATGGTAAACATCGGGGTTTGGCGAATCACTTTAGCGATCACCAGTAAAACCAAGACGCCCAAAACCCAAGTCAAAGTTCGATAGGTCATGCTGTAATTGACTGTGATAGATAAGATTAAAATAATGAATTGCAATAAAATGAGCCAAGCAGAGGGCAATAAGCGAAAAACTTTCCAAACGTCAATAAGCACCTGCATTTACCACTCCAAGATATTTCTATTTTTGTTTATTTCAGTGTTTTCTTTTTTGAATCTGATTAACTTAGCATGAATTGGGCACAAAATACGACTGACCTTTGCCACAATAAAAGTTACAAATAGATTTTGAGCCTAAAAGTAGCAATACAAAATGAACGGATAACCGAATTCAAACTGTCGGTGTAAAAGCCATGATCCGATGCAAAAATAAAGTTTAAATTGAATTTATATGCGTCTACTGAATCAGTAGATAATTTGCATAAATCAAAAAATGCAGTGCATAAAAAAAGTCCCCTAAGGGACTTCTTTATTGCTTGTATTTTAAGTCTTAGTGATCCGATGCACCAGAGATGCCAATACCTGTTTGAGAGCGTACATACTGCGCATCAAATGCTTTACGTTCTGCTTCTGCACGTGCTGAACTATCAGTCACAGAGAACAACCAGCAGCAGAAGAATGACAATGGCATTGCGAAAATTGCAGGACCATTAAATGGATTCACTGCTTTATCAGAAATACCCAGTGTATCTACCCAAACTGCTTTCGCTAGAATAATCAACGTTACCGCTGTCACTAAACCAACAACACCACCAATAACGGCACCACGTGTGGTTAAACCTTTCCAGAACATTGAAAGTACAAGGACTGGGAAGTTCGCACAAGCAGCTACTGAGAATGCCAAACCAACCATGAAGGCAACGTTTTGTTTTTCGAACAAAATACCCAAAATCATGGCAAAAATTGCTAAACCTAAAGTTGCAATTTTAGACATACGAAGTTCAGATTCAGGCGTCGTTTGACCTTTCTTGAATACGTTTGCATACAAGTCATGTGAAATTGCTGATGCACCTGACAATGTCAAACCAGCAACTACTGCAAGAATCGTTGCAAATGCCACTGCTGAAATGAAGCCCATGAACAAGTCACCGCCAACAGCATCACTTAAGTGAACTGCGGCCATGTTGTTACCACCAACAAGCTCTAACTTGCCAGTAACCGCCATTTTAGCAACATCAATAAACTGTGGGTTGTTTGATACGTAAAGGATCGCACCGAAACCAATGATGAATGTTAAAAGGTAGAAGTAACCAATGAAACCTGTTGCAACAACCACTGATTTACGTGCTTCTTTGGCATCTTTTACTGTAAAGAAACGCATTAAAATGTGTGGCAGACCTGCTGTACCGAACATTAACGCCAGACCCAATGAAATCGCGTCAATTGGATTTGCAGCCAATTTACCCGGTCCCATGATATTTCCAGCTTCCGTTAGACCAATGTCATGCACTTTACTGAAGATTTGAATCGATTGTTCAAACATATTGGTAAAGCTAAAACCAACACCTTTCATAACCATAAAGGCCATGAACGTTGCGCCAGATAAAAGCATAACTGCTTTAATGATCTGTACCCAAGTCGTTGCCAACATACCACCGAAGATCACGTAAGCCATCATCAGTAAGCCAACGATCACTACAGCAATGTTGTAGTTTAGACCGAAGAGTAATTTGATCAACTGACCAGCACCCACCATCTGAGCAATCAGATAGAACGCAACGACAACCAATGAACTGATTGCTGCTAGAGTACGGACCGGTTTTTCTTCCAAACGGAAAGACACAACGTCAGATAAGTTATATTTACCTAAGTTACGTAAACGCTCTGCAACCAAGAACAATACAATTGGCCAACCCACCATGAAACCAAGTGAATACAGTAGACCATCAAAACCTGAGCTAAATACCAGCGCTGAAATACCAAGGAATGACGCTGCCGACATATAGTCACCGGCAATGGCCAAACCATTTTGGAAACCTGAAATACCGCCACCAGCAGTATAGAAGTCCTGCGTACTTGTGGTTTGTTTTGCTGCCCATTTGGTAATCACCAAAGTAAACGCAACAAAAATAACAAACATAATAATGGCATGCCAGTTAGTCGCTTGCTGTTGAGCCTCGCCTAAATCTGGGCTTGCCATTGCCATACCTGACATAAGCAGTGTTGACGCTGCAAGTGCTTGAGCTTTCAATGAATTCCATTTCATCTTAATGCTGTCCTTTTTCATTGGCAATTGCTTTTACTTCTCGCATTGCATCTTCTGTCAATGGATCAAGGGTCTTATTCGCAATATAGGAATACACACCACAAAGTATAAATGATAATACGATGATGCTTAAACCAAGTGGCATACCAATCGTCGTCACGCCACCAGTGAAAGAAGTCATTAAAAATTCTTTGTTATAACCTACGAGCAGCATAAAACCGACGTATACAAACAACATAATTGCAGTAAGTGTCCAACTCAGACGACTTTTTCTTGCAACCATTTCCTTAAACTTTGGATTCTGTAGAATTTGCTCTACCTGTCTCTCATCCATAACCTATACTCCTGTTTGCACCCAATCATAAGTGCTATTTTTAATTCGAATTATTACGTTGTATAACTTAACAATCTTGTTGGGTTGTTGTAATTAATACTTTGGTCGTTAAATTTTAACCAATTGCACTGGTCAGATTATCAGATAGAGTATCATGACGTCATAGTTTCAGACTGTAGGCAATATGAATAGCTGGCTCATCATCGGGGTTCTCGCCCTCTATATCGCATTACTTTTTATCTGTGCATTTTTTGGGGAAAAGCACGCGAGTCGATTAAGCACCCGTGGCCGCATGTTACTCTTTAGTCTAACTCTAGGCGTGTATTGTTCATCTTGGACCTTTTATGGTGCGACAGGTGCTGCTGTTCGTGAAGGTATTATCTTTCTACCCATTTATCTTGGACCACTGATTTTTGTTGGGGTCGGTTATGATATTTGGCGACGTTTAGGTCGAGTTCGTCAGCACCATGCCATTTCCTCGATTGCCGATTTTGTTGCTGCACGTTATGGCAAAAGTGGACCATTGGCATCTTTGGTGACGATTCTTGCCGTCATTGCCATTATTCCCTATTTGGCTTTACAGCTCAGAGCCATTGCCTTAAGTGCTGCCGTAATTTTACAACAGGATACGAACATAGAAAGCACCACCAATGGGGTACTTTTTCTGACAGGTATTTTAGCCATTCTGGCGATGATGTTTGGTACACGGCAAATTGCCAATACCGAACAACATGGCGGCTTAATGCTGGCTGTGGCTTTTGAATCTTTTGTGAAATTATTTGCTTTATTGTGTGTTGCCTTATTTTTTGTTTTTGAAGCACCCGATAATCTGGGACAAATTTCCAGTGATGTAGCCGATACCTTTAAGCAAGTTCAGCTTTTTGGTGTGCCAGATACCTTTTGGGTACAGACTATGCTGGCTGCACTGGCGATTATTTGTTTACCACGCCAGTTCCATGTCGCTGTGGTTGAATTACGCGATGAAAAACATATTCGCGGGGCACGTCGTTGGTTTGCCGTTTATCTGATTCTCACAACCATTGCCATTATCCCGATTGCCAGTTGGGCCTTGCATGCTGCACCGCACTTTTTAGCGATTCCCGATGTCGCTGTTCTTTCCTTGCCGCTGAGTTATAACCAAGACTGGTTAACCCTATTGGCTTTTTTAGGTGGTTTTTCTGCCTCTACAGGTATGCTGTTAGTGTCTTCGGTCGCCTTGTCGATTATGCTCAGCAATGACCTGATTATGCCGGCATTATGGCGTACAGGCCTACTTTCACGCCATGACAAACGTCTGCCGTTGGTACTGAAATTTACCCGTCGCGTCTGTATTTTAGCCGTCATGCTCTTGGGTTTTTTGTTCTTCCATTTCTTTAATGACATTGACCAACTCTCCGTTTTCGGATTGCTGGCCTTTAGTGCAGTGGCCCAATTCTCCCCTGCTCTGATCGGTGGACTATATTGGCGAGGTGGCAGTAAACAAGGGGTATATGCTGGGCTGCTGACTGGCTTTTTCATGTGGTCATACACTTTACTGTTACCTACAATACTGCGCAGCTTACCTGCTGAATATAGCCAATTCACCCATCAGTTCCTCAACCTCGGGCCTTTAGCAATTAACTGGTTACGTCCAGAAGCCTTACTGGGTTTTCAGTCTTTTGCCCCTTTGACTCATGGTGTAGTCTGGTCTTTGGGTCTCAACATTCTGCTGTATGTTTGGGTCTCGCGAATCTTTCGTCCCAGTATTGCTGAACAAATTCAAGCGGAAAGCTTTTTCTATTACGAAACCAAGCCCTTACCAACGCATACCAGTTCAACAGATATGAGCTATCTGAATCATGACGTTGCCCGTCTAAAAGTAGGGGACTTAATGGCCTTGGCCAAACGGATTACTGGTGAAGGGCCAGCCACACAAGCCTTTCAACAATTCTGTGCGCAAAATAATGTCATCTTGAATGAAAATAGCAGTGCCAATGGCATGTGGTGGCGCTTCACAGAACAATATCTGGCAGGAACCATTGGTTCAGCTTCCGCACGAACACTACTCACCACAGCCATGGTCAATAATGGTTTAGCCTTGGGGCAGGTCGCGAATATTTTAGACCAAGCCTCGCAATGGCAGCGTTTTAACCAAAATCTGATTATGACCATGATTGACCACATGACCCAAGGGGTGAGTGTGGTGGATGAAAATATGTGCTTGGTGGCATGGAACAATCAATACCTGATACTTTTTGATTATCCAAAGGACATTGTCTATGTCGGTTGCCCAATTGCCGATTTAATTCGCTATAACGCAGAACGTGGCGAATGTGGTCCCGGTTCAGTGGAAGAACATGTGCGGAAAAGGATTCATTGGATGGCAATGGGAAGTGCACATGAATTTGAACGCATTCGTAAAGATGGTCGGGTCATTCAAATGCGTGGCAACCCGATTGAAGGCGGTGGTTTCGTTACGACTTTTGCCGATATTACCGCTTTCCGTGAAAATGAAGCGGTACTTGAAGGACGTGTACAGGATCGTACTCAACAGCTTGCCAATGCCCTTTCCGAGCAACAATTGGCACGAGAACAAGCTGACCGCGCCAATATGTCAAAAAGTCGCTTTATTGCAGCAGCCAGCCATGACTTACTACAACCAATGCATGCTGCGCGGTTGTTTAGCACAGCATTAGAGCAAAGTGTACAGTCGGATGAAGACCGTAAGACTCTGCAACAGCTTGACCGTGCCTTACATGGGGCTGAAAGCATGTTATCAGCCTTGTTAGATATTGCCCGTTTAGAAGGCGGCACCATTCAACCCAAGCGTCAACCTTATCCACTACATGACTTACTCAGTGATTTAGAACTGCAATTTAAGTCCATTGCAGCACAGCGTAACATTCAATTTAGCGTCCATGATGCCCAATTCTGGATTGATACCGATCCCCAATGGATTCGCCGTATTATTCAAAATTTTGTCAGTAACGCCTTACGTTATACCGCCAAAGGTCGGGTCATTGTCGGAGTTCTGCGTTCTGCGGAAAAACCACAGCATATTCGCATAGGGGTATGGGATACGGGTCCGGGAATTGCTGAAGAACAACGCATTAAGCTGTTCCAAGAGTTTGAGCGTTGTGGGCACACTTCACCTTGGGGTGAACAAGGTCTTGGACTGGGCTTAGCCATTGTGCAACGTATGACCAGCCTACTGGACTACCCTGTACATGTCTATTCTGAATATGGCAAAGGCTCTTGTTTCATGATTGAAGTGCCAATTGTAGAAGCACCTCAAGTGGTTGCCATACCAACACAGGCCATTCCATTGAAAAGCAAGGCCTATAAAATTTTATGCTTAGATAATGATGAAACCATTTTAGAAGGCATGTCTACCCTACTGACAAAATGGGGCTATCAAGTCTTTAAAGCCACTGAACCTGAGCAAGCGTTAATTCTGATTCAGCAAGAGAATATTCAAGTCTGGTTGGTCGATCAACATTTGAATAACCATAAAATTGGTTTAGATTTCATTGTGGAAAATCGTCAAGAACAAGTTCCTGTCGCGCTCATTACGGCAGATTCTGATCCTGAACTTCCGCAACATTTGAAAGAACTCAATATTGTCTTGCTAAAAAAACCGTTAAAACCTGCATCCCTGCGTTCATGGCTGTCTGGCTTAAAAATTTCCAGTTCTGAATCCTAAACTGCAAAATCAAACGTCCATTTCAACTTGATGAAATGGACGTTTTAAGACCCAAATACACCTTTGGTCAGCCGCACTGACAATTTATTTTTTTGTTTAGGCCAAACTGCTCAAAAAATTGCATTTTAAGCGCTATTCAATTGACTAAAAATTTCAACCTTGTATTTTCTATGGCAAAGAAGATCAAAATTTAAGTGAACACATGTACACTTGGTTACAATTTTTCAAAATATTGTTTTAAAAACATTTTTTATTTAAAAAAGCCAATCTAGAACTTTAGTCGTATTCCGTTCAGTGCGCTGCTAGACCATATATAAAAGCAATAAAAGATCAGTTTTATCTCGCAACAGGCACATCTGAAAAAACGCTGCTCACGGAAACTGATCATCAGACAAAAACACAGGAGTTTGAAGATGAACATTTCGCAAGCTGGAAATCATGATTTAGATCAATCGCAACAATTTTACCGTCAATATGGGACCAATGCCCTGTTACCCGAAATTCAATGGACTGAATTATTTAAACACAGCAAGTTGAATGACACCCATATTCAAGCTTTAAACACCTTGTACCAAAGTGCTGTACCTCTTGCATTACAAGTATTTGCCGATTTAAATTTTGATGTATTTACACCAGCAGCCCATAAACCACAAGGCTTAGGTCTATTTGAACGACTGGCTGAACAAGAAGATAAATTGGTTCAATCTTTAAAGGCTGAATCGAATGGCTTAAGTGATGCTGTACGTCATCAAATTTGGAGCATGTTACTCCGTGGTGGTGCTGTGCTGGTGTTTAAAGCATGGCTTGGCAAGGTCAAAACCGATGAAAATTTATTAGATACCACACAATTTGATGAATTATCAGACCTGTTATTTATTAAAACCTCGCCTTTTGAATTGGCCCAGCACTTGGCTGTAAACGCCGATAATCGTGAAGATCATATTTTTCTCATGTATGGCAATGACATCTACCTAGACCATTTTAACAGCTTAGAAACAGCTGCTTTATTTGTCGACTTAGGGGTCTATGATGCGGCCTTTTTAAGCCTACGTGATGATAGCGTTGCTGAATATCTGAAAGAAAAATCCTATGTTTCTCAAGAACAGATTGATGATCTACAATGCGCACTCAATCCATTATTTTGCACAGACCTCACACCTAAAAAAAGCTGGGTGATTTAGGTTAAATTTTTCCCTGTTTAAATTGCAAAAATTTATTCCCATAAAAAAGGCACTTCCATGAAGTGCCTTTTTCTATTTCATACTGTGTTCAGAACATCATATTTTCTTTTCTTCAATATTTAATGCACTAATCGCCAAGACCGCTTGCGTACGATTTTGTACACCCAATTTACGGAAAATTGCTGTGACATGCGCTTTAATCGTTGCTTCAGAAACATCTAACTCGTAGGCGATCTGTTTATTTAATAACCCTTCCGCAACCATCATTAAAACGCGGAATTGTTGTGGCGTAAGTGATTGAATTCGTTCTGCCAACGCAGTTTCATCTGCCGCACGTGGATCAAAACTCAAATTCGCAGGTAAGTTGGGTGGTAGCCAAATTTCACCTTCCAGCACTTGACGAATTGCTTCACCAATATGACTTGGATGGGCTGATTTTGGAATATAACCCATCGCACCATGCGCAATCGCACGTTGAATGATTGAAACTTCTTCGTGTGCAGAAACCACAATAATCGGAATCGAAGGATATTGTGCACGCACATGAACCAAAGCGGAAAAGCCCGAAGCCCCCGGTAAATTCAGATCCAATAAAACCAAATCTGGTTCTGGTCCGTTATCTAAACGTTCATACAACTCATTTACTGCAGCTGTTTCATTAATTTGAGCTTGCGGTAAGCTATAACGAACTGCCTGAATTAAAGCATGACGAAATAACGGATGATCATCAACGATTAAAATGTTCATAAGCGACATGAAAGATCTTGTGCACAGTGATGGCTATTCTAACCACACAATCATCGTTAAGGATATGCAGGAATCACTTTTTTTACGCGATATGCCATTATTTTATAAAAAAATTAGTTTTTTTTTAGTTTTTCCAAAAATCATCAAATCTAATCACATTTTGATATAAATTTTATTCATGCAACGAAAATGCTTATTCAAATCCAATATAACTTTACTTTTCAAATAATTAAATCACCTTTTTTGACCTCATGATTTTAAAAACTGTTATATCTTAAAAACAGATAACCTATTTTTTTTTCTTTATTTTACAGCACCTTCTGCAATGCTGATAAATGAACACTATTCCGAGATTCAACTTAGGTTCTACGTTCATGACCATTCTTAATCAACAAAAACCGCTTAACATTGTCGCTGTATCCGGTGGCTTAAATAACCCATCTAAAACAGAAGCTCTCGTGCAAGAAATTCTGAATGAATTAGGTGAAGCCACCCCCATTCATGTGCATTTTATTAAATTCAGTGAAATTGGTCATTTACTGGGGGGTGCCATTTACCGTAATCAACTGCCACAACGGGTACAAGATGACTTGGCTGCGGTTGAAGCTGCCGATGCCCTCATCGTCGGAACACCTGTTTATCGTGCCTCTTTTACGGGTCTTTTTAAGCATTTTTTTGACTTTGTTGAACAAACTGCATTGGTTGATGTACCTGTTCTTTTAGCTGCATCGGGTGGCAGTGAACGTCATGCTTTGGTCCTTGAACATCAATTACGTCCATTGTTTAGCTTCTTCCAAGCACAGACTTTACCGATCGGTGTGTATGCAACAGATAAAGATTTCACCCCTGAATACACCATTCACAGTGAATTCTTGCGCGACCGTATTACTTTGGCTGTCGCACGTGCATTGCCTATTTTGGAATGGGCACCAGCGAAAGGTCAACGTGCAGAGGTAGTGAAAGAAAAAACTCAACTGGCCAATCAAAACTTGGGCATCAATACACAAATTGAGCAAGATGACGTTTTACCTTCTGCCGCAGTGCCCAATTTAGATGCCGCAGAATCTCGTCTACATCATAAAAAAGCACCAAAGCCTCAAGTGGCATAAGTGAATACATCCAGCGAGAGGGTAGAGATATGACTCAACCAAATCAAAATATTACTTTTGCCTATTGGGTTCCGAATGTCAGCGGTGGTTTGGTGGTCAGTCATATCACACAGCGCACAGATTGGAGCTATGAATATAATGTGTGTTTAGCACAAGCCGCAGAAAAAAGTGGTTTCGACTATGCCCTTACCCAAATTCGTTTTACTGCGGGTTATGGTGCGGACAATCAGCATGAATCTGTGAGTTTCAGCCACGGGCTATTGGCAAAAACTGAAAAACTCAAAGTGATTGCGGCAATTTTGCCGGGTCCTTGGAAACCCGCTTTAGCCGCAAAACAATTGGCCACGATTGACCATCTCACTCAGGGTCGTATCGCAATTAATGTGGTGAGTGGTTGGTTCCGTGGCGAGTTCGATACCATTGGTGAAGAATGGCCAGAGCATGACCAACGCTATGTACGTTCTGAGGAATTTATCCGTTGTTTAAAAGGTGTTTGGAGCGAAGATCATTTTAGTTTTGAGGGTAAATATTACCAATTTAAAGATTACACTTTAAAGCCAAAACCAGTGCAGCAACCACATATCGAAATTTTTCAAGGGGGTAGCTCACGTGCTGCTCGTGATATGGCATCGCGCGTTTCCGATTGGTACTTTACCAATGGCAATACACCGAAGGAACTGAAAAAGCAAATTGATGATATTCGTGCAAAAGCCAAACTGAATGGTCATCAGGTCAAAATTGGTGTCAATGCGTTCATTATTGCCCGTGATACTGAAGAAGCAGCGCAGGCGGTACTGCAAGAAATTATTGATAAAGCCAACATTCAGGCGGTCAATGCATTTGGTGATGCCACACGTGAAGCGGGGGCCTCAACCACTGAAGGCGAAGGCAACTGGGCAAAATCAACCTTTGAAGATTTAGTCCAGTATAACGATGGCTTTAAAACCAATCTGATTGGCACACCGCAACAAATCGCAGAACGTATTGTTACGCTCAAAAGTGTGGGGGTCGATTTGGTTCTGTCTGGTTTTTTACACTTTATTGAAGAAGTCGAATATTTTGGTCAGAACGTTTTACCCTTGGTTCGTGAACTTGAAGCAAAACAGCAGCAAGCACTGGCAATTCAAGCGAAGTCAGCTTAACGACGTTCGCACAGCATAATAATAACAATAAAAGGTACTCTCCATTCCCCCCAAGGCTCAGCTTGAGGGGATTTTTTTATGAATATTCAACTTAGTTTTAAATACCGATTGGCAAAAGTAATCGCCTTCTTTGATTCGTCGTTTTGGATCAATAGAAGCAGTTGGTAAAGCCAAAATTAAAAAACAGATTTTAGAAAATATTGGATTCATGCATGTGACACACATAAGTTATTTTAGGCATGAAAACCATTTTATTTAAATATACGATTCAGTTCATAGAATGCAAATAAAAATACCGCCTGAGCCACCAGACGGTATCAGTAAACAATTTATCTATTGGGATGCACGGTGAGGATTAAAGCTTCGACCACTTGTGGCTCAGCCAAGGTGGAAGTATCACCTAAACTATCTAACTCATTGGCGGCAATTTTTCTTAAAATCCGGCGCATGATTTTACCGGAACGGGTTTTTGGCAAAGCCGGTGCCCAATGCAGTGCATCTGGTGTGGCAATGGGACCCAAAATTTTACGCACCCAATCGACCAATTCTTTGCGTAATTCTTCTGATTCCTCTGTGCCCGCTTGCAAAGTAACAAAAGAGCAAATCCCTTGTCCTTTAATCTCATGCGGCATACCCACCACAGCCGCTTCTGCAACAGCTTCATGGGCAACCAAGGCACTTTCGACTTCTGCTGTGCCTAAACGATGTCCAGCGACATTCAGCACATCGTCCACGCGTCCTGTAATCCAGTAATAGCCGTCTTTGTCACGACGTGCCCCATCTCCAGTGAAATAAACACCCGGATAAGTCGAGAAATAGGCTTCAATAAAACGCTCAGGATCGCCCCAAATGGTACGCATTTGACCCGGCCAAGAATCCTTGATCACCAAGTTGCCTTCGGCCTCACCTGCTAGTTCATGCCCTTCAGCATCGACAATGGCGGGTTGTATGCCAAACAAGGGGCGCGTTGCAGACCCCGGTTTTAAATCCGTGGCTCCTGGTAAAGGGGAAATTAAAATACCACCTGTTTCCGTTTGCCACCATGTATCGACTACAGGACAGCGGCTTTCACCCACCACGCTATAGTACCAATTCCATGCCTCTGGATTAATTGGTTCACCCACCGATCCAATTAAACGTAGACTACTGCGGTCACTTTCCCGAACAAACCGATCACCTTCACGCATCATGGCGCGAATGGCAGTCGGGGCGGTATAAAGGATGGTGACATTGTGCTTATCGACAATATGACCGGTACGTGCCCAGGTCGGATACTGCGGTACACCTTCAAACATCAGCGTGGTCGTACCATTCGATAAAGGACCATACAGGACATAAGAATGTCCGGTAATCCAGCCAACATCAGCGGTACACCAAAACACATCATCTTGTTTTAAATCGAAGACTTCACGAAATGTTGAATTCACATAGGTGAGATAACCACCCGTGGTATGCAACACCCCTTTCGGTTTACCCGTTGAACCAGAGGTATACAGAATAAATAGCGGATCTTCTGCGTTCATCGGCTCTGGTGGGCAAACTTCATTGACCGACATGATTTCCATGTGATACCACAGGTCGCGTCCTGCTTTTAACTCAATCGGATTGCCGGTACGATGCACTACAATCACATTTTGAACCGATTCAGTGCCCTGAACTTGCAGTGCAGCATCGACATTTTCTTTCAGTGGAATAGGCTTACCGCCACGCATACCTGAATCAGCAGTAATCACAATTTTGGCTTGACTGTCTTCAATTCGACTCGCCAAGGCATCGGGTGAGAAGCCACCAAAAACCACACAATGCACCGCCCCAATTCGAGCACAAGCCAACATTAAAATGGCCGCTTCAGAAACCATGGGCATATACAGCACCACACGGTCGCCTTTGCCCACACCGTGTTTCTTTAATACATTGGCAAAACGACAAGTTTCATCATGCAGTTCTTTAAACGAAATAATTTTATGCCGTGACGGATGATCACCCTCCCAAATAATCGCAGGTTTATGTGGGTGTTCTTTTAAATGTCGGTCTAAACAATTGGCACTCAGGTTGAGCTGCCCATCAGCAAACCATTCGATTTTAAAGTTATCTTTGTTAAAACTGGTATTTTTGACTTGAGTAAAAGGTTTAATCCAATCCAGTTTATGCGCTTGTTCTGCCCAAAACTCATTTGGCTGATCAATGGATTGCTGATAACGCTCGAAATATTCAGATTCTACAAGACGAGCAGTTTTTTTAAATTCTTCGGGTACAGGATAGATTTCTTTCATTATTTACTTCCTTGATCTTATTCATCTCATCACGAGATGCTATGCCACGTTATTGATTTTATTCATTGCATATTCACAGTATGGCGATTATTTTTCAACCACCTCAATCATGCTTTGGTCGTAGTTTATTTATACAATTTAAAACATAAACACCTTATCGTATTCAACAAAATAATCGTCTGATTCGTATCTGATCTGTTCTTTTAACCTTATAATTTAATAACAAGATGCACTGACGATTTTATCAAATACAATATTTTCTTAGCGCAGCCTTATTTAGGAAAGTGTATGAACCCGCAAGACTCAGCTCCTTTTTTTTCCAGATCTCAAACAACGCGTAAAGATAATCCTTTGTCGCTGCAAGGTCGTTTTGGGCGTTTGAGTTCAATCGGCTGGTATGCTTTTGTCCATTTAGCAACCTTTTTAGCCACCATTGCCTTAAGCCTAACGATGGGGATTTTTAATCTCAATACCCTGTCGATGGACCATCAGTTGGTCAATACATTAACAGGTATCGCGGGGCTAGGTTTTGCGGTGATTTTGCTGCTGTATCTCTATTTTTTAATGGTGATTACTGTGCGCCGTTTACATGACATGAACCGCAGTGGCTGGTTTATTTTATTGTTTATGCTGCCCTTGCTGAATATTTTGCTGGGCTTGTATTTACTATTAGGTTCAGGCACGGCAGGTATCAACAGCTATGGTCTGCCGCGTGAAACACCCGTTTGGGAAAAAATTTTAGCATGGCTGATGATCATTCTGATGTTACTCAGTTTTTTGGCTTCAAGCAGCATGCTGTCTTATATGCTCGGTGCAGGTGAATTAGACATACCGCAAAACGTCATTCAAAAAGGCAGTGAATATTTTTAAAATACACGCAGCACTTTTTCACAAAACTACAGCAAAAGCACTGAGTTTTGGTTAAATTCCTCGTCAGTTTCAGGCAAAATACGCAACACTCAACCCAAACTCGGAAGTCCTGTGGCTGAACAAAATAATGCCTTGAGTGAAGTGACTCAAGGCACCTCTCAACTTCTGCATGAAGCAACTGAGAAAACAGCGGAAACCGTCATCGCACATACCGCGAAATATAATGATGCCTATTCCACCATCGATAAATTTGTCGATGGATTTTGGGAGCGTGTGCCTTATTTATGTATTGCCATCGTGGTTTTTAGTATTTTTTTACTGTTGGTCAAAGTCTTTAAATTCTTTGTGCGTAAAACCTTAGCCGACCGCTCTTATACTCGGCAGAACTTAGTGCTGGTGCTCAATCGTGTCGGTAGTTCTGCCATTATGTTCCTTGGTTTCCTGATTGCCATGGTGATTGCCATTCCAGGATTCACCCCCAGCCAACTCATGAGCGCACTGGGTATTGGTTCGGTCGCCATCGGTTTTGCCTTCAAAGACATCTTCCAAAATTTGTTGTCAGGGATTCTGATTTTATTAAGTGAACCGTTCAAAATTGGTGATGACATTATTGTGTCAGGCATGGAAGGCACCGTTGAAGATATTCAAATTCGTGCCACCTATTTACGTTCACCCGATGGTCGTCGTATCGTCATTCCAAATGCCACGGTCTATACCAGTCCAGTGACAGTCAATACCGCCTATCAACGTCGTCGCTGTGAATTTGTGGTCGGTATTGGTTATGAAGATGATATTCAAAAAGCCAAAAATATTATCATGGCCATTCTGGATCGAGATGTCAGCATCCTGAGCCAACCGGCATTTAGTGTCAATGTCAGTGCACTGGCCGATTTTTCGGTGAATCTAAATGTACGCTGGTGGGTCGATACTACGGAAACTGCGACCTCGACATCCATCAGTACCGTTCAAGAACAAGTAATTCAAGCCTTTGCAGAACACCACATTTCGATTCCTTATCCAGTACAGGAAGTCAAAGTGTATCGTGGTGATGCAGCCATACAGGACGATGTATCAGCTCGCGCTAAATAAGCGACCGAGCACATAAGAAATTACGGTTTCAGTACGAATAATGCGGTTGCCTAAGCTGAATGCTTGGCAGCCGTTTTTTGTGAGTAAATCAATCTCATAAGGAATAAAACCACCTTCAGGCCCAATCACAATCGTACAGGCATGCTCAATGGCAAATGGCATTTTGCACTCTACATAAGGATGTGCCACATAAGCAGGACGATCCGCTGTAATCAAACTGGGCAAGACATCTTCAACAAAAGGTTTAAAGCGTTTATAGATTTCAATTTGCGGGGCAACCGTGTCTCCTGCTTGTTCCAAACCAAGCGTCACATATTGATCCAATTGTTGCAAAAATGGCGTTTGCCAATAGCTTTTATCCACCCGATAACTGTGTAAAAGAATTATTTTTTCTACCCCTAAAGTGACACTGTCCATCATTAAACGGCGCAGAACTTTGGGGCGTGGCATGGCTAAAATTAAAGTCACGGGTAGCTTTGCTGGAACCGCTTCAATTTGAATCGGTTTAAGTTTGACTGCTTGTTCGGTCACTTCGACAATTTCGGTCAGGTAACGCTGCCCTTCTCGAATGCCAACTTTAAGACAGTCACCGACTTGCACATTCACATGTTGTTTTAAATGCTCAAGCTGACGTTTCGATGTAATCGACCAAAGCTCAGATTCGGTTTGGCGTGGGTCTAACAGGACAATATTCATAAAATCCAAACAAGATAAAAAATAGGCTCATAGACATATTCAGCTACCGCGTTGGCGACATGGATGTCGCCCGCAGTGCTGAGGTACAGGATGTACCTTCTGCACTGCAAAAGATTTTTGCTACCTTGCGAAGCAGTGCTTCTCATCTTTTAAAAGTAGGAAAGACCTACACGAAAAAATAAGAACTTAGCCAGAATTTTGAGGTCGTGAGTACTGTGATCTCAAATTGTTTTTAAAGATACTGATCAATCACCGCAATATGCTTTGCTAAAGAACCTGTGTTTTTTTGCATGATCTGCTGCGCTGCAATGTTGAGTTTTTCGGCTTTAGATTTATCGGTCAAAAGTTCAATTAAAACTTGAGCCGCTTGCTCGGCATCTTCTACAACGGTTACGCCTTCAACAGCCACAAACTCATCGACAATGGTTTGAAAATTAAAATATTTTTTACCCAACACCGTCGCTATATGTAGCGCAATCGGCTCTAAAATATTATGCCCACCACCCGGTTCATTCAATGAACCACCAACAAAACAAACTTGACTTAAGGCATACCACAACCACATCTCGCCCATACTATCAGCCAAATAAACTTGAGTATCCGCTGCGATACTCTGCCCCAAACTACGGCGCTGTGTTTTGAGCTGTAAGTCCTGTGCCAACTGAAAGACTTCATCAAAGCGTTCAGGATGACGTGGCACGACTATCACCAACAGTTCAGGACATTGGCTTAAATAAGGCTTTAAAGCGGTCAGTAATTTTTGTTCTTCAGGCGCATGTGTACTGGCAAGAGTGATGATTTTACGCGCTGTTAAATTCCACCCTTGTTTTAATTGCTCAGCTTGCTTTATGAAGCTTTCAGGGGCATGAATATCAAACTTAATACTGCCCAAGACCTGACTTTTATTTGCAGACATGCCTAAACCAAGGTAACGCTGTAAAGTCGCTTGATCTTGTGCCAGTAGGCGGTCTAATCCACTCAACATGCCTTGGGTTAAACGTGGCACTTTGGCATAACCTTGCGCTGATTTTTCCGAAAGACGTGCATTGATCAATAAACAAGGCACATCAAAGTGTTTGGCTTGATCAATTAAATTAGGCCAGATCTCTGTTTCGACCAAAACCAATACTTTGGGCTGATATTTTTCATAGAACGCTCGTACCAATTGTTTCTGATCGGCAGGCAAATACACCGCTTGGAACAAAGACTGATACGGTGCTTTTAAAAAGAGTGATTTAGCACGGGCTTGACCCGTTTTGGTGGTATTGGTCACTAAAACAGCATGACCCAATTTTAAATAGTGTTCAATTAACGGTTGTGCGGCATTGGTTTCCCCCACAGAAACCACATGAAACCACATTGCATTGCGGTTTTTGGGCTGTTGAAAAGGGCCAAAGCGCTCAAGGCATTCTTGTTGCAACTGCTCCATATTCAACGCACGTTTTTTTATTCGCCATTTATACAATGGCTTGATCATGGATAATGCTGCGTTGTACCAAAAAGGAGTAGCCAAACAAATTGCCTCAAATATGATTGAATCGGCAAAATATAACAGAGCAGCCTTCACATGTTAATGAATTATGCTCTGCCAAATGATTTATTCTGCTTTAGATCGGGATGAAATTAGCTTTCAGCGAATTGCTTTTTGAAAAAAGGATAGTCGATATAGCCTTCTGCCACATCTGTTCCAATCATGTTTTCCAACTTCAATTCATTCAGCGGCTCATCTTGCACTAAACGTTCAAAAAGGTCTGGATTAGAAATATAGTCTTTACCAAAAGACACCGCTTCGGCTTGACCCGATGCCAATAAATCCAACGCATCTTCACGACTTAAACGCATATTGGCAATATATGGCACACCATTTGAACGCGCTTTCATATCAAGGCTAATGCTTGCAGCATCAATATATTCACGGGTAAAGAAGAACGCAATGTGACGTTGACCCAATTCTTGCATGGCATAACCAAAGGTTTCTTTCGGGTTCGCATCACCCATGTCATGCTCATCACCGCGCGGTGCCAAATGCACACCGACACGACCTGCACCCCAAACTTCAATTAAGGCATCCACCACTTCAAGCAAGAAACGCGCACGGTTTTCAACAGAACCCCCATAGCTATCCTCACGCTGATTGGTCGAACTTTGCAGGAACTGGTCAATCAAATAACCATTGGCTGCATGGAGTTCCACCCCATCAAACCCAGCGGCTTTGGCACGAATAGCAGACTGTTTATATTGCTCAACAATCGTTTGAATTTCGGCAATTTCAAGTGGACGAGGCACCACATAATCACGCTTCGGACGCAATAAACTGACTTGACCTTTTTGCTGCACCTGACTTGCCGAAACAGGTGTTTCACCACCCAGTAAATCAGGATGTGATACACGCCCCACATGCCACAATTGCGCCACGATTAAACCGTCTTTGGCATGAACTGCATCTGTAACCAGTTTCCAGCCTTTAACTTGCGCATCAGTAAATAACCCCGGGGTTTTTTCATAACCGTTGGCTGCTTCTGAAATCACCGTTGCTTCAGAGATGATTAAACCTGCGCTAGCACGTTGGGCATAGTATTCAGCCATCATCGGCGTGGGAACACGATCAGTCGTTGCACGGCTGCGCGTTAAGGGTGCCATCACCACACGGTTTTTAAGTTTGAGTTCACCAAATTGAATCGGTGTTGAAAAATTTGTCATCAAGCAATCCTCTTACAGCTTGCTTGGACTCATTGAAGTCTAAAGCGCGTGCTGTAAATGTTGTAAAAATTCTTGGATCAGTGCTTCATTACGTGAGAAATAAGACCATTGCCCATATTTGGTTACATGAATCAGCCCTGCTTGTTGCAGAACAGATAAATGATTGGACATGGTCGATTGAGAAATATCGGCAATTTTTTCCATGTGCCCTGCACACACCCCGCGACTAAAATCATTTCCACATTCTTCAGCGGAAATAAAACGTTTAGGTTCTTTTAAACATTGCAGAATCTGACGTCTAATCGGGTTGGCTAAGGCTTTATAAATTGCTTCTGTGTCCATCTCATTTCACTCATGTTCATGATCAGCACCTTACCTAGAATCATTATATCTATTTTTTACGATATTAATATCGTTATTTTTCGATACAAGAAATCTTTTTGTAAATTGCTAAAATTTTGTACAACTTTATTCTATTCTAACATTGTCTGGTCAATGAATGGATTCACTCATCTAACCAAATTTTACCGTTAAAAAAACAGAGGACTAGCCTCTGTTTTTCAGGAATAAACTTAGAGACCTTGTTTTAAACTGGCTTCAATAAATTTATCCAAATCACCATCCAGCACAGCACCTGTATTGGAACTTTCCACACCAGTACGCAAATCTTTAATGCGTGAGTCATCCAATACGTATGAACGAATCTGACTGCCCCAACCAATATCAGATTTGGTATCTTCTAGAGCTTTCGCGGCATCATTACGAATTTGCATTTCTCGTTCATAGAGTTTTGCACGTAACTGTTTCCAAGCATGATCACGGTTGGCGTGTTGTGAACGCTGGTTCTGACATGCCACCACAATGCCTGTTGGCGCATGGGTTAAACGCACCGCAGAGTCGGTTTTGTTAATGTGCTGACCACCTGCCCCTGATGCACGATACGTATCGGTACGAACATCGGCTGGATTGATGTCAATCTCAATATTGTCATCGACTTCAGGCGAAACAAATACCGCAGAGAACGACGTATGACGACGGTTGCCCGAGTCAAAAGGTGATTTACGTACTAAACGGTGTACACCCGATTCGGTACGTAACCAGCCATAAGCATACTCGCCTTCGACACGAATGGTCGCCGATTTAATCCCTGCCACATCACCGTCCGATTCTTCCATCAATTCGGCTTTAAAACCGTGACGTTCAATCCAACGCAAATACATACGTAGCAGCATTGAAGCCCAATCTTGCGCTTCTGTACCGCCAGAACCCGCCTGAATTTCGACATAGCATGGATTTGGATCCATTGGATTGCTGAACATACGACGGAATTCAAGTTTCGCTAACTCTTCTTCAGCCGTGGTTAACTCAGCTTGTACATCTTCAAGCAAGCTTTCATCATCTGCTTCAACCGCCAAATCAAGTAGCGCTTGTGCATCATCCAGTTGTGTCGATAAGTCTTCTAATACATTCAGTACGTTTTCAAGCTCACCTTTTTCTTTGGCCATAGCTTGGGCACGGGCTTGGTCATTCCAAATGCTCGGGTCTTCCAATTCACGGAGAACTTCTTCTAAACGCTCTTTCTTCAGATCGTAGTCAAAGATACCCCCGTAGTGTTTGACCACGGTCGTTTAAGTCTTTTAATTGGTTTAGATAAGGATTAATTTCCACGTGAATTACTCTCAATCAGAATATTAGGCTTAAATAGCCGCAAATTATATCACAGAGCCTTCAAGGAATTTGAGCAGGATTATTTTTGTCTAAGTGGTTGACCAAAATGTATTATTTATGAACAATATGCATGTTTTTTAAACATGATTACAATTTTTTTATAACAATAACCGTTTGGGGGTTTTATAAAACGCAGTTTATTCGCGTTGGGTCTTGCTGCAATGGCTTCTTCAAGTTTTGCTTATAATGCTCAAGTCGATGGTGGCTTTAGCTATTTTGATCACGATAGTGACTGGATTGATTCAAATGGTCAATTCGATTTAAAAGGCACATTCTATTTCGAGCCAGTGGATACAAAAAATAGTCCTTTAAATGAAGCTGCATTCCTTGGTCATAACAGTCATGTATACGCAAAATATGGTTATGAATATTTGGACACCCAAACTGTGGATGTCTCTAAATTCTTTGACTTCCCTATCACTGCCGTTGGCACAGCAGAATATGACAGCCACAGTATCGCTGCGGGTATGGAATACTTCTATGAACAATTCTATTTTGCGGGTGAACTGGGTCTGATTCAAGACAAAGCTGAAGCAACCGTAACAGCCTTAGGCATGACCCATACAGCAAGTACTGACAAGGACACCACGACGTATCATGCGCTTGTCGGTTATATGCCTTTGTCGAACCTATTATTCGCTGCGGGGATTGATGGTTACCAAGGTGATAATGACCATGATGAAAACCGTTTCGCAGTCCGTGCTAAATATGTTGCCCCTCTAGCTCAAGGTCAATTTATTAATTTAGAGGCAAATGGCGCTTTTGGTGATACAGACCAAGTAATGGTTGCTGCCGACTATTACCTCGATCAAGCTTTTAGCTTTGGTGCTGCATATAGCATTATAGATGATGGAGAAGATGATGCTGATTTCTTCTCGATTCGTTCTCAATATTTCATCAATTCTAATTTCGCAGTCGGTGGTGCAGTTGGTTTTGGTGATGATGTTCAAGCAGTAAATATCAACGCAACATATCGTTTCTAAGCTTAAAAATAAGCGGTAAAATGCAGATAAAAGCACGCTCAAAGGAGGGTGCTTTTTTATTGCTAAAAAATTAAAATGTTACAAAATGCTTAATTTTTTATAGAAAAATCCATTAAATCCACAAAATATCCACAATTTTAATAAAACAAAACATTTAAATAATTTATTAAATTTCAATATATTAAATTAAAATATTTACACAACATTACGTTTGCAACATTTCTGTAACCCTGCAATGATTGACCTCGTTTCATTTTGCTCTAGACTAAAAGTTGTAACAAGAAATGTATTAATTTTAACCATAAATTTGAGGGGTCGTATCCATGAAAAAACTAGCAATCGCATCTGCTGTACTTTCAGCACTTGTTCTTACAGGTACAGCTCATGCATACCAAGCTGAAGTAGGCGCATCAGCAGCTTATCTTGACCCTGATCATGGTGGTTCAGGCAATGCTTTTGGTGTAGATGGTACTTATTACTTTAACCCTGTACAAACGCGTAATGCCCCACTTGCAGAGGCAGCATTCCTTGACCGTGCCAGCAACGTAAATGCCCATGCAACATTTGCCGATCAGGGTGATGTCGACAACAATACCTATGGTATTGGTGCGGAATTCTATGTTCCAAACTCAGATTTCTATCTAGGTGGTGATATCAGCCGTAACAATGCTGAATATCGTAATGCACTCGGTCAAAAATATGACTTCGATACCACGTATTATGCCGCTGAAGTCGGTTATCTTCCTGCTCCAGGCTTATTAATTGCCGCGGGTGTGAAAGGTTATGATAACGATAAGGATGACGGTGTAGATCCAACACTGCGTGCTAAATACGTGACTACACTCAGCAATGGCAAAGACATTAACTTAGAAGCGGGTGCAGCATTTGGTGATCTAGACGAATACAACCTTGCTGCAGATTACTTCATTGATAAAACACTCAGCATTGGTGCCGACTACCGCAATAACGATCTCACTGATCAAAGCGAATTTGGGATTAATGCACGTAAATTCTTGAATCAACAAGTCAGCCTTGAAGGTCGTGTTGGTTTTGGTGAAGTCGGTAACAACGACTACAACTCATTTGGTGTCGCTGCGAAATACCGTTTCTAAGCAAACAAAACAGATATTCATTTCATAAAAAACCGCTCAAATGAGCGGTTTTTTTAATGCTCTAAATGTATGACCCTTAGTTGCAAACTCACCTTGCCATTAAATTCATTTTTGTCCAACTCATAAACCAATCGGACACGATCTTGCAGTGCATCAAATTCGAATTTCTCACGGGCGTTAAAAGCAATCGCCTCGACCATTTGTCCATTGTCTAAAGCCAAACGTAATTTTAAATGGCTGTCTTTCAACCAACGAAAATCCAGCACTTTAAACACACCTTCAAAAATAGGCGATGGAAATTTTTGCCCCCACGGAGTTAAATTCTGTAGCAACTGAACCGTTTCAAGTTGAAAGTTTTCTGTTGCTAATTCACCATCCGTCCATACAGTGGCATGAAACAGTGACTCATCCATAGTCGAGATCAATTGTTCAAAAGCCTGTTTAAATTGCTCAAAATGCACTTTCTGAATAGTTAAACCTGCTGCCGCGGCATGTCCACCAAAGTGGCTGACCAAATGTGGATATTGCTCTGCAATCATCTCGATGGCATCACGAATATGCACACCGTCGATTGACCTTGCAGAACCTTTGATATGAAGACCATCATCATCCGCTGCAAACACAATACTTGGACGATGAAATTGTTCTTTCAAGCGTCCTGCCACAATACCAATCACACCCTGATGCCAGTGTTCATCAAACATCACCAACGTGGCAGGTAAATGCTGCTGATCCAACTGCAATTTTTCCAGTTCAACCAAAGCCTGCTGCTTCATTTGCAATTCGACTTGGCGACGCTCAACATTCAAATCATTCAGTTGCTGTGCCAGTGGATAAGCGGTTTGCATATCCTGTGCCAATAGACATTCAATGCCAATGTCCATGGTGTCCATCCGCCCTGCGGCATTCACCCGAGGCCCCAAAACAAAGCCTAAATCTTGCGCTTTAAGCTGTGCGGGGTCACGTCCTGCAATGTCCAAAAGTGCGCTGATTCCTGCACGGCATTGATTTTGCTGGATCCGCCTCACCCCCGCATCCACCAAAATACGGTTGTTATAATCTAAGCTTGCAACATCAGCATAAGTGCCTAAAGCCACCAAGTCTAAATACTGTGCCACTTTACTGGTCGACTTCCCCAATTGACTGCGATAACTCGACAGGCGTGCCAGCAAATAAAATGCAACCCCAACCCCTGCCAAAGCCTTACTTGGAAATTCACAACCCAATTGATTTGGATTCACCACCGCTTCAGCTTTGGGGGTTTCTTTGGTGGTCAGATGGTGATCGGTAATAATCACTTGCATGCCATGTGCCTGTGCTTGTTCGACACCTGCATGACTTGAAATACCGTTATCGACCGTAATCAGCAAATCAGGTTGATAGCGACTAAATGCCAAATTTGCAATTTTCGCTGTTAAGCCATAACCATATTTAAAACGATCAGGAACCAAATATTCGACCTTGGCCCCCATATCCCTTAGGGCTAAAACCATCAAAGCAGTACTGGTTGCACCATCGGCATCATAGTCACCGACAATGATTATTTTTTTATTTTGATCAATCGCTTGGTCAATAATTTGAATGGCTTGCTCTAAACCTTTCATATTGGGCGCAAGTAAATGCTTCAGCTTAAACTCAAGTTCTTGTGCTGATTGCACCCCACGACGCGCTAAAATTTGGGCAATAAATGGCGACACGCCCTGAATATTTTCAGGGCGTGTAATCAAAGGGCGCTGCTGAATCAATGTTTTTAGCATTTAAGGCATAAGTCGTTGTAAGGTCCATAGACCATCGATTTTTTCATAACTTAAACGGTCATGTAAACGATTTGGACGACCTTGCCAAAATTCATAATAATCGGGCAGCAAACGATAGCCCCCCCAAAATTCGGGTTTAGCCAATTCGGCTTTTTCTGCCACTTGTTCATGCAAGGCTTGGAAACGTGTTTGCAATTCTTCACGACTGGCAATAACACCACTTTGCGGCGTACTAATGTGCGCTGCAATTTGGCTATCACGTGGACGTTTATGATAGTAGTCTGTCGACTCTGCTAAAGAGATCTTTTCAACCTTACCACTAACACGAATTTGACGTTCCAATTCAGGCCAATAAAACAACAATTCCGCATATGGATTGCTAATTAAATCTAGGCCTTTTTGACTGTCATAATTACTATAAAAGTCATAACCTGATGTCGTTGCACCACGCAATAATACGGTACGCACATGCGGACGACCCTGTGCATTTGCCGTTGCCAAAGACATGGCATAGGGTTCATGCAAGTGTGCGGCTAAAGCAGCATTAAACCAAGTTAAGAACTGCTGATGTGGATTTGCATCCACCTGAGTTTCATGTAATTCATCTTTTTGATAACTTAAGCGCAGTTCACTTAAGTCTTTAATCACATCATTCATATGCTTACCTTAAGCAGCGTTGGCACGTACAGCATCTGCAAGCTGATTGGCTAAAGCCGTGACTTCTTGCAGATCATCCCCTTCCACCATGACACGAATCACGGGCTCAGTGCCTGATTTACGAATCAATAAACGTCCACGACCTTTGAGCTGTGCTTCCGCTTTTTCAAACTCTGTAACCAAAGCAGGAACCGCATACGGGTCAAACATTGCCTCTAAACGGACATTAACCAAGACATTCGGTAATAAGTGGAAGTCGGCAACCAATTCATGCAAGGCTTTTTTCTGTTCGACCATCACGGTCAATACTTGTAAAGCGGCAATAATCGCATCACCTGTGGTGCTTTTATCTAAAGTCAGAATATGTCCTGAAGGTTCACCACCAATGACCCAACCTTTTTCATCCAATGCTTGCAACACATAACGGTCACCCACGTTGGCACGAATAAATGGCACTTGTGCTTTTTCCAAAGCCAATTCCAGTGCCATATTACTCATCACTGTACCAACAATCCCTGCCGGTTTATGACTGGCTTGAGTGGCAAGAATATATAAAATACTGTCGCCATCAACCAATTCACCATGTTTGTCGACCAAAATGACACGGTCAGCATCGCCATCAAAGGCAATCCCTAAATCTGCATGATGGTGAAGCACAGCTTTTTGCAGTTTTTCAGGATGGGTTGAACCACACTGTTCATTGATGTTTAAGCCATCAGGCTCGTTATAGAGCGCAACAATCTTGGCACCTAATTCTTTAAATACCGCAGGACCTACGTTATAGGCCGCACCATTGGCACAGTCCACCACAATTTTTAAATTGCTCAGGTCAAAATGGTAAGGAAATGTCGATTTACAAAATTCAATGTAACGGCCATTGGCATCTTTAACACGCACGCTTTTACCCAAATTTGCGGTATCTTCAATCTTTAATTCTTTTTCAAGTTCTTGATTAATCGCTTCTTGAACGTCATCGGGCAGTTTTTTGCCTTCACTTGAGAAAAATTTAATTCCATTATCATAATAAGGATTATGTGAAGCTGAAATCACAATGCCTAAACTGGCATGCAAAGCACGGGTTAAATGTGCAATCGCGGGGGTTGGCAAGGGTCCTAATAAATGGACATAAACACCAGCGGCATTTAAACCGGCCTGTAATGCTGATTCTAAAATATAGCCCGATAAACGAGTATCTTTGCCTAAAACGACAATGGGTTTTTTTCTATTGCTCATTTTTTTTAAAACTTTACCTGCTGCAAAGCCGAGCTTGAGTGCAAATTCAGGCGTAATTGGAAGTTCCCCAAACTTCCCACGGATACCATCTGTTCCAAAATAACTCATTTTTCACTCACTTCTTATACATCTACGATGAAATTCATCATCCAATTTTTTCCACAATTACTTTACACCAAAATCAAAAAAGCCGTCATATAAATGACGGCTTTTCATGAAACGAATTACTAAAAATCAACCCACACGATAATTCGGTGCTTCTTTAGTAATAGTCACATCATGTACATGAGATTCAGACATTCCTGCCGAGGTAATTTTGACGAACTTGGCATTTTGGCGAAGATCTTCAATGACAGCAGAACCGGTATAGCCCATCGATGAACGTAAACCACCCATCATTTGATGCACAATGTTCCCCATCGGACCTTTATAAGGCACACGACCTTCAATCCCTTCGGGTACCAGTTTTTCTTGACCGGCTTTAGCGTCTTGGAAATAACGGTCGGCAGAACCTGTAGCCCCTGCCATCGCACCCAATGAGCCCATACCACGGTATGCTTTGTAGTAACGACCTTGGAAAAATTCAACTTCGCCCGGTGCTTCTTCAGTCCCTGCTAGCATTGAACCGACCATAATCGTGCTTGCGCCCGCGCCAATCGCTTTTGCCATATCACCCGAGAAGCGGATACCGCCATCAGCAATCAGTGGAATTTGGTCTTTTAATGCATTGGCAACGCTGTCAATGGCAGAGATTTGTGGCATACCAATACCGGCAACAATACGTGTGGTACAGATTGAACCCGGGCCAATACCGACTTTAACCGCATCTGCACCCGCATCGAGTAATGCCAATGCAGCATCACCTGTTGCAATATTACCGCCAATCACTTGAACTTGTGGATAGTTTGCTTTCACCCAACGCACACGTTCAATCACGCCCGCAGAGTGACCATGCGCTGTATCAACCACAATGGCATCCACACCCGCATCAACCAATGCTTCAACACGTGCAGGAGTTTCAATCCCAGTACCGACAGCAGCACCAACACGTAAACGACCTAAATCATCTTTACAGCTGTTTGGATAAAGTTCTGCTTTACGGAAGTCTGTTACCGTAATTAAACCTTTCAGCTCGTTGTTGTCGCCAACCACCAGTACTTTTTCAATACGATTTTTTTGTAATAATGCTTGGATATTTTCTTTAGATTCGTTTTCACGAACCGTCACCAGACGGTCTTGACCGGTCATGATGTTACTTACAGGCTGTTCTAAACTGGTCACGAAACGTGTATCACGACCCGTCACAATACCCACCACTTTGCCATCTTTCACAACAGGTACACCGCTGATATTGTTGGCTTGAGTGATTGCAATAAGTTCGCGAACCGTGGTTTCTGGGGTCACAGTGATTGGATCTTTCACCATCCCTGCTTCAAATTTTTTCACACGGCGTACTTCAGCTGCTTGCGCAGAAATATCCATGTTTTTATGCAGGATGCCAATACCACCATTTTGTGCCATCGCAATTGCCATACGTGATTCTGTCACAGTATCCATTGCAGCTGAAATAAGCGGGATATTCAGATTAATGCCACGAGTTAGGCGTGTCTTTAGAGAGACATCTTTTGGGAGGACAGTTGAGTAGGCAGGGAGTAATAAGACATCATCGAAGGTTAGCGCTTCTTGAACGATGGTCAACATAACAGTCTCACTGGTAATTTCCGTGCGCTATTATAAACAAAAAAATAGTTTTATTCATGTTAATTTCAAACAGCGAGGTAAAATAAATTTACATCGCTGAATATTCATCAATTTTTTTATAAAATTATCATCAATACACTTTATCCACGCAGCCCATTTTTAAGCAGCGCAAGGATAGAAGCGTATAGCATTGATTAAGTTGGGCAGGTAAAGACCGACTCATCCATCAAGTCTGTACCGCATTGCAGCGTTTCAATCCAATCCAAAAATTGATTGACCTGCTCTTTCCCGATAAAAGGTGTACCGTGTTGCGGGACGATCATTTCAACATCCATCGTGCGCACCATTTTCACCCATAAACGAATGATTTTATTGCAACACATATAACGCTGATGAAAAGATTTCATTTTTGGAATATGCGAAGCAAAATTTTCCAAAGGCTTATTGGCATCATCCACCATCGATGCACCCATATCGCCTGAAAATAAAATTTTTGCAATCGGATCGTAAAATTGAAAGTTGCCTACCGAATGTAGAAAATGGGCAGGAACAACAATAATACGTGATTCACCCAATGGAATGATTCCACCGTGGTCTGGCAATTCGATCAAGCGTTCCAACCATCCACCTTTCATTCGGTCACTCATAAATGCCGAGTTCAAATGCGGTAAGAAACGTGCCCAAAGTTTAGATGCCACCACTTTGGCTTCGGTATAGACTAACCAACGTGGCATAGAAGTAATAATATCGGGGTCTTGGTGCGATGCCATGACATAATCAAGATTGGTCAAACGGGTATATTTGTTCAGTTCCATGGTTAGAGGAACATAGGTTAAATCCCCCCCTGGATCAAGTACCGCTGCACGCTCATTATCCAGAATTAGAAATTGGTTCGCTTGTACACCTTCACCTTTGACGAGGCTGGTAAAACTAATACATTTATGTGTGCCATTATCAAATAACACTTGTGATGTAGTGCGATCAAACGCCATAACCGATTCCCCAAAAATATTGTTTTAAAGTTGCCCTTTTAATCCCTCACAACATATATGGAATTATAGAAATTTACAATAAACATGTGCCTAAATATTCTTAAATTTATCAGTAAATTGTGTTGAGTTTTAACGCTAAAAAATCCCGACAAAAATGCACGGATTTTTTAGCGTGACACAGGTTTAGAAGAAATAATGTTGGACTAAAGTTGCAACACCGATCAGCAAAAATATGCTTGCACCAATTTTATGGATCAGTGAAATTGGCAATTTATCTGCCAATTTATCACCAATAAAAACTGCGGGTGCATTGGCAATCATCATCCCGACGGTTGTCCCCGCCATCACCCAGAAAATACTGTCAAAACGTGCTGCGAGGGCTATGGTTGCCACTTGAGTTTTATCGCCTATCTCTGCGAGAAAAAACAGCACAAACGTGGCACCAAACACGCCATATTTTTGCCATTTATTAATACTCTCCGTTTCATCATCTAACTGGTCTGGAACCAACATCCACAGCGCCATCGCAATAAAACCAAGCGATACAATCCAAAGCAACACATCGGGGCTAAGAACCGTGGTAATCCACTGACCTAGCACGGCTGAAATACCATGATTTAATAAGGTTGCCAGTAAAATGGCGAATAAAATGGGAATGGGTTTACGGAAGCGTGCTGCAAGCAGGAGTGCCAATAACTGGGTTTTATCACCCATTTCAGCAAGCGCAACTATTGCGGTCGAGATCAGGAACTCATACATATGAACTTTCTCTGGCTAGCAAAATTTGCCAATGACTTACCACTCCTGCTAGCCAAAAATCTGCAGAGTAATAAATCAAAGGTCTTGCCAACAAAAAAAGCTTTTTGAAAAGCTGAATTGGTTCTTTGCTATGATGACCATGTTCTGTTGAACAATTATGTTGACCATCACCTTTTTACATTGCGTAAAAAGCGGCTACTCCCCAATGAAGTAGCACTAGTGTAATTTACACAGCATTTTTTTTCAAATCAGATTTTATTTTTTGTCCACGACATATAAAACAACGAATTTTTCCCAATAAAAACCCTGCCTAAGCAGGGTTTTTATAAGCATTTTTAGACTAAAAATTAGAGCAATAAGCTACGAATGTCGGCCAAAAGCTTAGTCAATTTATTGGTGAAACGCGCAGCATCTGCACCATTAATCACACGGTGGTCATAAGACAATGACAATGGAAGCATCAATTTCGGATCAAAACCTTCGCCATTCCAAACAGGTTGCATTGTTGCAGGTGAAATACCCAAAATTGCCACTTGCGGCCAGTTTACCAATGGGGTAAATGCTGTACCACCAATTGAACCTAGACTGGTAATGGTAAAGTTTGCACCTTGAAGATCTTTCGGAGAAAGTTTTTTGTCACGCGCTTTTTGACCCAGTACACCCAGTTCAACCGCAATTTGCTTAATTGATTTTTGGTCAGGATGACGTAATACAGGAACAGTCAAGCCATCTGGTGTTGCTACAGCAATCCCCATATGGATTTCATTTCGCAGCAAGACTGACTTACTATCATCTGCCAAATGACCTGCAAAATCACGCTCTTCTTTCAGTAGATGCGCAACGGCTTTAATAATGAATGCCATAATGGTCAGGCTAATGCCTTCTTTCTTAAAGTTACCTTTAAGATCATTACGCCATGCTTCAAGCTCAGAAATATCCGCTGCATCAAACTGTGTGACTTGTGGAATGAAGTTATTCAATGACAATTGCGGAACAGAAACCTGTTGCAAACGCGTCATGACTTTTTCTTCTGTACCACCAAATGCTGTAAAGTCAGGCAATTTTGGCAAACCAGAAACTTGAGCAACGGCTTGAGCCACTGGAGCAACCTGAGGCGCTGTCAAACGCGTTTTGACATAAGCAACCAGATCTTCTTTCATCAAACGTTCATGTGGGCCTGATGCTTTCACTTCTGACAATACGACACCAAGTTCACGTGCAAGTTTACGCACCGCAGGGCCTGCATATACTTTCGAATTTGCAGCACTCTGCTCTTTGGTTAACTTATCTACGTCATTTGTAGTCGCAACTATAGGGGCAGATTGTTGTACTTTAGCTGCTGCTTGAGTAGGAGCTGTCGCTTTTGCTGTCTCGACTTTTGCAACAGGCGCAGGAGCTTGACTTTCAGCTTCAATCGTTACCAGTGCAATGCCTTCCGAAACATTTTGACCCAATGCAACATGAATTGCTTTGATCACACCTGCGATCGTACTTGGTACTTCAACTGTTGCTTTATCTGATTCAACCACGATGATACTTTGGTCTTTTTCAACCTGATCACCCACTTGTACCAAAATTTCAGCAACGGCAGCTTTATCTACACCTAAATCAGGTACTGCAATTTCAACCGCGCCCGCAGGAGCAGAAGCAACTTGTGGTGCTACTTCGGCAGGCTTACTTTCAGCGGCTTGAGGCGCTGCAACTTGTGCAGGCTCAGCAGTCACTTGTGCAACTGAACCCGCCGTTTTTACAGTCAGAATCACCACACCTTCTTTGACACTATCACCCACTTGAATGCTAATCGATTCAACCGTACCTGCAATTGTACTTGGCACTTCAACGGTCGCTTTATCTGATTCAACCACAACAATGCTTTGATCTACATCAATTTCATCGCCCACTTGAACCAAAATTTCACCGACCAAGGCCTTGTCTACGCCAATATCCGGCACTTGTACTTCAACAACTGTTGCTGTCGCAGCAGGCGTTGACGCTTTTTCTTCAACCACTGGCGCTGTATTTGCTTGAACAGGAGCAACCACAGCTTCAGACTGAGGTGTTGCAACTGCTTCAACTGCCGTCGCAGCTTCTGCTTCTAGTTCGATCAATACTGCACCTTCAGCAACTTCATCACCAAGATTAACCAGTATGCTTTTAACCACACCTGCCGAAGTGCTAGGCACTTCAACAGAGGCTTTATCCGATTCAAGTAAGATAATACTGTCATCAATGCTAATGGTATCGCCCACTTTGACTAAAATTTCTGCCACTGTTGCTTTATCTACACCAATATCTGGAGTCATAATTTGCATGATTAGTTCTCCTCTTTGTAGTCAGCAACCGCATGAAGCTCTGGATGCGTTTGTGGCAACCAAGCCACTGGGCGGTCTGTATCTAATTCAAAGCTAGAAATCGCATCTTTCACTAAACGCGCATCAACTTCGCCTTCGTCTGCCAATTTTTTCAACGTCGCAACGACAATATGCGCAGCATCAACACCGAAATAACTACGTAAATTTGCACGTGTATCCGAACGGCCATAGCCATCTGTACCGAGTGCTACGAATGGACGGTTATCTGGAAGATAAGCACGAATTTGTTCGCTGTATGCACGCATATGGTCTGTCGCCGAAACCACGATACCATTGGTATTGCGAAGTTGCTTCGATATCCACGCTTCTTTTGCTGTTTCAGCCATTGGGTGTAAGCGGTTGTATTCTTCACATACCATACCATCACGTGCCAGTTCATTAAAGCTGGTTACGCTGTACACATTTGAATGAATTTGGTATTCGTCACGCAAAATTTGCGCCGCTTTAATCACTTCACGAAGAATGACGCCTGAACCCATCAACTGTACAGTGGCTTTCTCATCTTCTTGCAATAAGTACATACCACGCTTAATGCCTTCCTCAGCACCTTGTGGCATTTCAGGATGTTCGTAGTTTTCGTTCATGACTGTTAAGTAATAGAAGACACGCTCTTGGTTCACATACATGCGCTGCAAGCCATCATGTACGATGACCGCAAGTTCATAACCAAAACATGGATCATAAGAAATACAGTTTGGAATGGTGTTGGCAAGAATGTGCGAATGACCGTCTTGGTGCTGTAAACCTTCACCGTTTAGCGTGGTACGACCTGCAGTTGCACCCAACAAGAAGCCTTGTGCTTGTG
The DNA here is from genome assembly GCF_002135425.1 of Acinetobacter sp. ANC 4654. NCBI lineage: Bacteria > Pseudomonadati > Pseudomonadota > Gammaproteobacteria > Moraxellales > Moraxellaceae > Acinetobacter > Acinetobacter sp. ANC 4654. Next base: position 117,756 of record NZ_NEGL01000004.1, read on the forward strand.
CGTCGCCTGCTGCCCATGCAATGTCCCCAATACGTTGGAAACCAAACATTGAGTAGTACATGTACATTGGAATCATTGGCAAGTTATTGGTTGAATAACTGGTTGCCAACGCTGCCCATGCACTCATTGCGCCCGCTTCGTTAATCCCTTCTTGCAACATGTGACCGTCTTTTGCTTCACGGTAATGCATCAATTGTTCTTGGTCTTCAGGGGTATATTTTTGACCATGCGCCGCATAAATACCCAATTGACGGAACATGCCTTCTAAACCGAAAGTACGTGCTTCATCAGGAACGATAGGGACAACGCGGTCTTTAATGGCTTTCTCTTTCAATAATGCAGAGATTAAACGTACCATCACCATCGTGGTTGATTGTTCTTTGCCACCACTGCCTTTCAACACTGCATCAAATACAGATAATTCAGGAATGGCAAGTTGTTCACTTTCTTTACGACGTGCAGGTAAGTAACCACCCAACGCTTCACGACGCGCTTTCATATATTTCAATTCAGGCGAATTTTCGCTTGGACGATAGAAAGGCACTTCTTCTAATTGCTCATCATTGAATGGCAAGTTGAAACGGTCACGAACGTATTTTAAAGATTCAATCTGCATTTTTTTGATTTGATGCGTTTTGTTAACCGCTTCAATTTCTTCAGATAAACCATAACCTTTCACTGTTTTCGCAAGAATTACAGTAGGCTGACCTTTGGCTGTACATGCTTCTGCATAAGCCGCAAAAACTTTGTATGGGTCATGACCACCACGGTTCAGATTATCAATATCTTCATCGCTTAAATCTTTGACCAGCTCCGCAGCTTCAGGATACTTACCAAAGAATTTTTCACGCGTATATGCGCCACCTTTCACTTGGTAACGTTGGAAATCACCATCAACCGCTTCTTCCATGACGGCCTGAAGTGCGCCAGTCGTGTCTTTCGCCAACAATGGATCCCAATGACGGCCCCAAACGACTTTAATCACACGCCAACCTGCGCCACGGAACAATGATTCAAGCTCTTGAATAATTTTACCGTTACCACGTACAGGACCATCTAGACGCTGTAAGTTACAGTTGACCACCCAAATCAGGTTATCTAGCTTTTCACGGCCTGCCAGTGAAATTGCGCCCAAGCTTTCTGGCTCATCCATTTCACCATCGCCAAGATAAGCCCAAACTTTACGGTCTTCTTCTTTAATCAAACCACGGTTCATCAAATACTTTTGAATGTGCGCTTGATAAATCGACATGATTGGACCTAAGCCCATCGATACCGTCGGGAACTGCCAATAATCTGGCATTAAGTACGGATGCGGGTAACTTGGAAGACCAATACCGCCTACTTCACGACGGAAATTATTTAAATGGTCTTCAGTCAAACGGCCTTCAAGAAATGAACGTGCATAAATACCTGGTGCACAATGACCTTGATAATAGATCATGTCCCCACCGAAGTGATCACTATTGGCACGGAAGAAATGGTTAAAGCCAACATCATACAAGGTTGCTGAAGATGCAAAACTGGCTAAGTGACCACCTAAATCATCACCTGTTTTATTCGCACGCAGCACCATTGCCAAAGCATTCCAACGAATCAACGCACGAATACGGCGTTCCATATCTTGGTCGCCTGGCATGGCTGGCGTTTCGTCAACCGAAATTGTATTGCGGTAAGGCGTATTTAGGCGTTGAATAGGAACATGTGTAGCAATTGCACGCTGATAGAGTTTTTCGAGTAAAAATGCCGCTCGCTCCGTTCCCATATGTTGTAAAACCGAGTCGAAAGCATCTTGCCATTCTTGGGTTTCTTGCGCGTCAGTATCACCATAAAACGCCATATTGCACCTATTCCTTGAGCCTATTTATATTCTCTATATGTATCATACTTTGGCGGGTTTCAGTTATTGCCACAGCTGAATACGGAATAGCACTATTATTTAGAAAATAAATATCTACTGACCATTCTTTACGCAATAAAACAAAAAACCGCCAATAAAGGCGGTTTTTTATACAATAAGTATTCTTTTGAATGATAGTATTTAGAGTTAAAAGCTATAAGCGCTTAGATCACATTGTTTAAGACTATTCAGAGTAGAGTTGTAATCCATCATGGAAAAACTTATGGCAACATCGCTAAATAAGTTGACGGATTTTTACGTTGACCATCTTTGACCACTTCATAATGTAAATGAGGGCCAGTACAACGCCCCGTACAACCCACATTAGCAATATGCTCACCAGCTTGTACTTTATCGCCAACGCGGGCAATCAGACGAGATGCATGTGCATAACGCGTTAAATACCCATTGCCATGGTTAATTTCCACATATTGACCATAACCTGTACCCCAACCCGATTTAGTGACTACACCTGGACCGGTTGCATAAATAGCAGTACCACTTGGGGCTGACATATCTAAACCTGAATGATTTTCAGCACGGCCACCCATGGTACGACCACCATAGTTTGAACTGACACGATTCATATCAGGCAATGGGTGAGAGACCAACCAAGAGTAAGGATTGTTAGAATAGCTTTTTGAGGTGCTTGAGCCGTATTTCTTTGCCAGCGATTCATTGTTCAATTCAACAGTTTTTTCACGTAACTGAACACTCATTTGAATTTCAGCAGGAAGATCAATCTCATTTGATTCTACATAAGAACCCTGAGCCAAAGTACGAGTCAGTTGTTCAATACGATCTGTTGATCCGTCATTAGAATTTAGTTCAACTAAATCCGCAAAAGCTACAGATGCAGCAGACGCTGCCAATGAAAACGCTAATAGAATACGTCGCGTATGCATAAAAAACCTCTTTTAACTGTTCTTAGTTAATGTCCTTGTGTGATCTCTTCCTTGATATCTACTGAACGAAGCGCATAAGATTAAGACACAAATATGAAGGAACAATGTATGTCTGAACCAGTGAAGCTCTTTCAACAAACAAGAAAACACTTAAAAACAGGAAACTTTACGTTTCTCTCTACACAAGTTGCTGCATGGCAGAAACTTACAAAAATCATTCAACCTATCTTGCCCCAACCAGAGCAATGGAAAGTTGTTTGTTATCAAAATGGCGTTTTGACCATTACCGGTGAAAATCAAGCCATGATTAGTCAACTGGCATATCTTCAAAAGCAATATATTGCTCAATTATTACAATTAGAAGAATTCAAAGAATTACACAAACTGCAAGTTCGTTTAAGAATTCAAACACCAACACCCGCAAAACCTGAAGCGCTGACCAGATCCCTTAGCCCAGATACTCAAGATTTAATTCGTGATGCTGCTGACTTTGTGAGCGACCCCAAGCTTAGCCAAGCAATGCTACGTTTGGCAAGCAATAAAAAGTAACCAGTACTTTGCTGTCGCTGAAATCAGCCAAAAATTATGTGACCGACTTAACAGTCATAGTTGTTATATTATAACACACACATTAAAAGACAATGACTTATGTCACACTTACATAAGGAATTGGACATTGCGTTTCGTCATTAAATGTTACAATTTCGTAACTGGTTGGATCACTTTTAACATTGCGTAATAATTGATTATTTAATGCATGTCCTGACTTATAGCCATCAAATTTAGCAATAATTTGATGTCCAAGTAAGTATAAATCACCCACAGCATCTAAAATTTTGTGCCGTACAAACTCATCAGAGAAACGTAGCCCCTCCTCATTCACTACACCTGTTTCATCCACACCAATCGCATTGTCTAAACTTGCGCCTAAGGCTAAATTATTGGCTTTGAGATAATCTAAATCTTTCATAAAACCAAAAGTTCGTGCTTCACTGACTTCATACACGAAGGTTTCGGTTGAAAAATCAATGGTCGCTGACTGATATTCTTTTTTAAATGCGGGATGATCGAAGTCAATAGTGAAATTGAGTTGGAAACCCTCATGCGGGCGAAAAACAGCACGTTTATCATCAATCAATGCTTCGACTGTTTTTAATATTTTGATAAATTTTTTCGGTGCATTTTGTTCAGCCAGACCGCCTTGCATGAGCAAGTAAATAAATGGGCCTGCACTGCCATCCATAATCGGTACTTCAGAAGCAGAAACCTCAATAATCAAATTATCGATGCCTAATCCCGCAATCGCACTCATGACATGCTCAATGGTGCCGACCTTGGCATCTTCTTGAACCAAATTAGAGCACATAAATGCTTCTTGTATCAGCATGGCATCGGCTTGAATATCGACAGGTGGATCTAAATCGATACGTCGAAACACAATTCCCCCATCGACATGGTGCGGCACAAAGTTAATTAAGACTTTTTGCCCACTATGAAGACCAATACCGCTCGCTTTCACGACACGTTGTAGGGTTCTTTGTTTCAACATGTTTTCTATCATCTGCTCATCAAACCGCTATACGTTAGCATATTTAGCCATTGATAAAAAACAAAAAGGTAGCCTTTAGGCTACCTTTTCTGTTGAATTTATGCAGACGACATTAATTCATCTTTATTTACGTTGCTGATTTTTCAAGTAATCTTGAATGCTCATTGGCGTTGGGCGCGCTGTACCTACTGCTGGAGCAGCAGTCGCACTGGCTTCGCTCTGTTGACGTTGAATTGCTGGCACATCGTCATCTTCCACAGCAGCTTGAGCAACTGAACTGACTGGACGAGTTGCAGACTGCGTTGTTGGACGTTTTACCGTATCCACAGAATCGGCTGAATTGCGCGTTAAACCAGTAGCAATCACGGTAACACTAATTTCATCACGCGCATCTGGATCAAATACCGTTCCGTAAAACACTTGCCCTTCGTCTAGATCGACAATCTGATTGACCACATCGGTAATTTCTTCAATTTCACCGAAGGTCACGTCATCACCACCGGTCACATTAATCAAAATACCTTTAGCATTCATAATGGTCACATTATCCAGCAGTGGGCTACGAATCGCTTGTTCAGCAGCTTGGCGGGCACGCGTTTCACCACGACCAGAACCTACACCCATCATGGCATAACCACGTGTGCTCATTGCAGTTTTTAAATCAGCAAAGTCAAGATTGATATGTCCTGGGCGAACCACCAGATCAAAGATACTGCGTACTGCATTGAGCAATACGTCATCTGCTTTTTTGTACGCGTCTTTCATGGAAATATCACGGAAGACTTTAAGCAAGCGTTGATTCGGAATAATGATTAAAGAATCCACATGGGCTTCTAAAGCTTCAATGCCTTTTTCAGCAGATTGTTGACGTCGTTTGCCTTCAAAGTTAAATGGAGTCGTCACCACACCGACGGTCAAAATCCCCATTTCTTTGGCAATTTCAGCAACAACAGGCGCAGCACCCGTACCTGTACCACCCCCCATACCAGCAGTGACAAAGACCATGTCTGTGCCTTCAAGGTGTTGGCGAATGATTTCACGGCTCTCTTCAGCAGCAGTTTGACCCACTTGAGGATTTGCACCCGCACCCAAACCACGCGTGCTTTGTTCGCCTAACTGAATTTTGAATTGTGCATTCATACGATCTAAAGCTTGTTTATCCGTATTGGCACAAACAAATTTTACACCTTGAATGTCTGACTCAAGCATATGTTGTACAGCATTACCACCAGCACCACCTACACCAAACACAGTGAAACGGGCTTGACCGTTGCTATCGTTTTGATCATCTTCTAAAAATTCAAATGAGGCCATGACCTTTGGATTTCCTAATGCGTAATTGGCAGTCACTTAAGCCCGTATACTGCCTTAATCTTAATAAAATTGTTTTTTAGAATGCTGTTCAACTGCACGCTTGTCAAGTGCAAGCCGTTAGACGTACAACTTCCTAACAATATTCCCAATAAATTCAACTTAAAATATCGATTTTAACTGATTATTTAATGCCGACCATGCTCGCCCTACTCGTTTGAAAACAGACAGCTTTTCAGGATCAGTAGCTTCCACAATCGTATCTTGTGTGTCACTTTGACTAAACATTAACAATCCAGCCGCTGTTGCATATTGCGAACGGCGCAAAGCAGCCTGATTTTGTTCTTCAGCATAGACCTGTACTGGTGGATTGCCTAAATGAGCAGAAACACCCAGCATATGACGTGCCAAATTCACCATACCCTCAATTTGACTGGCATCGCCCGTCAACACCACACCATGATATAAACCATGAATTGCACCATTACGTTGTAATTCTTGATGCACTTGATTCAAAATTTCTTCATAGCGCGCAATAATAATTTCAGTTAATTCAATGCGACTAATCGTTTGCGGCCCATCAATGCCTTGGAATTGAATCATATGATCTGGTTTGACCACTTTTAATTCAACACAACCATACAGAAGTTTAATTCGTTCAGCTTCCTCTGTTGTGGTTTGCAGTACCGCAGCAATATCTCGGGTTACATTCTCACCACCACGCTGCAAGGTATGGGTTAAAGCAAGACGGCCATCTAAATACACGGCAATATTGGTGGTACCTGCACCAATATCTAGCAAACATACGCCATACTCTTTTTCATCTTTGAGCAAGCTAGATTCAGCTGTGGCTAAACAAGACACCACCATTTTTTCAACGCCAATGTTGGCACCTTTAAGCGCACGATCCAAATTTTGCATGGTGCTAATCGGCAACATCATCAACTGATAATGCCCCTTCATACTGTGTGCAGACATCCGAATCGGATTCTGTACCCATTCTGTTGAATCGTCTAATTCAAAACCCAAAGGTACTGCACTCACCAAATAATGGTCAGAGGTTAAATGACTGGCTTTGGCCAGCTCTAGTGCGCGTACCACTTCACTTGTGGTAATGGTGTGGTCACTATTTTCAATAGGTGTACGACCTGATGCATAAAAGCTTTTTAATTCTGCACTTGGAATTGAAATCCAAGCGGAATGCACTCGGCATTCAGCCATATCTTCTGCTTCTTGTACGGCATTTTTGATTGCAGTAATGACTTTGTCGAGACTTACAATTTTTCCTTTATTCATGCCTCGGTTACGAGCGGTCGCCATACCAATTACTTGGATATTGTCTGGCGCATGTACCTTACCAATCAAAACTGAAACTTTGTGTGTCCCAATGTCAATCGCAACAACCGAGGGAACAGCTTCATTCATTATCTACTACTACCATGACGTGTTTAGTTAATTTTTGGCTTAAAGCCTCTATTTTATATAAAGCCGCTCAATTATGGCTTTACCGTTCTTGCATCTGCAATGCTTGTGTCATCAATCGTTACAACAAAGTGACCATTTACAATTTTTGGTGCTACTGAATTCTTCCATTGTATAGCCAATCCATTTCTGTAACGTAAATCGACCGATGAAATTTTAGACCAAACTGGTTTTAAATCACTTTGTGCCAGATGACTCAAGCGTTGAAGTTTACTCATGGTCTGATCTTGATCCACAATAATGCGTAAACCAGAATCAAACTGCATAAACCAAGTCATACGTTCTGTTAAATATAATTCTTTTAAACGAACATTGACTGGCAGGAATAATTGATTAATTTCATTGTAACGCCGCATCATCATTTTTGACTGCGTAGTGGGTCCGTGTAGCAAGGGTAATTTCTGATTATTTTGTGGTATGACCTCTGCAAAAATATCACCACTATCACTTAATAATCGCCCCGTTCCCCAACGAGCAATCGCATGACGCGGCATGACGCGTACTCGAATTGAGTTTGGCCATGCACGTGATACCACCACACGATCAATCCAAGACAACGCCAATGCTTGATCTCGAACTTTTTCTAAATCAGCAGTAAAATAATTGGCGGTGACTGTCGGTGCAACATGTGTCATGACCTGACGCGTTTCAGCATCTGATCGTGTTCCGACCACGTTAAGCTCAGCCACTCGCGCATCGGTCATGACCGTATATAAACCATATACCCCTACCGCCAATACTGCGAGTGCAACAAGCAATAACAACCAGCCACCCACATTCGCAAGCTTTTCCTTACGCGTCGGTGGCTTATCATGTATTGATGTGATTGCTGCTCGTTTACGGCGCATTGAAGCAGGAAGTTGAGCCATAGTTTAGTGAGCCACAGCCGTCAATGTTTGTTCTAAAATCGCAACACACAGTTCATCAAAGCTATAACCGACTGCTTGCGCAGCTTTGGGTACCAAAGAATGACTGGTCATGCCCGGCACAGTATTCACTTCTAACAACCAGAAGTTACCATGTTCATCTTGCATCGCATCAATCCGTCCCCAACCACTTGCACCAACGGCTTGGAATGCACGTAAACATAACGTTTGCAGTTGTTTTTCTTCAGCTTCGGTCAGACCGCAAGGAATACCATACTGCACATCATCACGCTTATATTTAGCATCATAATCATAAAACGCCACATCTTTTGGCGGTTCAAGACGAATCACTGGAAGTGCCTGACCATTCAAAATAACAATGGTAAATTCACGCCCTGTAATCCATTTTTCAGCCATGACGACAGCATCATGTTCGGTCGCTTTCGCAATTGCCATCGCAAAGTCTTCAAGACGTTCAACTTTACTCATCCCGATACTTGAACCTTCATGTACCGGCTTAATAATAAACGGTAAACCGATGCTCTCTACCACCGCGTTGAGATCGGAATCTTTGGTCACAATACGATATGGTGCGGTTGGAAGTTCTGAACCTTGCCAAACTTGCTTGGTTTTGACTTTATCCATACCAATTGCTGAACCCTGTACACCAGTACCGGTATAAGGCAGGTTCAACCACTCTAATGCACCTTGAATTTGACCGTCTTCACCGCCACGGCCATGCAACACAATAAAGGCACGGTCATAGTTCACAAGTTCAGTCACACTGCGCTCTTGTGGGTCAAACGCTTCGGCATTTACCCCTGAACGTACCAATGCTTCAAGTACAGCTTTACCACTATTTAGAGAAACCTCGCGCTCAGCTGATTTCCCACCAAGCAACACGGCAACTTTGCCGAATTCTGAAGCATTTGCCACGTTTATATCCTTAAACTTTATAACTGAACAATCAAATTCAAAATCACACAAGGCGATTATTTTAAATACAATTTATTTTGTGCGAGCTCACTCGAGATAGCACCCACATTACCTGCGCCTTGGGTTAATAACAAGTCATTCGCTTGTAACACTTTATGCATCACATTTTCTAAATTGCCTTCTACAGGGTCAATCAAAATCGGTTCAACTTCACCGCGTAAACGAATGCTTCGTGCCAAGCTGCGGCTATCCGCACCAACAATCGGCTTTTCACCCGCAGGATACACTTCAAGTAATAATAATTGATCAACGTGTGACAATACATCGACAAAATCATCAAAACAGTCACGGGTACGGCTAAATCGGTGCGGCTGGAACAACATAACTAAACGACGATCAGGATGACTTTGACGTGCGGCTTTAATGGTGGCTTCGACTTCTTTAGGATGGTGACCATAGTCATCCACCAATTTCACATTACCACCGTCCAGTTCAAACTCACCTTGCACTTGGAAACGACGACCCACACCACTAAAGCCTTCTAATGCACGGCAGATTGCACCATCAGAAACGCCTTCATCGGTCGCAATCCCAATCGCAGCCAAGGCATTCAATACATTATGTAAGCCCGGTTGGTTGACGGTAACACGTAGGGGTTCACGGTCTTTACGCAGCACAGTGACATGCGTGCGCATACCATCTTGATCAACATCGACAGCACGAATGTCATTGTCTTCGTTAAAACCGTAGGTCAATAACGGACGACCAATACGCGGCATAATTTCACGAATATTGGCATCATCGCCACACACCACAGCTAAACCGTAAAATGGCAGTTTATGTAGGAACTCGACAAACGTATCTTTTAATACGTCGAAGCTGCCGCCATAGGTATCCATATGGTCAGCATCAATATTGGTTACAATGGTTGCCATCGGCTGTAAGTGTAAGAATGATGCGTCAGACTCATCTGCTTCAGCCACAATGTAACGGCTCGCACCCAACGCAGCGTTCACACCCGTACGGTTCAGCAAACCACCAATCACATAGGTTGGATCCAGATTTTCTTCTGCCAACATACAGGTTACAAGGCTGGTGGTGGTGGTTTTACCATGTGTTCCTGCAACGGCAATACCATGACGGTAACGCATCAACTCACCCAACATTTCAGCACGACGAACCACTGGGGTACGGGTTTCAATCGCCGCTTTAATTTCTGGATTTTCTTGATCAATGGCTGTCGACACCACAATCACATTGGCATCTTTAATATTGTCAGCACTATGACCAATGAAAACTTTAATGCCATTTTCTTCGAGCTGTGCCGTCGTTTTAGAGGCTTTAATATCTGAACCAGACACTTTATAACCTTGGTTTTTTAATACTTCCGCGATGCCACACATCCCTGCACCACCGATTCCCACAAAATGAATGTGTTTGATACGGCGCATTTCAGGCACTTTAATTAACTTTTTCGCTTGATCAGCAGGAGTAGATGGAGACATATATAACTCTAATTTACAATTCTTGAATTAAACGAACCACATGCTGGGTTGCATCGGGTTGTGCTTTTTGACGTGCTTTGACTGCCATTTCAGACAGCAATTGGCGATTCATCAGTGGTGTTAGTAATTCTTTTAAACTTTCTGCTGTCATGTTGCTTTGTGGGCAAATTTTCGCAGCATTGATATTGGCTAAAAATTTGGCATTTGCGGTTTGGTGATCATCTACAGCACTCGGTAGTGGGACAAAGATTGCAGCCACGCCAGCCGTGGCAATTTCAGTCACGGTTAAAGCACCCGCTCGGCAAATAATCAAATCTGCCTTGGCATACGCTTTTGCCATATCTTCAATAAAGGATTGTACCTCGACCTGTAACGTGGTCGGTACATCACCATAACGTGCTTGCGTCGCATCTTTGTGGTCTTGACCACATTGATGAAATACTTGCATCGGCACATCCAATTGTTTCAATGCTTCTGGAATAATTTCATTTAATGCTTGAGCACCTAAAGAGCCGCCGACAATTAAAATCTGTAAAGGCATCTCTGCTCGGGCACGCTCTTGATAACGCCAAGACGGATTTAAAATTTCAGTAATTTCTTTGCGTACAGGATTGCCTGTGGTCACAATTTTTGCACTTTCAGGGAAGGTATTTGGAAAGGCCTGACACACTATTTTTGCAATACGCGATAATTGCGTGTTGGTAAAACCAGCAATCGCATTTTGTTCGTGAATGATGACAGGAATTCCTAAAGCACGTGCTGCTAAACCACCCGGTCCTGCAACATAGCCACCAAAACCAACGACAGCGTCAATATTGAGCTGTTTCATATAACGCATCGCACTAAGCGTTGCTTTTAAAATTTTAAACGGCGCTAATAATTTACGCACCACACCATTACCACGTACACCCTGAATATCAATTTGATAAATTGGAATGTCTTGATTTTTTAATAATCGGTTTTCCATGCCCGTTGGCGTTGCAAGCCAAGACACTTGTACCCCATGTTGCTGTAATTGTTTAGCAACAGCTAATGCAGGAAAAACATGTCCACCTGTACCTGCAGCCATCATCATGACATGTTGGGGCTTTGTTTTCATTGCTTTGGTCACAGTCTAATTCTTCAATTCAAAATAAAGGCAATGGAAAATTCATTTTAAGCATTCAATTGTAATCACAAACACTAAGTCGGGGAAGCGTATTTACTTTTTTTCACCAAGTGCTTGATTGTTTTTTTCTACGGATTTAAAAGTTTAAACTAGTTTTATTATTACTCGATGCAATAATATATAATTTTATGCCTGTTTTATCCAGTTTTGTACGCTTAATTTGAACTGGTCGATAAATTCAAGCTTCTTCTGGCATATCGCTTTGATTAAAAAAAAGAGCCCGTATTGGACTCTTTTTTAACCACAGGCGCTTTAAGCCTTCAAACCTGCTTCTAAAACAGCAAATAAGTCATCTGCAATAGAGGTTCCAAACTGGTCATCAATTTCACGAATACAAGTTGGACTGGTGACATTGATTTCTGTCACATAATTACCAATCACATCTAGCCCGACAAAAACCAGCCCTTTTTCTTTGAGATAAGGTCCAACTTTTGCAGCAATGGCTTTGTCATTTTCACTTAATGGACGGGCTTGTCCTAAACCACCTGCCGCCAAATTACCACGAACTTCGCCATTTTGCGGAATACGTGCAAGGCAGTAAGGCACAGCTTCGCCATTAATCATCAAAATGCGTTTATCCCCCTCGACAATTTCAGGAATATAACGCTGTGCCATAATTGGTTGAGTCCCGTTATTGGTCAGCATTTCAATTGTAGACCCAATATTGATGCCGTCTTGATATAAACGGAAAATGCCTGTTCCGCCCATCCCATCGAGTGGTTTGACAATCACATCCACCTGTTCTTTCAAAAATTCACGGATCAAACGATCTTGTGATGTCACTAAAGTCGGCACTTGCAGTTCAGGAAATTGAGTGGCAAAGAGTTTTTCGTTACAGTCACGCAGGCTTTGTGGTTTGTTGATAATCCACGCCCCTTCGCGCTCTGCCTGTTCCAAAATATAGGTGGTATAGACAAAGTTCATGTCGAATGGTGGGTCTTTACGCATCAACACCACATCATAATCGGCAATCGATTCTTTTTGTTTTTCACCTAATTCATAATAATGATCGTAATCTTCAAACACTTTGAGCGGTGAAATTAAACCGAATGCTTTGCCTTGTTCGATATATAAATCTTGCTGCAATGCATATCCCAAGATATGTCCACGACGGCTGGCTGCCCAAAGCATGGCCATAGATGAATCTTTTTTCAAGTTGACGTTTTCGATCGGATCCATCACCACAAGTACGCGCATATCTTTTACTCTGATATTTTTAGATTGGGAAAAGTATAGCGGAGATTACTGCAATGTGTTTTCACATTCTTGCTAAAGCTTTATCTATAATTGTGAAGAGGATTGAGGAGAAATCTATGCAGCAAGCCATTATTGGTTTTCATTTGGATGATGAGCAAGATTGGGTGGCTGACCTTGCTTGTGGTCATGCACAACATGTACGACATAATCCACCGTGGCAAAACCGCCCTTGGGTGATGACGGCAGCAGGACGGCAAGAAAAATTAGGGATGATGTTGCAATGTAAGAAGTGTGCCCTATCTAAATAAAAAATAAGGAGCTGGCGCTCCCTATTTTTACATCTTAGGCATAGTACACGTTTAAGGTTCTCTTAAAGTATTTTTACTGGCAAATAAGTTTTCATCAAACTTGAATCTAAAACGCACATAGGCACCTTGAAGCGTGGTGTCACTCTCCACCAAATCATCATCTTTGTAGCCAGAGAAATTATAGCCACCAGAAACCCATAAATTTGCAGCCACCAAATAACCCACTTCAGCACCCAACAAAATGCGTTGCCCCGAACTCATATTGGACCACAATGCACCCGTATGCACCCCTGCATCCCATCGTTCATTAATGTCATACATGGCACGCGCACTCAACATATGGGTCATACCGCTGGACTCTAATCCAGAGAAGGTGGTGTTGACATTTTTTACTGCATATTGACCCGAAACAGTCAAATCCTGCGTTGGATGGTAGTTCAAATGGTTGGAGAAAATATAAACATGCTTTAAGTAAGAATTAGTTAAATCTGTTTGATTATTGTCATAACGGTATTCAATTTTCGCCAACGCATCAAAACGGTTGCGTTCAGTATCGCGGTATGCCAAACCAAGCTGGAAGCGATCAACCAAACGGTCTCCGCTACTTTGGCTCTTACTGTCTGTTTGGCTAATGACATTTTTTGCCAATAAGGTCACATCATCCGAATATTTATAAGCAAGCCCTAAATTATTCAACAGCGTATCCGTTTGGTCTGCCCAGCGCGCTTCAATCCGCGCAACAGCTTTCCAGTTCGGATTTTTCAAATATTCCACCCCTAAGGATGCTGCAGTGCTGTCTGAACTCCGGTTGTTGGCATTGGACAATGCTTTGGTTTGCTCAAAACTGGTGTTGGCATAAAAGCCTTTTTCAATTTCCCAGCGATTGCGCAAACCAATGGCCGCTTCAGCTTCGCGTGCACTGATGCCATCACGCACACGATATTCACTAAATGCAGTGCCATTGTTGTTATATTTACTGTCAACACCAAAAACAGTGACATTACGGCGCTGACTGCTATTTAAATCATACAAGCCATTAATACTTGAGACCAACTCATGACGGCCATATGCTCTTAATTTGGTATTAATCTGATAATTTGCGCCCAAAGCGAAAACACGACGATCTGCTTCCGATATATCCTGCTCGTATTCAGCAAAGACATTGGAACCTTGCCAAGGCAGCTGCCCCGTCAATTTTGTCCGAACCGACGTGCCATGATAAGGGGCAATTTGCGTGGTATTCAACGTCGCTGGATCAGCTGATTCATCATAATATTTTAAGCCAAGCTCTACCGCCACGATGCGGTTAATCGCCCGCTCAATGCTTGCCGAAACCCCTTGATTTACACCGCTTAACTGATCTTCGGTACGGATCGCTTCTAATTTGGCTAAACCAATTTTATCTAACTGAATACGTCCTTTAATGCCACTTTCTTTACGGCCAGCAGTAATAGATGCAGCGGTGTTATAGAATCCGCTATCCGCTTGGTTATGATAAAGCTTCATCTCCAAGTCTTTATAAGCATAATTTAATTCAATCCGCCCCGCATTGCCTGATAATTTTCCAGATGCATCGGGTTCAGCATTAATCGGCGTTAAGCGATCAAGGCCATCATTCACACTTTCTGAACGGGCAAATTCAGCAATGAATTTAGCTTTGTCATTGGCAAATTTAACCACCGTATTCACACTGGCAAGTTGATCTTGAGCAAGCGGGTTATCGCTTTTGACATAAGCGGCTCCCACTTTAACCTGCTCAGTTATTTTCATTGAACCCGATATGCCGCCAACGGTGTACTCTTCACCACCTTGGTCAGATTCCACGGTAATGCGCAAGTAAACTGGATTCAGATCTGCATCAACACTTGGCACAGGATCTTTTAAATAAATACTGTTGCTAAAAGAATCCACTTCATAATCGGTAAAACGGGTTAAGGTCGTGCGCGTAATGATGAGTCCAAGATTGTTACGGTCACGGGTAACCACTTCGACTTTTTCACTATTGTCACGGATGTCTTGCGCATTCACGCTGCCCAAACCATAAGGGCCAGAAATACCCATTGCGCGTTGCTCATTCACAACCTGTTGGGTATTGGTATTGGCTGCAAATGCAGTCACTTTGTATTTATCTGTTTCTACTGCACCACGGACACCGGTTAAAGAACGGTTATATTGCCCTAAAGATAATCCTTCGTCATTTTCAGTACGGGTCACATAATCGCCATACATCGCATATGAACGACCTTTATCCACACGCACATACAACTTGCTGGTCGATTGCGCATCAAAGCCTTTAGCAGCTGAATCACCATAAACTGGATAATATTCATCTGGGCGAATATCACGGAACAATCGCTGATTTTTATCTTTGTCCGAATCATAGGCCAACGTGAGTAAATACTCTCCTTTGACCCGCCCTTTTAAGAATAATGCTGCCCGTCCAGTGGTACTGCGTTGACCATTATGAGAGGAAGAAATTTCACTGAGCTCTTCTTCAAAACCGTCATTTGAATTGATACCACTCAATTGTTTCGGATCAAACTTTTTAAAATTAATTGAGCCTTCAAGCATACCGACAGCAATGATTGGTCGTAAATCAGGCAAGAAACGTACAGGAGTGCTGGCATGGAAAATGCCGCTCTCAACCGATAAAGTTCCCTCGCCAGCTTCAATCGGTGCTTGAATCGGCACAACCAATGTACCGTCTTCAACAAAGACCTGAATGCCGGGCTGTTTCGAATCTAAGTCTAATAAGTCAATTTTACCGATTGAGCTATCTAAGGTAATTGGGGTACGGCTTGAAACCAAAGTGCCATGACGATCCACAATTTTTAAATTAACATTAAAACGGTCATAGCCATTGGCTTGCGCTGCTGCTTTACTTGGCTCAAGCTGCAACTTATCTAATTGGTCCGGCGCAATCACTTCAATGCGTTTTGTGTCGCGGGTATTGCCCATCATATCCACTTGACGAACTTCAATCGTATTGCGGCCTGCCTGAAGATCGACCCCAATAAAATCGAGACCTGAAACCTGCAAACTCGGTAAAACGGCCCGTTTACCGATACGTTTTTCTGACACTTGTTCGCCATTTACCCACAGCTGTAGCTGTGTACCCGCAGCACCTTTCACCTGAATAGAAGTCTGAGGGTAAGCCAAAACCTGCCCATCTTTTAAGTTCAAAATTTCTAATTGATTATTGGCAGCGCTTTCTAAAGCAGTTTCCAAATTAATCATTTTCACCGCGCTCATCAATTCTGTGGGTGAGCCATTCGGAATAACTAAAGCTTCAGAGATAGGTAAGGCAACTGAAGGTCTTATCCCTGTTTTATCTGGTTCAAACTGAACTTGTTTTAACTCTTTAATCTGCTCTTTAGAAAAGTCAAGATTACAGTTGGCTTGAATACCCTGTGCGGAAATACAGCCACTGGCTGGCTGACCACGTACATCACTCACTTTAGAGAAAATCGGATCGAGGGTTAAATCTGAACGCAGCACTTGCTCCAAATTGGTATTGTCTTGTTCAATCTGTTTTTTCCGATCAAGTATCCGCTGCATCAAAGGTTGTGAGCACTGCGAAGTATCATCGGTAATGGCAAAATCCGCCCGATGCAACTCGCCACGCTTTAAATCCACAAAACGGCTATTGGGATCACCCGCTTGACGGTTGCTGATCAAGACCAATTCAGACGCAAGCGGCAAACTGGTACGGTCAACTTTTAAAACGTGGGTTTTGGCACTGATACCATAGAAATCATATTTACCTTCACTGTCGGTAATCACATAACTACCGTCTTCAAGATAAATCCGCACCCCCGGCACGCCAATCTCACCTGGATCTTGTATCCCATTGCGGTTACAGTCAGTGAAGACCTTACCAACAATGAAGCCATCCGAAATCATGGCACCCGGTACGACTTCAACTTTTGCAGCAGCTTCATTCGACTCAATACCTTGAGCATCTTTAGCACGCACACGGTTAATCCCATCGCCATTGAGCGCATTGGGTCCAATGTAAACGCGGTATTGAACTTTAACTTCTTTATTGGGTGTAAGTGTGCCTAAGCCAAGTTTTAAATAAGGTCCTTTACCACCAACAGGATCATCCACTTTGGTTCCGTCTACGCGCATAGAACCTTGCACGTAAATAAAACCTCTCGGTAATGTATCGGTAATGGCAACATTGGTTGAATCTATAGTGCCACGGTTGGCCACGGTGACTGTATATTCTTCAAATTCGCCAATTTCTGCAGTTTTATTCGATGCCGCCTTTTTCACAAATAGCGATGAGTTGCTGTTTGGCGCTTCTGGGTCAATTGGAATATCAATATTCAGTGCAGGATCACCATTATTTAAGGTGAACTGTCCTGCATACGACCATTTTAAATCAACCGCTTTATCTGCTGGAAAGCTTGGATATACAGATGTATCACTTTTAAAGGTATAGCGTGTGTTACCAGAAATTGTTTTTGTATCGACGACAACACTATAAGTACCCGCTTCAACAAATGGATAAACAAATTCACCTGCATCATTTGTAACTTGTGTCGCTGGAATAGAAACCTTATTCCCAGTTTGAGGGTCAATTGCAAAGGCAATATTATTCCCAATTGGCTGACCACTTTGATCTAAAAGCGTCACTGTTGCCCCAGCAACAGGCTTGCCTGTTTTGGCATCAAATACCGTACCATACGGATCTATCAATACGTTGGTACTAATATCGGTAATTGTGCCTGTGGATTTCCCTTGAGTATCCAAACAATCGGTTAGACGAATATCAACTTGGTCGCGCTTAAGCGTTTGCAGCACAGCGTCATATGAAATGCCTTTATCTGAAAATGTGGTTGGCAAGGTATACTGGAATACACCGGTATTGACCCCTGTTTCCACGGCAGTCACTTCTTCAATATCGCCAGTTTTGGTTGACTTAATCCGAATTCTGACCCGATCTGAACTATAGCGGTCTGCATTGCAGCTGGCATTTTGAGCCGCAATATAAAGCGGCTTATTTACACTACCAGTGGCTAAAATATTTTTAAAGTCGCCAGAGTTGTTACTAATATTTGCTGCACCGCCCACAACAGTGGAAGCGGTATTGGACAAAACCGTTTTTTGGCTATCCGTCACCGCATAAGACACTTGATAGGTATTATTCACCGTTGTTTTGGCAATATTACGGTTCATACTGACCACAAGATCAACCTGCTCGGTAGTATTGGCATCAATTTGCGGAAATCCAACCACCAATTGATTGATTTGATTTACATCATTCGGACTAACGGTACTGTAACGATCATTTGCAAGCTTATACAAAATTTTAGCTTGAGCATTTTTGACCTGTGCCGATTTAAACGTGGTATTTGCAGGCAGTTCATCGACCAACAGCACCATTTTCTGTAATTGGCCATCCACCATAACATCTGTCGGTTTCGCTGCTTTTTGACCTTGGTTGCTAATGTTTAGAGTATAGTTCAAGTCATAATTTGCTACAGCAGATGGCTCAAACGTCTTTTGTAATACTTCTTTTGTGGCCACTAATTTTGCGCCATAACTCACAGCACTATTGGTCGCTGTGGCTGTCACATTTTGATCTTCAGTAACGGTTGCCTTGATCGGTAAATTAAATTGCTGCGCTTCGATTAAATTCGCACTGGCTGTGGCAACAACCCACAAATTAACGCTCTGCCCCACTTGTAACGGTACAGTCGTTATTAATTGCTGATCATTTGCATCGAATTGACCATTTTTATTGCTATCTATATAAATTTTAATATTACTGAGTTGATTTATAGTTACAGCTTCTAGCTGAACATTCACTGAAGCATTACTATTGTTTGACAGTGTATTCGCCCAAATCACACGAACACTCGGTTCAATATCCTGTACAGGTGGTGACGTTAACGCAATTGCATATAATGCTGAGACACTGACTTCTACAGCATTGGAAACTGACTGCTGTTGTATACCATTTGGTGCGATATACGTTGCATAAGCAATATTCTGAATAGTGTTTCCGACTTCAGGCATATTTGCCGCATGACCGTACTGCGCTGACAATATCGATATTGCCAACGTGGATAACATGAAACTCATGTTCTGACATACTTGAAATTGCTTCAGTCGCTGCACAGCGCTCTACCCTTTAACTAAATAGTCTAAATAAAAACAAATTTTAAAATTATATGATGTGAGCACCTGCATTTAGCAAATGCTCACATGCTTAATCAATTCATAATTAACGATTAGCAATCATCAAATGAATCTTAATTATTAACTTTAATGACAAACTCTAATACCGCACTTGTACTTGGTGCTAAAGGTGTTTTCTCAGCAGCAACTGTACCCGTTGAACCATCTAATAAAGCAGCAGTTGAAGTGTTCAATGTTGCATTTGTTGCAACTGGAGAAGCGCTTGCAATCACTTTCAACGTAGTATACGCAGGTGTCGCATCGCTAATGACGACATTCGTCACATCAGCATTACCTTCATTAGTCGCTGTAATCTTATACTTCACACACTCACCTGGTTTAGCAGAGACTGTATTTTGTGTATAAGTACCCGTAGCAGCACCACTAGAACAGTTCGCTAAAGATTGTTCTTTCACCAAACGTACTTGACCATTCGTCACCGTGGTTAAATCAGTATTCACAAGAGAAACAACCGACTGACCGCCCGCCACTGTAGGCAAGATGGTAAATACAACTGAACTTGGTGTTCCAGCAGTCGCATTTGTTGGCGCTTGAACTTTAATGAGTAAGTTAACAGCAGAGCCTTTTAGGATAGGTCCACCTACAGAAGAATTTAGCGTATTAGCATCTAATAAAAATTTTGCAAGATCATTGCCTGTGACTAACTCATTTGCATCCGCAATACCATCGTTATTTAAGTCAACAAATAAGCTGGTTACCCAACCATTTGCAGTCTGATCATTGGTAATCGTATATGGCAAACTACCAGCAGTCGCACCTTCAACAATGTTACCGTTGTTGGTCAAAGTATGTTTGTAGACTACCGTACCCCCAGGAGCAATTTGACCCGTGCGATCATTTTGCAAGCTAAGTACGCGATTTGTTTCTACAGTTACACGATCAGACATTACATCAGTCAGACCAGTTGCAGGAGATGCAACTTTGAAGATCACTTCTTGGTCACCTGCTGGAGCATTTGCAGGAGATGTGACAACAGCAACAAACTTAACTGTGCCAGCAGCGGGAATATTACCCGTATTGGTGATTGCAGCACCTGTTGGGTTACCAGAACCATCTGCTAGGTAGTATTGAACTGTCCAGCCTGTAGGCAATGCAACTGCTGTAGATAAATTAAAGTTATCTCCATTTGCACCGCTATTCTTTACCGCTAATGGGAAATTAACGGCTACGCCTGGCTGAGCTGATTTTTTATCAATATATTGCCCCGTATCTTGACCAGATGCACCAGCTACAGGATTTGTTGTATTGTCCGTTAAATCACCATTATGTAAATCCACTGTAGAAGCGGTTACTTTATCAATGCTTAAAGTTATGGTATCTGTCGCGGTCGGATTCGTAACAGGAACCGAGGTTAAAATGGTATTGATTGCGGATGTCGTAGAATACCCAGATGGTAACGTAATCTTAGCAACAACTTGGTATACCGCATTGCTTGCTACTGGCCCAGTATCAGCAACACCATCACCATTGGTATCGGTTAATGGTGTAACCCCATCCGCTTTGAACAGCTCAACAATACTGCCTGACGGTAAAGCAGCTTTATTCACAGTAATGTTAAATACTTCTGTAACATTACCCGTATTATGGATAACAATCGGTTCACCACTTCCTGATTTACCAAAGAAAGCTGGTACACCTTGAGCAATAGTATCAATTACAATTTGGTTATCTTTATTTGTCGCAGTTGTTGCATCTGCATCCGCATAAGCATCATCTGTACGATCGTTAATTGTACCTTTTTTAACGCCCAGTACTGTAATGTCATTCGGGTTAGACGGTGTTTTACCTTCTGTGCCAGGACCATCTGGATCGACTTCTGCGATGTTGGTAATAGTGCCTGCAGGCGTATTTAGATCGACTCTAACTTTGAATTTTAAAACACCACCACTGTTCGCAACAACAGTAGGTACAACTAATGTTACTACACTACCAGTAACATTATATTTATCTGTATCAGCAGCATCCGTTAATACTGTGCCATTGACTGTTGCAGAGCCAGCAACATAGGTTAAACCCGCAGGAAGTATGTCGGTAATGGTAACGTCAGTTGCCGTAGTGTTACCTGTATTTTGATAAGCCAAGCTATATTCAACTTCACGCGCTGTCGTACTCGCTTGAGTTGCATCTACATTTTTTACACTTGCAGATTTAACCAAGCTAATGACTGCACCATTGGTAATTTTAACGGTATCAACGTTTTTAGCAGTGATACTTGTATCGAAACCACTAATTGCAGAAACAGTCAACTTACCAAGATCACCAGCTGTCACATTAGTACTTGCTGTTGTGGCTTGTACAATTAAGTTAACCGACTCACCAGCAGCTAAAGTTATAGCAGTAACAGGCGTTTGACTGTCTGGAATACCGTCTTTATTGGCATCAAGATAAACATTTAAACCAGTAAAGTCATAATTATCTACAGTACTATCACGTGTATCGTTATTCACAACACCCACGTTAAAGGTATCGCTACCATTACCCGTATTGGTTAAG
This sequence comes from Acinetobacter sp. ANC 4654, assembly GCF_002135425.1. Classification (NCBI taxonomy): domain Bacteria; kingdom Pseudomonadati; phylum Pseudomonadota; class Gammaproteobacteria; order Moraxellales; family Moraxellaceae; genus Acinetobacter; species Acinetobacter sp. ANC 4654. The sequence continues at coordinate 139,586 of NZ_NEGL01000004.1, forward strand.
GTGTGAGATAAAGACACTTGACCATTAGCATTCGCAGTTTTGGTTTGATCTGTGATTAAAGTAAAGCTGGCCACTTGTAAAACAGTTGTTGTTACTACGTTTGATGTAACTGTTTTAGAATTACCTGTACTGTCGGTATAACTTGCAGATGCAATGTTACTAATATTTGTACCCGCAGTTGGTGCCGCAGCATTCGCTGCAGGAACAAATGCAGCACCGCCAGCAACCAATGCAATAGATGCTGCGAGTTGCGTGAACTTTAAACGTTGTGTTTGATTGGACATTTGGAACTTACCCCGATTGAATATTTAATGTCGATTTGTTTAGTTTTTGGTTTTTTCGCTATTAATACGTGTTTGAGCTGAAACCGTGACAGATTTTCCTGCTGGAAGCTCTGCAATGGTCCAACGTAATGCACGATAATCCTTAAGCGGAACATTCACCATTTGGTTACCCTCTTTGCGCTTTAAAGGCATTGGGGCAAAATTCATACCATCTGTACTTGCTTGCGCATTTTCTGGCTGTGACTTTGCCAAAAATTGAGTTTCTACCGGTATCGGTAAAGTCGCTGCAAGATTTTTAATTTTTCCAGCCGTGTTATTGGTATACGTCGCACGATACTCAATCACATCATTCGGCTTAACTTTGGTGACCAATTTAGCTGTCGGCTTTCCATCCGCACTTGCACTCACCAAATAAGTTTTTAATTCTACTGAGACAGGGTCTTTTGAGACTTTAGTTTCAGCACTTGCATTCACAGCTAAAAGTAAAGCTGCCACTGCAAGTAGACCTGTTTTCCATTGACTTTTTAAATACATATTGCTTGCTCCAAAACGCACGATCCCATTTTTTGAACTACAGCTTCGACTTTTTCGATACCCTATTCAAATAAACGTCTGATAATTACAAAAATACATCATTTCAATACACTTTTGTTGATAAATATCACACTTTTTTACGTTAAATACGAATTGATTCAAGCAAAGCAACTTTTATACCAACTTTATCTATTTTAGTATTCCAGTTGCGCTTGTTTATTTAAAGTTTGCTTACTCTCAAAATTATTGTGTGACACAAAATCTTAGCGACCCTGTAGCAACGGAGTTTAACATTCCCGTCAAATTCCATTCCAAATAATCACCAGAACGGGTTGAATTACAAGTATTTCCACTAGGTGTAATACTGCAACTCGCACTGCCAAAATTAGTACCTGTTGGTAAACTATCTTTGATTTTCACGTTTTGAAGTTTCTTGGTACTATTATTTTTATAGGTAATTTCATACTCTAAATTATCCTGTTTTTTTGCCTGATTCGTCACTGTAAAAGCATTCACATCTGATGAAGTCGAAGGACAAGTTGCAACTGCACGGACCTTTTTTGTCAATACCAAGCCAGCACTGCCAATAAGTGTCATATCCTGACGCTTAATAGTTTGCCCAGAAATCGTCTGTACCGGATTTGTTAAAGCAAATTGATAACTTGCTTGAAGCGTTCCAATATGCTGTGAGCCGGCCACCACATTGTTTGGTGCATGTACTCGTTGCACCAAACAAATATCCGCATTGGGCTGTAATACAATAGAACTTGCTACGCTTGGACTAAATACAACTTCGCCCATATCCACCTGACCGTTACAATTCGTATCTCGATAAATCAAGGCTTGCCATGGCTGATCATTGCTAGAGTTAGGTTGCTGAGTTTGCGTTTGCAATAATTGAATAAGCTGAACAGGTGTTTGTGTTGTTAAACGATGAGGGTAGTCTGTAACATCACCCGCAATGACTGTGTGTTGCCCATCTTCGTTTAATACGACATTAACAACGGCATCACCAAAGTTGTTCGCGGTATAACTTGTCGCACTGGTTTTGGTTAACGCAATTGTATCTGTTGATCGGGTATAGCCATTGGTACCACTTACTGAAATGTATTCAGGTAAATTCTGTTGAACAATACAGAAAGAGGATGGTAATAAACTTTGCTCAATCGAAAATGCATAATCACCATTTGCACTCGTTACTGTTGTTGCCAATTGTGTTGTACTACAGTTATTTAAATGAATCGTACTGTTTGCAATTCCAACTTCACCAGCATCTTGAATAGCATTATATGCCTTAGTTGTATCAAGCGTTGTGCCACTATTATCAACAAAGACTCGTCCCGCAATATCGACATAAATAAGCTTCGTATTGGTAAAAGTACAGGTAATATTTGCACCTTCTTTAATACGTGCTGCTGGGATCGTCACTACATTATTCACCAAGCTCCAAAAAGTCCCCGTGTTACCTGTTACACCGCTATTCGCATCAAGACAACTTACACCAGATAAAACATATCCAGCTAAAGCACTTTCAGTCACTGTCACATCTGAATTTAATGTTTGAGCCCATAACTGCTGGGTTGACGTTACAGTAGTTCCAGCTGTTACGGTTGTTACCGAATCTGTAGTTACAGCAGTTGTACTGTTCACCAAATTTGTCAAATTAATATAGTTAAATATTCCCGTGCCATTCACTGAATTTTTAGCGATCTTAATTTTTGCACCATCAATGATATTGATACTTACAGGAACACCACTACTTGTTGCATTGTCATAATTTGCTGTTGAACAACTACCACTAAGCGATAGCCCAATAGGTCCATAACCACCCGGTGATAATTCACTTCCACCCGAATAAGTATTACGGTTAACAATACGATAAGTAATACGGTGATAACCAGCACTAAGTGCCGCAGCTGTTGTTGCCGTCACGCCTCCAGAGACATAACCATTTACACTTGTCACAGCAGTACCATCAACCATGATGTAGGCACCATCATCTACGCCAACTCCAGTATTTCCAATACACAAAGTGACCGCTTGTGATGTTGGAATGTATACGCCTGTGGTAAATTCCCATGCTCTACGGTTATCACCGATATCTGGAGTATTAATCGTATTGAGTTGAACGGTCGCATTCACATCTGAGCTCATTGCAGTAATAATTCGTTGAATCGTTGCTGAAGAAGTTGTACTCGATGCTGCATAAGTAGAGTCACTGGTTCCATTATTCCCTGAAACCAAATATCCACCTGTAGGACTTGCTTGGTTAATAGGCCATGGACCTAATATCGAGGAGTTTTCATCCGCATAAGTTCCCACTTTTGCAATACCACCTGTACCTTCATAACCCACCCAAAATGCGCCATTTCTACGATATTCATTTTGTGCATTGGTTCCCCAAACCTTATAGAGTGTTTCACCAACACCACTACCAGGGTTAAATTCATTACTCCCGACTTTGACTGTTGCCTGCTGCGCAGTACCCAAAGAAGAAGCACTGGTTGTGCTATACGTCACCAAGAGTTGTGCCGTTGCACCGTTTGCTAAACTCCCGATTGGGCATGTCCAATTACTACCGCTTAGCACACAAGCTGCCCCACCAACAACACTGACTGAGGTTACTGTCACACCTGTTTGCGGTGCTGCGGTATAAGTAGCTATCGTATTGGTTGCATTATTAGGACCTTCATTTTTAATATCAATTGTTTGAGTGCCAACTCGCCCTCGAACAATCGTGGGTAAATTCGGCGTAGTATTAAAACGTGCTTCAAGAATAGTTGCATCCGCTGTGACTGGGGTTGGATCAACAATAATTGCATTGACTGAACTACTGACTGGTGTATTTGATGATGTAGACTCAATTGTCGCCGTATTGATGAGTGTTTCTACTACTGATGCCGTACCCTGAATAATCATTTTACAAGTTGCAGTTGTTGCTCCGCTAAATAATCCTGAAACTTTCCAACCTGCAGTATTATCACCTGTCAAAACCGGAGTACAGGTTGTAGCTGCTGGGTTTGTGCCACCTGTACCTTGTGTAACAGTTGGCGTTCCAACTATAGAAACATCTTTTAAACTGATTGGAAGCGTATCACTAAAGGGTAAATTGGCAACAGTTCCACCTAGTGTGGCATCTGATAGCGTATTATTACTAATGGCTAATTCGTATTGTATTAATGAATTTTTAGGAACATTATTTAATTGCGTCTGTACAAAAGTTCCCGCTGCTCCTATACGTTGGCTTTTGACAAGGGCAATAGCACTGTCAGCATCCATACTGGACACACCGAAATAAAAAGCATCTCCTCCTGAAGCCACATATGACGCCCCTCCATCACCACGTAAATAAATATCAAAAGTTAAAGTTGTAATCCCTTTTCCTTGTATATAAATACTACCACTTGCCCCTCCACCACTCCCTAGACCAGCAGTCCCAGTGCCAGCACTTGAAGAACCAAGTTGAGTTGCAGTATTAACAATATCATTTCCATTAACAGCAAAATTTTTATTACCTGCTAAACGCTTCAATACAACAGGGGTATTACTATTTGTAAGAGTAAATTCTGCACCAAATCCTAAATTACCGTTAAATGCCCCCATGCCTGCTGCTTGTAAAATGGGGTTATTCACTGCTCGATTGAATACTACCTGTACTGTTCCGACTTTCACTCGACTCCGGTATGCATTATTTACATTAACCAAACTCTTCGTCACAGCTAAAAAACTAACCCCCATATTCGCCGCTGCATCAATTCCCCCACTGCTGCTTAGACAAGCCACTTTGTCCATGCCATTACTACAACCTGTTGGGGCATTTTGAATAGAAGCAGCAAACATATTACTTGCAGCATTACCAATTGCATTTAATGATCTAAGGATATTAACTGCAGTTACATTAGTAGCATCACCTGTACCTCCGAATGTTAACTCGGGTTTGTTCGCTGTTGAACCCTGACCAGAATAAACAGCAGTGTTATAAGTTGAATTGATAATCGTATAACTCACCGTTGTAGTCGGTGCATAAGTCTCATTAGTATTATCGGAAGGGTTGTTTCTATTGAGTAAAAAGGTATGTGTACCCGAGCTAGCCGTTGGACCTTGTCCCGAACCTGAGCCAGAAAAAATTTCAATCGTTGGTGGTGCTGCAAAGCTACTATTTGTGAATATCAAATAGCTAAATAACATTAATACCCAAGAAAAAAATTTATTCATCATACTTGCTCTATGAAGGTTCAAGACTGCTTGTTGTTGTGTTCTTGGCTTACTGACCAACATAGCGCACCCCAAAATTAAATTCGTAACTTTGATTCGCTGCTACACTGTTTAATATCCCTGAAACCGCACCAGCATTCCCCACAGTTGGAGCAGTCATAGCACTACATGCTGTACAAGTTGGAGATTGAAATAAAACAGTATAAACAGGCGTCATGTCTCTAAAAGTAAATATATTATTAAGGCTCGTTGCACTCGTATTGGTCAAAATCACTTTGTACAACACACACTGTCCCTGACCATTGGCTTGCTGACCAATTTTCAAAGTATTGGTGCTGTATGCTTCGTCCGCTGTACCGTTACAGTCAAAATCTCGTGCTTGTAATTTACTTAGCTTCAACTGCGCTTGATTGACTGTTGTAACATCGGTTATCGATGCTAAGACTTGACCATTAGTTGAATTGGTTAGATTTACAATGGTGTTATTGGCTTGAGCAATATTATTTGCCACCATATTTTTCACTTGTAATAATAATTTCACTTGCTGATGTGCAGCTAACTTGCCACTTGGTAAATCAGCCAAACTTCTCATGACTAAATCACCCGCATCAAACACCCCATTTCCATTCACATCATAGAAAAGTGTGCTGTTAAATGCTTCCTGATCATTACTCACAAGAAAACTATAATTCCCAGTAAGATCTGTATCCGTATTATTTGTTAACGTATGGCTATAAATCACTGTCCCCAAAGGTGAAACCTGACCACGGGAGTTCGGCATAAATTCTACTTTAGCTACAGCATTTACACTTTGAATGGTAATCGCATTTTTAATCGTGTCCTGACTTGGATTACTGCCGTTATTTCCACTGACAAAGCTTGTAGAGAGAACACGAAAATAAATGGGTGTAATCACACTGTTATTAAGTTGATCAACTTCCACAACAGCACAAACCAATTGGCTTTCACCATTATTTAAATAAAGTGTTTTACCCGTCTCAGCACCCAAGACACTACAATTTGAACCATTTGCTGATACATAAAAACGAACTCTATTTACCCCATTAGGCAAAATCAAATTCGTAAAATCACTGCTTGCATTTGCACTAAGTAAATATTCTGTTCCAACACCTGTATGAGTTACTTTTAATGGAAAAACTGCTTGACCACCAGCGACTGGATTAATACTGGTTGATGTCGTTATCGTTTTCCAAGCAGCGCCAGCATTATCAACATTGCCATTACCCAAAGCATTGTTTTCAGGACTATTGGTCAAATCAACCAATTGAGCCGTGGTGGTTGCAAGTAAATTCCCTTGGTCTTTAATCAGACTCTTTTTAGTTACATCGCCTAAAGACTGAGCCTGAGGTGAAACCTCAAATGTTGTATCTGCTGTAACCGCATAACTACTTGGTAAACGCACTTTGACAACGATGGGTAAATTGGTACTCGATGACAATAAACCCGTATCAGGAATTCCATCACCATTACTGTCTAATAATGGCGTTACGCCATCCGCACGATAAAACTCAATTTGGCTTCCTGTTGGAAAGGTACTACCTGTAAAAGTAACGTTGAATTGATCAACACTATTTCCATTGTTCCAAACATAGTTATTGAAAATCAGCTCGCCGCCTTGTGTGGTCGGAGTAGCAACAATCGTACTACTATTACTTACATCACTGGCACTACCATTAATTTTCACTGCATAAATTGGCGCAACACTAACCACTGCGGTATTACTTAAATCAGAAATGGTTGCTGTTGAGCTATTATTATCATGATCATATTGAAAGCCAATCGTATTATTGATTGGCCCAGCCGTTACTTTATTTATTTTGACCTTAAATTCAATATAGCCAACACTGTTTGCAGCAACGCTGCTCAATACAGCACTCACCACATTGGATGTCACACTGTAATTTATCCCTGCTGGATCGTTACTTCCTGTACTTGGATTAACCGTCACACCATTCCAGTTTTCACCACTATTTGATTGATACACTAAACTAGAATCCAGCGTATCCGTTAACGTCACCACACCTGTAGCAACACTACTTAAGTTTTGATAATCCAAACGAACTGTAATGACATCGCCATATGCTACGGAGGTTTGAGAAAACTTTTTACGTACCACTAAAGCAGATTGATTGGTTACTGTAGTCGTATCGATATTGGTTTTAGTACCCGAGGCATTATTTGAAGATGTGATATTTAATGTTAATAAACCATTCTGACTGACAGTCGCCCCACTCGGCACATTCGCCGACACAATAAGACCAACAGATTCACCCGCACTTAAAGAATAAGATGTTATTGCCGCACCATCTGGTACACCATCATTATTTTTATCTAAAAATACGGAAAAATTACTCAAATCATAACTATCGCCAGTATTATTGGTGACAGCAAAGGTATATTGATCGACCTCATTACCCGTATTGCTCAGTGTATGATTGAAATAGACTGTTTGCCCCGCAACAACAGTTTTTGTATTGCTTGCCGTTAAATTGACTGAATAAACAGGCAGAATCGTGGTTTGAACCAAGTTCGAACGGCTGACCTGAACAACAGTAGAACCTTCCTCAGTATATTCACCAATCGCCATATTACTGATAATTTGACGTGTGGGAACAGCAGCAAAACTGGACTGTTGTATTACCAGTACAGCACCCACTAAAACCGCCAAAAAAATGATTTTGGTGCGGAAATTTTCGAATGTATTTACGATATTCATCTTCTATTATCCGCCCAAATTAAGGTGTTACTTGAATAGAAAAGTACAATGCTGCCTGCTCTTGTGGTGCAAGCCCCCCGATATTTCCTGAAATTTGATTCCCACTCACCACCACAGCACCTTTACTTACCGATGGCGCTAAACTGCTGCGCAAAATACTATAAGCAGGTACGACATCATTAATCACAACATTAGCGGCTGGTGTTGAACCATCATTTTTGATTGTTAGGCGGTAAGTCACACATTGATTCGGTTTAATCATTAATGGCGTACTGCTATATGTTGCTGTAGCAGCATTCATCAACACACAAGTTTCATCTTTAGTTTGTTCTTTGGTTAAACGAAGTTGTGTAGGATCAACCGTGGTTAAATCTGTATTTTGAATAGATGTAAGTGTTAAACCTTGAATAGTGTTTGTTGCTGATACAACAATATTGGCAGTGCTCGCCATACCATTGGTTGCTGTGGTTGGCGCCTGAACTTTTAGCAGCAGCTGAATTGAATTTTGAGGTACTAAACCGCTGGAAATAAATAAATCCGTGGCGATTGGATCTGTCGTATCTAATACCCCATTATTATTTGCGTCATAATATAAGGTATAGGTAAAGCCATCATTGATATTTTGCGGTACGACATTTAGGCTCACTTTGCCATTGGTATCACCCTCAACAAATGAACCCATATTCTTTAAAGTATGCAGATAAACAACCGTACCACCGATATTGATTCGCCCTTGTTGATCATTCGCCAAGGTTAATTTGCGTAATGCAATATCCACTTGATCCTTGATACTATCTCCTTGAGCATTCATCGGAGATTTCATTGCGAACCAAATGGGTAAATTCGATAAAGTTGTATTGGCAGGAACACTAACCACCGCACAATATTGTTTTGTTGCTCCAGCAGCTAAATTTCCTGTACTGGTTATTTCACTTTGTAGGGACTGGCAAGTCGTATCACCATTATAAAATTTAACCTTCCAATCTGTTGGCAAAGTTGTACTTATACTATTGATATCAATATTTACACTAGAAGCGTATAAATTATAATTATTTGACACAGTACTACTATTTTTAACCACCAATGGAAAAACAACATCAGTACCGTTTACACCATTCTTGAGCAATAATGCCTGTCCACCTGAACCAGCAACATTTCCCACACCCAGACCAGAATTGTTACTGTTATATAAATCACTTTCACCGACAGCAACGGTATTAATCAATCGATCACGCGTACTATTTTTTATACTTGTATCCGTAACCGATGTCGCAGTGATGTCAAAATCCATTGTACTTGTTGATGTACAATTGGCTGGGAAATAAACGCCAAGTTTAATTCTCTTTGAAACTCCAGTCGCTAAACCACCTGTATCAATTATGCCATCACCATTGCTATCCGTCAGCAAGGTACGACCATCAGCATGATACAAACGAACAACTGCACAACTTGGAACATTGCTTTTGAGCAAACTTAAATTATAAGTGTCGGTTGCTTGCCCTGTGTTCCAAACATAATGATCAAATTGAACTTCCTTAGCAATCCCACCAAAGGTATTATTTTGGGTTTGCAAATTATTCAAACCACCATTTGGCTCCCCATCGTCATTTGCATTGGCAGGACTATAGTTTAATACAACGCCTAAGGTTTGCTGCACATTAAAGATTACGGTATTGGTGGTCGTACTTTTTAACACCGTATTTGATGCATTATATTGTTGATAGTCCGCAGTATTGGGAACTTTTTCTAGCGCATTCGGATTCACCGTCACTTTAAAGCTGACTGTGCCTTTACTTAAAGCAGAAACACTGGCAAGTTCAAATTCGACTAAACCATTATTCACTTGATACTTAACCGCCGAGTTCGCACCCGTTTCAACATCATCGGTATCAGTAAGAGAGCCTAAACCATTGCCCCAACTACCACTACCTAATTTATAGCTCACGTCCGCTGCTAATGTATCGCGTAAAACCAGTCGAGCTGCTGCTGTACCCGTATTTGCATAAGCAAGGGTATAGGTAATTTCTGTGCCTGTTTTACCAGAACTAATACTTTGTGCCTTCGTGACTTGAATAACAGCATCATCAACAACTTTTACGGTATCGCTGACTGTTTTTATAATTGCATTATCGTACTGACTGACAGCAGTTAAAGTAAAATTCGCGATGTTGCCCGCAGCTGCATTGGTCGGAATCCCTCCAACAACAATCAGCGAAGCAAACTCACCCGCTTCTAATCGAAGACTGGCACTGGAATTAAGCAAATTATTGTTATCATCAGGCTCACCATTTTGATCCCGATCAATATAAACAGCCACATTGTCTAGATTAAATTGATCATTGCTCAGCTGGCTTAAACTTAATGTGTAATTATCTACAATATTACCGGTGTTGGTCAGTACATGTGGAAAATTGAGCTTACTGCCAATGGTACCAATATTCTGTTGATTGCTTTGCAGGTTGAGCGCATAAATAGCCTGAACAGTTAAAACAACAGCATTGGAATTAATAACTTGCAGATTGCCCTGCTCGTCATAAAAATCACCGCTGGCAATATTGGTAATACTGCTTCCTGCTTTAGGCTGAGCAAAAACTGCTGAACTTTGAAATCCAATAAATAAGCCAAGCAAAGTGATCAATGACGTTTTTGCAACAGCACTTTTCTTGAATTGGCTTATCATGTGTATGAACCTGCAAAATTTATTATAAAGACAAAGTTTATTTACAATTCTCAATACATAATACTACAAAAATATGAACTTAAACACACAATGAAACATTTTCGTTAAATTATCACACGGAAAGTAATTCTATATATTGGTCATTATTTTAAAGAATTCACACCTAGCACTTTTTATTCGTCATATTTTAAATCATTCAATATTATAGACGTTCAAAAAAACTTCAAATTCATACTATTTTTACAACAATATCCTTGCTACCAAGCCATACAATCCTAAGCTCAATCAGCAATCAAAATAAGCGCACCATGCTGGCGGTGATGTATCATTTTTATGCGTCTATCTATACTGAAATATATAAAATAAGGAGCTGAGGCTCCTTATTTTCAAATCCTAGCAATACTGCAATCAGATGCCATATTTCACACGGTAATCTTCCATTTTCGCTAAAGCCTCTTTCTCACCTTTAGCATCCAAAAAGTCCATTAAATCTTTCATCGTAATTAATGCATGAACTGGAATTTCTAACTCTTTTTGCACTTCTTGAATCGCAGAAAGTTTGCCTTGACCTTTTTCTTGACGATCTAAAGCGACCAAAACACCTGCAATTTGCGCACCAGCATTTTTAAGAACCGTCACCACTTCACGAATCGCAGTCCCTGCCGTGATCACGTCATCAATGATCCAAACTTTTTTACCTGCAACAGCAGCACCGACCAAAACACCACCTTCACCGTGATCTTTGGCTTCTTTGCGGTTAAAACCCCAAGGCACACTTACAGCATGATTTTGCGATAAAGCCACCGCCGTTGCTGCAACAAATGGAATACCTTTATATGCAGGTCCAAAAATCACTTCAACATTATCACAAGTGATTAATTGATCCGCATAACCAGAAGCCAACAGTGTTAATGCTTCACCATCATTGAGCAAACCCGCATTAAAAAAATAAGGACTCACACGACCTGATTTTAAAGTAAACTCACCAAATTTAAGCACACCGCGTGAGAGTGCAAGTTCGATAAAAGCTTGAGGGTTAAAAGTCGCTTGCGAGGTCATGAGGTGCTCCGAAATTCATAATATAGAGGTTATGACTGCGCATGATACCAAAGAGTAGCTATCCAAGTGATCAAAAAATTCTACGAGTCGTTTCAATTAACGTCAATGGCTTGCGTGCATCTGTCACCAAAGGCTTACTGGAGTGGATGGAACAATCTGATGCAGACGTAATTTGCATGCAAGAAAGCAGGATCACCCATGCTCAATGGACGGATAAATTTAAACCTGAAGGCTGGTATGCCCACCTCTTCCCTGCGGAACGAGCAGGTTATGCAGGCACTGCAATTTATAGTCGCCTGCCTTTTGTTTCTGTAACGGAGGGTTTAGGTTTTGAACTGGCCGACTCTCAAGGACGCTTCATAGCTGCGGCATTCGATTTAGGTTTAGACAAGCCAGTGCATATTTGTTCACTTTATTTACCTTCAGGTTCATCAGGTGAAGAAGCACAAGCACGTAAAGACCACTTTTTAGATCAATATCAACATATCTTAAAACAATGGCGTGATGAAGATAAATCCATCATTGTCTGTGGTGACTACAATATCGTACATAAACGCATCGACATTAAAAACTGGTCGGGTAACCAAAAATCTTCTGGCTGTTTACCGCATGAACGTGCATGGCTAGATCATATTTATGATGATTTAGGTTATGTCGATACCTTCCGTGAAGTTCGTAAAGAAGCTGAAATCTATTCATGGTGGTCAAATCGCGGACAAGCCCGTGCCAATAATGTCGGTTGGCGGATTGACTACCAAGCCTGCTCGCCTGACTGGAAGCCACGTACCGTCAATGCTTGGGTGTATAAAGAGACTTGGTTTAGCGACCATGCCCCAGTGATTATTGATTATAAAATCGAATCAATATAGTTTATTTGAGTGAACACCAGTTCACTCAATACCACCCAAAAACCTACAACACTTGACGCGTTTGTATATTTTTATGCAGCCGTTTTAAGTGCATTATAGCTTCACGGCACAGGGACATGTCAGGATGACAGCAAAAGGATAGGACGCCGTAGGATGAAAACAAAATAAACCACTTAGGTTGTTTATTTTGCAAGGATGTGACAATGGACGTTATATTGAGACCCGCATGATCAGGACGATTAAATGCGGGTTTTCTCTTTTTATACAGTTATTGTTTTAATCATCGCGTTCTTCTGATCTATAGCACTATATTGGCAAATCTAAATGTCAATTTCATGACATTGTTCGCAATCTTTAAAGATTTAATCCTGCTTATTTCCTCTAGAGCTTCTATCAAATTTTCGTTACGCTATCTCGCAATAGAAAATGGAATGATCCTCTTATGCTTAAAATTTATGGTATCAAAAATTGTAGTTCAATGAAAAAAGCCTTCGACCTTTTAAATCAACTTGGTTTGGCATATGAGTTTCATGATTATAAAAAACAAGGCATTGATGCTGAAACGGTCAAAAAATGGCTAAATGAGGTTGGGGAAAATGTGATTCTTAATAAAAAAGGCACCACATGGCGCAAATTAACAGAAGCAGAACAACAAGCTGCACTTTCCAATGAAACCAATTTAATTCATACATTAACAACGCATAGCAGTTTAATCAAACGTCCTGTACTGGAAACTGAGCAAGGCTATATTGTGGGCTATGATGAAGCCGCTTATCACGCTTTAAAGTAAAATTTCAGGATCAGCCTTCTGCAATAAAAAAAACCTAACTGAATATCAGCTAGGTTTTTTATTACTTTATGATTCTTTTGAATTAGTTTGCACGAATCCAAACTTGGTTACGACCTAAAACAGAAACGCCAATAAAGCCACGTAATTCTAATTTTTTACCACCTTCCACGATTTGACCTTTTAATTTATAGGTTTTACCAGATTGTGGATCAAGAATTGTTCCGTTTTCATAGCTATTATCACCCACATTTTTAAGGCCTTGAACAATTCTTAAACCTTTTAAAGATTTATTATGGTATGGGCCTTCACATTTTTTACATGCATTTTCTTCACCTACTGTCAAAACATTTTGAATGCTTGCAGAGAGTGAGCCATTTTTTTGCTCAGTAAATTTTACAATAGCTTTGGGTTGTTTGGTTTTGTCATCAATTGTTTTCCACACAGTACCATTTAATGGGTCAGCAGCGTTCGCTAAAACGGTTAATCCAAGCAATCCTAATGCAAGTGCAATTTTTTTCATTTTTGTTCATTTCCCTAGTCTGGTTTAGACTTGTTTATTGTTAAAAAGTCACACCATTTTTGCAATTTTTGAATGTGACTATTTAGTTTAGTGTAACTTTGTAACTTGTATTGGTAAATACAGCAACATCTCATAATAGAAAAATGAGATGGAAAAAATGAAGATAAGTCCTTTATGGAAACAACTCATTACAGAAAGTATTTAAAAAACACCATCCGTAAACCCAACCAATTGAACTTCACTCCCGACGCGCTACGTTTTACATTAGAGCAAATATGTCATGGGTTTTCAAGCAATAAACTGGTTCAAATTCGACCATTAGACCGAGTAGCTAAAGAATTAAAATCTCAAAATAAATCATCATAATTCACTGTTTTCATCTGCATGGCGAAACCCGCTTTTTGGGGTTTACTCAATACCCATTGGGCATTTTTAGCCCCTTTCACTGCACACACAAATACAAGTGATTTATGTCAAACATCCCTTGTCACCTGTACCCCCTTGGCCTGAAGCGATGGATGTCATTTTTGACCTCTATCACAACTTGTTCAATCAAAGCATTCAAGGCAAAAATATATTTGATCTAATCATTCTTGTGTGCACGTTTGGCTTAGGTCAGTTTTACCAAATCTACACATCAAGCCAATCAGAACTAAATCTCAATGAATATAATCACACCGATAAAAAAAGTCAGCCGAAGCTGACTAAAGAGGAACACTTGAGTTAAAACTTACAGTGCCTGTACTTGAGCTAAAGCGTTTGCAATCGCTTGCTCTTTTAATTCTGGCCCCATATTGACACCTTCAGCACGAATGATCTCAACATCCTTGACACCCGTGAAGTTAAAGACGGTTTGCAAAAAACCTTCTTGGAAGTCTGCTGGACTATTTGCACCATAAACACCACCACGACTACTGGCAATATAGGCTTTTTTATCACCAGCCAAACCAACAGGACCATTTTCAGTATATTGAAAGGTCTTGCCCGCCACGCTAATACGATCAATCCACGCTTTTAAGGTTGAAGGAAGTCCAAAGTTGTACATGGCAGCACCGACCACCACAACGTCTGCATCTAGGTATTGCTGAATAATTTTTTCGCCTAAAGCGGCTTGTTCAGCATCTTGTCCCATCAAAATTTCAGCAGTTAAATGGGGAATCATCTGCGTCGCTAAATCTAAATATTCCACGCTGACATCGCTCTGTTTCGCAGTTAATTGCGTAACAATGGCCTGACTGAGTTGACGTGAAACAGAAGCATCACCAAAAATACTTGAATCGATATGTAAAACTTTCATGCTTAAACCCTTCATCTGTATTTATTCAATGACAGCAGTTTAAGCGATCTATAAAAATAGAATAATAGGCTTATATACAACGCACTGTTTTATTTTTAGAACAAACTTCATGGAAATGAACTCTATTTTTAGATTTTAATCTGTATGAAATATAGCCATTACCATTCATAATAAAACGTGCTATGTTGTGAATTATAAAAAATAAATTAGATCAACTTATCCTTAAATTATTATTTAAAGATTTAGAGGTCAGCGCGATTCAATGAAGAAAAATTTGCCCCCCAATCCTCTGACCTCATTCAAAGCAAAAATTGCGAAATATTTGCTTGAAGATGAAGTGATCATGAATTGGAGTGTCCTCAATAAATGTATTCTCATCCTGATTTTAGGCAGCTTGGTGCATGTCATCTGGATTATTTGGAAAAGTTTTATCCTACTTTCTCCCAATTTATGGGATTTTGTCCATTTACCTTTACTCAAACTACAACTTAAGCTCGATATTTTATTCTTCTGCCTTCTAATCATAATGATTTTCCCTTGTACTTATTGGCATAAAAAAAAGTGGGCACAACAGTGGCTGCCCTATTTATCCATTGGAATTTTGGTGCTCTCTTTATGCCGTAATGGCTCGATGATTGGTGTACTCAGCCCTGCCACCATGGTCTCTTACGTCAGTTTAGTCACCGTGGGTTTGGTGCTGTTTAATCGTAAAATTGTTTACTACACCTTGATCCCCGTCACCCTGTTTTTAATCTTATCCAATTATTTAAGCTTACAAGGTCAAATCAGTTATGCGCCTCTATTTAATCTAAGCACAAGCCCTTACCAAAATAAGTTTTGGGTCAGTTCAATGTTGTATTTCATTGCACCTATTCTAATTATTTGTTTAATTTTATTTGAAATTTTGCTTAGCCAATGGCGGCATAGAGAACAACTGATTCAACATTTAAGTCAAATTGACCCACTCACCAATACATTGAATCGACGCAGTATTAAAGCATGTTTAGAAAAACTAGAACTTAAGCCCACAAAATCTTATGCACTGGTCTTGATTGATTTAGATCATTTTAAACAAATTAATGATCAATATGGTCACAACAAAGGGGATGAAACCCTCATTCAAGTCAGTGAAGCGCTCTCACAAATTATTCGTGATAACGATGTGGTCGGTCGCTTTGGTGGAGAGGAATTTATTCTGATTCTGCATCAGTCTTCTTTAACACAAGCACAAAGTATTGCTGAGCGCTGTCGCCAAGCGATTCAAGCACTGCATTTACTCAGCAATGTGGGCGACATCATTAAAGTGACTGCAAGCTTTGGAGTTGCATTTTCCAGTACAGAGACCAACCCACAAAAATTATTAAGCCAAGCCGATAAAGCCCTGTATGAAGCCAAAGCCTGTGGTCGTAATCAAGTCAAATGCTATGCAGAACGCTTGGTCGAAGCCAAACTATACTAAAGTACGTGGTGTTGATAAGGCTCTAAATAATTCACCCAAGCCGCTTCTTGTAATGCAGCAGTCACCCAAGCTTGTATGGCAGGATGTTGCATCATGGTTTGCATATACTGCTGCGTAACATCGCTTACAGGTAAAGCATAGCTCATTAAACGTGTCACGACGGGTGCATAAAATGCATCTGCAATTGAAAATGCACCACATAAAAAACCCTGTCCTTCTGGCCGTTCTGACCAAATTTGCTCGATGCGTGCAACATCTTCACGCAGTTCTGCATTTCCTGCCATAAACGTCTGCCGACCTCATTTAACTTCGCTCGAATATTCATCCCACACGCATTACGCAAATGTGGAAATCCACTGTGCATTTCCGCAGCGACACAGCGGGCACGAGCACGTTGTTGCGGATCTTTTGGCCATAAATTTTGCTCTGAATGTTGTTCTGCCAAATACTCACAAATGGCTAAGGAATCCCAAAGCAACAACCCATCATCCATTAACGCAGGGACTTTACCATTGGGGTTAATCGCTAAAATATCCTGCTTAAAAGTGCCTGTATCACGTTCTGATGGAAAGGACAGCATGATTTCTTCAAAAGGCAGTTTGAAGGCTTGAAGTACCAACCACGGACGCATTGACCAACTGGAATAATTTTTATTGGCGATATACAACTGATACATTCTTTATTGCCCTAAATGTTTTTGAAACACACTGACTTGTTTGATTAATTCAGCTTCGGTAAATGCACCCGTTAAACGCAAACCACGAATTTCCTGCTGTTTCGGATCTAAAAATAAATAGGTCGGTGGGCCTAAAATATCCCATTGATTCAGCAAAGCCTGATGCGTTGCATCATAGGCACTCAAATCCAGTTTAATTAAAAAATAGGGCGCTATCGCGTGCTGAACTTGGGCTGATTTTAAAACACGATGTTCAATTGGCTGACAGGCGATACACCAATCGGCATAGACATCAATAATGACGGCTTGATCGGCTGGTGCATGGGCCAATAATGCCTGAAATTCGGCTGCTGTTTTCGCAATATGCCATGTTGCTTGAGTAGTGCTTTGTTCAACAAAAAAGCGCTGACTTTGTTGATATTGACTATATGCCAAATAAGGAATCACCATCAGCAAAGCCACAATATACAGCCATCTAAACTGGTTTTTTTGTGTGATTAAGCGAGAAAGCAGATAAACAATAAAGCTTAAGCCCAAAGCCAGACTAAGCCACTGCATCCATGCTTCAGACATTAAAGGACGAATAAAATACAGCGCTAAAGCCAACATAATAAAGGCAAAAAACACCTTAATTTGGTGCATCCACAGCCCTGCTTTAGGCAGTACCTTTGCCCCCAAAACACTCGCTAATAGTAATGGTGTGCCCATACCAAAACCCAGTGTGAACAGTAATAGTGCACCCTGCCACTGACTTTGTGTCTGAGAAATAAATAATAGCGCTCCTGCCAAGGGTGCAGTCATACAAGGTCCGACCAATAGCGCAGAGATGATCCCCATCACCGCAGCCCCCACTAAACTGCCACCTTTTTGTAGTGAATGCACCCGATCTAAACGGTTCACTAAAGCATGCGGCAATTTAATTTCAAACAGACCAAATAGATTCAAGGCAAACAGGACAAAGAGCACACTAAAGGCAATCAGCGTGGAAGGCTGCTGTAACCAGCGCTGAAAATTCAGTCCAGCTGAAGAGGCAATTAAGCCCAAAATGGCATACACCATCGCCATGCTACAGACAAAGACCAAAGCAATCATCCATGCTTTTAAGCCTTTGCTATCCCGTACAATGAGTGAGGTCAAAATAGGTAACATCGGCAATGAACACGGCGTAAAGGCCAATAATATGCCTAAGCCAAAAAACAACAATAAGCCATAAAACAAAGAGCTTTCAGCCAACGCTTCTGACCACATTTGATCTTGAGCAGTATCCATGCCCACAGGTTGAGTAGTACTGCGTGAAGGATGATTTTCAGCAGCGAAAGTCGGCTGAGCACTTGTATTGCTATTGGATGTTTGGGCAAGATCGAATAAGCGTTTATTTGATTTGGCCTGATTTTGCAGCAGCACTAAACCATCGACATCGGTCTGAAACTCAATGGTTTGTGGTGGATAACAAATACGGTCTTGGGCGCAGCCCTGCCAAGTCACCTGATAGGTTTTCGATGCTTCGGTTGCAATATTAAATTGCACACTCTGAAAATAAACTTGCGTATGACCATAATTTTCATCATACAAATCCGTTGCTGGCGGTAACTTTAAAGCCAGTTTTTGTGTGCCTTGTTGCACTTCGAATTTGTGCTGATATAAATAATAACGCTCGGGCATGTGCCAACTCAGTTGTGCTTCATGCTCACGATGAGATTCAACCGTAAAAGAAAAAGCATCTTCTGCGGAAAGTAATTGATCCTGCGCTTGTAAGGTCATTGAAAATAAAAAAATGACACTACAAATCAATCCACTGATTGCAGACTTGCCCAAGAACTCAAGATCTTGAAGATGCTTTTTCATATGGTTTTATAGTTTTAATTAAAATAAGAAGGATACACCCAAACCTGATTGATAGCTTTTATCTTTACCATTTAAGTCTACACCGACACTCGCATCTAATTGCATACGCGTATTCAAAGCATAAATAACCCCTGAACCCAATGCATATTGATAAGGCTCACTTTCAACTTTACGATAAACCAATTCAGAGAAACCTGACCATTTATCAGCAATTTTATATTCAATCGTCGGCACGGCAGTCACAGCCCAATTACTGTTTTTTACTTCGTACCGCATGGTAATGGAGGTCGAAATTAAATCGCTAAAATCATAAACAACCGCAGAACTGATGCTGTAAATATCGTCATCATTACTGAAGCCATCATTGCCCGTCGCTAAAATAGCTTCTGCTGAAACAGCCATCGAGAGTTTTTCATCATCTAAATCAATGGCTTTTTTTAGGCCAATACTGACATCACCCAAACCATCTTCTTCAACCGACTGACCTGCACGTTTCACTTTTGTCCATGCGGGTCCTTGCCATCCCAATTGCAACTCTAAGTCTTTAGCCAAACCGGTACGAAATAACATGTCACCATTTAAAGTGACAGTTTTTTGCTTTTCGCCATTAACCATCGTTTCGTTATAATTGGCGCTAGGTAACGCTTGTTCCCATGCCAGCTTCCCGACGGGCGTAATGCCTGTCCCCATACCTGCGCCAGGACGGTCAAAGGAAAAATCGGCAGCCATCGCATTCATGCTCAAAGCTGCGCCAAAAATAAAACCTACTGTTTTTACTGCTGACATTTTTATCTCACTCTGATGTTGATTCTTTTATATGAGTTCTTTGCTCATTTTAGCCCCGTGGCTACGAAGCAACTCTAAAGTTTGTTTTTCTTCAGCCAACGCTTCTGACCAATTAATTTCGTCAAAATCACAATCAAAGAATAAATCACTGATTGAAGACAAAATGGTGAGACCTTCTTCATCTTTGCTATTTGGATCCACGTTTTCTGCTAATAAGCGTTGCACCGCAGGGACACACGCTGAACTTGCAGCATCCCATAATGGACCATACAGTTCTTCTGCATCCCATAAATGTAGATTTGCTTTGGCTTGAATCAGTGCATCTAAAATTTCAATATGAGCAGCCAAATTTTGTTGTTTTTCTTGCTCAGATAACGGTGTACCTGCTTCATGGGCTTCACAAATTTGTTCCCACCACTTGAACAAACCATCTGACCAGACAGAAATAGCTGGACCTTTTTCAAGATCAATAAAATTAGGATCCAGACCATCTGCTAAAAGGCTTTGCACTTGAGCAAGGTCTAGTTCTTCTATCGCTTGCACAAAGACTTGTTGTTGCGCTGTTAACATGGAGAAAGCTCTCTTTAATCAGTTTTAAACTATTATGCCGAATAAAAGTTGCTTTGTTTTAGGTAAATGTATAACAAGCATATTTATTCTTCATTTGGCTTTCATAATCTCTGCACATAAAAAAAGCTCCTAAGAGCTTTTTTTTGTCCAATTTAAGCAAACTTTGGCTTAGTCATCATCAACATCATCATTCACATCACTGGTTTCTGCAAACTCAAGTGCTCCACCACGTGGGTTCTCTTTCTTTTCAAAGAGATGTTCAAGACTTCGTTTTAAACGATCGATCGCACCATGAATCGCTGTATCGATATTATGACCACGATGATTCACAACCACAGGCTTCAATCCTGCTGGGCGTGCTTCAATCATACAGTTAATATCATCATCCCCACCTTTGGGGCCATTTTCATCACTTAAATGGACGGAAAAATGGGTAATACGTTCACTGTGTCGCTGGAATTCTGCATTCAGTTCTGCACGAACATAAGTAATTAAACGTTCACTATTTTGAATGTTTTTATCAGTACGGATTTCAATGTTCATATAATATCATCCTCTTTATTCGAATCTTTTTTGTGCAAAACTTCTTATCTTGGCACGTTTAACTTTGCTGTCAAAAACAGCGCTGAGCATCTTCAACTTAGTTTGGAACGAATTCCTCCACATTGAACGATGAACACTTTTGAGTCTGCAGAATCGTGTCCTTATGCCTTGAATATAAGGGGCTAAGCGAAGCATATGCAAGTAGTATTTTGATATTTTTTGCAATTCCCTATAGTCAATATGTGATTCAACTTTATTGCTTAAGTTATTTGATAAGTCTCACATTATTTTTTCCCCGCTTAAAACTGTACTTCACTTCGTTTTATCGGTTTTATTCGTATGTATTTTTAAGTATTCAAGCTGTACTGTTATTTTAACCATCGAATGTTTTAGAAAATCTATTATTTTTAGGTCATTGATCAATTTTGGCTTTATTTTTGCTTAAGAATCTGTATGCTTTGCTTGCTTCTCGGGGGAGATATTTTTTAATGAAACTTACACAAATTTTTGCTACATGTGCATTGGCTTCAACTGCTGCACTTACTCAAGCTGCACCAGTGTGGCAAGATTTCAGCGTGACAGGTCTTTATGGTGAAAACTATGAATTGATCGCACGTGAAGACAAGCAATCTACCGTAACTTTTGAATATGCTGCAAAGTTACAATACGGTGACTTCTTTGCTTTTGCTGACCGTACAGACAATGATGTTAGTGGGAAAGAAACTTATTTCGAAGTATCACCTCGTTTAAGTCTAGGTGCAGTTTCAGGTCAAAAACTTGAACTTGGTCCAATTAAAGACGTTTTAATTGCAACAACTTGGGAAGGTGGCGAAGGCTTCAACAACTATCTTTATGGTGTTGGTGTCGATTTAGCCATTCCTTATTTCCAATATGCCCAGTTAAACTTCTACCGTGCAAACAATGATAGGTCACAAGATGACTATCAAATGACTTTTGCTTACGGCGTGCCATTTAAATTAGGCGCTGAAGATTTTCTTGTAGATGGTTTTCTTGACTGGTCAACTGACGAAGGTACAAATCACGCAAGTGAAATGAACTGGACTACGCAGTGGAAATGGAATGCAGGTAAACACATTTCTCCAGATACGCGTTTATACCTTGGTATCGAACATTCAGTTTGGAAAAATAAATACGCAATTGATGGCATGGACGAAAATAACGTCAGTGCATTGGTTAAATACCATTTCTAATCTGGATTGTTGATGTCAAAAAAGCAAGACTTCGGTCTTGCTTTTTTATTGCCCTAAAATAGGATTATTTCTACAATAAACTCTTTATTGATTCGGCATATGTCATGGACTTTCTCCTGCGTCCCGCTCAAATATCAGATCTAGAACAGGTTCTGGCTATTTATAATGCTGAAATTCTAGATGGCACTGCAAATTGGAATAATACGACAAAGTCTAGCGCTGATTTTCAAACATGGTTTAGTAGCTTAATGGCGCAACAATTTCCACTCTTTGTCGCTGAACATCGCGCATCGAAAAAAATTTCGGGCTACGCTGATTATTCCGCTTTCCGTCAAATTCATGGTTTTAAACAGACCGTTGAACATTCGGTTTTTATTCATCCAGACTTTAGCCGCCAAGGTTTAGGCAAAGCCTTAATGCTCAAACTGATTGATCATGCTCAGCAGCATAAGATCCATGTCATGGTGGCTGCGATTGATCATGAAAATAAAGCCTCGATTGTGTTGCATGAAAAACTAGGCTTTATTCAAACTGGTTATATGCCACAAATTGGGCAAAAATTTGGGCAATGGCGTGATTTAGTTTTGATGCAGCTCACTTTGGATTAGCCTGCTACTACTCTAAAATTACCTACTACCATGCTTAAAACTTGTTTATTTACTGCTAAACAAATGATACTTATATGTTTTAATAATAAATACTGTGAATAAACCTCAAAATGGAAATTTTATGGCAAAATTTTTAAATACCAGTGCAACCAATTTTTTTTAGAAGAACTCATAAAAAATGCAAAAGAACGCCTTATTTTGATTAGTCCTTACTTAAGACTTAATGATCGAATTAAGGAATTACTCGAAGACAAAAATCGTTTGAAAATTGATATTCGTATCATTTACGGTAAAAGCGACTTACATCCTGATGAAATTAAATGGATGCAAAAACTTGATTATGTCCGTTTAAGTTTTTGTAAAAATTTACATGCAAAATGCTATATCAATGAAGAAAGTTGCATTATTTCCAGTCTTAACTTATACGAATTCAGCCAAGTAAATAACAATGAAATGGGAGTATTAATTAAAAAAGAGGAGGATTCAGAAGTCTTTAAAGATGCTTATGAAGAGGCTCAACGTATTATTCGTATCAGTGATGAAGTACGAATTTCTTTAGATGAAGTAAAAGCAGAAACTGTTGAAGAAAATTCTAATGAACTTTCTGAAAATACAAGTAAATTAACTTCTTCAAAACTTGCAGCTAAATACAAATTAAAAACGGCAGAATTACTTGACCAGTTTGTAAAAAAAGGCTTTTTGGATACAAATGACACAGGTAAACATTATTTAACAGAACAAGGCAAAGCTGTTGGTGGTGAGTTCAAATCTAACCAATATGGTGGTTATTTTCTTTGGTCAGAAGAAATAGAATTATAATAAAAAAGCCCTTTTCAGGGCTTTTTTATTATTGATATTCTAAACACTCAAATCGGCTAAATTGCCTTTTTGTTCCAACCAATGCTTACGGTCACCTGCGCGTTTTTTTGCCAACAACTTATCCAGTAAACCCGCAGTAAAATGCGCATCGTCTAAATCGAGCTGTACCAGACGACGCGTGTCTGGATCTAATGTGGTTTCACGAAGCTGACTGGCATTCATTTCACCCAAACCTTTAAAGCGGGTGATTTGCGGAGACTTGGTTTTGGCTTTCTTGAGCGTTACTTCTAATTCAGCCTCATCTAAAGCGTAATGCACATCTTTGCCGTCATCTATACGGAATAACGGTGGCATAGCCACATATAAATGTCCTGCTTCCACCAAAGTCGGAAAATGTTTTACAAACAAAGCGCACAATAAAGTCGCAATATGTAAACCATCCGAGTCAGCATCGGCAAGAATACACACTTTACCGTAGCGCAATTCTGAAAGATCATCACTGCCTGGGTCTACGCCAATTGCAATCGCAATATTATGTACTTCCTGTGAGGCTAAAACTTCATCGGAAGAAACTTCCCATGTATTTAGAATTTTACCGCGAATCGGCATAATCGCCTGAAAGTTTTTGTCGCGTGCTTGCTTGGCTGAACCACCGGCAGAATCCC
This sequence comes from Acinetobacter sp. ANC 4654, assembly GCF_002135425.1. Lineage (NCBI taxonomy): Bacteria > Pseudomonadati > Pseudomonadota > Gammaproteobacteria > Moraxellales > Moraxellaceae > Acinetobacter > Acinetobacter sp. ANC 4654. The sequence continues at coordinate 163,753 of NZ_NEGL01000004.1, forward strand.
CTTCCACAATAAACAGTTCAGATTCTTCCAAAGTATGACCAACGCAATCGGATAATTTGCCCGGTAACGTCGGGCCAGCCACGATCTTTTTACGCTCTACTTTTTTCGCAGCTTTTAACCGACGACCTGCTTTCGCAATCATCAACTCAGCAAGCTGCATCGCAATATCAGAGTTTTGATTTAACCACAGTGCAAAAGCATCTTTGGCAATATTCAATACAATACCCGATGCTTCACGACTGGAAAGACGTTCTTTGGTTTGCCCCGAAAATTGCGGTTCTTGGAATTTTAACGACAGAATATAATTTACCCCGTCCCAAACATCTTCCGCAGACAATTTTAAATTACGCGGTAACAAATTACGCAGTTCACAAAATTCACGCATCGCATCGGTCACACCTGAACGCAGACCGTTGACATGTGTACCACCTTGTGCGGTTGGAATTAAATTGACATAGCTTTCTTGAACTTGCTCGCCACCCTCGGCATTCCAGCAAATCGCAAATTCAGCACTGGCACGCTCAGCCTCACCCGTTGCCACAAAGGCAGGATGCGGAATAATGTCGCGATCCTGCAATTCATCCATCAAATAATCAACCAAACCATTTTCAAATTGCCATTCAATTTTTTCGTGATTAATTTGATCGAAATAAATAATTTGTAAGCCTGCGGCTAACACGGCTTTGGCTTTTAAATTATGTTTTAACGCTTTTAAGGAAAATTTGGGTGAATCAAAATATTTTGCATCTGGCCAAAAATGAACGGTGGTTCCTGAAGCGCGTTTCGGTGCTTTACCTTCTAACACTTCAAGTTGTGAGACAGGTTCACCATGCTCAAATGCCATTTGGTAAAGATTACCATGACGCTGTACGGCAACTTCGACTCGATTCGACAGTGCATTGACCACGGAAATCCCTACACCATGTAAACCACCGGAAAATTGGTAGTTATCGGTGCTGAATTTACCCCCTGCATGGAGCTTGGTCAGGATAATTTCAATCCCACTTTGGCCATATTCAGGATGGATATCGACAGGCATGCCACGACCATTATCTTCTACCGACAAAGAACCATCTTTATAGACCGTCACGGTAATTTTATTGGCATGTCCTGCAAGTGCCTCATCCACTGCATTATCAATTACTTCTTGTGCCAAATGGTTTGGACGAGTGGTATCGGTATACATGCCGGGACGACGACGAACCGGATCTAAACCAGATAAAACTTCAAGTGATTGAGCCGTATATTGAGACACGTTGTACTGTTTCCTTATTTTATACAATCCGATAAAAACTGTAATGCCATCGGTATTTTGTCTGCGAAATTATCCATCGCATGATTGCCATTCGCTTCAGTAATGATCATCGACTGATGCGCAGCATTGCTATAATAACGCTGTGCTTCACGATAATCTAAAACTTCGTCATCTTGTTGCAGTAACACTAAAATTTTGTCTGCATCTTGCACAAATGGCACAGCCATCTGCTCGAGTTGATCAAGTTGTGTCTGATCCAAAGTCCATTGGGCATTCACTACATAAGGCAGCGCAGCGCCAAATAAATCATGAAATAATTGCCATGGTCGCATAGCAGGATTAATTAAAACAGCAGGCACAGCATGTTTTGCGACCAATTGTGTCGCATAAAAACCACCAAGACTACTGCCAATTAAGACCACATGATCTAAACATTCAATCATCTTTGAAACATGAGCCAACACCTGTTTCGGGGGCATATTTAAATCAGGTAAATGCACTTGAATAGGATGCTGATTTTGACAAAATGCCTGAATGTATTGCCCTTTAATTGATAAAGTACTACTTTGAAATCCATGCAAATAGATGATGTTCATTGCTTTTTATGACATATCAATAGGGTTAATTTAAGTTATAAAAAATAAGATGCCTAGCGCAACTTTATTTTAATGTGTATATAACAGCAATTGTCAGACAAAAAAGTTAAAACTTACAGCTCATCCTCGTTATTGTAAAAGCTATTCGAGATGAATCATATTAAATTAAAAGCAACGAATTGATAGCGTGAGCTTAAGAAAAAATAAAGTGCCTCAGATGCAGTGCCATAAAAGGGATAGGATAAAATGCCAAGTTTAACACCATTGCATGAAACCTATTGTAAATGGGATCGTACACCACCAAGCCAAGCCGATGTATTAGAAGGACTTGCTCAATTGGTAACGACTCGTTTAGGGGATGTGGTGCAAGACCTTATACAAGAGATTCAACGTGAAATTTTGATTAGCTTATTTGGGATGAGCGAACAACGCTCGAAAAAAATACAAAAAATCCCCTATATTGACAAAATGTACCAGTTTGCCTATGACAGCTTACTCAGTTATGGTCATTACTTAATTGCACCAAGTTTGCGCCAAATTATTGAAAAATATCCAAAATTACATGAAAAACCACTGACCCCTGCATTACATTTTTTAGTTGGGGCTTTAAACGGGGTGCTGGGTGATTATTTATTAAAATATCAAAACCCGCTTGCATTACCCATGGTGCTCTACGACCACTATACCGAACTACAAAAGGGTGATCTTTCAGGGCGTATCGTTATTTTTACTCATGGTTTATGCATGAACCATTTGGACTGGTCAACCCGTCAATACGGTGGTATTGGTGAAAAATTATTGGCTCAGCGTGACCATAACACCATGCTCTACTTAAACTACAATACTGGGCGCCGTATTTCTGCCAATGGTCGCAGCCTTGCCAACACGTTAGAAGATTTGATTCAGCGTAACCCTCTAATTACCAGTATTGATTTGATTGGACATAGCATGGGGGGCTTAGTGTTACGTAGCGCTTTATTTTATGGCAAACAAAATATGCATCAATGGATGCACCTGACTGAAAATCTAGTCTGCTTAGGTTCACCACATCATGGGGCAGTTTTAGAACGTTTTGGTTTTATTTTACAAGATCGACTGGGGCACTTCCCATTTGTGAAAATCGTTCGACATATCGTGAATATTCGCAGCAATGGCATTTTGGATTTACGTTATGGCAGCGTGCGTGATGATGACTGGGAACATAATACGGCCCGCATTGGTGGCATGGATGACAATCGTAAACCCGCCCCGCTACCTTCGCATATCAACACCTTTTTGATTGCAGGGTCTGTTGTCTATGAAAATAGGAAAAATCGGCACTTCGACCTGTTAGGTGATTATTTAGTCAGTGTTAAAAGTGCGTTGGGAGAACATCCTAATCCGCGTTTTCAATTGAAACTGCCTGAATCAAATAAAGCCATTTTCTATGGCATCCATCACTTTGAGATTCACTATCACTCCAATGTGGCCGAACAAATTGTGAGATGGTTTTATCCGCCTTCTGATGCACCAATCAAAGAACAGGTTCATGAATACAGGATGCAGTTACAAGATTTATCCAACAGCGCGCCAACTTAAATAAATCATAAAAAAGCCACCTTGCGGTGGCTTTTTTGGGTGACAATTTTTATTTCTTCTTCACTGCTTTAGGCGTAGTCAAAGCATAGTTACGCAATAATTGCCACACACTCACCAGCACCAATACGGCAAAGAATAAGAATGACCAGACAGGCAAGGATTGCCCTAAAAAGGTCCAATCAACCAATGCACATTCACCAGAACCAGTTAAAACTTGTTGGAAAACCGATTTTAATGGCAAGGTATTAAGCCAATAATCTAAACCCGGACCGCAGCTCGGCACTTGGTCAGGCGGCAAATTTTGCAGCCAAACATGACGTGCGGCTACACCTGCTGACCAAAAAATAGACAGCGCGCCCAAAAAGGCATACACACGTTTTCCAGCATTTGAACTTGGGTTATGAATAAAGGCAAGCAAAGAAATAAGCCCTAAGCCAATCAATCCAATACGCTGAAAGACGCAGAGTGGGCAAGGCTCAAGACCTTGTACATGTTCTAAATACAGCGCAAAAGCCATACCAATAACGCTGGCTAAAAATAAAAAACCACTCACGGAACGATAACGCCATTGCATGGTAAATCCTCTTAATTTTTATCGATAATCAGCAAGATATTGCTCAAAACTGAGGTCACTATCTTGTTCAAGTTGCTGTTGTTGTTGCAATGACTGTACAGCTAAATCATCAAAATACGACAAGGTGTCTGGGCTTAATGGATGCTGCTCATAGCTCATGGCATGTTGTTGTGCCATCAGACTACCAAAGCCCCATGTACCACCATTTTCTAAAGTATCGGCAATCACCTGTGCAGACAGCGTTTCATCCACTTCATCAATACGTTTGAGCATCAACGCTAAGGCGGCTGAATACAAATCAGTAGTATAGGTTGCGTCCAGTAAATCAGCTAAAGGTTGCATTGCGATGACTTGCATACGACTCCATGCTTCAATCGGATGCTCACCTGTCGCATCTATAATGGATGCATTAGGTGCACGACCACGATTGACCACTTCTGCTTGATTACGTTCAATCTGCTGTTGTTCTTGGTCCAATAAATCAGGGCTATCTTGTAATAAACAATGCAGTGCTAACACTTCCAAAAATGCCGCGGTATTTTCATCGATGCCAATTGAACTGTATGGATTGACATCCACGGCACGTAATTCAACATAACCTACCCCACGATTTTCAAGCGCTTGCGATGGTGTTTCACCCGCTTCCGGCACTTGTTTCGGACGCACTAAACTATAGTATTCATTTTCAATTTGTAGCACATGATCATTGATTTGAATCGGCTCACCCTGTTCATCGGTTAAACCTAAATGACTAAACGGTGCATAAGGCGTTTTGACCGCTTTCTGTAAACCTTCTAAATAACCCGACATGGTATTGTAGTGAATACCCAACTGTTTCTGCGCTGAATTTTGATAGCCAAAATTGCCCATGCGTAATGCTGTGGCATAAGGCAAAAACAATGTGCCTTTCAGTAAAGGCAATAAGTGATGCTCGCGCCCAGTCATAAAACACTGACACACCGAAGGGCTGGCACCGACTAAGAACATCACCAAGGGGGTTAAACGAATAAAATTACGAATTAAAGCAAAATAACGATGACTACGATAATCCTGCAAGCTCAAACTTTTTAAAGCATCATCACTTTCATGCTGTTGCAGTGCTTCAAAGACTTGATCAGGAAAAGATAAATTATAATGCACCCCTGAAATGGTCTGCATGCGACGACCATAACGCACCCCTAAACCATGACGATACAAGGTCTTAAAGCGACCAATATTTGACGTTCCATATTGGGCTAAACGAATGTTTTCTTCCTGATCATCCAGCATACACGGCATCGACAACGGCCAGAGCTTTTCACCATTTTCTAAATGACGATGTGCAATCGCATGAATATCGGCTAAATAATGTAATGCTTTTTTGATGCTGTCTTGTGGAGGGGTAATAAACTCCATCAAGGCTTCAGAATAGTCCGTGGTAATATGCGGATGTGTTAAAGCCGACCCGAATGCTTTTGGATGCAAGGCTTGCGATAAAAAACCATTGCTTTGCATACGCAGGCTTTCACGCTCAATACCGCGCAACATGCCTTTAAACAGCGAAGAATCCACCCAAGTTGGCAATACAACATGAGAGGTCGATTCGGGTTGACTCATTACAATCTCGCTTATCGGAAGATAACTACTAAAATAAAATCATTAGTTTATAGCAGTATAACGTGATTTTGGACTGTCACATGATCTGCTGTATATTTTTCAAGTAAACCGTCAATTATATTTCTGGCAAATTTTTATCACAAAGTTACTCTACAAGACATCTAAATTTTGTGATTGTATTGAATAATAAGTGCTAAAGAATTGTAAATATTATGAATTATTCAGATATTTTGGACTTTTGGTTTCATCCAGACACGCAAGCATACTGGTTTGCAAAAAATGATGATTTTGATGGATTAATTCATCAAAAATTTGATGACATACATCATCAAGCTGCACAAGCCGAACTCTGGTCTTGGCGTAAAAGCGCTGAAGGTCGCTTAGCTGAAGTAATCATACTCGACCAATTTTCGCGTAATTTGTTTCGTGATCAGGCGCAAGCCTTTGCACAAGATGCTTTAGCCTTGGCACTTGCCCAAGAAGCCATTGACCTAGGTTTAGATCAGCAATTAAACCCAGAACAACGTACTTTTTTATATATGCCCTTTATGCACAGTGAATCGAAATTGATCCACGAGTTTGGGCTAAAATTGTTTCAACAATTAGGCCAGCCTATCGGTCTAGATTATGAAAAAAAGCATAAAGTCATTATTGATCGTTTCGGGCGCTATCCGCATCGTAACCAAATTTTAGCGCGAACCTCGACTGCCGAAGAACTCGATTTTTTAACGCAACCCAACAGTAGCTTTTAAGTATTTATTGTGTCTCCTCCCTTGCACAGTAAATCAGTATGGAGGTTTAACATGAAGAATAAATTTATCGGTCTAAGTATAGGACTGGTGATGGCCCTCTCTGGCTGTGCCATGACGCCTTCAAAACCCCTGACTTTTGACCAATTGGGTCAATTCAGTAACACGCCTTTGAATGCTCAATCTTATCGCATCAGTTTTCAAGCACGTCCCAATATGAGTTTTGGCACAGCGGAAGAAATTACCTTAGTCAAAGCAGCGCAAACCACAATACAAAACGGATTCCGCTATTTTAAAGTGCTGAATGATCCGAGCAATGTCAACCAACCACCACGTAAAGCAGTGGTCTATCCAACCCCAATGTACGCTCCATACGGTTATTACCGTCGTTACCCTGGTTTCTGGCCTGACCCATTTTATGATATGCCACAAGTGGTAACGATTGACCCCGTGCAAGTTTCCTATACCATTGAATGCTATAAAGATCAGAAAAAAGCACCGAGCGATGCTTTTGATGCCAGTTTAATTTTACAGTCTCTGGGTCAAAAATACGGACTTAGCCCGACAGGACAAGTCTTAGCACCGCAAATGCCAACAACAACAAAATAACCCGATGTCACACATCAACAGGAAGCTTGCATGACCACAGCGGAAGCAGAAACCACCCCAAGTTTGCAACGCAGTAAACGCCTTGCCACCATTGCCTTAATCATGGCGATTGTCACATGGCTAATCCTGATGGTGGTTGCCAAACTCCTTCCTGAATATGTGTGGCTGATTCACATTTTAATGCTCGCTGCTGAAGCAGGGGTCGTCGGTGGTTTAGCAGATTGGTACGCCATTACCGTGTTGTTCCGCAACCCGTTTGGCAAAATGCCGATTCCTAAATTTTTACTCGATCACACCGAAATTATTCCACGCAATAAAGCCCGTATTGCAGAATCGATGGGGCGCTTTGTTCAAGAAAACTTTTTGTCTCCACAAGTGGTCGAAAGAAGTCTACACAGCACCGACATTAGCCTTGCTGTGGGGCAATGGCTGGCAAAACCTGAAAATAACAGCCAAGTTACGCAGGTCATTCAGCAAACCGTACCCAAGATTTTTGAATTTGTCGGACAAGAACAAATTGGGCGTTTCATTCAAAACAATAGCGTGCAATGGGTGCGTAACACCCAAATCAACACCCTCGCCAGTGAAATGCTGCGTGCCGTTTTAGAAAATGATTTCCATCAAGATGTATTACAACACGGACTCGACTTAGCGCATGAATGGATGCTTTCGCATCCAGAAGAAACCCGCGAACTGACCCGTAGGTTATTCAAAGAACTGGGGGTGTTAAAACTGGCCAAAGGTGCCAGTTGGATTGGTATTGATGTACAACAGCGTACCATTGATTCATTGATCGAACGGGTTGAATCCATGCTAGCCGACCCAGAACATCCGTGGCGACAACAGATTGAAGACATTGGGCATCAGCTCATGCTAGAACTGGCAGATGATGAAAGTAGCGCCAGTCATCGCTTAAATAGCAGCAAAAATGCCTTGCTTGATAGTCCACAAGTACTGAATTTTATTAGCGGTGCGGTGGTGATTTTATGTGATGCGATTAAAGCGGACTTACTGAAAGCCGACTCAGGCATTGCCCAAAATTTGCGGGTCGCCATTCAACAAGTTGGTGAAAATATTATTTCCAATCAAGCAGTACGTGATCTACTGAATGAAAAAATGAGTGGTATTGCCATCAATTTAAGTGATCAATATAGCGAAAAAGTCATTCGTTTTATTAGCGAACGCATTCATGAGTGGGATTCACGAGAAATGATCGACAAAATTGAAAATGAAGTCGGTGGTGATCTACACATGATCCGCGTCAATGGTGTGGTGGTCGGTGCATTTATTGGTTTGGTGCTTGGGATTATTCGTGCTTTGGTTGATTTAGTATTGTAAAAATGTGTTTAAGAGAAAGTCATCTCGACCCACCGGCAATGTGCACTTCAGTATTGATTTACTTCGGTGCATTCTGAGCAGGCATATCAACCAGTTTGCCCGTCACTTTACGTACTAGCGGCAAAATAGCCAACACAATAGGAAAAGCAAAAGCCCAAGAAATCATCCAGTTATGCAGCCATAAACTGATAAAGCCGTCGATCCAACCCAAATTACGCAGCATATTAATAAAAGAAATAATACCACTCATCAGACAAGATAAAATAAATGGCATCACCACCGTGGCCCATTTTGCAGGCAGTTTGGGAATATTACCGATAATCATAGGGCGGTCAGGTTGCATATGCTCGACTCGGATTTTTTACAGTCTTCTAATATGCCATAAATCAGGCTTTTTTGAATATTTTCCTCGTTTTATCCCCTTCCTCCCGATGTAGACTGTCGGACATGTTTTATTCAATACAAATGGGTTTACCTAAAGACGGCAAAATTTGCTATATTCATTGTTTTTCCGCGACATTTATTTTTCGACTGATTATGAATACGGCAATCCAAGCAGCTCTCGAACATGCAGTGCAATCTCTTCAAGCTGAAGGTGTACTCCCATCCGACTTTAATAACAGTGGTAACTTAACGCGAACCAAAGACCGAAGCCACGGCGACTTCGCGTCAAACATTGCAATGATTGGTTCTAAAGCTGCGGGTATCAAGCCTCGTGATCTCGCGGAAAAAATCCTCGCAAATCTTCCCGAAGTCGCTGATATCAGCAAAGCAGAAATTGCGGGCCCTGGCTTTATTAATTTCTTTTTAAATGCCGACCAACGCTTTACTGTACTGGATCAGGTTCAAGCACAACAAGATCAATTCGGTCGCACCAGTGCAAATGCAGCCAAACGTGTTCAAGTAGAATTCGTTTCTGCCAACCCGACATCAAGCCTACATGTCGGCCATGGTCGTGGTGCAGCGTATGGTATGACTGTTGCCAATCTACTTGAAGCAACGGGTGCAACGGTTGACCGCGAATACTACGTCAATGATGCGGGTCGTCAAATGGACATCCTCGCAACATCGACTTATTTACGTTACCTTGAGTTAACAGGTCAGGAACTGGTTTTCCCAAAAAATGCCTATCAGGGCGACTATGTTAAAGAAATTGCACAAAGTATTATCGACAAAGATGGTGATGCATATGTGCGCCCTGTGGCCGAAGTCTATCAAGATGTGCCAGAAGATGTGCAATATGCGGCTGAGCCAGATAGCGATGGCAATAAAGTGGTGCTTTCAGGTGACAAAGAAAAGCACATTGATGGCTTAATCTATAATTCACAACGTTTGATTGGCGAAGGCTACCGTGTTTTCCATCAAGCGGCGTTAAAAGCCATTCTTGATGACATTAAAGATGACCTTGGCGAATTCGGGGTGACGTTCAATCAATGGTTCAGTGAAGCCAGCTTGACTGAAAAAATTGATGAAGCACTACAAATGCTGGATCAACGTGGCTTCTTATATGAACAAGACGGTAACATCTGGTTTAAATCGACTGAATTTGGCGATGAAAAAGACCGTGTCGTGAAACGTCGTAATGGTCAAACCACCTACTTCGCCTCTGACATTGCCTACCACTTAAATAAATTACAACGTGGTTATACCGACATTGTCGATATTTGGGGTTCTGACCACCATGGCTATATTGCCCGTGTCAAAGCAGCGATTGATGCGCTTGGCTATGACTCGAAAAAATTGACCGTCCTTTTGGTTCAGTTTGTCAGCCTATGGCGTAGTGGCGTGATGGTACAAATGTCATCACGTTCAGGGCAGTTCGTGACGTTACGCGACCTACGTAAAGAAGTCGGCAATGATGCCGCACGTTTCTATTACGTGATGCGTAAATCTGAACAACACATTGACTTTGACCTTGACCTTGCTGTGTCACAAAGCAAAGACAATGCGGTGTATTACATTCAATATGCCCATGCACGTATTTGCCGTATGCTTGAAAAAGCAGCAGCAACTGATGTGAATTTTGATGCTGTGAATGCACGTCAATTTGCGGCAAAACTTGATCTGGATGCTGAAACGGAAATTTTAGCCAAACTTGCCGCTTATCCTGAAATTGTGATTCGCGCAGCAAATAGTTATGAACCACATCAAGTGGGTAACTATCTGAAAGAATTGGCGGCATTATTCCACGGTTGGTATAATGAGCATAAAGTACTTAATGATGATGCTGAACTTACGCAAGCACGTTTATTACTTTCAGTAAACGTACAACAAGTGCTACGTAATGGTTTAGAATTATTAGGTGTATCTGCTCCCGAGAGCATGTAACCGTTTACATTGCTGCAAGACAAAGTCCGAGTGAGCATATCAACATTGCTATGCTCACTTGATGACGGCTATTGTCTGCGTCCATATGTGAAATAATACTGGGTATGGCTCCTGATGTGAGCCATGCTTAAAGCACAACCAATTGAATATTAGAATAATGAGGTTCACAAGTGTTTGGAAAAACGCAGCGCGGTGTATCAGAGCGACCAAATAAACCGAAAAAGCCCTTGATTCCGACATGGCTGGGGACGCTTGTGGTCATTTTAATCGTGTTAAGTTTTGCTGTAGCGTTAATGCTATGGAAACCGTGGGCACCTGTTCAGCCAAAGAATCAGATTAATTCTGAACATTATCAAGAAGACACCAATAAAGACTATCGTTTCTACGATTTATTGCCTCAACAGCAAGTCACACCTATTCCAGAACAAGCTGTGCCTGAAAGCAAGAATACAAGCACCGTAGTCATTGTTGAAGCGCCAGAAGCAGAACCTGCGACCAACACCCCCGTCACCGAACCAAGTCTTCAAGCATCAGAAGCACCCGTTGTACATCAGCCCAGTTATATTCTTCAAGTCCGTAGCTATGCAGATCCAGATAGTGCAGATGCTCGACGCGCTGAAATTATTTTAAATGGCCTATCTGCCGATGTGGTTAAATCAGTGGAAAATGGTCAAACTTGGTACCGTGTTATGTCTGGCCCTTATGACTCACCTGAAGCTGCGATCATGGCTCAGCAAACATTACAACGCAGTGGTATTGATTCAATTGTGGTCAAACGATAAACCCCAGATATAAAAAAGCGCCTAATGGCGCTTTTTTATGCTTTGTGCTTCCCCCTTTATTAAAGGGGGAATGAGGGGGATTTATTAATAAAAGTAAATTCTTTAAATCCCTCCAACCTCCCTTTAAAAAAGGGAGGCTAAAAGCATTTAAATCGTATGGCCTAAAGCTTCACCCATCACCACTGTTGAATTGGCTTTAAATGCGGCATCCCATGCCATTTTATCTTGTTCAAATAAAATGACTGCGGTAGAACCTAAATAGAAACGCCCCAATTCTGCCCCCTTTTCAAGGAATAAATCATGCTGATTGAGTTCCAAACGGCCCGTAGGTTTCACCTTGCCTGTCGCTACAGTTTCAATTCCAGCCACAATCATCGCACCGACTAAAACCACGGCCATACGACCCAATTCAGTATCAAACAAACACACCATGCGTTCATTACGTGCAAATAAACCCGGAATATTTTCCGCAGTGGTTTGATTGACCGAAAATAATTCACCCGGTACATACAGCGTTTCAGTTAACGTGCCTGCAACAGGCATATGTACACGATGGTAATCTTTAGGTGATAAATACACTGTTGCGAACTGACCATTTTTAAACGGTTCAGCCAATTGTGGATCGGCAATTAATTTTTCCACCGAAAAAGTTTGACCTTTGGCTTGGAAAATATCACCTTGTTCAATTTTACCCAATTGTGAAATGGCACCATCTGCTGGAGAAACGATACTTTTAGGATCAACATCAATCGCACGTACACCGTCTTTTAGTGAACGGGTAAAAAATTCATTAAATGATTTATATTTCAATGCATTGCTTTGTTCAGCAATTGACATATCAATGCCATATTGAGCTTTAAAAGCCTGAATCACCGTATTTTTTACAATTGGGTTTTCACTGGCTGCAAGTTTGCCCACCACACGTGATAATTGATGTTGTGGCACAACACGTTGTGCTTGAATAAAAATTTGTTTTTTTAAACGTGATGTGAAGCTCAAGATGGTAACTCTCCGGTAATAATCGGACTATCGAGGCGGTTGCCCCATTCACTCCACGCACCATCATAAGCTTGAATATGCCAACCGAGTAATCGACCCAAGATATAAGCTAAACCTGAACGGTGATGTGACTGACAATACACCACGACTGGTTCATTTAAATTGAATCCCAATTGTTCTAAGCGTTGTTGAGTGCGTTCTAAGGGATGTAATTTTAAATGATTTTCACGGTTAAGGGCAGTACTCCACTCAAAATGTCGGGCATTTGGAATGTGACCACCGCGTCGCGCTGCAAGTCGCAGTCCAGTGTATTCATCTTCTGTACGACAATCCCAGATTTGGATTGCATTGTTTTGCACTTTATCCAGCAGTTCTGGATATTCAATCCGGTATTGATCGATATTCGTTTGATTTATTTCAACCAAATGTTCGACAGGGGTTAATTTTCCCACTTCTGACGAAGTTGGATAACCCGCAGCTAACCAAGCATGAATGCCACCATTGAGTAAGCTGGTGTTTTTAAAACCCAAGCAATGTAAATTCCAAATTAAACGCCCTGCCCATGCACCACCTTCATCGTCATAAACCACGACATGATGCTCTGGAGAAATATTTAAATATTCAATCAGTGCTTGTAGTGCCTCCACATCTGGTAGTAAACCCGAAGCTTGCTCTTCTTGGCGCAGCAACTGCTTAGGTTTGACATGAATCGCATGCGGAATGTGCAATTGATCATAAACAGAACTACGACTTAAATCGACAATACGTAATTTATCATGACCCAAATGTGGCAAGAGTTGTTCTGCTTCAATCAGCAGCGCAAAATTAAATGTAGATATAGTCATACTTTTCGAGTTTTATTTAGATCAACATCTGTGATCTTAGCACAAGTCATTTTCACTATTATTCTGATTTTTTGCATTCATTTAGCAAAAAATCAGATATAGCAAAGCAACCTTTATGCGGTTTCAGTAATTTGGAACACCTGACGTAAATAGGCAAGGAAAGTATCATTATCGGTCATGGTTTTGCCGGGACTATCGGAAATTTTCGCCACCGATTGACCATTACATTCGACCAGTTTCAACACAATATTCAAGGGAGTTTGCCCCATATCATTGGTTAAATTGGTGCCAATACCAAAACTGACTTGGAAACGATCTTTAAAATATTGATGTAAAGCCCATGCTTTTTCTAAGTTCAGCCCGTCACTAAAGGTCAACATCTTACTTTTGCTATCGACTTTGAGTTTTTTATAATGTGCATAGGCCTTATCGCCCCATTCATAGGGATCGCCACTGTCATGACGTAGACCATCGAATAGTTTAGCAAAGTACAGATCGAAATCGCGTAAAAAGGCATCCATACCGACCACATCGGTTAACGCAATGCCTAAATCGCCACGATATTCTTGCACCCATGTTTCCAACGCTGCTTTTTGAAAATCACGTAAACGGACATCTAATGCTTGGAAGGCTTGCAGGAATTCATGTGCCATAGTACCAATTGGGGTCAAACCCAAGTCTTTAGCAATCAGGACATTACTGGTGCCACGAAAAATATCAGGCGCAGCGCGATTAAAGGCTTCAATCACATGTTTTTGCCAGTCATAACTATAACGACGACGCGTGCCAAAGTCGGACACTAAAAAGGGTGGATCATTCGGATTTTGTTCTTGTTGATATTGATTCAACAGCACCATTTTGGCCTGTAAACGACGTTCGCCTTCTGCCCAAACCTCATCACTACGAATACGGCGGAAATACAATTCATTGACAATGGCGAGGACAAAAATTTCAAACATCATTGCTTGAACCATCGGGCCTTCAACCCAAATATCCAAACGACCTTCTGAATCAATACTGGCTTTAATAAAACGACGTTTCAGTTGGAATAATTCTAAATAATCGACAAAATCACTTTTGATAAACCGTAAACTGCGCAGATAAAGTAGTTCATCTTCTTTAAACTTCAGCTGACATAAATAATCCAACTGCTCATTCAAATCATGCAAAATATCGGTCAGTGGATAAACCGTATCTTCTAAATTACGGCAACGGAAGTGATAGACACTATGCGTTTGAGGAAACTTATGTAAGACCACCTGTAACATGGTAAATTTATACAAGTCGGTATCTAATAATGAATGAATAATTGCAGACATATAACTTTCAGTTTTTATCAACTACTTGCATTAAAGCATATTTTATTCAGTTGAAAATGAAAGTTTTCGTAAATGCTCAAAGCAATTAGATGATTTACAGCGCCTGTATAAACGCTCAACCCACCTATTCGCTGAGTTCAATTCACACTACGGCATCTTAAAAAATAAACTCAGCCCTTTTCAAGCAAGGCAAGCTAAAACCAGTTTCAGTGAAAATAAACTGATTATTTCAGCACACATCAATACTGACTTAGTTCGGTCTTGATGTGTGTATTTGCTACAATTCACAGCAAATTTAAAATGATTGATTTGGTTAAATTATGCGTGCGTTATTGCAACGAGTTCTTGAAGCAAAAGTTGTCGTGGATGCTGAAACAACGGGAGAAATTCAACATGGCATTGTGGTCTTTCTGGGTTTAGCGAAAGAGGATAATCTGGAAAAAGGCAAAAAGCTGATTGATAAGATTTTAAAATATCGTTTTTTTGATGATGAACAAGGCAAGATGGGCTGGAATGTCGCTCAAGCAGGAGGTGGATTATTATTGGTTTCTCAATTCACCTTAATGGCGCAAACACAAAAAGGCTTACGTCCTGACTTTGGACCAGCCATGCCACCTACTGAAGCCAAAGCGTTATATGAACAATTGGTTGCTTATGCTCAAAGCCAATTTGAAGCTGTACAAACTGGTATTTTTGCTGCTGACATGAAAGTGCATTTGGTCAATGATGGACCTGTGACGTTCAATTTGGAAATTGAATAAGCCGTTGAAGCAATCAGCAACTAAAAAGCCCTGAAGTTTGATCATTCAGGGCTTTTTTAATGCATTTAAGCAGCTAAAACTGAATTACTTACCCGTTTTTTCACGAATAAATGAACGAACCAATTTTACTTTTTCTTTAATTGGTTTTGGTAGTTTAGGTGGAATCAACTTCGCCACTTTATTAAACCAAACCAAAAGACCAAAATCGCCTTCCATTTTAATGCTGCCATTTTGCATGCCTGTCATGAAAGCGGTCGGATCACCTTTCATTAAGGTTTTTACCCCTTGTTCACTGTCTGCAAATTGCAAAATAAAGTCAGCTTGTTCAGCAGCACCAGAGACGCTGTCAATTTGCCCGTTGTTGACGATAATTTGACGTGCAACGCCCAAATCAGTCCCAATTTGAATACGGAATTGACGTTCATGAACCAGCTCAATAAATTTTGGGCTGGTACGCGCCAACTGCTTCATACGCAAAGCCAAACCCGCCACTAACAAATCAAGCGGATCCGTGCTGACATCGACCAGTGGTAATTTTACGACAGGAATCGAAGAAAGTTTCATGACATTTAAGCCTATTGTAATTGTTGAAAAATTGACGACTTATCCTAACATAAGTTGTGTTTTTTGAACTAAGGCTTTGTATAATAATAATGCAGAAAAAAGAGGTGCCCAAAGCACCTCTTTTTTGAATGTTTTTTAGATCCGTTGCTTTAACGGCTCGAGCATTGTTGTTGGTCATCTTCGTACACGGGGGTATGTTCAATACAACGGCGTTTGGCTAAAGCACGTTCTGCACGGTGGTCTTCCCGAAATAACAGCATCGTCACAATCAGCATCGCTGACATGATTGCAGTGAGATAGCTATAGGTCATGGGCAATTCAAACACCATTTCTGTACTGAAACGGATGATTTCAATCAAACCCCAAAACAACATACCTGCGAACATAAAGCTTAACAAACGACGATAAGGTGAGAAGAAAACAGCTATTAACGCAGCCGCAATAAAGCTTAAGCCCACAATGGTTGCTAAATTTGCTGTGACCATAAAAACCTCCGTCTAAGACTCCATTTGGACATTTAAGTTTTGCCTAAATCGAATCCCCGATGACCGTTAAATAAATGATGGAATATATTTATATCAATTTCTTATGCAAACATTATGCGGAGTTTTGGCAAGAAAAAAAGTCTTGTATTTTTATAAAGCGACATACCTTGTCGCAATATTATTTTGTCATTACATTTTTTTATTTTTAACTTTTTCTAAAAGTGAGATGGGCTAGGACTTGCCGTGTCATTACAAAAAAAATAGGCATTTTTAGCCTTAAAAAAATATTTTTTCAGAACCGATTGAACGCTGTTTTTATCAGCAACTTAAGTCAACCGTTCATCGTATTTTAGTGATTTTTGCCACAAAAAACGCGACATTAGTGTCGCGTTTCGTCAATAAACTTCAATACTTAGGCACGATTAAGGTCTTTATCATGTACACCAATCAGATATAACACACCATCTAGAC
The DNA here is from genome assembly GCF_002135425.1 of Acinetobacter sp. ANC 4654. Taxonomy (NCBI): domain Bacteria; kingdom Pseudomonadati; phylum Pseudomonadota; class Gammaproteobacteria; order Moraxellales; family Moraxellaceae; genus Acinetobacter; species Acinetobacter sp. ANC 4654. The sequence continues at coordinate 180,602 of NZ_NEGL01000004.1, forward strand.
CGACGCTTGAAATCGCTTGATTGGCATTTTGACGAACCAAAGGTTTGGCACGGAATGCAACCCCTAAACCTGCAATCGATAACATTGGTAAATCATTTGCACCATCACCTACAGCAATCGCTTGTTCTAATGAAATCCCCATCTTGTCGGCAAGTTCACGCAGTAATAAAGCTTTACGTGCCCCATCGACAATATGACCTTTGACTTCACCTGTCACCTTGCCATCTTGCACATCCAAAACATTGGCATGCACTTCGTCAATGCCTAATTTTGCTTGCAAATATTCAGCAAAATATTGGAAACCACCTGAAAGAATCGCAGTTTTATAGCCCAATGCTTTTAAGGTTGAAATCAGACGTTCCGCCCCTTCTGTAACCGTTAAGCGTTCTGCAATTTTAGGTAACACAGATGCATCCATTCCTTTCAACAAGGCGACACGAGCGCGGAAGCTTTGTTGGAAATCCAGTTCACCCTGCATGGCACGTTCAGTAATTTCAGCGACTTGCTCACCCACACCCGCTTCAATCGCAAGTTCATCAATCACTTCTTGTTCAATTAAAGTCGAGTCCATGTCAAAGCAGACCAAACGGCTGTTACGACGGAATGCATTGTCTTCTTGAACCGCGACATCTACATTCAGTTCAGTCGATAAACGCAAACATGCCGCACGCATGGCAATGGCATCTAACATTTGCCCTTTTAAACCAAATTGTACGCAAGAACGTTTAGGTTCATCGGCTTGACGATGAAGATCTGGACGACCCGATAAGCGCGTCACGGTTTCAATATTAAAACCTTGATTCGAGACAATCTTGGTCACGGCTTGTAATTGTGAAGCAGTCAGTTCTGGTGCCAGTGCCGTGACGATATAACGGGTCTGACCACCCTCACTGACCCATTGATCATATTCTGTTGTAGAGATTGGTTTAAAGCGCACTGTTAAGCCAATATCATGTGCTAGAATCAAGATCTCCTTCATGGCTAATGCTGTAGCAGTTTGGTCATCTGACGAAACAACAATACCTAAAGTCAGTTGGTTATGGATGACGGCTTGTCCAACATCCAGAATTTGTAAAGAATGTACGGACAACACCTGCATTAATCGTGTAAATTGATTAGGCTGGTCTGGTCCCAAAAATGATATAAGAATGATTTCTCGCATGAATTGACTCGGATCTGAGCTACAACTATTGTAAGAATCATAATCCAATTTGAATATAAATGCCTTGGAAGTTTACGTTGAATGCGCCTAGACAAGGGCTATTTGCTAGCCTACTAATTGTAAGTTTTGCTTTACACACGTTTTTACTGGTACTTGCGACGACACACCAACTCAATGCAAATCGTGCCAGTCAGGGACAACTGATGACCACACAATTGGTCACAGACAGCTTATCCGAGCTTGAACCTGCCAATCCCGTGTCCTTAGCATTATTAGCCGACCGTTATGCAACCAACCCAAGTGTTGCTTCTATTCGTATTTTAGATGCGAATAATCAGGTACTTGCAACAGGTGGTTTAACCAAAACACGCCAAGGTGAAGTCTTTGTTCGTGAAGCGCTGCAAAATGAAAAGAAAGTCGGCAGTATTGAAATTACTTTAATTCAATCCAGCATTGGTGAAATTTTACGTACCCAATGGTTGGCCATTTTATTGTCATTTATCATTCATGGCTTAATTTGGTTGGCTTACCGTGCGATTGCCCGCCCAAGTCGCACCGAATATTTGGCACGGATTAATAATGAATCACGCCTGAAACATGAAATTCAAACCTTGACTCAAGCTTTACAACAAGAACAGCACAATGCTGCTGTCGCCATTGCCCAAGCACAACACCATGCGCAAGTAAAAGCCAAAATCAAAGAGCCAAAGCCTGTCGTACTGAATGACAACTGTATTGCCTTAAATATTCAGTTCTATGACCCTAAACAACTGATGGATTCGGTCAATAAAACAGTCTCTGTGCCTTATTTTAATTTGTGTCAAATTTTCCTGAATAAAACAGCAGAGTTATGTGTCCAACACTACAAACTCAATAGTTCAGATATTTCTACAGTACATAAATTTGATGAACATGGTGCCACCATTAGCATGTCGGTAGAAACACCGAATGCAGTGCAATGTTTGGTCATGATCAGCACCGTGTTTCAATTGTTATCAGATGTATTATACAAACGCTACCGTGAAGAAAAGCGCTTTGTTTTACAAACCCGTAGTGCCATTTCCAGTCATGTCGATGCCATGCAACTAACACCAGTACAAGCCGCAGAACGTCTGGTGCAACAATTGGCTGCAAAAGAAAGTGCGATTCATTTGCCCAATGAATTACTGAAAGACATTTCAGATCGTTACCAATTGGTCAGCATCCCTAATCCAACCAATGTGCTGACTCGTCATGCCTTTATGATGAATGGTATGGACAGCGAAGTGGCTGAATTGGCACAAACCTTTAGAACTGAAATTTTAAAAGCCAAACAATCGAAAGCATCTTAAAATTAATTCAATAAAAAACCGAGCACAGAGGCTCGGTTTTTTTCGCTTAAAAAGAACAGATTATTTAGGGTCTGTTTTTATTTGATTGGCTTTGCTGGCCCAATATGTCGCCAGTGCTGGTCCCGAAATATTATGCCATAAACTAAAAATAGCACTCGGTACAGCAGTAATCGGTGATGCAGCAAAATGCACTGCTGCCAAAGCCACGCCTAAACCCGAATTTTGCATCCCGACTTCAATGGCAATGGCTTTGCTGTCGGCATAAGGCAATTTAAATAGCCGACTTGCCCCAAAACCCAGTAAATAGCCCAAACCATTGTGCAATGCCACCACGGCTAAAATGAGTAAACCTGATTCTAAAATTTGCGTCTTACTGCCTGCAATAATCGCTGCGACAATGGCGACAATCGCAATCACCGAAATCAACGGCATGACTTGAATATAAGCCGCTACTTTTTGTTTCAGCACTGAACGAACCATCAGTCCCAAAATGATGGGAAATAACACCACTTTTAAAATTGAACCCAACATCAACAGTGCATTAATTTCAATCCATTGACTGGCTAAAAAATAGAAAATTGCTGGGGTTAATACAGGCGCTAAAATGGTCGAAACGGAAGTACACGCCACCGATAAAGCAGTATTTCCTTTGGCCATATAGGTAATCACATTGGATGCGGTTCCCCCCGGGCAACAACCGACAAGAATTACCCCAATCGCAATTGCAGGTGGCAATTGAAACAACTGACACAACAGATAAGCCAGTACGGGCATCACCATAAACTGTGCTACCACGCCAATCAGCACAGCTTTAGGACTGTGTAGCACCCCTTTAAAATCATCTACGGTCATGGTCATGCCCATACCAAACATAATAATACCCAGCATCCAGATGATATAAACTTTAAGCCAGACAAAAGCTTCAGGTACGATTAAGGCAATACCCGCAAATAACACCACCCACAGCGCAAAAGTTTTTTGAATAAATTGGGTAAAGCGCAAAAAAGTAGACATAACGGTGACATTCCCTATTTATTCTAGTCTCAAATCGTAAGATCACTTTTAAAAGGCTCATCAAACTCAAGTGTTTCTGTTCTCGGCCCGATTATGCATTTTTCATGCATACTGCTGAATAATATCTTTCACCAAAATCCGTTTCACCCCTTTCGCCAGCATCTCTTGCCATGCCTGCTGCAATGAACCATTTAAGTCGATGCCTTTGGTGGCATCGGAAATAACATAAGCTTTAAAACCAAACTTACATGCATCAATTGCCGTCCATGCCACACAAAAATCGGTCGCAATGCCAACAATAAACACCGTATCAATGCCGCGTTCTTTTAAATAACCAGCCAAGCCTGTGGTGGTCTTTTGATCAGACTCCATAAAAGCAGAATAACTGTCGATATGCGTATGGCAGCCTTTGCGGATGATCAATTGAGCACTGGGCAAATGAAGATTGGGGTGCAGTTCTGCATCTGGCGTACCTTGAACACAATGTACAGGCCACAAGACTTGCGTACCATAATCCAGTTTAATCGTTTCAAATGGCTGTTTAGCATCATGATTTATAGCAAATGACACATGATTTTCAGGATGCCAATCTTGAGTAATCACTATCGTTTTAAAATACTGCGCCAATTGGTTAATGTTCGGAATAATCTGATCTGCATGCGCCACAGCTAAATTTCCACCTGGGGTAAAACCATTTTGCACATCCACAACAATCAGCGCGGTATTGTTTTGCATCATTTTCAGTCCATTCTTAGTGAGTTGTCATTTTTGTGACTCAGCATATAACAAAATAAATTTCAGTATTTAGGCTGGACAGTAAAAATAATATGACTGATAAGTTAAATAATCACCATACTTGGGCAAATTCGATACGCAGCATCATTCAAAGTTCGAAATTTTTTTACTCTGGCTAAAAGATAGAAATATATTTTAAGTTAAAAAAATAGCCCGCAATATGCGAGCTATTTCATCGAACTAGAACTTAAGCTGGTGTTTGTAAGCGACGAACCAAAATCAACATGAAGATTGCTGAAATCACAATACAAGGAATAGCGGCTGAAATAACCCCTGCGGCACCAAAGCCCGCTGCAAGGAGTTGACCTGCAATTGCGGGTCCAAGCATTGCACCTATACGTCCTACGGCTGATGCCATACCCACGCCTGTTGCACGCACTTCAGTCGGGTAAACAATACTCCCGAAAGCATACAGTACACCTTGGCAACCAATCACAAAGGCCCCCACCAATGCTGAAGCCATATACATTTGCGTCAATGAACTTGCTGCATTCAAGCAGAATAAGCCTGCCAGAATACCGCCGTACATCAAAATAATGACATAGGCTTTTTTCCAGCGGTCGGTTAACATGCCTAATACCACCGTACCCACTGTTGCACTGAGCATAAAGAAAAATTGTGCCGTACTGCCTTCTTTACGAGTAAAGCCTAGTTCCATAAACAATGAAGGCAACCAACTTAACATGATGTAAACCACCATCAAGGTAAAGAAGTAGCTCACTGAAATTAAACAAGTACGCGCCACGTTATGACTATTGAATAAATCTTTAAAAGAACCTTGCGTTGCTGCTGTGGTTTCCACTGTATTTTTTGCTTTTAAAAATTCACGTGACTCAGGTAAAAACTTCATCATGATTGGAATGACAAAAATAGGCAGTACACCACCTAAATAAAAAATGTTTTTCCAATTTGAACCAAAATCCAAACTTGCAATGTACGACAAAATTGCAGCGCCGACAGGCATACCACAATACATTAACCCAACAGCACGTCCTCGGTTTTCAGCTTTAACCGCCTCAGAAGCAAGCGTAATTAAATTCGGCATTGCCGCACCTAAACCTGCACCCGCTAAAAAACGAACCAATAACAGACTGTTAAAACTGTTCACCCATACTGTACATAAAGTAAATAAGGCAAAAACTGCAACAGAGCAAATCAATACCTTTTTACGCCCAATACGATCTGAATATCGCCCACCAATCAGCGCTCCAGGTAATAAACCTAAAATCCCTGCGCTAAAAAACACTCCCAATTGCGAACTGTCTAAAGCAAAAGCTTCACGAATACCCGCCGCTGCAATGCCTGCTGCCTGAATATCCAAACCTTCAATAACCGCAATTAAAAAGCAGATTGCCACCGTAATTGCAGCATGCCTGTTATCTGATCTTTCCATTGGCAATTTCCCTATTCAATCAGTGTCCAAAATAGAACGCCATCATCCATGACTCAGGAAATTCAAATAACTACCAATAAGTGGAAGGATTTACAGTGTGTTAACAAAAATAATAGATATTTAACGTTTTTCGTGGGCAGAACAAATAGTCGCAAAAACACTTAATCGGATTATCCACAGCATAAAAAACGGAAGTCTTTCTCTATAATTACAACTTTATACGCCTATTTATAATGAAATAAAAAAATGTCAGTCATCGTTTTAATTGATTATTCTGCAACTTTTCACTCCGGTTTTACATAGATTAAATTCTTGTTTTATATAGCTTAAAAGTCTATGCTAATCCCTATTAAATCTTAAATCCTGATGTTTTTACACGGAATTGCTACTGCTGTTGGCTTTAAAGTGCAAATAGGACATTTTTACTCGTATTTTTTATACAAAAATAGCCTGACACTGGTCATGATATTCATTAAAATTTTAGGGCTAAAGGTTTTCTTAACATAACTTTGCTATATTTATTTTAACGACTTTGCATAAAGTTTTTATATGCTTTGACTAAAGCATATTGTTCTTCATCGTTTGTTCGTTCATAATTTGCATAAGCATTATTCAATTCGCTTTAATCGTATTGAAATTGCTATAAATCAAAATACGCACCCATCCAAATTTATGTTTTTCTACCTCTGCCGGATGGACAAATAGGATATTTTTTTAAAATGACTCAGCAAGCACAGATCATCCAAGGTTCAATTGTCGCAATCGTCACTCCGATGTTTGAAGATGGCAGCGTAGATTGGAAGGGTCTAGAAAAGCTCGTTGAGTGGCATATTGCACAAGGCACCAACAGTATTGTTGCAGTGGGTACGACAGGCGAAGCATCCACTTTAAGTCTGGCTGAACATAAACAAGTGATTAAAGAAATCGTTCGTGTAGCCAACAAACGTATTCCTATCATTGCAGGTACGGGTGCAAACTCGACCCATGAAGCAATCGAACTCACCAAAGAAGCGAAAGAGCTGGGTGCCGATGCCGCGCTGTTAGTGACTCCGTACTATAATAAACCCACGCAAGAAGGTTTATATCAGCATTACAAAGCGATTGCTGAAGCAGTTGATTTACCTCAAATTCTTTATAATGTCCCTGGCCGTACTGGCGTAGACATGCTCAATGAAACCGTGATTCGCCTTGCTGACATCCCGCAAATTATTGGGATTAAAGATGCCACAGGTGATGTACCCCGTGGTCAAGCGCTGATTGAAGGATTACGCGGTAAAGAAATGACCGTTTACTCTGGTGATGATGCAACGGCTTATCAACTGATCGCACTAGGCGCACTAGGCAACATTTCTGTGACAGCAAATATCGCACCGAAAGAAATGAGCCAAATTTGTGCTGCTGCTATTTCAGGTGATGCAGAACGTGCTGAAACTTTGAACAACGAAATTGCAAATTTACACAATATTCTATTTTGTGAATCCAACCCAATTCCTGTGAAATGGGCACTTCATGAAATGGGCTTAATTGGTACGGGTATTCGTTTACCATTAACTCCTCTTGCAGAACAATATCGCACACCGTTGCGTGAAGCACTCAACGCTTCGGGTGTCATTCAATAAAGAGCACAATACTATGCAATTACGTTTTGGTTTAACCCTTGCACTTTCAGCATTTGGTTTAATGGGTTGTAGTTCCATGGGAATCAACAATGGTTCTCTGGATTATAAAAATACTGCATCCCTTGAACCTCTGAAATATCCTGAAGGTTCAATGGTTCGACCTGCAACGCCATTGTACCCAGCTCCAAAGGTTGACCCTCTTGCCCTTGAACACGCACCTAAATTGGAAAATAAAAAGGGCAACCGTTTTGCGATTCCCCGTCCAAATCAAGTGCAAGAAAACAGCTTAATCAATAGTCCAGCTGACAGCGGCAATGTCAGTCGTCCACAACTTGTTCGTGATGGAAATCAAAATCCGTTACTCAAAATTGATGGAAATTCTGCTACAATTTGGCAGTACACACTTGCTACCCTCAGCAGCCTTAACCATAGCATTATTGGTCAGAGCAAAAATCGTTACGAAGTAACCATTAAGGTCGATCAAAAGGTGTATGTATTAAGACTGACCTCTGTAGGTTCAAGTAACAACCTAGCCGTGTTCAATGCCGATAATAGCTTTGCAGACCAAGAAATCGCTGCTGAACTATTAACCCAGATTTACCAAAATTGGCCAGCCTAGTCGTACTAGGCATTTTTTTTTGAAAAAGGTTCCCCCATGTTGAAACAAACCTTGCTCTATACTGGTAAAGCGAAATCTGTTTATGAAACAGACAGTGAAGATCACCTGATTTTAGTCTTTCGTGATGATGCCTCTGCGTTTAATGGCGAAAAAATCGAACAACTAGATCGCAAAGGCAAGGTTAATAACCGTTTCAACGCCTTTATCATGGAAAAATTGGCTGCTGCTGGCATTGAAACTCACTTTGAAAAACTTCTTTCTCCAACTGAAGTTTTAGTGAAAAAATTGCAAATGGTTCCTGTTGAATGTGTAATTCGTAACTACGCAGCGGGTAGCTTGTGCCGTCGTTTAGGTGTTGAAGAAGGTAAAGAATTAACCCCTTCTACATTTGAATTATTCTTCAAAGACGACGCGCTTGGCGACCCAATGGTCAATGAATCTCAAGCGATTGCTTTAGGTTGGGCAACTGCGGAACAACTTGCACAAATGCAAGTACTGACTTACAAAGTAAACGAAGTCCTAAAAGATTTGTTCGACAAAGGCAATATGCTTCTGGTTGATTTCAAACTTGAATTTGGTGTGTTCCACGACCGTATCGTTCTGGGTGATGAATTCTCTCCAGACGGTTGCCGTCTATGGGACAAAGACACCAAGAAAAAACTCGACAAAGACCGTTTCCGTCAAGGTTTAGGCGGTGTTGTTGAAGCCTATGAAGAAGTGGCTACACGTTTAGGTATCGACCTTTCTGATATCTAATCCGCATACTGATTCAAAAAACCGAGCCATCAGGCTCGGTTTTTTTATGCATCGATAAATCGAAAAAACAAATGTTACTAATAAAAATGATCGTTTTTACAAAATCCAGTTATCGCACTAAAATAATCATAACGCAGACAAGATCAGCTTTAAGGCTGTGAAACCAAATTTAATTGTGCTCAACCGTTATTCCTAAAGGATGTCTTCTCCCAATCTCAGACATCCTTTTTAGCCCGACTCATTCCCGAGTTGGGCTTTTTTTTATTGCTGCTGCTGTTCCTGCTGCCAACGACGTTGTTGAAGTTTTTCACCTTCGACTTCGCGTTTATTTCGAGCTGACTCATATAATTTGGTGCCTTTTAATTCAGGCGGCAGATATTCTTGCAGAATAAAATGCTCAGGATAATTATGTGGATATAAATAATTTACCCCATAGCCCTGCTCTTTCATTAACTTGGTCGGGGCATTTCTTAAATGCAAGGGCACAGATAAATGAGCGGTTTTTTCAGCTAAATCCAACGCCTTATTCATGGCTAAATAGGTGCTGTTACTCTTGGCACTGGTGGCCAAATACACCGCACATTGTCCCAAAATAATTCGGCATTCTGGCATGCCGACCACTTGAACCGAACGGAAGCATTCACCCGCCAGCAACAAGGCATTTGGATTGGAATTACCTATATCTTCCGAAGCTGCAATTAGCATACGACGGGCAATAAACACGGGGTCTTCACCACCTTTGAGCATACGTGCCATCCAGTATAAGGTCGCATCTGGATCACTGCCGCGAATGGACTTAATAAAGGCAGAAACCAAATCGTAATGCTGTTCACCCGATTTGTCATAACGAGCAATACTTTGCTGTGCAACTTTTACCACCACGGCATTGGTAATGCTATTTTCCAATTCAGCTTCAAAAGTACTGGCGATCAGATCCAAAAGGTTTAATGCCTTACGTGCATCTCCCGCAGCAAATTGAATTAACGCTTCATATTCTTCAATTTGAATAAATCGTTCTTTTAAAAAATCATCATTTTGCAATGCTTGCTTCAACAAGGTCTGAATAGCATCGTCTGTTAATGCATTTAAGCTATAAACCTGACAACGTGATAGCAAAGCATTATTGACTTCAAAAGAAGGGTTTTCAGTGGTCGCACCAATTAAAGTAATTTTGCCTTTTTCCACAGCATTCAGTAATGCATCTTGTTGTGACTTATTAAAGCGATGAATTTCATCAATAAAGACTACAGGTGTTAGTAAATCCCCACTTTCGGCAATCACTTCACGAAGCTCTTTCACCCCAGTATTGAGTGCCGATAAACTGACGAAAGGCCGATCTACCGCTTGTGCCAACAGCAAAGCAATGGTGGTTTTTCCAACACCAGGCGGGCCCCAAAAAATAATGGAAGGCAAATGCCCCTGATCAATCATTTGGCGTAACGGTGCTTGAACACCTAACAAATGCTCTTGACCCATAATTTCGGATAAATCACGTGGGCGGAGCCGTTCAGGAAGAGGAATGTTACTGTCTGACATCTTGTTATTTCTTTACTGTGCTTAAAACAAGTCTACTATGTAATTTTAAGCTCGCGTATTTCAATTTAAGGGTTTTACAAAAAAATCATATCGCTTTTTTTTAAGTTTATGCCATATTACTGTTGATTATTTGAATCTGCATTGAAATAAAATAAAGCATATTTACTGTGACTATAGATTAATAATTCTCCTTTTTATCAAAAAAGTGTATAATTATTATGTGAATAGCATCACATTTTTCTCATTATTATGGTCGTTTTTAAATGGGTAGGCTGTATGAAATATACTTTCAAAAGCAAGCTAGTACCTCTTAGACAGGAGTTTAATATTCAGCTTGACCATATCAATGAAGTAAGTAATGTGCAATTACCTACAGAAACTTTAATGTCCCAAGCCTTATTAGATGAATTACCCCAACCGATTTGGGTGAAAAGCAAACAAAATCAGTATTATTATAATCAAGCAATATGCCAATATCTTGGTAAAAATCTCAAGCAACATGAGATAATTTTTTGGCAAAACTTTATTCATCCTGAAGATTTTGAACACTTCATTGTTTTATGGCAACAAGCATTAATCACACAACAAGATTTTGCAAAAGAATGTCGGATTAAGCATGCGCAAAAAGGATATCGATTTTGTTTGATTTCCGTACAGCATTACCCTGAAAATTTAAATAATTTTGCTTGGATGGTCACCGTAAGTGATATGCATGAGCATTATTTAAAACAACTTGAATTGACTCACCAAGTCACCGTACAAAGCCAAATGTTAGATGCAAGTCTAGATGGCATTACAATGTTAACAGCAGATGGTCGGGTCAGCGATATGAATCGCTCAGCTTGTCTTGCGCTTGGTGTATCCGTAAATGCAAAAAAATTCGGCATGTCTTGGTTAAACTTATTACCTGAATCCATGCGAAATTCAGGACAACATGCGTTCAATCATGCCATCAAAGGAGAAAATGCACATTTTGATGGGGTGATGACTATTGCAGGTCAACCAGCGCAGTATTGGGAGCATACTTTAAACCCTATACTGGATGATGTAGGTCTACTCCAGAACATCCTCTGTGTTTCTCGTGATATCAGCCCACAAAAAATGGCTGAAAAAAAACTAAAACAAGTCATTGAATTAGATGAATTAACGGGTTTATATAATCGTCGGGCATTTAATAAAATCTTTAAAAAAACCATTCAAAATGCACGTCAGCAGCAGCAATCGGTCGGCTTTTTACTGATTGATTTGGATTATTTCAAACATATCAATGACACTCTCGGTCATATTGCTGGAGATTATTTACTTCAGATTTTAGGTCAACGTTTAAGTGGTTGTTTTAAAAGTGGGGTCGTGGTTGCACGATTAGGCGGTGATGAATTTGCGATTATTATCCCCAATTTGACTGATGAATTTGAATTATTACAAATTGCCAAAACAGCTCGCTTACAACTGGATATCCCGATTTGTTATGCAGGACAATATATCAATGGTGGCATGAGTACTGGCTGTGCCATTTATCCTCGCGATGCACAAAATAGCTCAACTTTACTGCAATGTGCAGATGTCGCCTTGAATGATCTTAAAATCAGTGGCCGTGGTGGCATTCGTATGTTTAAAAGCACCATGTTTAAAGCCATCGAGGTCGCCACCAAACAATTGGCCCTTGCTCGAGCAATCATTCAAAATGATAAAATTATCCCTTTCTATCAGCCTAAAGTCCGTCTGGCTGATGCGAAAGTGATTGGCTTTGAGGCTTTGCTGCGATGGTACGATAAAGAAGGTTGTATCCAACTGCCCTCGCATATTTTTTCATCTTTTCAAGATTATGAACTGGCGACGCGCATCAGTGAAATTATGCAATTAAAAGTCTTTCAAGATATGACGCAGTGGCTAGACTCAGGCATGCAGCTTTTACCCATTTCAATTAATGCTGCACCGGTCGAATTCTTAAGAGATAATTATGCAGAAACATTATTAAATCGACTGGCACAGTTTAATATTCCACATGACATGGTGGAAATCGAAATTACCGAGCAAAGCCTTTCAGAACGTGGCTCAGACTATGTCATTCGTGCCCTTAAATTATTAAAAAAAGTGGGAATTCACATTTCATTAGATGATTTTGGTACAGGACATTCATCTTTAACCCGCTTAAGAAATTATCCTGTAGATTGTCTTAAAATTGATCGTAACTTTATTGAAAATATGCATGATGATCCTTCCGCAATGGCAATTGTCAAAGCCATTAGCCAAATAGGTGCCAGCATTTCGTTAAATATATTGGTTGAAGGCATTGAACATCTAGAACAATTAGATGCACTTAAAGCATGTGATTGTCATATTGGACAAGGCTTTTATTTTCATCGTCCGATGGCATTTGATCATATCACAGCATTATTACAGCCCGTGGATGCGCCTGATTCTTGATCTTAAATTGCTACTCAGCGCTGCGCCAATCTATGACACAGTAAATGTCTGAGCGCATTGTTGTATTACAAAACTTGATTCCATTCAGACCATATGACCGATAAACCCTTGGTGCCGCCATGTATTTAATCAGTGCTTGTCTTGCAGGTGAAGCGGTACGTTATGATGGAAAATCATATGTGTATGAGCAAATTCAACAACTCATTCAACTAAAACAAGTCATCACGGCCTGTCCTGAAGTTTTAGCAGGACTCTCCATTCCACGTAAACCCGCAGAAATTTTTTGGGGTACTGGAGAAGATGTGTTAGCAGGTCGTGCGCAAGTCATCGATCTAGATGGTGTTAATGTCACGCAGGCTTTTATTGAAGGGGCTTATCAAACCTTAGCTTTGGCGCAACAGCATCATGTATCTACTGTGGTGCTAAAAGAAAATAGCCCTTCCTGTGGAAGTAACTCTATTTATGACGGCACTTTTTCCAATCAAAAAATCAGTGCGATGGGCGTAACAACGGCCCTATTAAGACAACATGGTTTTAACGTGATCTCGGAAGCCGCTTTTTTTGAATTATTAAATTCATCCGACTAGCGTACCCAACGCACGATATAATCTTCAATCTCATCTTCATCGACTTCAACTTCGGAAATACAACGACCTGCTGCCGATTTTCTGGCTTGGATCACACTGCTACGTGTACCGGTATTTAAATAATGCCAAGACGGTAATTTTTTCTGTTCTTTTAAACGACGATAGGCACAACTTGCTGGCAGCCAATGAATGGTCGCTAATTTCTCTGGGGTTAATTGAATACAATCAGGGACAAAATCAAGGCGCTGCGCATAATTACTACACTGTGCCGTTTTGCAATCTAAAAGTTTACAGGCCACTTTGGTATAGGCCACCTCTTGCAGTTCTTCATCTTCCAATTTGATTAAACAACATAAACCACAGCCATCACATAATGCCTCCCATTCAGCACGATTCAGTTCAGCTAAAGGGTATTTTTTCCAGAATTGCGGACGTAATTGCTCGATCATAAAAGTGAAAAAATAAAGAATATTGCTTATTATAACGTGTTCAAGTTCATGATGTATGTAATCTTATTTTTACTTTTAATCATATACTTACCACTTAATTGAACACTTTATAAACAGAAGCATAACAATCTTCGAAATTTCTAAGCCCTATACTGAATCTACTTTGAAAATAACAACGCATGGAGAAAGCTTATGTTTCGTTGGGCAATTATTTTTGCAGTGATTGCACTGATCGCCAGTTTACTCGGCTTCGGTGGTGTCGCAGGCTTATCAAAGGACTTTGCGATTATTTTACTGGTGATCGCAGTGATTTTAGCGATTATCGGTTTCCTATCTCGAGGCAAAGTATAACGATCCCCTACATGTAAATAGAAACTGAGGAAGTAAACATCGTTAAAAGAGTCTATTTTAAGGCTCTTTTTTCATCGGTAAATTTTATTAATACCATTTTATAAAAAATTTGAAGTTAATTGATGAAACATACGTTTTCTGTCCATTAACTTCAAATCAAGACTCATTTTTCTAAGCTAAAGGCTATATTTTTAACGATCGCCTAGTGTTTTAAATGGCGTGGTCTAAAACCTGTTGCAATTAAACCAATACTATAAGCCAATACACCCACCACACACAGCCCGATCACTTCAAAGATACGAATCCATTGTGATAGCTCGCCATTATACCAAGTCAGGGCATACCAAAGCACCGCAATCATGCTGATATTGGCAATAGCAAACTGAAGAAACAGTTTTTTCCAGTGTGCGCCAAAACGGAAAATATCCCGTTTATGCAGATAGAAATACAACATTCCTGCATTGACCAAGGCAGAACCTGAAGATGCCAATGCCAATGCCATGTGCTCTGCTTGCCAATCAATTAACTTAAAGAAACCAATAAAAACGACGTTTAAAATCGCATTCGCGGCCACAGCCATTAAGCCCACACGGACAGGGGTTTTGGTGTCTTGTTGTGCATAAAAACCAGGCGCAAAGACTTTAATCAACATAAAGGAAATCACCCCAGCACTCATACATTGCAATGCCAGTGCCGTCATTTGTGTATCTTCTAGGGTGAACTGACCGCGTTGGAACAATGCTTGAATAATCGGGGTCGATAGCATAAATAAAGCAATACTGGCAGGAATACCCACCAACATCACGACTTTTGCAGCCCAATCAATCATGCCACGGAACTTGACCTGATCTTGCTCGGCATGACGTGCCGACAGAGACGGTAAAATCACCGTACCAATGGCAACGCCAATTAAGCCTAAAGGTAGTTCAGTCATACGCTCTGCACTGTATAACCATGAAACTGAACCATCTTGCATAAATGATGCCCAGATGGTGTTCAACAGCAAATTAATTTGCGTCACCGACACACCAAATAATGCAGGAAGCATCAATTTCATGATGCGATCGACACCTTCGTGTTTAAAATCGACTTTAGGTGGTATCAGCAGTTTTTTATGCCATAACTCAGGGATTTGAATCGCCAGTTGCAGCACACCTGCAACCACGACCGCCCACCCCAAAGCCATAATCGGTTCAGCCATATACGGCGTTAACCACCATGCAGCTGCAATCATGGTGATATTTAATAAAACGGGTGCAAACGCAGGTGTCGAAAATGAACCGTAACTATTGAGAATACTACTGGCAAAAGCAGTCAATGACATAAACAGTAAATAGGGAATAGTCAGGCGGAACATGTCCGTGGCTAAAGCAAATTTTTCAGGGTCATCATGGAAACCCGGTGCATAGATATACAAGATTGCAGGTGCAGCAATCATCGCAATAAACGTCAAAGCCGTCATGAAGGTTGCTAAGCAACCAAACACTCGACTAATCAAAATTTGCACTTCGGCATGGGTTTTCGTGCTTTTATATTCGGTTAAAATCGGAATAAAAGCTTGTGAAAATGCCCCTTCGGCAAAGAGCCGCCGAAAGAAATTCGGAATACGAAAGGCCACCACAAAGGTATCGAAATCTTTACCTGCACCAAATACATTTAGCAAAACGATATCTCGGACTAAACCCAAAACCCGAGACAACATCGTCATTGCACTAACAATAAAGGTCGATCGCCAAAGCGCCATCGTTTCCACCTAGTACTAAAATAAGTCGCTATTGTAAAGAAACTCCAGAGGAATTTCGTTGTTAAATCATAAACTCGAGTTGTTATTGATCTGCTTTCGCTTGTTGTATTAACGCTCTGGTTTTTGCCCAATCAAAAAATGGCCCCGGATCGGTTTTACGTCCCGGTGCAATGTCTGAATGCCCTGCCAAATGCTGTAATATCTTGGGGTATGCTGCCTGCAATAGGCGAATCACTTCAGCTAAAACCGTGTACTGAATATCTTCAAAAGGCGTGTCATCACTGCCTTCGAGTTCAATGCCGATCGAATAATCATTACATTCTTTTTTGGCTAAATAAGTTGAACGCCCCGCGTGCCAAGCACGGTCGTTAAAATTGACGAATTGCAGAACCTCACCCGTTCGCAAAATTAACAGGTGAGTAGAAACCTGCATCCCTTCAATGGTTTGAAAATAAGGATGCACAGACCAATCGAGCTGATTTTGAAAAAATTGTTCAATATAGCCCCCACCAAACTGCGAGGGTGGCAAACTAATATTATGCACCACAAGCAATTGAATTTCGGTCTGTTCAGGACGTTGATTATAATTCGGGGATGCGATTTGCCTTGCACCGATTAACTGACCATCGATGACCTGAAAAGACGGCGCGTGTTGCATATTCCTATCCTGAGTCGTGTGGGTTTAAGCCGCTGATTTTAGCGCAATCCTTAAACTTTAAGCTTAAAATCTGAAATTACAAAGATAAAATCCATTGAAAAAACATTTCTTTTAAATGAACAATGCTAATATAACGCGCAATTTTCATGGGTTAAAAAAGATACGGAAATACTTATGAGCATCTCTCCATCGCTGCTTGAACAATCGATTCAAATCAATATTCAACACGCCTTACAAGAAGATATTGGTGAGGGTGATCTCACCGCTTTATTAACTCCTGAAGATGAGCAAGCCACAGCGACCATTATTAGCCGTGAAGAAATGGTATTGGCTGGGCAACCCTGGGTGAATGCGTTAATTCAAGCCTATGATGCCAATGTACAAGTGACATGGCTTAAAAATGATGGCGACCGTGTTCAAGCCAATGAAGCTTTTTTAAAATTAGCCGGTTCAGCACGCAGCTTATTGACGGTTGAACGTCCTGCATTGAACTTTGTGCAAACCCTATCGGCAGTTGCGACAAAAACAGCTGAATATGTCAAACAACTTGATGGTTTAAACACTAAATTATTAGATACCCGTAAAACTCTGCCGGGCTTACGTATTGCACAAAAATATGCCGTGGCGATTGGTGGTGGACAAAACCATCGTTTAGGTTTATTTGATGCCTTTTTAATTAAAGAAAACCACATTATGGCGGCAGGCGGCATTGCACAAGCCATTGCCAAAGCGCGTCAGATTGCCCCAGGTAAACCCGTTGAAGTGGAAGTGGAAACGTGGGATGAACTGAATCAAGCTTTAGAAGCGCATGCCGATATTGTAATGCTGGATAATTTTAGTCAGCAACAAATGATTGATGCGGTTCAACATGTGGCTGGTCGTTGTAAATTAGAAGCGTCAGGCAACATTACCATTGAAAATTTGCGTGAAGTGGCAACCACTGGCGTGGATTATATTTCGATGGGTGTTTTAACCAAAGATGTAACAGCGGTCGATTTATCCATGCGTTTTAATGCTTAAGTTTGCTCAGTCTTATTTTTTACTTTAGAGGCTAATTCTGCTTTAGCAGCTAAATCTTGAATTTCAGTCGATGTTTGCTGCCAAGCCGATTGCTGGGTCTTTTGTGCGGATGCTCTTGGATCACAGGTCATCAATGCCAGCGTTACCATAGAAATAACGATGATCAAGATATTCAACATCTTAAGACTCCTGAAAGCGAAAAGCTGAGTCTAAACAACAAATATGAAGGTCATATTAAGCAAATGTTTAAAAGGGTGCAGCAATTGCACCCTTTTTGTATCTGACTGTTTTTATTTTTAATTTTTTTAAAGAAAGCACAGAGCAAACAAAACCCCATCCAGAATTCTGTGATGGGGTTTTGTTCTTTGTCTAAAATACAGCTAAACGTGCATTTTTGAAATTAACAACTTACCAGCCTAAAGCTTCTTGTTGTTTTTTAATTAACTCTTGAATGCCTTTTTCAGCCAACTCAAGCATTTCATTGCACTGCGCACGGGTAAATGGTTTTTCTTCGGCAGTGCCTTGAAATTCAATAAACTCACCCGCTTGGGTCATCACCACGTTTAAGTCGGTTTGACAACTTGAGTCTTCTTCATAGCAAAGATCCAATAATGCTTGGTCTTTGTACATGCCCACAGAAATGGCAGCAACCAAGCCTTTTAAAGGATCTTGTTTAATTTTTTTCTTTTCAAGCAAAACATTCATGGCATCAATTAACGCCACTGCTGCACCAGTAATTGCAGCAGTACGTGTACCGCCATCGGCTTGAAGCACATCACAGTCAATGGTAATGGTATTTTCACCCAGTTTTTTTAAATCAACCATGGCACGTAAGCTACGACCAATCAAACGCTGGATTTCTTGCGTACGACCACTTTGTTTACCACGTGCCGCTTCACGGTCGCTACGGGTATGGGTCGAACGTGGCAACATACCGTATTCTGCTGTCACCCAACCCTGTCCCTTACCTTTAAGGAAACGTGGCACTGAATTGTCAATACTGGCCGTACAAAGAACTTTAGTATGACCAAATTCAATCAATACTGAACCTTCCGCATAACGCGTATAGTTACGGGTAATTTTTACATCACGTAATTGATCTAATGTACGTTGGTCGATACGCATAATGGGTCCTTATTGGGGCTAAAATTCATTGCGGCTTAGTATAACAGAAGCAGATCAGATGATTTTGCTACAACTTGATGGTTTTTGCATATCGTCCTCTAAGCAACATCATAAAGATTGAATCCACAAAAAAGGAATAAGCAGACCTTGTGCTGAGGAACAAAGAGACTCCTTCAGCACAATACAGCGGTTGAATCACATTGCGCGATCAAAATTAGACTTCTTTCATAAGTCCTTTTTTATCAATACAAGTCTTCATCAAGCCAAAATTAAAAACAAATTTTAGGAAATATTGGATTCATGAGTGTGGCATGGATGCCACACATTTCCCATCACGACAAGGACGTCGTGTATGGGAAACAAAGGTTTTTGTCTACTTTTGACCTTTCAAAAGTAGAGATAATGCCTACGCAAAAGCATAAAAATTGAAGCACTCAAATGAGGCCATGCTGATTTTAAAGAAGCGAATTTTGAACATCTTTTGATTTATGCAAGTTATCTTATGCCTATACCAAAACTCTGACCGCCAGACCACATTTAGACAGTCACTCAGCATCGACGCCATTCAATCAGGCAAACAGCCCTTTCACCTTTTGCATAGACTGGGTAATGCTAGACGACCAGTGATTCGGCAATGAAGCTTTGGCTAAACGTACCCAGACACTGCCAAACTGTTTTATAAAACTGGCTTCGTTATAATGAATGCCATATTCTGCACATAAGGCACGAATTTTGGGTGCTGCTTCTGCATAACGATTCGCGGGCATGTCTGGGAATAAATGGTGTTCAATTTGATGACTTAAATTGCCACTTAAAATATGCAACCATTCGGTTCCGGTAAAATTACTTGAGCCACGAATTTGGCGTAAATACCACTCTGCACGGGTCTCATTTTCAGTATTGTCTGCTTCAAAAGTTTCTGCATCTTCAGTGAAATGACCGTTAAAAATCACCGCTGATGACCATAAGCTACGAATGACATTGGCGACAGCATTACCCGCAAACACAGGAATGGCATTGGGTCCTGCAATCAGCGGAAAAAATACATAATCTTTGGTGACCTGACGTACTGCTTTCTTGCGGAATTTCGCTGAATCGTTCCAGACTTCTTTCCATGTTTTGGTTTTATAAGCCACGACATCTTCGATATGCAAATTTTGCAAGCCGACATACCATTCAAAAAACACCATCAATTGAATGGCTAAAGGAATATTGAATAAAAAGCGCGGTTCCCATTTTTGTGACTCGCTGACACGCAGCAAACCATAGCCAACATCGTGGTCTTTGCCGATAATATTGGTATAAGTATGATGAATATAATTATGCGTATATTTCCAATCATCCCCTGTGGCCATGGTATCCCAATCATAATTGGCACCATTTAAACTGGGGTCATTGAGCCAGTCGAATTGACCATGCATCACGTTATGCCCCAACTCCATATTTTCCACAATTTTAGAAATACCCAATAAACCTGTACCCAACAACCAAATGGGCGGAATCCAGCCACCGAACATCAACATGCCGCGTGATGCGATTTCACTATAACGAACAAAATTACGAATTTTATAAATGTATTGGGCATCTTGCTCGCCAATACTGTCCATAATTTCACGGCGGATGGCATCGACTTGTTGACCAAATGCTGCCATTTGTTCCGCATTTAAATGTTTCGATTTACTCGTTTCGGTAAATTTAACTGACATATTCATTGTTTTTCTCCTCAGCCAAAATAAGCACAATATATTGTTAAAGATTAATCACCACCGGACTCACCGCTTGGCTAATACACAATTTAATTTGGGTATTGCTATCGTGGTCAATTTCACCGGTTAATAAGTTTTTGGTTGAACCACTGACTTTGGTACAGGTACAGGTATTACAAATGCCCATACGACAACCATGCGCGGGTCTTAAACCCGCCTGTTCAGCACTGTCCAGTAAATTACTCTTGGCCTCAAACTGTTGTTGCGCACGTAAAAACACCACCGGTTGTACAGAAGCTGTTTCATCAACAAACACTTGGAAATATTCTTGTTTCAACTGCTGAGCAATGCCCAACTGTTGATAAATTTGATTCAGGCTTTGCATCATGCCCGCAGCACCACAGGCATAACTTAGGCGTTGCCCGAAATCTGCCACCGTACGTTCCAGCAATTGCAAAGTTAAATGTTGCTGCTGTGCCACAGTATTAAAATAATGATAGTGCAACTGTGGATATTGCTCTGTCAGTTGCAACAGTTCGGCATGAAAAGCCTCATCACGGCTAAAATAAATCAGGTCAATCTGGCTAATTTTTTGCGTGAGTGCTTGTTGTAGCAGTGCATAAATTGCAGTGATGCCGCTGCCTGAAGCCAGCAATAAAATAGACTCTTGTGATGGGTTTAAATTGAAATCCCCTTGAGCCTGTGAAACTTCCACCACACTGCCGCTGCTCAAATGGCTTAATGCATTCGATACTTTACCCTGACGTTTCACTGCAATGATGATGTTGCCAGTGTTGGTGATTTTCACAATCGAATAATGTCGTTGCTGACGCACACCTGCAATCAGCACGGTCACTAAAATACTTTGCCCAGCAGAAAAAGCCTCGGCTTGGAAGTTATGATTCGGTTGCAACTGAATTTGATAAAAATCAGGCGCAATGGCTTGAATATCGACAATCGTGGCTTTCACTTTTTTCCACGCCCACAGTGGATTTATTTTTTCAGCAATAAAATCGACGAAATCTTCTCGAATCCATTGCGGCTGATACTGCATCACATGACTCATATGACGTTCCTCTTTTATTGCTGGTTATTTATTTGAGTGAACAGATGTTCTTATAGTGAACACTTGTACACTATAATTATTTTTTCATTCAGTCAACACCTGTTCACTGACATTCGTCGTTTAATCTGCATTTTTTTGATAGACTTCGCTCAGGATCTTTTTAGGGTAGTCGAATGTCGATACGGGATGAGCGCAAACAACAAAGCCGCCAAGCACTTTTGGATGCTGCACTTGCTTTAAGCACGTCTGGACGTTCTTTCAGTAGCATTAGTTTGCGTGAAATCGCACGCCATGTCGGTTTAGTACCGACGGCTTTTTATCGTCATTTTCAAGACATGAATGAGCTTGGGCTAGAGTTGGTGGATCAAGTTGCGCTGCATTTAAAAGGCATTTTGCATCAACTGGGGCAGGCCTATATTTATCAACCCAATACCAAAACAAAAATTAGCTTAGATCTGTTTTTCCAAGCCGTTGAACATAATCCTGAGCCTTGGGTGTTTTTGATTGCAGAGCGTTGGGGAGGCTCGGAAGTGATTCGACATGCGATTGCACGTGAAATTAATTTTTTAATTGAAGATTTGGCCAATGATTTAGCGCAAATGGAAACGGTCAAACACATTCGCAATGCACAAGACTTACAAGTCCTTGCCAATATTTTAATTAATTTATCCTTTACTTGGGCCATGACTTGGATGAACATGAGTCGTCAATTTCAAGACCAAGCACGCCTAGAACAACAAAAACAATTCAAGCTACAGACCATTACCCAAGTTCACTTAATTTTTCGGGGTATTTCGAATTGGGATATGGCACAAACCACAACAGCAGCGTCACCTAGCCGCTGAACGATTAGACATAAAAAAACCCGCAGAAATGAATTGCGGGCTTTTATACAAAAAAATTATTTTGCTTTACGTTCTTTTTCCACCAAGTAGCTCACCACTTGCGTTACTTTACCGTCTTCACCTTGCACCACATATTTACCATTCACCACAATTGCAGGCACGCCTGTCAATTGGTATTGCTGTGCCAATTTATTTGCCTGAGCCACTTTTGAGGTAATCGCAAATGAATTAAACATGCTGTTAAATTTGGCTTCAGGTACACCATATTTCACAAAAAATTTGGCTTGTGATTTTTGATCGAAAATTTGTTGACCACCCTCATGAATCGCATGGAACAGTGGAAGATGAGTTTTTTTACGGATGCCTAAAGCTTCTGAAACATAATAACCACGCGCGCCTTGCTCCCACAATGGGTTCATTGAAGCCGGTGTACGGATAAAATTGACATCTTTCGGAATATTTCTGAGCCAAGTCTGCATATGTGGTTCTAATTTAAAGCAGTGTGGGCAGCCATACCAAAAGAACTCACGGACTTCAATTTTCCCTGGAACCTGAACTGTACCGGGATTAGCAACGACGGTGTAATCTTTACCCGCAACAAAATTGGCAGCCATTGCCGTGCCTGAAAAGGCAAAAATAGCAGTAGCAACACTACTGAAAAGGAATTGTTTCATTGACCTTATTGTCCTCTAAATCATTATGATGAGTTTATACGATCACTATAAATCAATTATCCCGAATTCGTTTTCATTCTGTGAACTTTTTTACAGCTTTTATCGCTTTTTTTAGAATTAACGCTACACTAATGCAGATGAGATTTTTTAAATTATAACGACTTGATTGAGGTGACACCGATGTCGCAATTGAATGTTGATCCACAAGAAATTGCCAAATTTGAAGCATTCGCAGCCATATGGTGGGATCAGCATTCTGAGTTCCGTCCACTGCATCAAATTAACCCTTTACGCTTAAATTGGATTGATGAACATTCAGGTGGCATTGCAGGTAAAAAAGTACTTGATGTGGGCTGTGGTGGCGGTATTTTATCTGAAAGTATGGCACGTCGTGGCGCTCAGGTTTTGGGTATCGACATGGGTGTAGCCCCATTAAATGTCGCACGTATTCATGCCGAACAAGAAGGTGTGAGCAATATTGAATATCGTCAAGTTCCGGTAGAAGAATTAGCCCAAGAACAAGCGGGACAATATGACGTGGTGACGTGTATGGAAATGCTGGAGCATGTACCCGATCCTGCATCAATTATTCAAGCTTGCCAAACACTGGTCAAACCGGGTGGTCATGTGTTCTTTTCGACCATTAACCGTAATCCAAAATCATATTTATTCGCCATTATTGGTGCGGAATATGTGTTACGCATGCTGGCAAAAGGCACCCACGATTATCATAAATTTATTAAACCGTCTGAACTGGCACATGATATTCGTAGTGCTGGTTTAACCCTCAAAGACATGACAGGATTACATTTCAATCCGCTCACGAAGCGTTATTGGTTAGCCCCGAATGTTGACGTGAACTATATGGTCTATACCGTAAAAGCAGGTGCCGAATGAAAGCAGTTCTGTTTGACCTAGATGGTACACTCATTGACACTGCTGCTGACTTTATTCGCATTATTCAGGACATGTGCCGCGATAAACAATGTGATATTGTGGCTGCCGATTTGATTCGCACCCAAGTGTCGGAAGGCGCACGTGCCATGGTGAAATTGGTTTACCCAGAATTGGATGTTAAAGATCCAGTTTTTCTCGCTCATCGACAACGTTTTTTAGATATCTATGGCGATGATATTGCGGTAGAGACTGACTTGTTTGAAGGCATATATCCATTGCTGGAAGCCTTAGAAAGCCAAAATATTCCGTGGGGCATTGTCACCAATAAGCCACGCTGGTTAAGCGAAGCCTTACTTAAAGCGCTGAATTTGACCGAGCGCTGTGCTGTTTTGGTCTGTCCAGAAGATGTCAGCAAGACCAAACCCGATCCTGAACCGATGTATCTGGCAGCGAAACACATTCAGATTCAGCCAGAAGATTGTATTTATGTCGGTGACCATCCTCGTGATATCGATGCGGGTCGTAATGCCCAGATGTACACCATCTTAGCGGCCTATGGTTATTTACCATTGCAGCACAAAGATGACTTAACAGCATGGCAAGCGGATTGTATAGTAAATACTGTTGCTGAATTACAACAAGTGATTCATCAATTGGTCACGCCCAAGCAACAACATCATTCTCTTATTTCATAAACATATAAAAATACAATAAACGAGGAAGTCTGCAATGAAATATTCAGAATATCAACCTCGCCCCGATCTGTTAAAAGATCGCATTATCCTGATCACAGGTGCGGGCGATGGTATTGGTCGTGCAGCAGCACTCAGCTATGCACTACACGGTGCAACAGTGGTACTGCATGGACGTGCCTTAAATAAACTTGAAGTCATTTATGATGAAATTGAAAGTTTAGGTGCACCACAACCGGCTATTCTACCGTTGCAACTCTCCAGTGCCTCTCCTCGAGATTATGAATTACTGGTCGATACTTTAGAAAAACAATTTGGTCGTCTAGATGGCATTTTGCATAATGCCGGTATTCTGGGTGAACGCACAGAACTCGCCCATTACCCAATTGATGTTTGGGATGATGTGATGGCGGTGAATCTACGTGCACCTTTTATTTTGACCCAAGAACTGTTGCCGCTACTCAACAAATCAGATCATGCCTCTGTGGTTTTTGCCAGTTCAGGCGTTGGTCGCGAAGCACGTGAGCGTTGGGGTGCATACTCGGTATCCAAAATTGCGATTGAAGCAGTTAACCAGATTTTTGCTAAAGAAAATGTCTACCCTAATGTACGTTTCAACTGTATTAATCCGGGGGCGACCCGTACAGCCATGCGTGCTAAAGCCTATCCAGATGAAGATCCAAAAACCTTAGCCACACCTGAAATGATTATGCCGGCTTACCTATATTTAATGGGTGAAGACAGCTTAGAGATGAATGGTGAAAGTATTGATGCACAGGACTAAGCTTTAAACTAAAAAGGAAGCCGTTTCTGCTTCCTTTTTTATGGCTATTTTTTAAAGCATTTCACCGTATGTTGCATAAACATGACTTTTAATCGTATTTTCAAATAGATTTTATAAAAATATACGGTTTTCCAAATTAAACTCATCTGGCTATGCTGATCCTCATCGTAAAACACCACATTTGAGGAATCTAAAATGGCTGACCCAAAACATAAAATGGATACCATTCGCTCGATTGAAAACTTACAACTTTCAACAGCCTTAATTATTGGGCTCAATGATGCCAAGCAAGCAGAAAGTATTGCTGAAGCCATCCGCTCCTTACAAGACTTAGCAGAACAATGGAACTAAAATCTGCTGGACTGAACAGTTGCAATAGAGCGTTACCGCATTTTGACAGCAGCCGTTTGAAGCCATAAAATGAATACCCAAAATTGGATAGATTTTTTTAATCAATATCCTGTTTTTATAGTCTTTAATATGGACAATAAAATGTCTTCAAATTTTTAAATCATGCACTATGGATGCAGAATCTCCTGATTGTCTCTGCATTTTTTAATAAATGAGTGATTGATCTTCACAGTTTCTCTGCAATTATTTCGTACATTAGTGTCAGTGAAATTAATACTTTTTTTATGAGGGTTCAACATGAAAAAGATTTTGACAATTTTGGCAATTTCTTTCAGTGCATTGATGGCAAACAGTGTAACCACTGCTGCACCTCACGATAACGACCGTGATTGGGATCAACCACGTCATCAGTCTGATAATAAAGGTCGCGACTTTCGTGACAATGATGACGATGAGCGCATGCAAGATAAACGTCGGGTTCGCGAAGAACGTGGCGTAAAACGGCTACAGCAACATAAATGGCAAACGGGTTATGTGATGCCACAGCATTATCGTGGTAATGGTTATAAAGTCGATTATAAAGAGCATGACTTACCCAAACCGTCGCGTAATCAACAGTGGTACAAAATTAATAACGATTATATTTTAGTCGATACCGACAGCAATAATATTCTGCGTATTCAAGGCTTCTAACCTTTAATTCTAAATACACTCAGCTCAAATGAAAGTTTGGGCTTTTTTTATGTCTTTTATTTTGTTTATTTTAGCGCGAAGCCTTGCTCTGTAGGTTTTACAGCGTTTTACAATCTTCTTTTTTTCTCCATGAATTTCACAATTCAACTATACAGCTCTCATCTTTTATCTCAACTTTTTCGTTATTTTTGCTTTATCGAAATAAACATTCTATTTGAAATAAGGTGAAAGAAATGAAAAAAATCATCACTACAATTGCACTGTCTTTATCTGCATTGATGGCAACTTCTGCAATGGCGGCATCGGATCATCGTTATGACGATCAGCAACGCTATAACAACCAGACTCAAGACAGTCGTTGGAACAATAACAACAACCATTATGACCACGATCGTTATGACAATAAGCGTGTTAACCCAAGCCGTGACTGGCGTGTGGGTCAAACCCTACCGCGTCAATACAGCAGCTCACGTTTTCAAGTCAGTGACCGTGAAGCACGCCGCTTAGCTAAAACAGGTCGTTATCAACAATGGTATAAAATAAACAGTGATTATGTTTTAGTGAATGAACGTAACAATCGTATTCTTCGTATTCAAAACTAAGGCATTTATTTTTCACACTTGTTATTTAAATTTGCCCGCGCTGAAAAACACTTTAACGCCAGTTAAGGTGTTTTTTTTATTTTATTGTTCCGCTCCGCTTTTTTTTGATTAGAATCATGCATAGGATTTTATTCTTCATTTGAGATAGGTATGCACGCGAATTCCTCTGAAACATCACAAAGCACAACTTTGCAATATGTGCATTGGTTTCGACATTCTGCGCCTTATATCAATGCTCATCGGAATAAAACCTTTGTCATTATGTTTGATGGTGAAGCGGTACAACATGAAAATTTCCAACATATTATTCATGACATTGCCCTGCTGCATTCTTTAGGCATTCACCTGATTTTAGTGCATGGTGCACGTTCGCAAATCAATCAAAATTTAAAAGCCAGTGGTATTGAAACGCCATTTCATAAACACCGCCGCATTACCACACGCGAATCTTTAAGTTGTGTGATGAATGCAGTCGGTTCTATTCGCTTGCAAATTGAAGCCTTACTGTCTATGGGGCTGGCCAATTCACCCATGTATGGCGCACGTATTGATGTGATCTCTGGCAATTTTGTCACCGCCAAACCGTATGGCATTCGTGATGGCATTGACTTTCAACTGACGGGTGAACTGCGCACTGTAGATACCCACGCCATTCAACGCCATCTTAAAAATCATAATATTGTCTTGCTCGGCCCAACGGGGTATTCCAATACCGGTGAAGTGTTTAACTTGGTCGCAGAAGAAGTGGCAACCAATACCGCAATATTACTGAAAGCAGACAAGCTGATTTTCTTGGGTAAACAACAAGGTTTGTTCAATGAATTGGGGCAATTACAACGTGAAATTCCACCCCATCAGCTTGATCAACATATCTTGCAATATCAAGACTCCAATCCCGATATTGCCTTACAGCTGCGTGGGGCAAAAAATGCTTCCCTTCAAGGGGTCAATCGCGTTCATCTAATTTCCTATACTTACGATGGTGCACTACTGGAAGAACTTTTCACCCGCGATGGTTCAGGCACCATGATGACCGATGCACATTATGAAGAAGTTCGCACCGCCACTATTCAAGATGTTGGCGGCTTGATGAATTTACTGCGTCCACTCGAAGCTGAAGGAATTTTGGTTTATCGCTCACGTGAACGACTCGAAAGTGAAATTGAGCAATTCGCGGTGATTGAACGGGATGGCATGATTTTAGCCTGTGCAGCGCTTTACCCCATTCCCACGGCGACCAATGAAATTCAGTCGGCTGAAATTGCCTGTGTCGCAGTCGATCCAAGCTATCGAAAATCCAATCGGGGCAGCCAAATTTTGCATTATTTGGAAGATAAGGCGAAAGGCTTAGGCATTCAGCAACTGTTTGTGTTGACCACACGTACCGCGCATTGGTTTGTGGAACATGGTTTTGAACCTGCCAGTGTCGATGATCTGCCGAATACACGTCAGGCCCTATATAACTATCAACGTAATTCCTTGGTCTTTAAAAAGTCACTTTAAGATTAATGCCAGTCAGTTAAGAAATTAATTTTTAATTTTATTTTTTAAATTCATGATGTTATTCGATACGCGGAAACGTCATCCGCAACTGTTCGAGGCATGAGGTGTATACACCGCAAGATTGGAAAAGTACAGTTTCTGCGATTAATTGATCAATAAAAGGTATTTGACGAGTTTTGCGGATGACAAATGCTTTTGGTTCTTTTGGCAAAACAAAAGAACAAATGAGCTGCAAAAATTTGATTTAAAACGATAAGACTCCGTCGTGAATAACTAAAAAGCTAAGGAGTAAACTGTAAAACCCATTAGCTGATTAACTTTAAGGTGGCTTTTTTCTTTTTGCGATATCTTTATTTTTGATAACTTTATCTCGCATTTGGCTGAATCTGGTGCATTTAACTTATGCTCTTTTTTCATAAGCTTATAGCCATGTCACA
The DNA here is from genome assembly GCF_002135425.1 of Acinetobacter sp. ANC 4654. Classification (NCBI taxonomy): domain Bacteria; kingdom Pseudomonadati; phylum Pseudomonadota; class Gammaproteobacteria; order Moraxellales; family Moraxellaceae; genus Acinetobacter; species Acinetobacter sp. ANC 4654. The sequence goes on from NZ_NEGL01000004.1 coordinate 209,438, forward strand.
CTTAAAATAAAATACAATATAAATCAATATTTTAAAAAATAAATCTGCATATTTTATTGACCCTATACATCATTTTATTAGCAAAGCTTTGCTGTTTTTTATTTATCTTTTTTATTGATGATCAATCCCTATTTTTTTATTTTTTTCGAAAAAGAAAAGACTTTAGCCTGTGTGCAATATTCAATACTTCCTGTTGCGGAGCACCCTGTCATGAGCGTCATTCAAGCACCTTTTTTAGCGAAATTTCTGGTTCTTTCTTCAGTAATTGCCGGTGCAATGATGCTGTCAGGTTGTGGCAAAAAACCGGCTGAAACGGTGACCTTAAATATTGGTTTTCAAAAATATGGTTTATTGCCGATGATTAAGGCACAAGGCTCTTTGGAAAGTGCGTTAAAAGAACAAGGCGTGACCGTAAAGTGGGTTGAATTCCCTGCTGGCCCACAATTACTTGAAGGCTTAAATGTGGGCAGTGTTGTCTTTGGTGAAGCTGGTGAAGCCCCCCCTATTTTCGCTCAGGCGGCAAATTCAAACTTGGTTTATATTGCCAACCAACCCGCTGCACCTTTGGCAGAAGCACTGATTGTACAAAAAGACTCACCAATCAAAAGCATTCAAGACTTAAAAGGTAAACGGGTTGTGCTGAATAAAGGCTCAAACGTACATTACTTATTATTAAAACTACTAGAAGCCAATAAACTGACGCTGCAAGACATTCAGGTGGTTTATCTGCCACCCTCTGATGCACGTGCTGCCTTTGAACGTGGCGCTGTCGATGCATGGGTCATTTGGGATCCCTTCTTTGCCGCAGCCGAACATCAAATTGGTGCGCGTATTCTGGCCACTGGTCAGAACCTCGTTAGCAACCACCAATTCTATTTAGCCGATCGTAAATTTGCTGAGCAAAATCCAGAAATTTTAAAAACACTGGTGAATGAACTCAACACCACCACCCAGTGGGTTTCACAGCACCAAGATGAAGCGGCAAAACTATTAGAAAAACCCACAGGCTTATCTTCCGACATCCTGAAAACCTCAATTTCACGCATGGGTTTCGGTGTGCAAGCCATTTCTGCGGAAGTGACTCAAGAACAGCAATATGTCGCTGATGCGTTTTATCAACAAAAACTCATCCCCAATAAAATCAACATTCAAGCTGCCATTTTAAATCAGACCAACAAATAAATAATAGGATTAGCATCATGAGTGTACTTAAGTCTTTTAGCCTAATTGCTGTGACCGCACTCAGTCTTGGACTGGCTGCATGCCAAAAACCTGAACAAAAAGAAGCCAACTCACCTGTAACCAGTGCAGGTGCTCCAGTCAAAACATTGTCTATTGGCTACCAAAAATCCTCCTTAAATTTATTGGTTGCACGTCAACAAACATTATTTGAACAGCAATTTCCTCAAGCTAAAATTGAATGGCGCGAGTTCCCTGCTGGTCCGCAAATGCTTGAAGCATTGGCCGTAAATGCAGTCGATTTTGGCTATGTCGGTAATACTCCGCCAATCTTCGCTCAAGCAGCCAATAAAGATTTACGTTACATCGGTTATGAAGTCGTGCCTGAACAATCGCAAGCTTTAGTGATTCCCGCAGGTAGCAGCATTAAAAGCATTGCCGATTTAAAAGGTAAACGCATTGCGGTACAAAAAGGTTCGAGTGCGCATGAATTACTGGCCAAGGTCTTACAAAAAGCGGGTTTAAGCTGGACAGATATTCAACCCATCTGGTTGCCCCCTGCTGATGCGCGCGCTGCATTTGACAAGCAATCTATTGATGCATGGTCCATTTGGGACCCCTACTTAAGTGCAGCGGAGCTAGACAGTAAAGCGAAAGTTCTGACCAGTGCAGCAGATTTTCCAAAAACCTATTCATTTTATATTGCCAATCCCAAGTTCATTACTGAACACCCACAGGCTGTAGCGCAATTTATTGGCGGATTGAATAGCGCAGACCAATGGATTTTAAAGAATCAAACGCTGGCTTTAGATATTTATGCACAAAGTACTGGTCTAAATAAAACCATTGCACAACGTGTTTTTGATCGACGCTTAAAACCATCACCAATTCAGACCTTGACGCCTGAAGTGATCCAGACACAACAAAATATCGCTGATTTATTTCAGCAGGTCCAACTGATTCCACAAAAAATTAACGTTCAAGACGCGGTCTGGACACTTCCGAGCAAACAGTAATTTATTCAAAATTAACGAAGGAAATCTGACATGAAAATCTTTTGGTTTATTCCTACCCATGGTGATAGTCGTTACTTAGGAACCAGTAAAGGTGCACGCCAAGTTGATCATGCCTATATGAAACAAATTGCGGTCGCGGCAGATCACTTGGGCTATGAAGGGGTACTTATTCCAACAGGTCGTTCATGTGAAGATCCGTGGATTACTGCCGCAAGTTTAATTGATGCCACCAAAAATTTGAAATTTCTCGTGGCATTGCGTCCAGGGGTAACGACACCTGCACTGGCAGCACGTATGGCTTCAACTTTTGACCGTCTATCGAATGGTCGAGTATTACTCAATTTGGTGACAGGCGGTGATGAGCAAGAATTAAAAGGCGACGGTGTTTACGAAGATCATGCAACACGCTATCAAACTGCTGCTGAATACACCAAAATTTGGCGTGAAATTTTAACCCGTTCGCATACAGGTGAATCCTTTACTTTCCACGGCGAACGCTTACAAGTCGATGATGCAAAACTGCTTTATCCACCGGTACAAAAGCCGTATCCACCCCTTTGGTTCGGTGGTTCTTCTAATGCAGCCCTTGAACTAGCTGCGGAACAAGTCGATACCTATTTAACTTGGGGTGAACCGCCTGCTGCGGTAAAAGAAAAAGTAGAAACCATGCGTGCCAAAGCGGCAGCTCGTGGCCGGACGTTAAATTACGGTATTCGCTTACATGTTATTGTACGGGAAACCAATCAACAAGCATGGGCAGCAGCTGAAGAACTGATCCAATATGTCGATGATGCCACCATTGCCGCAGCGCAGAAAAAATTCAAGCAAATGGACTCCGTGGGTCAACGCCGCATGGCTGAATTACATAATGGTGATCGAACTAAACTAGAAGTTTCACCTAACCTTTGGGCGGGTGTCGGCTTAGTCCGTGGTGGTGCGGGTACGGCACTGGTCGGAGACCCAGAAACTGTCGCTGCACGGATTCAGGAATATGCCGCTTTGGGTATCGATACCTTCATTTTCTCGGGCTATCCTCATTTAGAAGAATCTATTCGCTTTGCCGAATTAGTGTTCCCACTACTGCCATTAGAAATACGTCAAAAATTAGCACAACCGAATTTAACAGGACCATTTGGTGAAATCGTAGCAAATAACTATGTTCCCGATGAAGCCAAAACAGCAATCAAAACTAAGGAGCCGGCTTAATGAGCAACAGCATTTCTGCCGAAGCCTTGGTAAAAGCCAAGGTTTCACGTGGAACAGCATTTGGGCAGCGTTTGCTGCCTTGGTTGTTCCCCATCGTTCTGATCTTGATTTGGCAAATCGCGTCGAGCACTGGACTTTTAGCCAGCCGTATTCTGCCTGCACCAAGTGCTGTCATGACTGCATTTTGGCATCTATTGATCAGTGGTGAACTTTGGCAACATGTTAAAGTCAGTGCTGGACGTGCCCTACTGGGTTTATTGGTTGGCGGTGGTCTGGGTTTACTGCTGGGTCTACTCAATGGCTCATCTAAACTGGCATCGACGCTACTCGACACCACCTTGCAAATGATTCGTAATATTCCAGCATTGGCTTTAATTCCTTTGGTAATTTTATGGTTTGGAATTGATGAATCAGCAAAATTATTTCTGGTGGCAATTGGGGTGTTTTTTCCAATTTATATTAATACCTATCATGGGATTCGTTCAGTCGATCCACAATTGATTGAAATGGGTAAAAGCTACGGACTGACACGTTGGCAGTTGTATAAAGAAATTATTTTACCGGGTGCTATGCCGTCCATTTTAGTCGGCTTACGTTTTTCACTGGGCTTGGTTTGGGTACTGCTGATTGTTGCCGAAACCATTTCGGCTCAATCGGGCATTGGCTACATGACCATGAATGCACGTGAATTTCTACAAACAGATGTGGTACTGGTCGGGATTTTGTTATATGCCCTACTGGGTAAATTAGCGGATGTATTGGCCGTGGCTTTAGAAAAATATCTACTGCGCTGGCATGCTGGATACCAAAAATAAGGAGCACGTCATGACTGATTTAAGCATAGGCCGCCATGTCGCTGAAAAAACTGCGACACCGCAATATCCTGTCACTACAGACATCAATCCAAGCGCTGTTTTCGGTGCAGAAATTTTGATTGAGCAATTATATAAATTTTATGGTGAAGTCAGCATTTTAGAAGATTTAGACCTGCATATTCAACCGGGAGAATTCCTTGCCATTGTTGGACGTAGTGGTTGTGGTAAAAGTACTTTACTGCGCCTGATTGCCGATTTAGAACAACCAAGTTATGGTGAAATCAAGTTTAAATCGGCTCGTCATATTCGCGAAGGCATTACCAGCGATGACATTCGAGTGATGTTCCAAGACCCACGCCTGTTACCTTGGCGCAACATTGAACAAAATGTACAACTCGGTTTAGCCAAAGAACAACAAAGCAATGCCTCCACCCTTTTAGAAAAAGTCGGACTCAAAGATAAAGCCACATTATGGCCATCACAGTTATCGGGTGGACAACGTCAGCGTAGCGCTTTGGCACGTGCACTGTCACACAAGCCGCGCATTTTATTACTCGATGAACCTTTAGGTGCGCTCGATGCACTAACGCGTTTAGACATGCAAGCACTGATTGAAAAGCTATGGCGTGAACAGGGTTTTACCGCTATTTTGGTCACGCATGATGTCAGTGAGGCCGTACAATTGGCCGATCGCATTATCCTGCTCGATAAAGGGCATATTGCTAAGCAATTTAAAGTGGATTTAGCGCGACCACGAAAAAAAGATTATGCGTTTACCGAATTAGAGCAACAGGTTTTAAATGCCGTATTGGCAACATAATTTTTACAAGTGAAATGGGCACATGGCTATGGTTTAGTTTGGGCTCATTTCAGCATTCTGTTATCTAAATGTAAGCTGATTTTTGAGTCACTTTAATCATTCATAGAGCACCTAGCGGCTTAAATACAAGACATTGCAAAATAGAAAAATTCAATCTTATTGAAAGTTTTAATAAATATTCATTAATTTATTCCATTTGGTCTTTTTCAGGATAGTTTTAGATTGCTCAAAAACAAAGCAGCTTAACCCTCAATCTAAAAAATAAATCACCAATATTCATCAAATTAAAACTTTTGCCTGTGCACAAATCTGACGATTTGCCGTACAATTTAAGATTCCAATTTTGATTATTGTCGCATTGCCAATGGAACAAAAAAAGAGTACTCAAAAACGACATCAACTGCTAAATGCAGCGCTCGATGTATTTTCCCTTTATGGTTTTAATGGAGCAAGCTTAGACGAAATTGCTCAAATTGCTGAAATGCACAAATCTAATATTTTCTATTATTATGAAAATAAAGAAGCACTGTATGTTGAAGTGCTGACCACAGTATTACAAAAGTGGCTTTCTCCACTACAAATGCTGGAAACAGACCTCGAACCTGAAGAAGCTATTAGCAATTATTTATTGCAGAAAATTGAGGTTTCTCGTACCCAACCGAAAGCGTCTCGATTGTTTGCTTTGGAAGTGATTCAAGGTGCGCCACATATCTTGCCTATTTTAAAAGGCCCATTAAAGAAATTGGTGAAGCGTAAAGCTAAAGTGATTGCTTTGTGGCAAGAAGAGGGAAAAATTGCCAAGGAAATTGATCCTGAGCTGTTAATCCTCAATATTTGGGCCATCACACAAAACTATGCAGATTTTGCCACCCAAATGGAAATGGTGACAGGCAAAACTTTACGTAACCGCAGTATGCAGCAACGTATTATTCAACATACAGTCCATATGATGTTATATGGCGTTATTCCTCGTGCATAAACCTTAAATTATCGTCCGCGATAATTTTGGCATACGACCATAGCCCTCTATGGTCGCCAAACTTACCAATAAATGACTTACTAATAATTTAATAATAAAAACCCACGATTTTCGTTTTAAACAAAATGCTTTTGATAAAGTGCCAGTAATTTTTGCGCCCCCAATAATAAATTTTCTTCCCACTCTAAATGTGCCGTATCATTTGCACCATCGGTAATATATTTGACTGAAATTAAACGTACATCTAACTTTTTACATACTTTGGCCAAAGCATAACCTTCCATATCCACGAGGTTACACGGCACTTTCGGTAGACCTGTTTCAAAGCTATCTCCTGTGCCACAAATCCCTTGGGCTAAATGCCCAAAATGGATATCTAAAGCAATTTCAGCTGGATAATCATCATCCATCGGAGTCACACCCACCTGAAAACCCAATGGTGAAACATCCATATCGCGTTGTACAAACGTCATGACTTCAACCAAGCTATGTGCATCAAAATGTGAACTACCGGCTGAGCCCAAATTTAATAGTGTTTTACAACCCGTTTTTTGAATCACCTCAAAGGCTTTAAATGCCGCATTGACTTTACCGATACCACTGTAATGCACATCAATCCCGGCTTGCTCAAATAAGCCTTTCGATTCATTCGGCAATGCCATAATTAAAGCCAGATCAGAAATCATGTGATGTACTCATGGATAAAGATAAAAGGTGTGCTCATTAGAAAATAAAATACCATCAGGTGCAAATTTTAATCCGCTTTTTCAAAGGGGGATTTTTCCTAAGGAGCTGTGCTTCTACTTATTTTCTTGAAGGTATTCGCGACAGCAAATTCTCCTTTAAAAAGCAGGATTTGGGGTAATGCCAGTCAGTTAAGGGTTTTAGAAATAAAGCCCTTAGTTTTTAGTTGTTCATGACGGAGTCTTATATTTTTAAATCAAATACTTGGAGCTCTTCTATTACTTTGGATAAGCCCAAATGAGAAGCAAAACTTCGCAAGAAAGGCATCTTGCGGGGCAGTGCGCCTCACCGCAAAACTCGCCAAATACCTTTTATTGATTAATAAATCGCAAAAACCTTACTTTTTTAAAATAGTTTTGCCTCGAACAGTTGCGGATGACATTTCCGTGTATCGAATAACATTATGAATTTAAAAAATAAAATGCCAGTCAATTTCTTAATTGACTGGCATTAGGATTTGGGGCGATTTAGCGGAATTAAAAAATTTAGACTTAACCGCTATTTCCCCCTTACATAATTTATTTATTATTTCCTAAAAAGAGAAAAACTTTATCTCTGCTCCAAATAGCATTTTAAACACGGTGAAAAGAACAAATTGCCACGGTAAAAACCTTGTGCTGTTTTACTGACCACCAGCAGCCATAACATCACCAGTATCACCGCCAAAGCATAAGCAATCGACTGAATAAAACTGACCTGAATCTGTTGCCCCAAATTCAGCACCGCAAGAGTTAATACGCCTAATGGAAAGGTCAGCCCCCACCATCCCAAATTAAAGGGTAAATCCGTTTTGGCATGTTTTAAGGTGGTTAAAACGGCAATGCCCAACCACCACACAGCAAAGCCCAGTAACAGCATACTCGCCACGATCCCCGCTTGCTGACAAAACACGCCTAAGCTTTGCATATCCACGGTTGCCAATACTTGCGGTGCTTGTGCCCCCAGTACCAATAAGGCCAATGCGCCTGTCGCAATCGGGCCCAATGCCAACCAACTGGTGATTGCCAACTCTTTGCTTGGCAATTGATGCAGTGCCAAACGCAGCATTAAAATGGTTAAAATTGCAAACGCAGGCAGCACTGAAATACCCCATAACACGTAGCTCCCGACCAAAATACCCACCGCCTGTTGACCTTCGGCAATGTGCGGCAACAACAAACCACCAGAGGTTGCCGCAACCTCACAGGCCACAATCGGCAATAACCACACCGCTGTCATACTGCGTAATTGATGCTCCTGCCGACTGAACATACAAAATGGCACCAGCCAAGCAATGGCAACCGCAAGCAATACATCGACATACCACAGCATCTGCGCCAACTGAATCACCCCATCCCCATATAGGCTAATTCCAAATTTTAATAAGCCATTAATAATGGTCGCAAGTGCCATTGGAATGGCACCCAAAAACAGGCTCATACTGGCATGCGAGAAAATCTGTTTGGCTTCAGTCGGATAAATGAGCCAACGCAGCCCATATAAAAGACAAAAGGTCATAAACAATACAATATTCAGTTGCCATAAGGATGTCCCCAATTGCACCATCAGACTGTGGGCAAAGGGCAATTCAGCTAGAATCAAGGCCACAACACCCGTCCCCATGCTGGCAGTAAACCAGTTTGGGGTAAATTGGCGCACAATATCTTGCATTTGTTCAAGTTGATAAAATGGCTTTTTCATCGCGGTTGCTCATCAAAGGCTATATCTGCATTTTACGAGCCTTTTAAAATAAGAAAAATTGATTTATTTTTATTCAATTAATCAATTTAATTGATAATAAGCACAATCTTTGATTAATTTTTTTGAGTAAAAACACAACAACAAGACGAACGCTGAAGATTATGGCAATATATAGCCCTGATAATTTTTCATTTATTGATTCGCCCATGAAGCTGCTCCGCCTGAATGCTTTAGCGCCTAATTTTCAATTGCCAAAAACTGCCGTCACTATTGGTAATTTTGACGGTGTGCATTTGGGTCATCAGGCGATGATTGCACAATTAAAAGACCTTGCAGCAGCGCAAAATTTAAAAACCTTGGTGATGATTTTTGAACCACAACCTTTAGAGTTCTTTAAAGGTTATGAAGCACCGCCACGTATTAGTTCATTACGTGAAAAAGTTGAATATCTGACTGAACTGGGTGTCGACTATATTGTCATCGCAAAATTTGATAATTATTTCCGTAGCTTAAGTGCTGAAGAGTTTGCACAAATACTCAAACAAAAACTCAATGCACACAGCCTTGTACTGGGTGATGACTTCCATTTTGGCAAAAACCGTCAGGGCAATAGCGAATTTCTACGTCACTATGGTTTCCATGTCACCAATTTAAATACCGTTGAACAAAACGGTGAACGGGTCAGTTCCACCCGTATTCGGCAAACCTTACAAGCTGGTGATTTAGCACTCGCTGCACAATTATTGGGTCGCCCTTATAGCATCACAGGTCGGGTGCAATATGGCGATCAAATTGGACGGACCATTAATTTCCCAACCATCAATGTGCGTCTCAACCGTCATAAACCCTGTTTAAAGGGTATTTACGGCGTTGAAGTATTGTGTGAAACCGAATCTTTAAAAGATAAAGTCCAAGCCGAGCATCCTGAAAAACTCGGGATTGCAGCTTATGACCCTACTGCACTGTTTGGTGCAGGACATGTTGGTACACGGCCAGCCATCAAACAGGAACATCCTGAATGGCGATTAGAAGTACATTTTCCTGATGTTTCTGCTAATCTGTATGGCCTGTTAATGCGGGTGACGTTCTTAAACTATTTACATGGTGAAAAGGACTACCCTTCGCTTGAAGCATTAAAAGCGGGAATTGATGATGATGTTGAGAAACTGCTTGAGTTTCGACAAAACAGCCCTCATTTTCCCTTTTAAATCCCTAATTTTTTACTGTAAAACGCGTCAGCCTAAGCCTGATTAAATTGGAAGACAACTTGCATGAGCGATAAGCAAACTCCTGAAAATGCAGTGGATTATAAAGCCACGCTAAACCTCCCAGGTACTGAATTTGCAATGAAAGCAAATCTCGCAGTACGTGAAGCAAAATGGTTAGAAGAGTGGTATGCCGACAACATTTATCAGCAGATTCGTGCATCGCGTATTGGCAAGAAAAAATATGTGCTTCATGACGGCCCTCCATACGCAAATGGTCAAATTCACCTCGGTCATGCGGTGAATAAAGTCCTCAAAGACATCATCATCAAAAGCCGTATTATGGATGGTTTTGATGCACCCTATGTTCCGGGTTGGGACTGTCACGGTTTACCCATTGAACTGAAAGTCGAAGAAAAAGTCGGTAAAGTCGGCGTAAAAGTGGATGCGTCTACTTTCCGTAAGGCTTGCCGTGAATATGCTTACACCCAAGTCGAATTACAGAAAAAAGACTTTGTGCGTATGGGTGTATTCGGTGATTGGGACAATCCTTACTTAACCATGAACTTCAAACAAGAAGCCAACATTGTGCGTTCATTGGGCGAAATTCAAAAACAAGGACATATTCAACCGGGTCTGAAACCCGTCAACTGGTGTTTGGATTGTGGCTCTGCACTGGCAGAAGCGGAAGTTGAATACGAAGATAAAAGATCAGATGCGATTGACGTCGGTTTTACCGTTGTTGATTTAGCCGATTTATCTGCACGTTTGGGTATCACTGTTGCAGATTCAACGGACATTGTGATCTGGACAACAACGCCTTGGACCATTCCAGCCAACCAAGCGGTTGCCCTGCATGCAGATATTGAATACCAATTGGTGACAGCACGCGGGACAGAAAAAGCTGCACAAAACTTTATTTTGGCGAAAGATTTAGTTGAATCTGCCACTGAACGCTATGGCTTTACTACCGTTGAAGTACTTGCAGACTTTACGGGTAGCACACTTGAAAACCTCCAATTACAACATCCATTAATTTCTGAGCGCCAAGTGCCGGTGATTTTGGGTGAACATGTCATTGCTACAAGTGGTACAGGTGCGGTACATACTGCTCCCGGCCATGGTGTGGACGATTATAAAGTTGGCTTATTGTATAACTTAAAAGTGGATAATCCAGTCGGTGGTAACGGGGTATATTTACCCACTGCACCCATTTTTGCAGGCGAACACATCTATAAAGCCAATCCACAGATTATTGCGGCACTCAGTGAAGCTGGAAAACTTTGGGCACATGTGGCGATTAAACACAGCTACCCACATTGCTGGCGTCACAAAACACCAATTATCTTCCGTGCAACCCCACAGTGGTTTATCAGCATGGACGATCAAGGCTTACGTCAAGATGCGCTCAATGCGATTGAAAATGACATCAGCTTTGTCCCAGATTGGGGTAAAAACCGCATTCAATCCATGATTGAAGGTCGTCCAGACTGGTGTATCTCGCGTCAACGGACTTGGGGTGTGCCCATTCCATTCTTCGTGCATAAAGATACCAACGAGCTACACCCTCGTACGCCTGAACTGATTGAAGAAGTGGCTAAACTGATTGAGCAAGAAGGCATTGACGGTTGGTATAACCGTGAAGCCAAAGATTTTATTGGTGCAGATGCGCAGCACTACAATGCGGTGCGTGACACCTTAGATGTCTGGTTCGATTCAGGTACAACGCATTTTGCCGTACTTCGTGAACGTGAAGACTTAACCGACCCTGCTGATTTGTATCTAGAGGGTTCAGACCAACACCGTGGTTGGTTCCAATCATCGTTATTGACTTCGATTGCCATCAACAAACGTGCGCCATATAAAGGTCTATTGACCCATGGTTTCGTGGTCGATGAAAAAGGTCGTAAGATGTCTAAGTCACTGGGTAATATCATTGCCCCTCAAGACATCATTAAAGATATGGGTGCTGATGGTTTACGTTTCTGGATTGCATCTGCCGACTACCGTTATGAAATGACCGCAGGTAAAGAAATTTTTAGCCGTGCATCAGATGGTTATCGTCGTATTCGTAATACGCTTCGTTTCTTATTGGCGAACTTAAATGGTTTCACCCCTGCGACAGATGCCTTGCCTGTAGACCAGTTGATCGCATTGGATCAATATATTTTACAACGTGCTGCGGATGTACAGAAAACTATTCAGCAAGCCTATGAAGATATGAATTTTCATATCGTCACCAATGCTTTGACTAATTTCTGTATTAATGACTTGGGCGGTTTCTACCTCGACATTATTAAAGATCGTCAGTACACCACCAAAGCTGATTCTCAAGCACGTCATTCTGCACAAACAGCGTTGTATCATTTGGTACAAGCCTTTGTCCGTTGGATGGCACCCATCTTGACCTTTACTGCACAAGAAGCTTGGCCGTTAATTCCAGGTCAGACCGAGAAATATGTATTTACCACAGAATGGTATGACATTCCTGTTGCTTCAACTGCGAACCTAATTTCAGAAGCCGATTGGCAAACCATGATTGCAGTTAAATCGGCAGTGAACAAGCAAATTGAAGCGGCACGTAATGCCAAATTGATTGGTTCAAACCTGTCTGCCAAAGTTGAACTTTGGGCCAATGCTGAACTCAAAACGGTACTGGATCAGTTAAATGATGAACTCCGTTTCGTCCTAATTACCTCAACTGTGATTGTGAATGCATTTGATGAGACCCAAGGTGAAGCGACTGATCTTGAAGGCTTACGCGTCAAGGTATCGGCTGCGGAAGGTGAAAAATGTGCGCGTTGCTGGCATGTCCTTCCAGATGTAAATACACATCACGAACATCCAGGTCTGTGTTCTCGTTGTATTATCAACCTTCCTACAGGTCAAGGCGAAGAGAGAAAATATGCCTAATCCACAACCGAAAAAGGGCTTATTCCAATTCTACCTACACAATTTAGTGTGGGTGGGCTTATCCATTGTGGCGATTATTCTCGACCAATGGACCAAATGGATTGCAACGACACATCTGAATTATGCAGATCCTGTGCCGGTACTGCCCTTTTTAAATTGGACATTGCTACATAACTATGGCGCAGCTTTTAGTTTCTTGTCCGATGCAGGTGGATGGCAACGTTATTTCTTTACTTCACTCGCAGGTTTAGTGTCTGTCATTTTTGTATTTTGGCTGATGCGTATGCCAAAAAAAATCGTGATTTTACCGCTGGCGATTGCCCTCATTTTGGGTGGCGCTATCGGTAATTTAATTGACCGTGTCTCTTTAGGTTATGTGGTCGATTTTATTCATGTCTACTACAACAACAGCCATTTCCCTGCTTTTAATATTGCAGATAGTGCCATTACCTTAGGCACAATTCTGCTGCTTATCGATACGTTTTTCCTCGAAAAACAACGCATTCAACGTGCTGAAGTACAACAACATGACTGAAATGATTAATCCCAATGAAGAAACCCGTATTGCTGAAGGCTCAAAAGTAGAGCTTCACTTTTCTGTTGCTATTGAAAATGGCGTAGAAATTGACAATACCCGTAGCCGTGAAGAACCTGTCAGCCTTGTCATGGGCGATGGTAGCTTACTGCCGGGCTTTGAAAAAGCACTGTTTGGTTTACGTGCTGGTGACCGTCGTACCGTCAGCCTTCCACCCGAAGATGCTTTTGGTCCGTGGAATCCTGAAAATATTCAAACTTTTGACACGGTGAAATTCGAACAAACGCCAATTGTCGGTCATATGATTGAATTTGAAGATAAAGCCAAACAAAGCTTATTTGGTGTAGTGAAATCAGTCGGTGAAGATATTACTGAAATTGATTTCAATCACCCACTGGCTGGCAAAGATATTACTTTTGAAGTGGAAATCTTTAAAGTCACGCCTGCAGGTCAGCAAGGTATTAAAATTATGTAATTCAGCATTCGCTGAGACCTCATAAAAAAGCTCCTTCGGGAGCTTTTTTAACTTGGGTAAAATACAAAACCCTCATATTCAGCCCTTCATATTCATATTAATTTAGAGCGCAACGACATAAAAAAAACAGGTTCAACATGAAAATTCAAATTATTGTTGGTAGTGTGCGTGAAGGGCGTATTGCCATTAAAGTCGCACGTTGGGTACAACGCAGTATCGAAAAAGCAAATTTTAGTACTGTTCAGACTGAATTAGTCGATTTAAAACAATGGGATCTGCCTATTTTTGCAGGATCACATCCTCCAATTACGGGGATTTATGATCAACCCAAACAACAAGAATGGGCAGACAAAATTTCCCAAGCCGATGCTATTATTTTTATCAGTCCTGAATACAATCATGGCTACAGTCCAGCCTTAAAAAATGCTTTAGATTACTTAGGCAAAGAATGGCAAGGTAAACCCGCTGCCTATATTGGCTACGGTGCAACCAATGGATCACGTTCGATTGATCAAATTCGTCAAGTCGGCACACAATTGGGCTTAGTCGACAGTAATGCAGTGATTGAAATTCGTGACATTTTCTCACGCAATAAAACGGAAGAATTTGAGCCCAATGAATTTGATGAAAAAAGGCTGACTTCCATTTTGGATAAATTGATCCAATATGTCAGTGCCTGATATTTTTTAGCCTGTTGTCGGTTTTGGCTTACAACAGTTGCAGAAAATCAGCGCTTTTCACACATCATTTATAACGCTATATTAAAGTCATACAGAGACAGGACGTCTCTAATGCATAAAACAATAACAATAAAGCATAAACAGCAGGAAGCTGATCGGTACGACAGGCGTTATACCTTTAAATGAATATGAAAAAGCCTCGACAGGATGTCGGGGCTTTTTTTATTTCATGCTTGGGACACTCAGAATTTACCAATTAAAGATTTACTTAAAAGCCTAAATCAACATCACACGTCGCTTACCCACCCCGTCTCCCCATTTTCTAAAGTACTTCCTGTTAAAATAATTTTGATATGATCTGACGGAATTGAGAAATCATGTAATTTTTCCACAATCAAGCGATATAAATCACGCTTAGTCGCTAAAGATCGCCCTGTAAAACAATCAATACGAATGAGCATAAACAGTTCGAGTGTAATAAGCATAGTGGAACAGAAAATCGATGTGATGCACCACTAAATGAACATCACGATCTATTTTAGGAAGTTAAAAGGCTTCTTTTAAAGCGTTATCTACAGCATCTATTATCCCTGATTAAAGGCAGATTATTGTGCGGTTAATTGCAGTAATCTGGCATTTTTCCCATCTTCAAGCACCCAAATTGAACCATCCTCAACTTCGAGTAAACCACGTATCCGTTGCTGCATCTTTAAACGCTGTACTTCAATCACAGGCTTCATTTCAGTATCCACCATCACTATCACTTTAGAAGATAAGCCACCAATCAGCGCTTTATTTTTCCACGCAGGAAATTGATTTCCTGTATAAAAAATTAAACTAGATGGCGAGATAACAGGTGTCCAACTGATTTCCGGTGCTTTAAATTCTGCATGAGTATTATGATCCGGTATGTCTGTACCATCGTAATGATCGCCATTTGAAACTACGGGATAACCATAATTTTCACCTTTAATAATAATATTGAGTTCATCGCCACCTTTAGGACCCATTTCAACACTCCAAAGCTGACCTTTATCATCAAATGCTAAACCTAATGGATTGCGATGTCCCAATGACCAGACTTGTTTGGCAATTTCACCTCTATCTATAAAGGGATTACCCGACGCAGCTGTACCATCATCATTTAAACGTAAAATCTTGCCTAAATTGGAGTTCATATCCTGTGCTGAATCAAATTTCTGCCTTTCACCTGAACTAATCCATAGCTTTCCATCTGCACCAAATAAAATACGATGCGAATAATGTCCTTGTCCCTGTACTTTAGGCACTTGTGTCCAAATGGTCTTTAAACGTTTTATCTGTGGATTTTGGGCATCTGACAAGTCTAACTCACCGCGTGCGACCACAGCACCATAACCACCCTGTCCCGCTTCAACATAGCTGATATAAAGCCAATGGTTACGCTGAAACTGAGGATGCAATGCAATATCCCCCAAACCACCTTGTCCGCCATAGGCCACTTTAGGTAATCCTTTAATTTCAACCTGTTGTTTTGTTTTTGGATTAAATAATTTTAACTTTCCTTTGCGCTCAGTCACCAGTACACGACCATCTTTTAAAGCTGCCATTGCCCAAGGCTCATTAAACTGTGCAATCGTTTTAACTTGATAAGTTTGGTTGATCCGACTTACAGATTTTGTTTTGGCTGTTTCAGCCGCTGCTTTTTGCTCAAATTTAGAGGAATTTGTTTGTGCATTACATGCCATTAAAATCAAAGAACTTGTTAACGTCACAGCAGTAAGCATACTCAGTCGTAATATTTTCATTATGATTTCCACTTTTATGCAAATTGCTATCATTGTCATTCTAAGTAATTTATTCAAAATCACTATTTTTTATTGTTAATTGCTACAGCCTCTTGATCCTAAAAAAAATAATGGACACAAATTATGTTGTAGGAAATAACGTACACAGGCTGCTGCTTTTTGCGTATATACCAACGAATGAAGTTTTATTATGCTCAATTCATTAGGAAGCAGGATGTTTCCCAAATGAAAACAATAACAATAAGTTTGAACATCAGGATGTGAGGTATGGCAGAAGTTATACCTAGCGAACCAATACAAAGAAAACCCCTATCATTATGATAAGGGTTTTCTTTTATATCTTAATTTAATCATTTTATTTAAAGTTTATAAACTCTTTAAATATGCAATAACGTCTGTATTTTCAGCCATTTCTGCAAGTTCTAAAGCGCTATATTCACTTTTATAATGAATATTTGCACCTTTACTCACCAACAACTTAACCACCGCTAAATTGTCATTTTCAGCCGCTGCTTGCAGAGCGCTATAGCCCTCTTCATCCATTTGATTTGGATCGATACCAGCCACTAATAATTGTTCCACTTGTTCAACATCACCTAAAGATGACCAGTAAACAAGTTCAGGAAGATGGAGTTCTTCGTCATCTTCAGGGATTGGGGAGAATGAGTTGAGTTTCATAAAACTAACACCTAAAGACTTTAAATTATTTATAGAGTTATAAAGCCTTTCCTGTAAATGCAATAGACTCTAACGTATTTAAGCTTAACTCACATTTAAAACTTTTTATTAAATATTTTTCAAAGAGAATACATAAATCATAAAACTGTTGAGTTTTATAATAATCATCTATATGGGCATAAGATAATAAAAACATGGCAAATATCCTATGATGAATATCTGCAAGATAATCTTGGGTTGTTGCTGAAATTGAAGCAACTATTTGTTCAAATACCAAATAAATGTAATACATCAAATATGGCAACCTACTATACATAAAATCATATAAAGTTTTTTTTGATTCCTTATCAGCAAATATAAAATTTATATTGAGGTTTTCTGTTTTTATCATTTGATGCTCCGTAAATAGGTGCATAGCTTGATTACAAACACCATCAAAACTATCTTCTGACTTTTTATCATATCTTAATGTTGCAAGGTATGATGAGTCTAGAATTGAGTCTAGCTTCAAAGTTTCTAAAATTATCTTCATCCTATTTTTATGACCTTCAATATCACCAGCATTTTTTGGTCTTAATGATAATGGATTTTCTTCAAAAATTTTTATAAAACTATCTTCACGTAAAATCATTTCCTCAAAAAGGTATAAGTTCTCTTGTATCGGCTTTCTTAACAACATATAAGCAATAGTAACTTTACCCAACTCCATTGCTTTCAATGTTTCATAAATACAATGCAACATATCTGATAACAAAGCAGGTATTACTCTTTTCTTAATTGTTATTTCATATTCTTTAGTTTTATTATTGCTTTTTAACCAATCTAAAATATGTCCTTCAAAATTATTTAAGCTTTCCTTTTCTTGTTCACTCAACTTAAATTCAGAAATAAAAATTTTATTCCCCCCCCCCACCCTTACCATAACATCATGAATAAAAAAACATAACTAATTTAAATTTAAATACCTATCTTCTAACATTATATTTACTCCATTATATAGATTATTAAAAATACATATTCCTATAGTTTACTTTATGAAAAAATCCCCCCCAATCATTGGAGGCTTTTTTATTACTTTAAATTTTTAAGCTTTCGCTGCCGCTGTCGAACTTGCCCCAATTTTTTCAGGCTCATCATCATGCATAATTAAAGCAACCGCAATTGCCGTAATTAATACAGGTAAACCCACTGCCATAAAGTTAATGTAAGCAGGTAAATTCATGCCTAACAAACCACCAATTAAAATTGGCTCTACAATCGCGCCCATACGGCCAATTGCAGACGACCAGCCAATGCCCGTTGAATGTATCGCTAATCGGTGAAATTGTGCAACATAGCTATACAACAGCATTTGTAAACCAATTAAAGCTGCACCCGCCAAGAACACCAAAATATAAAGTGGGAACTGGTTCGACTGGAAGCCCATTAAGCTCATTACAACTGCGCCCATCATACCAAGGTACATCAACACCGGCTTTAAATGGAAACGATCCGCTAAAATACCGCCACCAACAATACCAACTACCGCCCCTACATTCATAACCATCATGAACATTAAGCTGTTATCCATTGAGTAGCCCGCAGCCATCATCAGCTTCAGTAACCAGCTGCTCAATGCATACATCGTCAGTAAGCATGTAAAAAATACTAACCTGAACAGGAGCGTATTGGGTGAACGGCCACGATGGAATAAACTCACGACATTTGCAGACTCAGGTTGATCAACCTTCGGCAAGGTAAATGTTGTGTTCTGATTGACCATTAGATTCGGTGCCAAACAGCGAAATATGCTGCGGCCCTTTTCCTATTTATTTTCTTTTACAATAAATGCTAAAGATTCAGGTAAAAACTTCCAAACTAAAGGTAATAAAAAAGAGGAATACCGGCGATAAAGAACATCACCTGCCAGCCAAATGTTGGGGTAAACCATGAACCCAATAATGCAGCCATAACACCACCTACCGCATAACCACTGAACATTGTGGTTACCAGCGTACTGCGCATCTTTTAGGGTGCATATTCAGAAGTTAAGGAACAAGGTTCGGCATTACACCGCCAATGCCTAAACCGGCTAAAAGCGTAAAATACCGAATTCAGTCGGGTTAGATGCAAAACCACCAGCAAAGGTCAAACCGCTGAATAGCACAATACAAATCATGATGACCTTTTTACGGCCAATCTTGTCTGCTAAAGAGCCAAAGAACATTGCACCAAACATCATGCCAGCCAATGCCGTACTCGCAAGCATTCCAGCTTGTACAGCGCTTAAGCCCCAATCTTGCATTAAAAGCGGCAACACCACACCATTAATCGCTAAATCATAGCCATTAAATAAAATAATCAATAAGCACCAAGCCACGACATTGAAGTGAAACGGGGTAAATTTTGCTTTATCGACTACAGAATTAATATCTAAGTTTTCTGTTGTCATCGTTCTCATCCCCCATGAGTACTTGTTAAAAATTTCACATGAATTTTTAAGTAAAATTCAATTTTTGCGCAATATACGCAAGTCAAATTTTATGAACAATTAGACCTAGGGATAAAACAGCAACGCGATATTAAAAAATCTGTAAATATATGATTTTTATGCTGTAGCTATATTTATTTCATACATATTTTTAGACAGTAATCTTTTTACTTTTATCCACTTCTGCTAAATAGGCAGCAATTTATTCTAATTTTTTTATACATGCACTTTCACATCACCAAGAAACCTATATTCTTTTTTAAGAATCTTTCTCTCTAATTTTATGCTTACCCTTAAAAATAAAGGTAGCAGATTGAAATGATTTATCTCTATTTTCAAATTATTGGTTTGATCTAAATCAACTGCTTTAGTGCAAGGAATTGAGTCAATATTTTCATTTAGAAGCAGATACTAACTATACATCACCTCTGTTCCTTCTGCGACTCATCCGATGATTATTATTGCTTTAGCAGAGAAAGATATTCTTTTAGGGCAATTATTATACATGCTAAAAAATAGCAGTAATTTAATACAGCAAGAAGCTTCATAATAAAGGTGCTGGAGTTCTTGAGTATTTTTACTCCCCCCTAATATTTGATTTATCAACTTCCGCGCATAAAAAAACACCCCAACTCGTTTGAGTTGGGGTGTTTTCAGGAATAATGAGCTGGCGATGACT